>JAHQWG010000055.1 GCA_029856045.1 Promethearchaeia archaeon | reverse complement strand
AACAAGTAGGGAACTTCCAATCATTAAAAAACAATCACAATTACTACAAGCATTAAGAGCACCAGATAAAACTTTTGAAGGAAGCTGTTCTCCAAATAAGATTGTTGTTGGTTTAATAACTCCGCCACATTCGCAATATGGCACAATTTTTTCCTCTTTTGTTAAAAGACCTTTAATTTCATCGTGATTATATTTTTTATCACATTCCATACAATATAAATCACCAAATGCTCCATGCAATTCAAAGATAGGGACATTATGGACTGTTCCTGAACCTGCTCTTTGATGAAGCATATCGACATTCTGTGTGATGATGGCCTTTAATTTCCTCATTTTTTCTAATTCAAAAATTGCGTAATGTGCAGGATTTGGTTTAGCCTTTATCAACATATTAACAACTTCATGATGCATCGTCCAAAATGGAGATGGATTTTTTAAAAATAGAAAGTAATTCGCATATATATCGGGATCATATTTACTCCATAATCCTCCTGGATTTCGGAAATCGGGAATTCCTGATTCTGTTGAAATACCAGCTCCAGTAAATACTACAATACGGTTGCACTTTTTTATAACTTCCGCCGCTTTTATTGTATCCTCTTGTATCATCATTCAGATTTTATTGGTTTTTATTATTTTAAGAATCCTATATCTTTAATTAAAATTATGACCTTAAATTATTTATAACCATTTATTGAAGGTAGATAAAAAATGGGAAAATTGCTTGTTAAATTAGGTATTTTTATTGGGGAAATTAAAGTACCATTAATCCTGATACTGGTTTGGTTTGGTGGAGGATTTTTATTTCATTGGTTCATGTATAGTTCCATCGCATCTCTAACAGATATTTTTTTAGCAACATTTTTTATGAAAGATTTTGGTGCTGATAATACTTTTGAAATATTTTACCAAATATTTGGAACAATTATTATAAGTCAGGGAATTTTTACGGTTATCATTGAAAGATCCACGAGTCGAATCAATCCGAGATTAACTGCTGAAAAAATTGCAAAAAATATGGATAAACATGTTGTGATTATTGGTTGGTCCCATTTGGCTCTTAGAATTATTGAATATATGAATGAAAAAGGGATTAAATATGTTATGATCGAAGAAAATGAAGAGTTAGTACAAGATCTTTTGGAGTCGGGAGATATTGTTGTTATTAGGAACCCTTTATTACCTGAAACCTTAGAATTAGTAAATATCAAAGAATGTAGAGAAGTGTTTTTAGTAAATAATAATGTTAAACAAGCGATTATTTTAGTAAAAAGGATCCGCGAAATAAATGAAAAATGCCCTATTCATTGTAGAATATTCGATGAGAGATTAAAGAAACTGATAAAAGGATTTGATGTTAATATTTTCTCGTCAACTAAATGGACATTTGAAAGAATAAAAAGTTGGTTTGTTAATAAATCAGGATTAGTGATTATAGTAGGCTGGAATAATTTTTCTCGTCGATTAGTAAATTATTTTGAATCTATTGGAAGAGAATATTTTGTAGTTGAATTTGAAAGAGATGAATTGGACATTGAAGAGGTTGAAGATTTATTAAGTATAAAATTAATAATAGGAAGCGCCACTTCTAAAAAAATATTGACCCAAGCACGAATCTATGATTGTACACAGCTCATTATAACATTAAAAGAAGATGTTAATGAAATACTGGAAATAGTTCAAAATGTAAAAAATTTAACACTTAAACCTGAAATAATTTCAAGAGCATATGATGATGAAATTGCTGAAGTGTTGGAAGTGTTGAATGTTAAGACATTTTCAACTTCATATTTCGCATTTGAAAATTTAAAAGGCGAAATAATTGATTAAAAAAAATAATAAAAAAAAAATAAAAATTTTTAGCCCTTAATTTCTTTTCCTTTTTCCAATTTATCAAGATCTTTTTCTTGTAATACTCTTCTTTGAACTTTTCCAGTAATACTTACAGGCAATTTCCTAAGAAATTCGATATATTTTGGAGATTTCCATTTTGCCATATTTTCTTGACACCATTTTTTCAAAGATTCAGAATCAATATCTTTTCCAGCCTTATAACCTGGCTTTAGAGTAACCCAAGCTTTTACCGCCTCTCCAGTCATTTCATCTGGTATGCCAGCAATCCCAATTTCATCAACCATTTCATGTTTCCCCATCAATTCTTCAACTTCCTTTGGAAAAACACTATGTCCTGAGACTTTTATTAATGATTTTTTGCGATCTCTAATTTCTACAAATCCGTGTTCATCCATAAAGCCAATATCTCCTGTCAATAACCAACGTTTTCCGCCCCACATTTTTATATTATCTTCTTTTTCACCAGCTTCTCCCAAATATCCCTTCATAATTATTGAACCAGCAACACAAATCTCACCAGTATATTCAATACCAAAATTTCCCCTTTCTGGACTACCATCACAAATAGGACCTGCTTCAAAATTATTTGGGTCAAATATTGCCCAATCTACACCAGGCAAAGGCAAACCTAACTTACCAATTTTATTCTTTCCCCAGAAAGGAGCTACACTTAAGACTGGAGAAGTTTCTGTTAAACCATAACCAGACCGAATTGGGCAATTAAATATACGTTCAAAAGGTATTCGAACATAATCATGAAGTGGTCCTGCACCTTGAGTTGCAAATTTTATTTTTTTCCAAATATCATATTTATTTTTAAACTCATCTTCACCCATTGCTTCAACTAAATCTGTTAATCTTTTAAAGAGCATTTCTACTCCGGTGTACATTATTCCTTCAGAAGCATCAATATGATTTATTGCTTCACATAAAGCGTCATCTGGAGGTGGTTTTGGAAATAAAAGCATAATCATTCCAATTGATAAAGATGCATTCATTACACATGTCATCCCGAAAACATGAAAAAAGGGAATACTTCCAATAGTAACCATTCCAGGTTCAATTTTTGTCCAAGGTTTCAATATTTGCAAATCTGTTATCAAATTTGCGTGAGTTAATACTGCTGCTTTAGGAAGTCCCGTCGTCCCGCCAGTCATTAAATATACTGCATGATCTTCCCAGGGATCAATTTCAACTTTAATTTCTTTTGGTTCAGTTTCATTGATGATTTTTTTCATTCTATATGTCTTAAAAGTTTCTCCTTCATCTGGAACAGAACTTTGAAAATCTGGGAGTGCTTCTCTTAATTTTTCAAATATCTCTCCTTCTGCAGTTATAAAATCTAAAAGATTTGTGGAAATTAAGTACTTTATGTTAGTTTTAGGTAATATTTGATTAGGTCCTGTAACATATAACGCGTCCATTACAACTAATACTTTTGCTTCAGTTATAGTTAATTCATGTAAAAGTTCCATCGGTTTATATTGTGGATTAACTCCAGCAACCACTGCTCCGATATACTGGCAACCAATATATGCAACCACGAAATTAATAGAATTAGGTAAATCAATTGCAACAACATCACCTTTTCTTATACCGAGATCATAAAGAAAAGTTCCAAATCTTTTTGCATAGTCTATTAAAGTCCTTAATTTTACTCTTTCTAAATGACCACTTAATACAAAAATGCAAATATCTTTATCCCATAGATTATATTTATCTGCTGCAGTTAAAAATCCTTCATATAAAGGTTCTACTGATATATCTTCAACATCATATATTTGATGAGGTACTCCTTCTGGCCAATATCCACCAGTAAACCATACTTTTTTTTCATCTACGTGAAAATCCTTTAAATCTGGCATTTTTTTTCAACTTTTTACATTTATTTTTTTCTGTTTTTCAAAAATTTTACTAATAATTAATTCTTTTAACTTCAATTAAAATATTATTAAAAATTCTTACAAATCTGCTAAATTGATAAAGAATATTTAATAAGCTAGCAATTAATAAAAAAAAAATTAATATTCATAAAATTCTTGAAATTCTTTTAATTCTGCTAATAATTTCTCCTTATCCTCAAGTTCTTCGATTGATGGTGGCATCTCTTCATATATATCAATATCCTTTAGATTTAAAGTTGCCCTGACTTTTTTTTCCAACTTTGCTATTCTTTGTTTTGTTGCAAAGAATTTAATGAATCTAAATTTCAATTTGGCTAATTTTCCTTCCCATTCCCTAGCAAAATCCCCATTTTCTAATTCTTTAAGGATTTGGTCATACTTCTCTCTAAGTGGTATTTTCCTAAATTTAATGCCACGGCTCATTGAACCATATTGACTGGTTTGAGAGTGGAAATTAACCTGCTTTATCAACCCAATATCAGCCATTTTTTGAAATGTGTAGCTCATTTCCCCACTCATGTATAATTCCACTAATACTGCTTCTGGAGGATAACCTGCATCAACTAACGTATCAACATATGTTAATAAACAGCGTCCCATTGAGGGACCCCAAGCTTGTTCTGAGAAGAGGTCTAAGATTGCCTCCGTCTTCATATCGATTTCAATCCCTCCTTTCATTAATGTTCCGATCCCCTTAGATAAAGCCAATAATATTTTTTTTGCATCCCCAGTAGCATCTTGATGTACACAAATAAAACTAAAAAAGCCTTTTTTTAAGAGAAATGTCTCTCTTACACCTATACCAATCATTCTTGGTGCAATCATTATCACATTAATATTACTTGGGGGTTTGATGAGATTAAATGCAATATTATAGCCACTAGCGAAGCATAAAGTCTTTCCCTCTTTTAAATTTGGTTCAATTTCTTTCTTATACACATCTTTCATTATCTCATCTGGAAGAAGAATAAATAAAATATCGGACATCAATACAATCTCTGATATGGAATATGTATCAAAGCCATCCTTCTTAGCGATTTTTCGATATTCATCTTTTTTATTTCCAATAATAACATTTAATCCATTATCTCTTAAATTTAAAGATTGAGCTCTTCCTTGATTACCATATCCAATAATAGCTATAATTTTTCCATTTAAATCTTCTAAATTTCCGTCTTTATCATGGTAAACATTAACCATTATTATTAACTCTCAATTTTTTTAATAATTTTAAATTCTAATAAAATATTATTCATTACTATTAATTAAATAATAAAAAGAATCATTTGAATTAGATGAATTTTAAAGATCGATTAAAAATTGCATTGAATTCGGAATTAACTCAAGAAGAATTGGACAAATTACCGCGTGGTTTTCAAATGATTTCAAAAATAATCCTTTTAAAATTACTATCAGAATTATATGAAAAACGATTCATAATTGCAAAAAAATGTCTAGAATTATATCCGAAGATGGAATCTGTATATTACTATGGAGGAAAAATTACCGGACAATTTCGAATTCCAGAAAAGATTGAATTTCTAGCTGGAAAAGATGATTCTATTGTTATTCATAAAGAACATGGTGTATTATACAAATTTGATATTACCAAAATTATGTTCAGTAAAGGAAATCTTAATGAAAGAAAATACTTAACAACACTTGTAAAACCTGGAGAAATAATAATTGATATGTTTGCAGGGATCGGATACTTTTCTTTACCAATTGGAATACATTCAGAAGCAAAATTAATTTATAGTATTGAATTAAACCCAGTTGCATTTGAATATCTAAAGGAAAATGTAAAATTAAATCATTTAGAATTTAAAATTATTCCGATTTTCGGTAATTGTAAAGAAAAAGTAAAAGAATTAGCTGAAAACGGAATTACGGCAGATAGAATAATAATGGCTGTATTTCCTGCTCCGAAGGATTTCATTTCATCTGCATTATTATGTGTAAAAGATTCTGGGACATTCATTCATTATGAAGGAGTTCTAGAAAAGGATAATTATTTAGAACTATATGATGAATTTGATAAAGTGGCTCAACAAAATGGATATCAATGTGAATTCATAGAACATAGGGTTGTAAAAAGCTACGGACCTCGGTTATATCATATTGTAGTTGATATATTAGTAAATAAATGAAGGTTAAGAATAAAAATAAAAACTTTTATTACTAAAAAATTAATATTATGAATTCATATTTAATCCTAAGTAGACTGTGGTAATTTTATGAGTCAAGATATAAAGATTTGTTTTGATTATTCCCACGGAAATAAGCTTGTTATTGAAAGTCCTTCTTTTATTGATTTTGTTGAATTTTTATTCACTAGTGGGTATAAGCTTGGAAAAATCGAAGCAGGAATAAATTCAGTGAAAAAGTTAGAAAATTATGATTTAGTAATTATTGGTGCCCCCTATAACTCTGTTTATTCCGAATCAGAAATAAAAGTTCTAATTGAATACGTTAAAAAAGGCGGGAGTTTATTTATTATTAGTAATAGTGGGGGCGATCATACTAATAAAACTAACTTATTTGATTTAACAAAGGATTTTGGATTTACATTTTCTCCAGATCGAATTAATGATTCAGTTTATTATTTAAATCTGCAAAAACGTCCAATAATCAAGAAATTCATACATCACTCGATAACTGAAGATCTAAATTCATTTGTGCATTCAGGTGGGTGTTCGATTGATGTTGTTGAATACAGTGAAGATAAAAATATAAAAATCGAGATAATTGCATATGGTGGACTCAACTGTTGGAGGGAAATTTATGATGGAAATAACTGGAATCACGAAGATTGTCCTAATATCCCTATACTTGTAGCAACTAAATTTTACAAAGGAAAAGTATTAGCTATTGGTAATGTATCAATGTTTAGCTCATTAAGTAGAGAATATGGTTTTGGAGCATTAGATAACTCTATGCTTATTTCCAACATTTTTAAGTGGTTATCTCAAGAGCAAATCTCTGGAGGAAAAGCTGTTTCAATTAAGTTAAAAGATAGTCTCTAT
Source organism: Promethearchaeia archaeon (assembly GCA_029856045.1). Lineage (GTDB taxonomy): Archaea > Asgardarchaeota > Lokiarchaeia > Sigyniarchaeales > SOKP01 > 6H3-1. The sequence continues at coordinate 5,698 of JAHQWG010000055.1, read as the reverse complement.
CATTGGACCAGAAATATTTTAAAAGACCAAAATTGGGAATCTATTTCAGATGTAGTTAATTTTAGTTTAAAATATCTTAAAGACCATTATAAAAATATAATTGAGACAACAAAAAAAGAACGTTTAAAAAAAAAGGAAGAGTATGAGAAGAAAAAAAAAACCGCTGCAGTAAAAAAGAAAATGGCTGAAGATAAAATATTAGATATGGTAGGAGATAAAAGAGAAAAAATAGATATAGATGAGATAGTAGCAGATATTGATAAAGTTGCGGGCACGGATGAAAATACAGCACAAAAAAAGGATAATAAAAATAAATAATGAAAAGATTTCTACTAGTTCTTGGTTCTAATTGGCATTTATCTTTAGCAGAAATTGATCTTATTTTAAGAAATCCACCGTTTAAAGGTCGAATTATTGATTATTCAGCTAATATTGCAATAGTAGAAATTGAAGAGGGCTTAAATCCCAAAACATATGTTAATGATTTGGAATTGTTACAATTTAATCTTGGAGGAATATTAAAAATTGCAGTGATTCTAGATTTTATTGACATTTCTAAGGTAAAATCAGCATTTCCTGAATTAGTAGTTGCCTATAAAAAAATTAAACCTTTTAGAACGAATATATCTAAAAAGTTAAATGATTTATTACCAGAAATTTTCCCTAAAATTGAAAATGAAAACATCTTTTTTGCGGTTTCAATTTATCCAAATCTTTATATTGATGATTATTATAAATCCATATTAATTAAGCATTTTTTGCCCTATTTAAATGAAAATATTTCAAGATTATTAAAAGAAAGGAATGCAAAAAAAAATATTTTTTATAAATATCCTCAAAGAAATATAGATACTGGAAATTTAAATCCAATATTTCCACACCATGTCATTAGGTACAATTTATTAGAGAAAAACCGTGCAGAAATAATTTTTGGTTTCACAGAAGAAGGATGTTATATTGCAAGAACATATACAGTTACTAATCCAAATTTTCAAAAAAAGATTGATGAAAAGCGTCCTTTTACAAGTTTTGAGCGATCTATTCCTCCAAAATTCGCTAAAATTATGCTTAATTTCTTAAACCTTTATGAAAATAAAGAATCCAAAAGGATCCTTGATCCATTTTGTGGTTCAGGAACAATTCTCATTTTTGCACATATTAATGGTTTTGAAGTATATGGAGCTGACATTGAAAATAAATACGTTGAACAAACTGTAAAGAATTTAAAATGGGTTGGGAAGATATTAGAAGAGGATTATATACCAAATTTTAAAGAAAGAATTAAAAAAGTGGATATTAAAGAGCTTATAAATGTTTTCAACCAATCGTCCTTTGATGGAATATGCACAGAACCTATATTTGGCCCTTTTTATAAAAATAAACCAGACTTTAAAGATGCAGAGAATTTATTAGATACAAAAATTCGACCCAACTTTGAAGAATTAATGAAAATATCATATAAATTACTTAAACCAGGAAAGAGATTATGTTTAACTTCACCCGTAATTGAAACCGTTGAAAATCTTGAAGTCCAACTCCCTCTTCAAAAAATCGCTCAAAAACATAAATTGCATTTAATTCCAATATTCCAAAAAAATAGAATTTTTAGTAAATCTAATAAATTACTTCAATTAAACCTAAATAGCTTAAAATCGATTATTGAATCTAAAAAAAATCAAATTATAAAACGCAAATTTTACATCTTCCAAAAATTAGATAATAATAAATAAAATTTTCGGATTTTTATGGACTTTTATGAAATTTTTAAAAAAATAAAGCAATCTTTGAATGGATTATCCCATTTGGATGAACTAGTCCAGAGAACTCCTAAAAATATTGATCCTTATAAAATTTTAATCTCAACCATTCTTTCAGTTCGAACTAAAGATAAAAATACTTCAGCTGCAACTGATAATTTATTCAAAAAATATAATACCCCTAAAATGATCGCTGAAGCAGATTTAGAAGATATTGAAGAATTAATCTACGTTTCAGGAACTTATAAAACGAAAGCTCAGAGAATTAAACAAGTTTCTCAGATAATATTAGAAAAATATAATGGACAAGTACCAAAAGATTTTAATGAATTAATAGAATTACCTGGAGTTGGAAATAAGGTGGCGAATTGTGTATTGATATATGCATTTAAAATCCCAGCTATTGCCGTGGATATACATGTACATAGAATATCCAATAGAACTGGTTGGGTAGATACAAAAACGCCGGAACAAACTGAAAAGGAGTTAAAAAAAATAATTCCAAAAGATTTATGGATGAGTTCTAATGGATTAATAGTAAAGTTTGGTCAACAAATATGTATCCCAACTTATCCTCGATGTAAAATTTGCCCCATTAACAATTTTTGTGAAAGAAAATTCTCTAAACCTTTTACAAAAATTAAAAAAAAGAAATATAGCTAATTTAAATAAGTAATATAATCAAATAATTAAAAATTAGCAATTTATCAACATAAAAAATGTCTCTTAAAATCAATTACTCTTTATTGTACTTTATATAAAATCTAATTAAACCGATAGAAAATCTTGTATTGATTTTATAAAATCGTTAAGCTCTATTGGTTTTGAAAATAATTTGTTGAACCCTGCTTCTGAAGCAATGTATTCATCAAAATCTTCAGGATAACCTGTCATAGCAATTATGGGTATATTTTTAAACTCAGGTAATTTCCGGAGTTCCTTACAAATCTCAATTCCATTTATACCAGGAAGTTGAATGTCTAAAATAATAAGATCAGGAATATCTTTTTTCATCAATTCAAGAGCTCGTCCTCCTTCAGTTTCAATTATAACTTCCAAATCAGGCATAGTATTAACTACAGCTTTAACTAATTTTAAATAAACTTCATTATCTTCCACAATAAAAATCGTTTTTTTCATTATCTTCACAAACTTCCAATAGATATTTTGGAATTAATTTTTTACTTCTATATATAGTTTATCTTGAATCCAATATAAAATTGATATGTCATAGACTAAAATGAATAGCATATCAAGTGAATTTAACCTAATTATAATAAGTATTGTGATATAAAAATCTCTCAATATAATAAGTTGTCATAAAGTTATGCTGAATTCCTGATATGTGTCCATGTCCTCCAAAATATCCTGGAATTAAAATACATATACGATTATTTTCCTTCATTTTTAATTGAATGGTTATACTTTCCTTATAGGGAACCATTGTGTCTGAAGTTCCATGTAAAAGAATACATGGCGGCGAGTTTTCATTTATTAGATAACTTGGACTGTAATATAAATATGCCTCTGGGTTAGTTTCAGGTGTACCCGGAATAAATTGATTTATCTCATAATACATTTTATTAACATAATAAAAGAATTCTGAAGCGTTATTAGGGGGATAATATAATACTAAACCACTTATATTTAAAGCACTACTAAAAATTCCATTAAAATATTCATTCTTATAACCAAATCCACAAACTCCTGCTAAATGTGCTCCAGCACTTCCACCCATAAAAAAGACTCGATTTAAGTTGGCACCATAAATATTGTTTGAGTTATTTGCAATAAATTTTGTAAAAGTTCCAATATCAGTAATTTGGTCCGCTAAAGTATAATTTCCAGTGCGATATTCAAGCCCTGTCGTTTGAAGGTTAAAAAGTCCACTAATTATCTCTGAATCTGAATTTTCTTCTAATAAACTTGCATTCAATAGCCTATATTCAATAGCAAATACAACATAACCTTGAGAGGCAAAATACTCCAATGTGCTTGCTTGTTGTTCTTTCTCACCGCCAGTCCATGCACCTCCATGAATATAAATAATTGTTGCATTATTAACAAATCCTAATTCTTTTGGATAATATACGTCAAAATATAGTTGGTAATCAGTTTCATTCACAAAAATTATATCTTTATAAACACCAAACTTGTGATCATTTGAATCAGGAATACCATAATATAATAGATATAATTCAAAAGGTGTTGTATAAAAATTATTTTGGACTTCAGCTGGGAATGTATTCCAATTTGAACCATAATTAGAATAGAATTGAGAATTTGTCTGTTGAATCGAAATTGGCACCGCGAATAATGGAATTGCATAAATTATGCTTAGAGATAATCCAATAATTATGATAAGAGAGTAAATAATTTTGTGTTTTTCTTTAGGAATTAATTTTGAGAAAAATATTGTAATTATTGGATATAATATAATTAAGTGAGGAGATAAAATTGTATTTGCGAAACCAATTAATATCCCTAAGGAATCTGGACCCCCAGTAAATAATGTATAGGAAAAAATAAATCCACCAATAAAAGTCCAAAAAAAAATTACAATTAATGAAACTTTTAGTATCTTTATATTATCTCCCATTTAAAGATCCCCTCTTTTTTATCAATTATTTTAAGTTCATAATAGCTAATAATTATAGGAAATAGATATATTACTAGAGAAATAATATAATTTTGAATTACTACTGGTCCTGAGATAGAAAATAATGGTAAAACTCCGAATAATAAAAAGAAAAGATAGCAATATGTTACTCGATTTAAAATCTTACCCTTATCATTAGTTTTTATTAAAAATTTAGAATTTATTTGAACAAATAGTAAATTTATAAAGATATTGCATAAAAATAAGACACCAAAAATATTACCAAAAACTGGAACTATTATCCCGATAAATAACAATGGGTATAAAATTAAGGAAATACCCAAAACTATAAAATTCAATATTAGGATTAAAACACAATACTTTTTAAAAAATAATTTATTATCTTTAAAGATTTTCATTAACTTGAATTCAAATATTTATTTAAATAATCTAAATAATAATTTCATTTAAAAATTATATATAAAAAAATTAGATTTATTTAAACGATAAAACATTTTTTTTAAATTTTTTCTTCAGTCCTTACTTTTTTTATTTCTTTAATCAGCTCTGGTATAACTTTTTGAAGTTCACCAACAATTCCATAATGTGCGACTTTAAAAATTGGTGCTTTCGGATCTTTATTAATTGCTACTATAATCTCTGCACCTTGCATACCCACTATGTGCTGTATTGCACCCGATATTCCGCATGCAATGTATAATTTTGGTGAAACAGTTTTGCCTGTTTGTCCAACTTGACGATCTTGTTCAATCCAATTTAATTCAACTGCAACTCTTGATCCTCCTACTTCAGCATTTAAAGAATCTGCTAATTGTTCAATAAGTTTAAAATTTTCTTTTGAGCCAACTCCTCTACCTCCGGTAATTATAACTTCTGCCTCTTCAAGATTTATCTTCCTTTTTTCTCTATTGATAATTTTTACAATTTTTGAAACGGAATCTTTTTGGCTATAGTCATAATCAATTTTTTTTATTTTTACCTTTCTCTTACTTTTTTTAAGTGGTTTAAATATACCTGGTCTTACAGTAGCCATTTGCGGTCTGCTGTATGGAGTTTTGATTGTCGCCATTATATTTCCACCAAACGTAGGGCGTGTTTGTAATAGATTCCTACTTTCAAGGTCAATGGTTAATCCAGTACAGTCTGCAGTAAGTCCAGCATTAACCCTTTTTGCTACTCTTGGTGCGAAATCTCTACCTGTAGGTGTTGCACCGATTAATATAATCTCTGGTTTATGCTCAATAATTAATTCAGTTAAAGTTTTTACATATAAATCTGAATAATAATCTTTCAAGATAGATGATTTGATGTATATAATTTC
>JAHQWG010000053.1 GCA_029856045.1 Promethearchaeia archaeon | reverse complement strand
TCTCTCTACTCGTTTCAGTATCACGATCGGACTCTTTAAAAGTGGATGTATCTAATCTTCTGTTTCCTGAAAAATGTCCAATTTTTTCCTTCAATTTTTTAACATCTAATTCCTAAAAAATTAATATATCCATAATTGCGATAAAAAAAATATTTAATATTTTATTTATAAGGGACTAAAAAAATCAATTTGTCCTATATTTAATATTTTTCTATCAAGTGCATCCAAAGCCACGATTCCTACTCCAGCGAATTTGAAGCAAAAAAAAATTTTATAAAAATTGTATTAATTATACATTCTCTATTCTCATTTTTTCTTTTAATATTATTGAATATTTCTTTAATTGAATTTTTTTGTTTTTTCCATAAGCTCCTCTGAATTTAATCTCAAAAAAATCAAGTTCATTAGGAATTCCTTCAAAAAAAACATTACTATTACTCACATTAAATCGTTGTTTGAGCAATTCAGTTCTTATAAGTTCAGTTGTTAAAGCACCAATAAATTTCCTTGATTTTCCTTGAATTTTTTTTAATTCTAAGATCTTATTGAGCATAGTCGATTCTATCTTTTTTTTTTTCCTCTATTTTATTCCTAATCCTTTTTATTAATTATATTCTATAGAGAGATAAGGAGTTAAAATTGTTCTAGACCATTATAATTTCGATAGATTATCCCAAAAGGGGAATAGACAATTAAAAATAACGAATTTCTTTAGAAGAATTGAAAGTGAATAGAGTAGAATGTTTGGAAATAGGTAAATTTTCACTAAAGGAAAAATCATATAATAAAAAATATTTATTCTATTATTTTCATTTTGAATAGTATTAACTAGATTATGAAAACACATGTTAATGAATGATAAAGTTATTATTGATACGCCTTATTATAAAGTGTATTCAAAATCGGGCAAGTTATTTGGAAAAGAGATAAGCCCTCGAGATTATGATATAGATAAAATAGATAAGATATTCATAAGGTCCATAAAATATTTTTATGATAATCCTTCCGAGGTTTTATCCAAATTTCCTTTTAATAAAAAGTTGCCCACAATTTCAAAAATTCTAATTAAAATTAATATGGGAGGGGGAGTAACTGGAAATACCTCAACATATACTGAATCAGGAATAATAAAATCACTCATTGATTATTTTGGTGATACGGGAATAGACATTTATCTATGCGAAGCAGATATGATTTCTCGAATTATCAGAGAAAAACTTCTTAGGAAAAGAGGATATAAAGAGATTCTAAAATCTTGTAAATTCATAAATCTATCTTCTGTCGAAAAGGTGCACTTTTTTGCTTTTGGAGTTCCGCATTCTATAAGTATTCCAAAAATTATGTTAGAACCCAATAATTTCATTATTTCTGTATGTCCTTTAAAAAATCATTGGGAAACTGGTGTAAGTTTGACAGAAAAAAATATGTTTGGAGCCTTATCAGAATGGTATAAAGGAATATACCATATTCATGGACATTTAGATGAAGTTATTGCAGCTGCTGGACGCAATATGAGACCTAATTTATCTATAATAGGGGGATCTAAAGTTGGAATAGGATTAGGACCTCATCTCTCTTTTCCAATACCTCTAAATCGATTATTTATTGCTGATAATCCATTTGAATTAGATTTGTATTGTTCTGAAGTATTAGGTTTTCCTTCGAGAAAACTAATCCACGCAAATATTAATAAAGAATTATATGAAAAATGGGGTATTAAGCAAAAATATTCCTTGGATAAATTCGCATTTCCATTATCACAAAAATTGAGACAGTTGATGAAAAAATATTCTATAAAACCTAACTGGACACCTAAATTTCGATGGGTTTTAGATCATACTCATGATCCTTCACCATTTCAAATATATTCAGCTCCTATCGTCCAATTTCTCTTAAGATTATCTAATACGCTTATATTTAATCCTATTGGTTATATACTTTCAAAAAGAAATAGAATATTAACTAAAAAATGAGTTGTATTATGAAAAAATTTAAAATAATTTAAAATCTATATCGAACAATTCACGCCGTAAAACTTTACCAGAACCCAATTCTGGAATATTATCCATAAACTCGGCCTCACAGGAGGCATCGCAGAAATGATATGTTTTACCTTCATATTCATATTTGATTTAATTACTTGATTTTAATTAGATCACTACAACATTTACTCGTAAGGTCTCATTTTGTGAAATTGTTGGTGATTCGGGAATTTTTTTCGGCTTTTCGGTTCTCGTACATATATTAAGTTTGTTAATGATTTAAGGGACGCATTAAATTTACCACAGTTAAAATATCAAAAGAAGAAGTAAAAGGTTTAATATCTAAATATAGGGAATTTTTTTTTAAAGTATGGATTAAATATTCAAGGGAGTTGGAATTTAAAATAATATGGCTAGGATTTATAATAAAATAGTTAAGGGCAATCCGGGAGTAGAGAGGTTCTTTTTAGGAAACGAGGCGATAGTTCGTGGTGGTTTAGAAAGTGGTTTAGATGTTTACACGTTTTATCCGGGCACACCCAGTTCTGAGGTTGGAGAAATTTTTCTGGAAATTTTCAGGGATGTAGGCATGAAATGGGTGGAGTCAAGTATTAATGAGAAGGTAGCTATAGAAGTTGCCGGTGCCGCATATGCGAGGGGTGCCACTGTTATGGTTGGCATGAAAAATGTGGGATTAAACGTTGCTTCAGATCCACTATTGGCTCTTGCTACAACTCGTCCAAAAAATTCTAACTCCGCGTTGGTTATTTTTGTTGCTGATGATCCTCAGCAGCATTCGAGTGCTGTGGAAATGGATTCAAGGAATTATTTAAAACTTTTTAAAGTACCGGCATTAGAACCGAGCAATCCTCAGGAATGTTTAGAATTTACAAAAAGGGCATTTAAAATTTCAAGAGAACTGAAACTTCCGGTGGTATTAAGAACAGTCACGATGGTTTCTCATGCCAGAAGTAATGTGGTTATTGGGGAAATAAAGCGATCAGAGATTGCGGACGATTTTGATTTATCAAGGGAAGTTAATGTTGCTTCAAGGCTTTATTTTTTAGAGTTAAAGGAAGATCAGATATACAGTAGGATGAATCAAGCATTGGAAATGTCAGAGAATAGTTCATTGAATAGAATTGAAAACGAGGATGTGAAAAATGAATATGAGTTAGGCATCATAACCAGTGGTGTATCATACAGTTATGTTCGCGAAGCGTTAGATTTCCTTGAATTAAAGGCACCGATTCTTAAAATTGGCTTCATAAATCCACTTCCTGAGAAATTAATTGCATCGTTCCTTAAAAGATTCAAGCAAATATTTGTTGTAGAAGAAAATGATCCTTATCTTGAAACGCAGGTTATGGCGATTGCTCAAAAGAACGGATTAAATTTAAAAATTTATGGGAAGGATCCTTTTTCATATAGTAAAGAAACTTCATTATTACCTTTTGTTGGAGAATTAAATCCTACAAAAATTTCTCTTGCGTTAATTAAAATAACCCATATAGCACCAAAAATAGATCTAAACCAAATAGAAGGGAAGAAATATAAAATATTGGGGAGGAAACCTATATTATGCCCAGGATGTCCCCATAGAACAACTGGATATGCACTACAGAAAGCTATCACAAAAATCAAATCAAAAACAGGAAAGGAAATCTATTTTTACCAAGATATAGGGTGTTATACACTTTTGGCGTTCCCTCCTATATCTTTTGCTAATGTTAAGTATTGTATGGGATCAAGTATAGCCTTAGCTCAAGGAGTTGCTCAAACAAACGGAAGTTTAAACATTGCGATTATAGGAGATGGAACTTTTTTTCATTCCGGAATACCTGCGCTTTTAAATGGAATCTATAATAAGGCTCCAATTTTAGTGCTAATATTAGATAATGGATGGATCGGAATGACAGGACAACAACCTCATCCAGGAAGCGATACTCGTTATTATAAAGAGGGAAATTTTAAGAAAGGTATAAATTTAGAAGAGTTTTTACGAGGTACTGGTGCTTACGTTAGTGTTATAAGGCATGATGAAGGAAATGAAAAGGAGTATACAGCTAGATTGAAGGAACTCATTTATGAAAAGGGACTTGATGTTTTGGAAAAACAAAATTTGCATGTTATTGTGGTAAAGGATGAATGTATCCAGGAATATATTAAAAGACATAAGGTAAGAGTAAGACATATTGATGTGGAATTATGTAATAATTGTGGTCTATGTTATAGTCAATTTTTATGTCCTGCGATTTATGAAAAAGATGATGTTGCTTACATTAATTCAAGTCTATGCTTAGGTTGTGGTATATGTGAAGAAATTTGCCCAAATAATGCGATTAATAGGGAGGAGTTATAATGACTTTCGATAGTTATACTATAGTAATTACTGGTTTAGGGGGTCAAGGTTTAATAAGCTTGTTACAAATTTTAGGAAATGCTTTAATGACTAATGGATATAAAGTAATAACTGCTGAAACACATGGTCTCAGTCAGCGAGGTGGTAGAGTGACATGCTTCCTTCGTTTCGGAAATAGGTTAAGTGCTCCAATACCAATGATAGGTTCAACAGATATGATAATAGCTACTGAGAAAAGCTGTATTTTGGATGTATTAAAATATGCAAAACCAAATAAAAGCACAAAATTAATTATATCTACTGACGAGAAAAAAATAATTAATGAAGATTATCCCTCAGAAAAATATCTATTAAGCGTTCTACATGAAAATTCGGATAATATTTACTTTGTTCCGGCTACAGAAATAGCGGAAAATCTTGTTAAAAATCAAAAAGCAGCTAATACAGTTATAATGGGTTATATTTTAAGATTTTTGCCATTAAGAGAAGAAGATCTTGAGGAATCTTTAAAGCGGCAATTCTCAGGAGAAAATTTAGATATAAATCTAAAAGCTCTTAAAGAGGGACATAAACTTCAATTAGATTTAAAATTGTATAATTTTTGATAAATATATGAATATAGGGCAAGTAAAAGAAATTTTAGGAGAGGAATTTGGGAGAGTTATTGATTTTTTGAGTTCTGTTGTAGTTAAACTTGAATTAGCAAAAAATTCAAAGGTGTTAGATATTGGCACAGGGCGGGCTCATATGGCAATTACACTTGCCCTTCATGGTTATAAAGTTATTACTGGTGAGCCTGAGGGGGTTTATTGGGCAGATTGGAGGATATCTGCTAAAAAAGTAAGTGTTGAGGAAATGATTACCTTCAAGCCGTTTAATGCTGAAAATTTACCCTTTGAGGATGCTTCTTTTGATGCTATTTTTCTCTATGCGACATTCCATCATATAGATAATAAAGAGCGTGCGTTAAGTGAATTACTGCGTGTAATGAAATCTGAAGGCAGATTAGTTATTATTGAATTAACTGAAGCAGGTATTAATTCAGTAAGGAAAAGATATAAGTCTCATCCAGATGCGGTTGATCCACGAGATTTCACAAAAGGATTAGGTCTTAAGGTAAAAGTTATAGAAAGCAGAGATTTAAATGCTTATATTTACAAAAGATTCAAATAATTAAAAAAAAATGAGAACTTCAGTATCTTTAAGGAAGCAAAAAAGGTTTTTGAAATGGACCGAATCATAATTTTTATAGATAATAGCAACATTTTCAAGGGCTTTAGGAAGTATAACATCAAAGCAGATTATGAAAAACTGAAAACCATCGTAACTCGCGGCCGAAATTTACAGGGCATATTTTTATATGAAGGTGTTGTGCATCCCATGAGTCCAGAGAAAAAAAAGTGGTATGAGGATTTAAGCAATCGAAGTGGGTATGTGATTAAAGCGAGTTTTGATAAAATCACGTTTAATGCTGCCATTGAAAAGAAAGTTGATATCAAGATCGCGATTGATATAATTTCTCTTGCGTATGAAAATGCGTATGATACGGCGGTGTTGGTCTCTGGGGACGGCGATTTTGTGCCTGTGGTGAAGAAAGTAAAAGAATTGGATAAACATTTGGAAGTATGGGCGTTTAGATATTCGTTAGCAAATGCGTTAAAGGAAGAACTTGGCCAAGAAAATATCTTTTACCTTAATGATATCTTGAGCAAAATAAATATTAAAAAATTATAACTTAACAAATAGTATAAAAATTAAAACGATAATTATTGACCGAGATATTAAATTGTTAGAAAAGGAGTTAAAGGCAGATAAGACTAAATAATATTTCTAATATAAATGAATGGGAAAAAAAAATATTAGGATAAATTAAAATTACGTTGTGTTCGATGTTTCTGCTTCCTTAGTATCAGCAGCTTTACGGTCTTTAATTTCTTCTCTAATTTTCTTAATGGTAATTCCTTTAAGTTTTATAAATTGGTAAATGAATATTGCACTAGAGATAAGAATTCCAACTAAGTTGAAAATTTGAATAGTCCAGAACAATGGTTTTATAGATGTATAGAATACGAGATCGAAGGCATAAGACAGTGACACTATTGCTGCAATCCACACCATAGAGGCAATTAAAGCAATTCTTTCATATAACTTTGGTTCACCTTTATCAAACACAAATATTTTTAACCAAAAGATAATACAAATGAAAGCCACTGGCGTAAAAATGAGTGATCCAATGGCAATAGGGATAAGTAGATACACTGCAAATTGGTTTCTCCAAATTTCTAATACTTCTCCTAAGGACATTTGATCTTGAATTTGAACTTTCGCATATTTACCTCTCCAGTTAAAATATCTCTTTTTAAGCTTCCGTCCAGCTTTTTTTCCGCCTCTTTTAATCCGTGTAAAAAGTCCTTGTTCAACAGCTTCTTGAAATTCTTCTCTAATTAAAGGGAAAATATATAAAGATATTATTAAAGAGAGTATACCATAGAGAAATAAAAGAAGATCAACCCAATAGTCTAGACCTGTTAAAGGTGTTACAGGAGGTAGAGAAGAAATAATAGTATAAATAGCATAACCAGTTAAAATCCCTGGAACTATTACTTGAAAAATCACCAGAAGTTGTACATGTTTTTTACTGAACTTCTCTGTAAATCGATTTAGAATCCATAAGATGCCATTTGCAACGGTTATTATCAAACCAAAACCAGAAAGAAGTTTCATTGTCCAAAAGAAAATTAAGAATGTAAAATTCAACGAAATAAATTGAAAAATCAATTCCAGTATCATGAAAATGGTAGTAAGAGCTAAACCAATTATATAAAATATGTCATAATGTTTGAGTTTCATAAATATTATAGATTATAACAAATCTTAATAATATTCAGTTTTTCAAAGTTTTAAATGATATTATGCTTTTAATAAAAAAAATCAGCTATAACAGATGTCTACTCTAGCAACCTAAATGGCTAAAAATGCATCATATATTGGTTATTACTTTTTTCTACATATTGCTGATGATACTCTTCTGCTTCCCAGAATTCTGATGCGGGTACTATTTTTGTAACTATCGGATTTTTAAAGCGTTTGGATGCTTCAAGCTTAGATTTTGAGCTCATCGCTTTTTCTTTTTGTTCAGGATTAAGATAAAAAATCGCTGATCGATATTGTGTGCCAATATCAGGTCCTTGACGATTCAGTGTTGTTGGGTCATGAATTGCCCAAAAAACATCTAACAGCTCATTATACGATACTTTAGATGGATCAAACATAACTTCTAAAGCCTCCGCATGACCAGTTTTATGAGAACATACCTGCCTATATGTAGGATTGCTAAACTGACCGCCGATATATCCCACACGAGTAGATATGACACCCTCTACTTTTCGAAAATTCGCCTCTACACCCCAGAAACAACCTGCTGCAAAAATAGCTCTGTGAATTTCCATGGTTTTAACTAAATAATTCTGAAATTTAAACCTAAGCCTAATTTTTTATAAATTTGTGATGAATTATAGATTTTTATTATAAGGTATTAGCACCAAGACCTTTAAAGTCTATAAGGTAATAATTTTAATAGTATAAATTTTTCTTAACTGTATGGTGTCTAAATCATCTGAAGATAAATGGAAAGAGAAGTTAACAAAAGAACAATACCTCGTTCTCCGTGGGAAAGGGACTGAGCCTGCATTCACAGGAAAATATTGGAACCATCATGGAAAGGGTATTTATAAATGTGCGGGTTGTGGTGCGCCTTTATTCTTGTCAGAAGAAAAATTTGATTCTGGAACGGGGTGGCCAAGCTTTAAACAGCCTTATGATGAGGCTAATCTTGAAGAAAAATTAGATACAAGTTATGGAATGAACCGCACTGAGGTCCTCTGTAGTAATTGTGGAGGGCATCTGGGACATGTTTTTGATGATGGACCGAACCCTAAGGGCTGTCGATATTGTATTAATTCAATTTCCTTAGATTTTCAATCCAAAGCTGTGAATTTCCAAAATAAATGCTAAATTTTCCAAATAAATGCAAAATTTTTCAAAAAAAATGCAAATAATTTAATCTACTTTTTCTTACTGACTACTCATTCCAATAATGTTGTGAGTTTTCAAAAATAATATAAAATTTTTCAAAAATAAAGTAAAATTTCTTTAATTGTGAGTTTTTTTGAATTATTTTGAAAAATTAAGTTATATTAATTTAAATTAGGAGTAAAGAAGTATTTATTTTTTTAAATCGATAACTATTATCAAGATAAAAAAGAGACAACCATCTATAAATAAAATGCAAAAATTAATTGAACAAATCCTAAATTTTGAAGAATCCCAAGTTTCAGTTAAAACTCAAAATAATTTTTATTTCAAAATTAAAGAATTAATTGAATATAATTTTCAGGAAGAAGAGGCAAATAAAATTGCTCATTTAGAAGATCTTAAGTATTATCATAATGCAAAGTATAAAATGTATATTGACGGAGGATCTAGTACCTTTTACGGTTGTACCTATTACAATATATAATTTTTTAATTATAGAAATAATCAGATTGAACATGACCAAAAAACCATAGAGTTATTCTGGCAGTATGAATACGTCTTAAATCTGTCATACAATGAATTACAAGAAACCTCGCCCAGCTGATGGAAAAAATGCGAGAAAGAAAAAATAAGACTTGCTAAAATACTAAAAACCTCTATATAAGACTATTTAGGCTTTTCTAAATATGTAAATCGCCCACCCAAACGCATCCCGCTCCCACTTCAGATATAGGTTTTTCTCTTTATTTAATTTGGCTAAGAGCTCGGGAAGGTCGGGATCTTCTGGATGTGTTTGAGCATATTTGTCCATTGCATACCATTGTAGCCCAAGATATCTGTCCCACTCATCATGGGTGCTCACAAAAGTGTAAAGCAGTTTTAGACCAAGACTATCTCCAATTTGCACGTTCCCAGCGTGCTTGCTGAACATCTCATATTTTATATCCGAAAGATCGAAATACTCTTTTGGGGGCTTACTGATCCAAAACGGTTCTCCCACCACGACGAGCCCATTGCGTTTGGTTTGACTCATCAAATATTTAAGCGTGCCCTCATGCCCGTTATAAATCCAACTGGCACCTAAACAACATGTGAGGTCGAAGCTCTCTGGTATATCGGGCTTATAATTAGCGCCGTCCATTTCAATTAGTGTTAAATCGGCATTCGGGACACGCTCTTTCGCTTTTCTTTTAGCATCATCGAGGTGATACGGAGAGAGATCAACGCCTATTGCGGACACATTGTACTTTTTAACGAGCCGAATCAGAAATTCGCCTTTACCGGTTGCGATTTCTAACACTTTTGAACCTGGTTTTAACGCCAAGAGGGTGATAAGCTCGTTTAATTTTTCGATGCTCAGAGGATTGCACACGAGGTGCTCCTTGTGCGTCACATCATAATATTTCCATAATTCCATAGTTATCCGTTTTATAATATGTGGGATACCTATTCAAGTTTTTTAATTTCTTCGTCGAGAAATATGATGAAGCGTTCTAAGAACTTGATTATTAGGAAAGATGTGAATTCTCAAAATAAACGCTAAATTTTCCAAATAAATTCAAAGTATTTCAGGAAAAATGCAAATAATTGAGTAAATTTAGTAGATTATTTTTAGAATATAATGATTAATATTAAATTAAATTCAATGTAAGAATATTTAATGAGTGTTCTTGAAAATCTTTTTCAGCAATATATTGCTAAACATATATTGAATAAACAATTTGAAAATGAATTAGTAAAGAAAATCATAGAATTTATAGATAAAGAATATCACAACTTAGTTTTTTCAGATGCTACAAAGAGAGTAATTCCTAAAGAAATTAATCAGAAAATGCATAAAAGCTAAGGAATAATGGTTGTACTGATTAGTAATTAACTTTTTTCTAACATCTAATCAATCTAATTCAACTACCTGAATTAAAACACTTCAGGATAAAAAAAAAGATGGAAATATAATTTCCTTTAAATATTATTTTTTTGTTTTTTATGGTTCGGGGATTTCAAGGCCAACAAGTGGTAATGCTTCAACAGCTATCATGAAAACTTCAAAATCTAACTTATAACCCTCGATTTCAGAAACAAAGTCTCTTTGATATTAACCTTTTATTTGTTTTTTCAATTTTACTAATATTGGGAGTATTTTGACTACTTCCATAGCAGGAGTGGTTTTAATAAATTTCATTATACCAGGTTTAGCAATTCTCCACATAGCAGTATTCCTTGCTAAAGCTTCTTCACTGTCGGCTTCATCTATACTAATACCCCAATTATCCGAGGTACTAACATAAAATGCAATTTCCTTAACTCCTTCAGGGGGGTAGATTTTTTTACTAATAAGCTCTTGTGCAATATTAGCCATATCTGCTGGATCAAAATCAGGATTTAACTCCCAATATGAAATAAATATCATTTTTATTTACCACCTCTATAAAATTTCATTTTGTATTTTTTTTTATTAGATTAGATTTCGGTGCAAAATACAAATTTATAAGTATGCATATATATTTTACTTTTTTATAAAAAATGTCTTTTATAAAGATGCTATTAATAGAATTTGGAAGTATGGGCGTTTAGATATTTTTTAGCAAATGCGTTAAAGGAAGAACTCAAACAGGAAAATATTAATTATCTCGATGATATTTTGAGTAAAATAAAGATGTAATCCTAGTTCTTGGGGAACAGAGATAATTTTTAATAATTAAAATCAATGAATACGGACGCTAAATACATTTAATGTTTTTAAGCCATAATTATTATATCTCTTTTGAACCTTTAAAAAATAGGTAGAAAAATTCTCGATGGCGAGAAAGAAAAATCTCACAGGAAAAAGGGATTGAATTAAATTAAAATTTAAAAGGTGTTAATTAAAGATGGAATGGAAAGAGAGTCTTATAAAAAGTATAATTTATAGGGTTATAACAATATTTATCGGTTTTTTCACAGCATTTATAGTCACCAGTGATATTACTATAGCTTTAGGGGTTGCGTCGTTAACAGAATTTATACAATTTATAAATTATTTTGTTTATGAAACGATATGGACTAATATGAGGATTAAAAAGCTTAAAGAACAGTTAACTGAAGAGATTAGAAGGGAAATCGACTTAACAATAAATTATGAAGCTATTTTGGAACTTTCTTATGAAATGAGTCGGACAGATACATTTATTGAGAAAATTTATAATTCTGTAGTGAATTTTTTTAATAGTCTGTTGAAAAATGAAGAATTAAAGGATTTTCAAGAAGAGATTTCGGGTCATTTTGAATATTTTAAATTTGTTCATTCAGATCGAAATTTTAGTTCTTCTGATTTATAAATTACAATTTACTTTTATTTTTAGAGATAGAACCTCTTTTATGGATAGTTCAGCATCATTATTAAAATTAAAAAATTTGATTTTCATTAAAAGATAATTGATTTATTTTTAATACCCAATAAATTATGTCTATATTTTGAAATATCTTATTATAAAATATTATTAGTTATGAAGATAAATTATAATTGATAAATGTAAATCTTTTTTTACATGTAAATTAGATAGTATTTTTTGGAATAATAAAGCATTCCTTTTTAGATTCTTAAATACTCCTAAGTGAAAATTTGTAATAATTATACCGATTTAATAATTCTTTAATTCGTGAATAGTTATCAATTATTACTCTATCAATATCTATATTAATTAGCTTTTTCATTGCAGTTTTGGAATCTACAATCTAAGTATTTATCTCAATATTATTTTCATGAGTATTAATCATCTAATTTTTATTCTAATCCAATTTGTACAATTAATTTTATTAATAAAAAAATCATTTTAATCTTTAGCAAAGCTAAAAAGTACTTTTAAATTCTTTAGAATTTAGAATGAAAATTAAGAAGATAAAATTGAAATTAATAAATAAAGAAGGGAGATCTGATATTTAGGATGTTTGGAGATAATTTTAATAAACTTCCAAATGATCGAAGATTTCTTAAAGATCCTTCTGATAATACTTTAATATCGGAGGAACAATACAAAACCCTTAAGGAAAAAGCAGAAAAATTTGATTTACTAGCAGAACAATACGGAAAATTAAAATCAGAGAATGAAATATTACATCGAGAAATCGACGGATTGAGAAAATACGAAATAAAAATTAGAGAATTAAAAGAACAGTCTGAAGAATATCTTAACTCTATGATAAGAGTAAAAGCGGATTTTGAAAATTTCAAGAAAATCTCAGAACGCGAAAAAGAAAGGTATAAGTTTTATGTAAAGGAGAATATTTTGAAGAAATTAATCGAACATTACGAGGATTTAATAAGGACATTAGTACTATCAAAGTCTTATGAAACAGATGAATCTTTAATGAAGGGATTTGAAATGGTAGTTAAAAATTTTGAAAAACTCCTTGTTGACGAGGGTGTTGAGCCAATGAATTGCGAAGGAGAAAAATTTGATCCTTATAAACATGATGCTGTAATGGTCGAATATAATGAAGATATCCCTGAAGATATAATAACAAAAGAATTGAATAAAGGTTATTATTTTAACAATAAAAAACAAGTTTTAAGACCCGCTCGGGTCAAAATATCAAAAAAATCAAATAACGAAATTCTATAAAAATTAAAATAAGAATAAAATATATAAAAAGAAGTGATATAGAATGGGAAAAATAATAGGAATCGATTTAGGAACTTCCAACTCAGCAGCTGCTGTATTAATTGGCGGAAAACCAACGATTATACCTAGTGCTGAAGGAGTTAGTTTAGGAGGAAAAGCATTTCCTTCTTATGTAGCTTTTACGAAGGATGGACAAAGAATAATTGGAGAACCTGCTCGAAGACAAGCAATTTCGAATCCAGATCGAACGATTACAGGAATAAAGAGGAAAATGGGAACTTCTTATAAAGTTAAAATTGATGGAAAAGATTACACCCCTCAAGAGATCTCTGCTTTGATACTGAGAAAAATTAAAGATGATGCTAGTGCTTATTTGGGCGAAAAGGTCACTGACGCTATTATAACTGTTCCTGCATATTTTAACGATAATCAAAGACAAGCGACAAAAGATGCTGGTAGGATAGCTGGATTGAACGTAAGGCGATTAATCAACGAACCTACTGCAGCAGCTATGGCATATGGTTTAGATAAAGAAGGTGCTAGCTTAAAAATTGCAGTGTTAGATTTTGGCGGTGGTACATTTGATGTCACAATAATGGAGATGGATAACAAAGTATTTGAAGTTATTTCGACATCAGGAGACACTCAATTAGGAGGGACAGATATGGATAACCTTCTTGTTGATTACATAGTTTCAGAATTTCAAAAAGAACAAGGTATTGATTTAAGAAAAGATTCGATGGCAATGCAAAGGGTTCGAGAAGCTGCTGAAAAGGCAAAAATTGAATTATCTACTTCAATAACTACTGATATTAATTTGCCATATATTACTGCAACAGATGAAGGTCCAAAGCATCTAACCATGACATTTACAAGGGCTAAATTAGAACAATTAATCGATCCCGTGTTAAAACGATTAGATGCTCCCATTTTGAAAGCATTCAAAGATGCGGGATTAAAGAAAGGAGAAATTGGTAAAGTAATTTTAGTTGGTGGACCTACAAGAATGCCTAGCGTCCAACATAAATTCGAAGATTTAATAGGTAAACCACCTGAGAGAGCCATTGATCCTATGGAGTGCGTTGCGATGGGTGCTGCGATACAAGGGGGCGTTTTAACAGGAGAAGTTAAGGATTTACTCTTATTAGATGTAACTCCATTGTCTTTAGGTGTTGAAACTTTAGGAGGTGTTTTCACTAGATTAATTGAAAGAAACACCACTATCCCGGTGGAAAAAAAAGAAATATTCTCAACAGCTGCAGATAATCAACCGGCAGTAGAAATTCATGTCCTACAAGGCGAGCGCCCTATAGCAAAGAATAACATTACTTTAGGGAAATTTAATTTAACTGGAATTCCACCAGCACCAAGAGGCGTGCCTCAAATTGAGGTGAAGTTTGATATTGATCAAAACGGTATTTTAAATGTTTCGGCTAAAGACAAAGGTACTGGAAAAAGTCAATCAATCACAATTACCGCGTCTACCAAGATGTCTGATAACGATATCGAGCAAAAAATTCGAGAAGCTGAGGGTCATGCTGAAGAAGATAAAAGATTCAAAGAATTAGTAGAAGTTAAAAATCAAGGAGAAGCACTGATCTATCAAACTGAAAAATTACTTAAAGAAAATGAAGAAATAATTGGTGATTTAAAGGATAAAATTTTACAAAAGATATCAGATCTTAGAGGTGCTATGGAATCAGATGATGAAAATAGAATTAAAAGTGCTATTGAAGAATTACAACAATCCTTACACGAAGTTTCAGCTCGAATGTATAAACAACAACAAGGTAAAACACAAGACGAAATAGAAGAAGAAAAATACCGAAAAGCTACTGGTCAAGACGATGATTTTATAGATGCTGAGTTTGAATAAGTTTAAAACTAGCTGTTTTCTTTTTTTTTTTTAATTTACTGTAGTAAAAACGAAAGTGTAAAACATGGCAAAAGATTATTATAAAATATTAGGAATCGATAAAGGTGCTTCAAAAGAAGAAATTAAGAGGGTATTTCGCAAGTTAGCAAGAAAATATCATCCTGATGTAAATCCAGACGAGCCTAAATCAGGAGAGAAATTTAAAGAAATTAACGAGGCATATAGTGTTCTAAGTGATGATAAAAAAAGAGAAATGTTTGACAAATTTGGTGTGGTAGAAGGAGATCCCTCTACCTATCAGCAATGGGGCGGTGTTTCTGGAAGAGATGGGCAAGTTTATCAATCACCAGATGGTACACCTTTTTATTACTCAACCACTGGTTCATCTGAAGGTTATAATTTTAACGATATTTTTGGAAAATCAAGTAAAAGTCGTAAAACTGGGGGATTTGACTTTTTTAACGATTTAGGAGATATATTTGACGTATTTTCCCATAGAGGGGGTAGTACAAGATCTAGATCAACATCGGCAGATTATAATATTCCAAGAGAAGGAGAAGATTTAAAATATAACATCGAAATTGATTTTATGGATGCATTTAATGGCATTCAACGAAAAATTCAATATAAAGATCCTCTAATGGGGCAAAATAAGACTTTAACTATAAAGATTCCTAGAGGAATTAAAGACAATCAAAAGTTACGCCTTAAAGGGAAAGGTTTGCCTGGAGAAAATGGAGGTAAACCTGGAGATTTATATATTATTGTAAAAATTAAAAAGCATAGTAAATTTGAAAGAAAAGACGATGATGTATATATAGAACAAGAAATCCCATTTACAACAGCGGTATTAGGAGGTAATGTTCAAGTGCCTGGTACAGAAAAAACTTTAAACGTTACAATTCCTCCCGGAACCGAAGATTCTACAGTCCTCCGATTAAAAAATCAAGGTTTTTATAAAATTAATTCAGAGCAAAAGGGTAATCTAATGGTTAGAATAAAAATTAAAGTTCCTAAAAGATTAAAAAAGAACCAAAAAGATTTATTAGAAAAATTACAAAAAACAGGTTTATAGGTAAAATTATAAGATGATGAAATTTGATAAATTCACGATTAAAGTTCAAGAGGGTCTAATGGCTGCTCAATCACTAGCCCAAAATAACGAAAATCAGGAAATAGAACCCCCTCATTTGTTAGTTTCGTTGATCGAGCAACAAGATGGAATAGCTACACCACTTTTTCAAAAACTCGGAGTAAATCTTTACACATTATTAAACGATTTGAAAGCGGAATTGGATAAGTTGCCAAAAGTTACAGGACCTGGAGTTACAGATGTCAGGATCTCACCAAGAATTAAAAAAATATTCGATGTTGCATGGAAGGAAGCAGGATTTTTAAGAGATCAATATCTAAGTACTGAACATTTACTAATTGCAATAGCAGCAGACGAGTCTCTGTCAATTTATCCTATATTAAGAAATTATGGAATAACTAAAGACAGGATTCTTCAAGCCTTAAGTAATATTAGAGGTAATCGAACTATAACAGACCAAGATCCTGAGGGAAAATATCAAGCAATTCTGAAATATAGTCGCAATTTTACGGATTTAGCAAGAAGAGGAAAACTAGATCCCGTGATTGGAAGAGACGACGAGATAAGAAGGGTTATGCATATCCTTTCAAGACGCACAAAAAACAATCCCGTATTAATTGGAGAAGCTGGTGTTGGAAAAACCGCTATTGTGGAAGGTCTAGCTCAACGGATTTCTAGTAATGATGTTCCAGATTCTTTAAAAGAAAAGGATCTTATATCTTTAGATTTAGGAGCCCTCATTGCCGGAGCGAAATATCGTGGTGAATTTGAAGATCGTTTAAAGGCATTCTTAAAAGAAGTTGAAGAAGGTGCTGGAAAATTTATTTTATTTATTGATGAATTACACACTTTAGTAGGAGCCGGTGCAGCTGAAGGAGCGATTGATGCTTCAAATATGTTAAAACCTGCGTTAGCCAGAGGAGAATTGCGATGTATTGGCGCTACAACATTAGATGAATATCGTAAATACATTGAGAAAGATGCTGCATTAACTCGTAGATTTCAAACCATTTATATCGCTGAGCCATCTGTAGAAGATTCTATAGCAATTCTAAGAGGTTTAAAAGAAAAGTATGAAATACATCATGGAGTTCGAATAACAGATTCTGCAATAATTGCAGCCGTTATTTTATCTCATAGATATATTACAGATCGCTTTTTACCTGATAAAGCTATAGATCTTATAGATGAAGCTGCTTCTAGATTAAGGATAGAAATAGATAGTATGCCAACCGAAATTGATGCTATTGAGAGGAAAATTATCCAATTAGAAATCCAAAAAGAAGCTTTGAAAAGAGAAAAGGATAAATCTGCCAATGATAAACTTAAAAAGATCGACGAAGAGCTTCATAATCTACATGAAGAAAGCGATAAAATGCAGATTCAATGGAGAAACGAAAAAGAAAAAATAGTAAAAATTAGCGAAATTAAGAGAAAGATGGAAGAAACAAAGATAGAAGCTGATAAAGCCGAAAAACGTGGAGATCTTGGGAAAGCCGCCGAATTAATTTATGGTATACTTAATCAATTGAAGAAAGATTTAGAAAAATATAACACAGAATTGAATGAAATTCAAAAAAATAATAAAATGTTAAAGCAAGAAGTTGACGAAGAAGACATAGCAAAAGTAGTTTCTCAATGGACTGGTATTCCCGTTTCAAGAATGTTGGAGGGAGAACGAGAAAAATTGTTAAAAATGGAAAATCGATTAAAACAAAGGGTAATTGGACAAGATGAGGCATTAGTAAAAATCTCAAATGCTATTAGGAGAGCAAGGGCAGGAATTCAAGATCCGAATAGACCAATAGGCACTTTCATTTTTATGGGTCCAACAGGAGTCGGAAAAACCGAGACTGCTAAAGCTTTAGCGGAATTTCTTTTTGACGATGAAAATGCTATGGTAAGAATTGATATGTCAGAATTTATGGAGAAACACAGCATAGCGAGATTGATTGGTGCACCTCCAGGATATGTTGGTTATGAAGAAGGTGGATATTTAACAGAAGCTATAAGGCGAAGACCTTATGCAGTAATACTCTTTGATGAAATCGAAAAAGCACATCCAGAAGTGTTTAACATATTATTGCAGATTATGGATGATGGGCGTTTAACAGATGGTCATGGAAGGACTGTAGATTTTAGGAATACAATTATAATCATGACTAGCAATATCGGTAGTCAATATATATTAGAATCCCGCGGTAAGGGCAAAGAAGAAACTAAAGAATTAATTTTGAAGACACTGAGTAGTTATTTCAGGCCTGAATTTCTAAATCGCGTTGATGATATAATAGTTTTTAACTTCTTAAAAAAAGATCAGATAAAACAAATCGTAGATATACAACTTAGAAACTTAAACAAAATATTATCTGACAATAAAATTAAATTAAAGCTCACGGATAAGGCAAAAGAATTTCTTAGTGAAAAAGGATTCGATCCAGATTACGGGGCAAGACCGTTGAAAAGAGCAATACAAACATACATTCAAAATCCGTTATCTTTGAAGTTATTAGAAGGTGATTTTATTGAAGGAGATATTTTAGAAGTTGATTACAATAAAGATAACGTCTTTGACTTTAAAAAAGTAGGAGAATTCATCATTTAGGATTATTAATCTCTTTCGAAAACCTTTAAAGTTTCTGTTTTTCTATGAAATTGCTACAGAATAGATTAAAAAAGATTCAATAATAATTAGAGAATGAAAATAAAAAGAATTTATTTAAGGAATGTAGGTTAAATAAATTAACGTAAGTTTTATTCACATTTTAGTTAAAAAGAAAATTATTATAAATATTATAGAATTTTTATTATTAGTTAAAAATCTAATTGTACTAATACATCCAAGGATAGTTTAAAATGAGTCAAATTCAGATAAGTCTTCCTAATGAACCAAAAAGCCGTATTGAATCATTAATAAAAGCTTTAAATGAGAAACTTAACATTAAAAATATGATATTATTGGAAGGTAAAAGTAATTCTTTAGTCATTATACGTTGCACTAAAATTAAAGTTGCTAGAGTTTTAGAAGTTCTTAATGAAATTGGAGTGGGAACTGAATTTGGTATTATAGATATATTAAAATTAGATGTTACAATTCCAGAGTTGAAAGAAGAAGAAAGTGATGTTTCTGATGAAATTACAAGCCGGATATCTGTAGAAGAAATCGAATCCACTTTAAAAGAAGTTATGGAATTAAATTTAAATTATTATATTTTTATCATCATAGCTGCTTTGATCGCAGGAGCAGGGCTTATTTTAAATTCTACGGCGATTATTATAGGGGCAATGATCATATCTCCATTAATGGGTCCTATACTGGGCGTTTCATATGGAATGATAAGCAAAAATTATATCTTAGTTAAAAAAGGAATCTTTGGACAACTTTTTGGAATTCTTATTGCAATAGGGACTGGAATTGTCCTGGGAAGTTTGGCTTTCCTTATTTATGATTCACCCTCTGCAACCCATGAAATGATGAATAGAAATTTTCCAACGGTTTTTGATTTAATCGTTTCAATTGGCGCCGGGTTAGCTGTAGCATTCGCCATAACGGGTAGAATAGAATCTTCTTTAGTTGGTATTGCTATTGCGGTATCTTTGATGCCTCCCGCCGTTAATATTGGAGTAGCTCTAATCTATGGAAATGCTCTTTTGTCTTTTGGAAGTTTTATTCTTTTAATGTCAAATATCCTTGCAATTAATCTTACTGCTCTTTTAATATTTAAAATAAAAAAAATAAAAATATTAAAAAAGACATATCCATTCTGGAAAGGTCCCGAGGAAAAGGCTGATGAAATAAGTTTGGGTGTAAGATTAATCAGAAAAAAACCAAAGAAAGCTAACTAATATTGAAAATTAACAAAACTACCTTTAAAGGGAAAACTTTAAGAAATCCTTATGATTTTTCTTCAAGATTAAAATTCGAGGTATTATATCCAAGTTACTTGATTACATTATTAAAGTTAACTTAAATCCTAATCGTGAAATTATAATCGAGTATGAAATTAAATTTCAACAAAATTTATAAATAGATTGTTGAATAACTTATTTATTCTAAAATTCTTAATTAATTGGAGAATTACAAATGAATAAAAAAGATTTAGAGAGATTTTTTAATCGATTAGAAGAATTATTAGAAATCAATGGATGTAATGGACGTGATTTAACCAATGCAGAGATAATATTAGAAGAAATGAATATTCTCAAAGAGAACCGAGAAGAGTTTTTAGAAGATTGCAGAGAATCTGGCGGATTTTGTGATTGTGAAATTTTCTTAAACTCGGAAGAACATTTGAGGGAAAAATATGATAAATAAAGCGATCATAAATCCAAAAGATTATAAAATGCCTAATCGTAAGTTGATGCACATATATTATACAAGAAGTGAATTCTTACCAAAAATTAGATTAAAGTTTAATAAACTCTAAAAGAAGAGAACATTTTAAATATATATGGAAACGACAATCTATTTTTTTACTGGAACGGGCAATTCTTTAAAGATTGCGAGAATCCTTGCCGAAAAGTTAGAAGACTGTGAACTTATACCCATTGCAAAGGTTTGGGAAATGGAAAACCTTTCATCGAGGAGTGAAAAAGTAGGTTTTATTTTTCCCTTATATTATTCTGGATTGCCTAAAATAGTGTATGATTTTATATACAAAATAGATCTTAGTAAATCTAATTATTTTTTTGCGGTTATAACGTATGCTGGAGATATTAACGAACAGCCTTTACAACAGTTAGAGAAGATTTTAAAAACGAAAGCGAAAACGCTTAGTGCTGGATTTTATATCACTATGCCCAATAATTATATTATTGCGTATGATATTCACTCAGAAGAGCGTCAAAAAGAGTTTTTCGAAAAAGCAATTAAAGAAGTTGAATTTATCTCTGAAATTTTAAAGGATAAAAGAGAAAATCTCAATCAAGATATTTTTAAAAAAGATGTAAGCAAGAGTGAAAGATTTAATAATAAATTTCGAGAGGAAGTGTATGAAAGTGATAAATCATTCTACGCCGATGATAATTGCAACAAGTGTGGTATATGTGAAAAGGTTTGTCCTGTAAATAATATTATACTAATAGAGGGAATACCACAATGGCAGCATAAATGTCAGCAATGCTTAGCATGTATTAATTTTTGCCCTGAAAAATCTATTCAATTCGGTATATAAACTTTAAAAACACAGAGATATCATCATCCTGAGATTACAATTCAAGATTTAATAAACCAAAAAAATAGATCTTTAAATTATTCTTGAAAAAACTTTTTTACATGTTCTTTAATTGAATAAATTATTTTTAAATTAAAAATATGTAAAAAAATAATCATCTAAAAAATCATTTCTATAGTTAGCAAAAATAAGATTATGCAAATACTTATCCTAGTTCAGTAAAAGAAATAGTTGAGAATATAATTTGAAGAGTTATTTACAAGAAATATTACATAGATCATTTAATTACTCTATGCATTTGGTTTTCCATTGTCCCCTTCCCTTTAATGGTTTTTCCTTTCCATGTTCCGTCAGCGTCAAGGATATAATTAGTTATGGCTTGATTTTCTTTAGCCATTGCTCCGTGCCAAGAGAGTTTAGTGGTGGACACCATTTTCAAGTCTAAGAGGGGTTCTCCCTGGGTATCTTTCCCAGCGGTCACTTTCCATTCGATTGGCACTTTAGTTGGAACAATATCATCTGCACCATAGCCCATTTCCTTTATTTGGAAATCTCCTGGTTGGAAGTGATACCAATCACCATTCATGACGGCAGCCCCTTCCCCGGCTATATAAATTCCCTCATCCTTAAGGTCAAGCGAATGGTAGAAGAGATGGATCTGCCCTTCGGGAAACTGTAAATTGAGCCATCTCCAATCATATATGTCAAAATTTGAAAAAATACCTAATCCATGCTCGATGATACCCCTCCCATTAGAAACGTGAATTTTTTTTCCTTGCATTTCTATAGTGCCTGTTACTTTTATTGCGAAAATATCATAGAATTGTTCGGCCATAGAGGGCGCTACTGTAAGGCGATTATTATAATAGACTAATACTCCTTTCGGGTCTATTGCTTCATAGGCTAAATTTCCCTTGATATCAAGTTTTCTATCATGGAAAATCAATTTATAGCCATCTGGCCATATACCATCGAATTCCAAGTCGCATTCTTCGAAATGTACCTCTTGGTGAAAGCGCTTTTTAGAAAGATTTTCGAAAATTCCCTTACCGAAAGACCTTACCCATTGGCCAGATTTAAAGTTTTCAGAGAGGAGGGCACCATCAAAAACTGAAAATTTCAAATCGGGTGCATTGGCCCAAAATACCCGGAATACGCTATCGAAGATTTCGGGGGATGTTTCTTCATTGGAGTTGAATATAATATAGATCATACCTTCTTCCATTGCTCCTCCAGTACCTTCGGTAGTGGGCATGATTGGTGCTTTAAGTAGCTGATTTGCTTTTGTAAATTTATCCATTCGTTCTCTATTGGCTCTTTTCATCTTGATTATAGTGCCTAAATTTTTCAGGATGAATTTTAAGGTAATTTTAGGCTGGATTTCATCTGTGGACATTTTAATCCCTTCAACAATTTCATATTTTATTTTTTATTTAACAATTAGAAGGTTATATCTTATATAATTTTTAAAGTTGAAAGTTTCTTAAATTAATGAAAATTATTTTAAAAAAGATTTTAAAAAAAATAAAAAGAAAATGAAAACAAAAAAAGATAACTTATATTAAAATTTTTAATGATACTCCTGAATTCTAATATTTTTTTTGACGTTGCTACATAAAAAGCGTTGTTATTAGTAGAAAGACAAAGTAGAGTGCTAAAATGAATATTAATGTCCAATAAACTATTCGTGTAATGTTCCAAATCATTTTTTTATCCATTTTTTACATTCCTCCATATTAAATTAAAAAGTGATATCCATATAAGATAAGTGGGACTATAACGAGTAAGCCGACTACAGTCATGATTAAAAGTTCAATCATGAATTTTTCTTTATCGCTTATTTTTTCCTCTTCTTTTTCCTGAGACATTTTAACCACCCCCAATTTGATTTGCATATTCAATTAGTCCAGAGGTGCTAAATTTTGCTATTCTAATCTCTGTTTCGGTGTGAATACAAATCCCAACAATCCACGGATAATCTTTATTAATCGGGCATGTATAATAGCTGACGTAAATGTCATCTCCTCTTACGACCACGCCTGTATAAGCAGTATCTCCATTGCTGGGTAAATCGAAAAGATGAATTAGGTGATCTTTCTTTACTTCATAAATGGCTGTCCGTTTTCTACTCACGTGATTACCAATATCTATTCTTGGACCCAAATGATTTCTACCGGCAACAAATATTCTTGATCGATTATTTAAAGTAAAGAGTGTAGCACCGTCCATTCTGGTTTGAAAATCGGCATGATGGGACCAATTTTTATGATTATTATACGAGGTAGCAATAATTGTACCGGCATGAGGAGTGCCAAATTCATAGCCAGTCCAGCTGCTCATAGCACTAACTCGGAGTGTAGCAATAAATTCTCCGTTTGGTAAAAATTCCATACAAGCTTCGCCACTGCCATATGTATCGTAGACTACAGAGACTTCCGTCCAATTGATACCATCTGTAGACTCCAGTAAAATTGTCATTCTTTTATTATTTTTTCTCCCGCTAGCCATAACATACCAAGTAATATTATCTTCAGTTATTGGTCGTTGTCTACCAAAAACCCATCCTGCTTCTGTTTTCCATCCATCTTCATATAATACATTTACTTCTAATTCTTGTGGTTCAGCCCAGGTCTCACCGTCATCACTAACAGTCCAGTAGGTTGTATTTGGACCAGGGTCGAATCTAAAGTTTGGTAAAAAATAAAAGAACAGACTACCGTTAATTTCTGTTATTAATGGATCTCTAACATCATTTTGTCCTGGACCCTTTATACTTGCTATTATTTCCCAGCTTCCCTCGGATGCATCTGGAGATTTGGCAATTATCAGTTCCCCATTTTTGTCTTCAAGATGCCATTTAGATGATTGATAAGTGAGATAAAAATTCCCTTTCCAATAATATAATTTAGTATTGGATTTGTGGTGTTTTTCCAATTGATTTCCAGGTGGTATTGCAATATATGTTTCCAATTGTAGCACCGAATCTGTTTCATAAGAGGGAGGAAGGCGAATATTCCAATAAATGAGCATTGTTCCTAAAACTGCGACAAGAGTGATTATTAGTGTAAATAAGATAACGACAACATATTTACCTGATTTTATGATTTTACGTTTGAAATTTCTTGAAGTTTCAGCTATAAAGAACACCTCTCGGAATACATTAATTAGTAAAGAAAAAATTCCACACCCCATTAAACCAGCAAAAATAATTGCTCCAGTAAGACTAAGAATCACAGTTCCTTTACCCAACAACTCCAAAGTTCCTGTAATCCCAATTATTAACATTAATGTGACTGAAATAATTATCAGTAGCATAGGTTTTTTTATTTTGACTTTTAAATTTCTCACAGCCAATCCTCTTTTTCTATTATTTAATATTTTTTAAAATTTTATTTTAGATTTATGTAATTATTTATAATTCTCTAGAACCTATATTTAAAGATTTATGAATTAAATTTTATATTTATGAAATTGTAGATCTACTGACATATTTAATTCGATTTTTTAAAAAAATTGTTTAATCTTTTTGAATTAAACCAGATTACTTTTTTAGATTTATCTAAAGCTTTAAAATGAGTTTCATTTCCTGACCAAATTGGTGCATTTAAGAAAAGAGCACAGGCAACAAAAGGTACGTTATTTTCATGGAAAATTAAACTTCTAGCCTCAACAATCTTTGGTTCATATTGTTTGGGAGAAATTTCAATTATATCAAATTGGGAAAGAATAGAATTCACAGCTTTTTCCTGAAAATTTAATTTTTTTGAAAGATTCCTAAGAATTTCATCCCAAAATATAGCGGGTGCAAATAATTGAATTTCATTATTATCAATAATATAATTAAGAAGTTGTCTTTCGACGCCATTTTTATTATATATGACTGAATATATTATGTTGGTATCTATAACTAAGGGAATCATTTCTTAGATTCTTCCTTTAAGATCTTTGCTCTTATTTCTTCTCCAGATTTTATGATATCTTCTAAAGATAAATTCTTTTCTTTTAATTTTTTTTGAAATTCAATGCCAAAATCGTCAATCTTCTTTTTCTTTGCTTCTATTATTAATAATTTTAGTAATTCATCCATAGATTTTGCGTTATATATTGATAGAAGATTCTTTAATTCTTTTTTGGTCTTATCTTTAATAGAAATTGTAGTATATGTCATTTTTATATATGTTATTTTATATTTTAATTATTTAATAAAATAATTATTCTATTAATAGTAAAATCATTATATGTTTTTATATTTTTTTAATTAAAATTATTGCATTATCTATTATTCTATTATTTCTTGTATCATAGAAAAGAATGATGTCATAATTATTTAGATTTTTTATAAAAAAAAATAAAAACTATTTTATTCTTTAACAATTTTGTATTAATGTTTAAATTAAAAAGTAACTTACATTAACTTGTTTTAAAAAGGAGATACAATTTTTAATAAAAAAAATAAGAGATGATAAAATCTATGGCAGAAATGTCAAAAGAAATGAAAATTGTGATTATTGTTAATGTAATTGTTGCATTTATCTATGGATTTCTTGAATTGATAATTCCTGAGATATATTACCAATTAACTGATGCACCTGCGTTTGATGTACAAGCCTTAAGGGTTTGTGGTGGAGCTCTTGTGGTTCTTGGAATTTTCGGTATAATTGCGATCATAAGAGCAGACTGGGAGAAAGTTAAAATAACCTTCGAGCTTGCAATCGCATATGAAATACTATTGCTTATTTTAGATATTGTGGCTTATATTACTATTACTGGTTCAGCTACCTGGATTACAGGTCAAATAATTGCTACTATAATAAAAATCATTTTAATAGTTATAAACATCTACTTCTACCTTCGAGAAGAAAAGAGAACGTAATGGAATAGTAAAATAATTAAAAAAACAAAAAATATTCTTTTTTTTCTTATTTTTATTCTAATAAATCAAGTGAATATTGGAATGAAAATATTTAATGAAGATGATAATAACATGAACTATTCATTTTCTGAGCACGTAAAACAACTAATAAAGCAGATACCACCAGGAAAAGTTGCCACTTATGGTCAAATTGCTGCTTATGCAGGTAATCCACGTGCTTCACGTCAGGTATCTTGGATATTGCATTCTTGCTCTAGAAAATATGATTTACCGTGGCATAGAGTTATTAATAGTAAGGGACGTATTTCTTTGCCCCTTTATCGTGGTTATGAAACTCAAAAAGATCTGTTGGAAAAAGAGGGTATTGTTTTTAAGGAAGATCAATCCATTGATCTTGATATTTACCTCTGGCGTATTTATTAATTGTTAAAAATTAATGAAATAACAACTTAAAGTATTTTGATTAAGAAAATTTCCTTTAAATTAGATTTCTGATTTATAAAAGGAATTATCAGTCTTGCCTAAATATTGCTTTTAGTATTTCCCCCTTACAGATAAATGATATATAGATTATTATGTCCAAGAAAAACAACACTTGGAATATAAATTAGAATATATTTTAAGTTCATAAATTCAAAAAATTGAATCTTCGTAGATAAAATCTAGCTGAATATTCAAGAATTATCATTAAGATAATAATTAAACTTTCATTATTTTTATAGATTCAAGTTTAAAGATTGAAATAAATTTTGGAATCTTCTAAATGTTTCCGATTATTTACAAATAATTAGAAGGTTAAGCGATTCTTTCTATGATGTTTATTAAAAAAGCTCGCTTCATTTTCAATTTTTCGGATTCTTTTTTTTATTTTCTTTTTTATTTTTCTAAAATATTTTATCAATTCTACCGTTTCGTTTCTGGAAGGCTTCCTTTTTTTATCTTTAATTTCTTTTATTAAATAATTGATGTTGGTCTCATGCTTAACAGAAATCCAATAATCTTCCTGAAAGGTTCTAATCATTTCAATAACTTTTTCCATTATCTCAGTAATTTTATATTTATTGGTTATATTATAGATCACTAATGATGATATTAAATCATTAAATTTATAAATTAGTTGTGACTAATTAGTACAAACTAAATGTTATAAAACAATTTACAAGTAGTGAGCCCAGATTGAATTATCAGATGTGAAAATTATGTCAAACTTGAAAAAAGAAATACCTATACCAAAAAGTAATCCAGATTTTTATGTTCATGTTGATGACACTCTAATGAAGGAATTAATTGAATTTAGAAATCAGAATAAATTTACTCTGTTGTCAAAGAACGGAATTACATCAGAATATATTACTTCTGGTTCAGGAAAAAAGACTCTATTGATATTTCACGGAGCGATGGGCAATGCTGAAACTGCTTATAATCGAATTTTACAATTACAATCAGAATACAAAATTATTGCGCCTTCTATAAAAGGATTCAAAAATCTGAATCAATTTTTCATCGGGATTGACAATATTCTTAAAGAAGAAAAAGTTGAGACTCTTTATGTTTATGGGGGAAGTTTTGGTGGATTGATGGCACAATCTTATTTTTATCATGCGTTCCACAGAATTGAAAAACTTATTTTAAGTTTTACATTTCCTCCTCTTCCAGAATGGAATTGGTACTTTAAATTAATGATTTTTATCGTACACATCGTTCCCTACTCTCTTTTATTTAAAATTCTTTCAAGAGAATTATTAAAACTAACTAAAGTTGATGTAAATCTAACAGAAGAGCAAGTTGAACGTGTTAAATTTTTTAAATGTTTTTTTACAGAGATATTTAAGACTAAAATCACGAAAAAGGATGTTTTATGTCAATTTAAACTGGTGTCAGATAGTATGAAATTGAATAAGATTTCATTTCAAGATTGGACAGGACGGGTGTTAGTAGTAACATCTAACACAGATTCCGATTTTAAATATCACGAAAGATTAAAAAAACAGTTCCCCAATGTTTCAGATATAATTTACGAGAATACTGGTCATCTAGGAACGTTAATTAAAGAAAATGAATTTATGATGTCATTTAGGGAATTTTTATTATCTAAATAAATTTTACAGAATAGATATGAGCAATAGAAATACAGCAAAAAATAAGCTAGTATTATTTCAATCATGACAGATAAAGGGACAGATTTATCAAAGGGGAAGTTTATTGGTGTAGTAACCTTTGTAACGTTCTTGCTTGGATTAGGGATGTTAATACCCGCTAATAATTTTTTATGGGTTGAGGCTTGGATTGTACTCATTTTATTTTACGTGTTTTTTATAAATAATATCTTATATTTCAGCAAATATGACCCTAATTTAATCCAGAAACGCTCCAAGCCTGAATTTAAAGAAAAATGGGATAAAATCGTAACCTTTTTTACATCCATCGGATTTATTCCGATTTTCTTCGTTCCCGGCTTAGATAGACAATATGGATGGTCAAATGTATCTATCATAGTTGAAATAATAGAAAAAAAGTTATTCAAAACACTTTAAATTAATTACATAAAAGAGATGATTTTGTAATGTTGATTTGTAGGTTTTTAGGCAATGCGTGCATAGAATTGATTGGTGAAAAAGATCATATCATTATAGACCCCGTATTTTTGTCTCCTCCCAGAGAAGGAATTGGAAGAGTTTTTATCACGCATGAACATTCAGATCACATTAATATAGATAAACTTGATGAAATTTGTGAAAAATATACGGAAAACCCAAAATGGCTAGCAATTTATGGTCCAAAAATTGTACACAACAATTTTAAATTCGATATTTTAGAAGTTGAGTCGAATACCAAAGTTAATCTAAATGATGGTATTGTAGAGGTTTTCGAGAACGAGTGTTGGAAATCGAAGGGGTGTGTTGCATTTTTAATTGAGATTGGAGGTAAAAGGATATTACATACTGCAGATTCAGCCAAATTTTCCAACCAGTTAAGAGCAATTAAAACCGAAATTGATTGCTGTTTTATTGCATGTTTTGAGAGTAATTTTAATGATTATTTAGAGTTTTTAAAAATTATTTCTCCAAAATTGGTAATTCCATATCATTTTACAGGTGAAAAAGAGGAAAACGCAAAGAAATTAGTCGATTTTCTTAAGGTTAATAATCTTAACTCAAAATTTCTTGACATGGGTGGAGAATTTAGAATTTAATCATTTTAATAATTTTAGGATTCATTTTCGCTGTTTATATGATTAGGATTTTATGAATTTATTACAAAATGCTTCAGAAGTAAGTGTTTCTATCAGATTTTTAGAATTATCAACTTCTGATTTTTTTCTGTTTAATTTAAAATATTTAAATGAAAATGGTCGTAATACTTTCTGAATAGATTTGCAAATACATTTCTATCGCATATAATATTGTAAATGCCAAAACAAACCATTTGTTATTTACAGTTTTCCAAACTTTGGGCGGTAAGTTCCATAGAATTCTATTCCCGGATTTATAAAACCTTATCAATATATTCTCAATAATTACGCCCACAATGAGACCAACTATTGGAGATGTATAGTTAGATTCATCAAGAATGTTTAATGACCAAAATATTATCGTTGTGATAATATTAGAGAATAAAGCAATGATGAAATTTAAGCTGGGATTTAAAAATCCTTTAATTAGCAAGACAAAGACTAAAGAAAATAACATAAGAATACCAAAAATTTGATGTGAATACAGTATCATCATAGAAGGCTCATTAATGGTGGTATTTATTAGAAAACTAGTCTGTAGAATACATACTCGAAGAATTATCAATGAAACCCAAAGAAAGAACCAGAAAGAGCCATCTTTAACTGGGGATTCCTCTCCTTTACGACCGCCCAGCCATCTTAATTTTTCAGCATCTCTGCAAAGTAAAAATAAAAATCCAATAATAAATGTCATATAAATTGTGTATTCTGCCATTTTTTTCATACCTTCCTCGGAGTTAGTTGACATTCATCAATAATAATTCCATTATGGCTAATGCATTTAAAATATAATTGTGATCCATCGATTTCAATAGTGCAATATTGAAATGCTATTGCGCTTTTTTTAGTATTTGAGAATGTAGGATCAATTCTATCATCTAATTCTGCCCCACCTCCACCAGATATTATATAAGTAATATCATTAAATTGCACTCTTGCATAATGATGGATATGACCGGATATATACATATCTACATTGTATTTATTGAATGAATTTTCGAAAGCATTTCCAATTCTGCTATTTCTTCCTCCTTCCGAATATAAAGGATAATGCCCAAATACAATAATCCAATCAATGTTTTCGTCAGCATTTGCGATTTCAAGCGTTTTATTAAGCCATTCTATCTGTGTTTCTGTTATTTCACCTTCATTTGTATCAAGAGAGATAAAGGCTGCATTACTATAATTAAATGCATAATAATTCTCAGGTTCAGGATATTCCATATAATATTTATATGTCATTCCCTTATCTTCAAAGCCAAATAACCATTGATATTCATCCCATTCATGATTTCCTAGCCCTATTTCAATAGGAATTCCCTTTTGAGCACATTCTCTTACTTCATAGAACCATCTATCCCAATGCCCGGTAATTCCCGGACCCATTACCATATCCCCCACATTTAAAATAAAATTTGGTTGCTCTTTTAAAGCCTCTTTCAAAAGATATATATGTTTAGTATTGCCCCAAATATCGGGGCGTGTATCTCCTAAAACACAAAACTTGAATGGTTTTTTTTCAGTAGATATAGGACCAGTTTGAAAGGAATAAATTTTATTTAAAAATGGATAATTTAAATCTGAATCAGAGCTATTTAATTTCCAATAATAAATTGTATCAGGATTCAAGTTAGTGAAGTTAAAGAAATGAAGGTTGGTTGGCATTGATTCTTCTATAGAAGACTCAAAAGATTCATTATTTTCACCATAATTTAAGATCAATTTACAATCTACTGGTGTTCCACATGATAATCCTATTGAGTTTTGTGGATCGCCGATATAATACAGATAAGGCCACTTTAAATTTGGTTGAAATGTCCAAGAACCAATTTGAAAAATCTGCATACCAAAAAAAACAATAACAAGTAATAAAAAAAACACCGCTGCTTTTTTACCTCTAATGATATGCGTATAAATTTTCTTTGGCTCTTTCTTTACACTTGATAATTCGATATTATTTTTCATTTCTATTTGAAAAGATTCCTTTCATAAAAATTTTCTATACAAATTTCATATTAAGTTAAAAAAATAATGAATAATTAAAATAATCATTGAAATTAAGATACAAAATATTCGTTTATATTTCTTTATTTCTTTTAATAAAAAGGTGAAAAAGAATAAATGGATGCAATTAGTTTTCTAAAGAAGTATGTAAAACCAGCTACGGGATGTACAGAACCGATTGCTGTAGGATATGCTACTTCTTTAGCATATCATGCGATTTTTAATGATATAATAAAAGTTAATGAGAATGACAACTTTATTTTTAAAAATCTCCCTTCAGAGATTGAAATTGATAAAATCAAACAAATATCCATAGAGACAGACTTGAATGTATTTAAAAATGCTTATTCAAATATAATTCCGGGGACTAATGGTCAAAAGGGAATGGCAATCGCATCAGCAATGGGATTATTTAGCGATCCCAGAAAAAAATTAAATCTATTTGACGGAATTTCATCAGAATCAATTCAAAAAGCAAAACAAATCCTAAAAAGCAATAAAATTATTATAAAAAAAATCGAATGGAGTGATAAGCCAGATCTCGATATTCAAGTGAGCGTAGAATATCAAGTTAATAGTAATATTAAAACCGCTTATGTAAGGGTGCAAAAAGATCACGATAATGTAACTGAAATTAGGGTTGATGGCAAAATATTATTTGAAGGTTCTTGGAAAAAAGAAGTAGAAGATAAAGAGAAATTTCCCGAAAAAATCGAAGAACTCTTCAAGGTTGCTCGATCAATAACTTCTGAAGAAATAGAAGAAGTCTATAAAGGTATAATAATGAATAAAAAAGTTGTTGATGAGGGCATGAACAATGATTATGGATTAAAAATTGGGAGAACTTTGCATAAAATTGCCCAACAAGAGGGATATGAGGAAAGTTTAATTGCTCAAGTGCGTATCAAGGTTGGTTCTGCTGGGGATGCTCGAATGGGTGGTGCAAGCATACCTGTAATGACGACTTCAGGATCAGGAAATCTCGGTATTATGGCTATCATCCCAATCACCGTTATGGGTGAAATGAAAAATATTGATAAAGACAAAATTTGTGAGGCAATACTATTCTCACATTTTATTACTAAATTGGCTGATATATCTTGCGGTCATTTATCTGCACTCTGTGGTTGTGCAATTAAGGCAGGGATCGGTGTTACAGCGGGTATTACCTATTTACTTGGTGGTTCTCTTGAACAGATTCATGCGGCAATCAATTTAATGGCCGCAAATAATACAGGGTTTATCTGTGATGGAGCAAAAGAGAGTTGTGCTCTCAAATTATCTACAGCAGCTGGAACAGCAACTGAATGTGCTCTCATGGCTCTTAATGGAATGAAAGTATCTCCGGATAATGGTATCATTTTTGAAAATGCAGAAGATACAATTAAAGCAATTGGTCAAATCTCCGATTCTATGGCACCAACAGATGTAGAAATCCTTAAAATAATCCAAGAAAAAAACTCATAACAATAAGATAAAACTATTTAGAAGAGAAGAAAAGTTTTTGAATTTAGATTCTTTCTTTTATCTTTATGATAGAAGCTCTTTATATGAATGATTCTTATTTGAAATCTTGGACTGCTAAAGTTATTAATGTTAAAGATGGAAAATTTATAGTCCTTAATAATACGGCATTTTATCCTAATAGTGGGGGTCAGCCATGGGATGAAGGATACATTATCAAAAATGGTGAAAAATTCAAAGTTGTTTATGTTGGTAAGTTTTCAGGTAAAATAAGTCATGAGGTTGGCAAAGTTGGTTTGAATGAGGGTGATGAGGTTTCTTGCGAGCTTGATTGGGAAAGGCGCTATACTTTAATGCGTCATCATACTGCAGCTCACCTTTTAAGTGCAATTATTTACAAGAATTTTCATGCTAAAATTACCGGTAATCAGTTAGGTGTTGATAGATCTAGAATGGATTTTTCAATGAAAGATTATTCAATTGAAAAGCTGCATGCTACTGTTAATGAGGCAAATAAAATAATAGAGAAGGATTTGCCTGTTACTTCTTATTATATTTCTAGAGAGGAAGCATTGGAAAAGGCTGAGCTTACACATCTTGCCAAAGGATTGCCTGAAGATGTTAAAGAAATACGTATAGTAAAGATCGGAGATGTTGACGAGCAGGCAGATGCTGGGACTCATGTAAAACATTTGAAAGAAATAGGTAAGATTGAATTATTAAAGACTGATAATAAAGGAAAGAATAATAGAAGAATGTATTTTGGTCTAAATTAATAAAGAGTTAGACATTCATCTGTAGTATTAGCTAGCATAAAAACCAATAATAAAATGAGAATCTCTAATATTTACTTAACAATATTAAATATAAATTTTTAAAATAAATAATTAAAATTAGTAGAAATTAAAAAATCTAACAGAAATTGTATGAAAAAAAAAAATTACGGACTTTTTTTTACTCAACCTGATGTTGTTGATTTAATTTTAAGCTCAATTTTATTTAGAACAAATCAACAAATTTTAGATCCTGGTTTTGGGGAAGGTATTTTTATAATAAGGGCGAATTCTCGGTTAAAATATTTAAGTAAAAAGAATGAGAAACAAGAGGATTTTCAAAATAAAA
The DNA here is from genome assembly GCA_029856045.1 of Promethearchaeia archaeon. Taxonomy (GTDB): domain Archaea; phylum Asgardarchaeota; class Lokiarchaeia; order Sigyniarchaeales; family SOKP01; genus 6H3-1. Next base: position 40,202 of record JAHQWG010000053.1, on the reverse strand, counting down.
TTTGGGGAATTGATATTTCACCTTCGTCATTATTTTTAGATGAAAGTAACTTTTTTCCTTATCTTATAAAAGGTGATTTTTTTTCAATTAAGCCAGGTCAATTATTAAAAAATAATTATTTTCTTCATAAAATAATGCATAATAAGCAAATTATGATGCCAAAATTTGACGTATTAGTTGCAAACCCACCTTTTACACGCCAAGAACAAATAAATCATTCAATGGGAATGAAATATAAAGAACAATTAATACTGCAAATTGAGGATGAGTTAGATCATATTATTTCGATAAATAAGCGGACCAGTCTATATGCTTATTTCATTTATCATAGTAGTATTTTCTTAAAAGATTTTGGTGTTATGGGTTATATTACGCCTAATTTATGGCTCAATGTTGATTATGGGACGCAATTACAGGAATTTTTATTAAAAAATTTCAAAATAAAGGCAATTGTTGGTTCGAAGGTGGAGCGATTTTTTGAGTTTGCAGAAGTTGATACGATAATTATAATATTGGAGAAGTGTTCCAATGAATCGGAACGTTCGAGTAATATTGTGAAATTTATACAATTACGGGATAAATTAACAAACATTTTATGTAAATTTACAAATTTTGACAAACGTGAAGATTTGGGTGAAAATGAACGATGGCAAATGAATGATGCATTTTGGAATTATATTAACGATTTGGATAATTATAAGGTTGATATGCAATATAATATTAGAATCTTCCCAATTAACCAGGGAGATCTCTGGAATCGCGGTTATGATAAAGAAGTTGGCAAATATATAGGTTCAAAGTGGGATATATTTCTGAGAGCGCCTGATATTTATTTTATTTTATTGGAAAAAGGAAAAGAGTTTTTGGTTCCGTTAAAAGAAATAGGCACATTTAGGCGGGGCTTTACTACTGGAGCCAATCAATTTTTTTATATTCCAGCGCCGGGTAAAAAGAATCGGAATTTTTACACTGAGAAAGACCCTAACACAATGGATTTATTATTATATGATTTAAAGTCAAATCAGTTGAGATTTAGTATAGAGAAGGAGTATTGGATGCATAAGAAGTCAAATGATTGGGTTCCAAATTATTTAATTAAAAGTCCAAGAGAAAGTGATTATGTTAAAATTAAACCGGAGTCATTAAATCAAGTTGTTCTTATAATTCACGATAATAAGCAAAATTTAAAGAAGGGAATCTTGAATTATATCAAATGGGGAGAATCTCAAGGCTTCCATAATCGTAGAACAATGAAGAATCGACAACGTTGGTATGATTTGGGGGTTCGGAAACCATATCAAATTTTGTTTCCTAAACGAATGGGGGAAAAATTCTATGTTTATTTTAATAATAAGGAGATCTATAGCGACCAAACGTTATATGAGATTGCAATAGATACAGAGCGAGCGATAACTATTACACTTTCTTTTTTGAATTCGACTTTAGGGCGGTTTTTTTATGAACTCGCCGGCTATGAACTTACGGGTTCGGTAACCGTAGCGGAACTCAGCGAATTTCTGGCAAGACGGTTATTGACAATTAATCCAGATAAAATTTCAAATGAAGATTACAAAAAATTAAAGGAGATATTTAAAAAGTTGTGTGACACACCTATTGATACAATATATAATGAAATTGGAATAAAAAAGACTGAACCAGTTACTTTAAATCAAATTAAGCCCTTACGATATAAATTAGATAACTTTTTCTATGAGTTTTTGAATTTGAACAATGAACAGAAAGTAGAAGTTTATAAAGCAGTAATAGATTTATTGAACTCTCGAATTATTAAATCTAAAAGTGTAAAAATTAGAAATAAATCTTAAAATCAAACGAATTGTTCGTGATAGTATTTCAAATTTTAAAGACACAAAACATTTATTTCCTTTTAATTTATGATATTTAATAGTGTAATTAAAAAAATTATATTGAGGTAATTAAGATTCGAGTACGTGCTTGTTTAAAGTGTAAACAGTATGTACTAATTCATCCAGATAATTTCTTAAGTTCTCAGATAGTAAATAAGTTTGAAAAAGACCACGCAAGGCATACGATTGTAACAACGGAGTTAAGTGAGGTTAAGGATTTTTACACAAATGTTCAGAAAATTGAATCAAAATCGCCAGTGAAAGTATCTGGGGATGATTAAAATAAGACTTATTCTTTAGATTTCAATTTAAATTACTTTTTTTGAAAATAAAAAAAAATAATAAAGGAAAATAACTATTTTGTAGCTTTAATAAGGTTTAGGAATTTTTCTTGAAATTCATCAATTTTTTCTTGGACTTTTTGGATGATTTCTGCATTTTTCATATCTGATGAAATTTTACAGATCTCTATTGGAGTTCCGGAAGCGAAAACTGGTTTAGATGCTTCATCTTCATCTTCGGTGGAAGTATCTTCTCTACTAAGATCGAGTTCCAAATAGAGCTTATTATTTTCTTCCCACACATCACCATTCACACAATATAAGATATCATCGGAGAGTTTAAGGGATTTATCTTTTTGCATACTTTCTTCCAGATTTTCTTGGATTACATCGCCTGCATAACTTAGGTTCTCGATTAATTCTTCTTGATCAATTTTCTCTATATTTTTTACTTCAAAAATATCTAATATAGTATCTAATAGGCTAGGCATGATTAAATATGAATAAATGTTCTTTTTTAAACTTATTTTTATAATATCAAGGATATTTTTAATTTCCCCTGTTATTTTATAAATTGTTGAATCATCTATTTAGTAAGAGATAATGAAAAATTCCATTATTTACGTTTCTTATTTTTTTTTGAAGTAATAAAAAATTTATACAATGATTTGTTTATAATAAAATAGAATATATTAAGAAACACTAAATCTTTAATATTAAAAATATGAGAATTTTTGAAGATTTTTACATTAGGAACAAAAAAATTTTTGATAAGTTAGGAATTATTAAAGATGTAAATGAATTAAAGGTTTCTAGGGATCTTGATTTATCATCCACAATAGATATTGATAATTTTATTAAAAATTTATCGAGTCCAAGATTTTTAGGGAGTAATTTTAGTAAAAGAGACCATTTTAATACATCAAATTCTATTATGGGGATTTTAAAAAGTCGTATTTTTTATTACAATATTGTAAAAAAGGGGAATTGGATATTATTCAATCCTTTAGTTAAAGCTTTACTCATATTGTGGTGTATTTTTAATATAACAATGTTATTTTTAATTTTATTTTAAATTTGGCTTTTAACCTATTTGATCTCGACATTCAAGTGTTTTTTTTAATATTATTTAGCAAATTTTTATTAAGGGAATATTATAATTAACTTCTTAGGGAATCCCAATTAAAGTAAAGGATTTTTAATTGCTTTTATTTATTTAAATTAAGATTATTATCAATGAATTTGATTTTGTAAAAATAATTTTTCGGAACTGAATTTAATGGATTATGATGTAATTATTATTGGTGGGGGAGTTACTGGGTGTTGTATAGCTAGAACCCTTTCTCGTTATGATTTAAAGATTTGTCTTTTAGAGAAAGAGGCTGATATAGCATCAGGAACGACTAAAGGTAATTCTGGTGTTGTTCATGCGGGTTATGCAGCAGATCGAAAATATAAAAAGAGGGAATTTTGCATTCGTGGGAATAAATTGTTCGATCAGGCGTATAAGGAATTAAATTTTCCCTTTAAAAGGATAGGAACATTAGTAGTTGCACTTGAAGAAAGACAAATTAAAGATTTAGTATATAAAAGAAATTATGGTACAGAAGATGGTGTTCCAGGTTTAGAAATTATTATTGATAAAAACCGAATTAAACAAATAGAACCTCAACTAACAGATAAAGCAATAGCCGTTCTTCATGCCCCAAGTGGAGGAATTATAAGTCCTTACGAATTTACATTTGCATTAGCCGAAAATGCGAATATGAACGGAGTTGAATTTTTTAGAGAGCATGAAGTTATTGGTATAAATAAAATAGTCGCAGGTTTTGAAGTAAAAACAAAACCCAGGAAATTTACTTCTAGGATTGTAATTAATGCAGCAGGTTTATATTCCGCTGAAATTTCAAGAATGGCCGGGGCTGATACTTTTGAGATATATCCACGACGAGGGGAGTATATTTTATTTGATAAAAATTCAATTCATCTTAATAAAGTTCTATTTCCGATGCCAACAAGGTTATCTAAGGGTATCTTAGTATCACCAACTATTCATGGTCATGTATTTATTGGTCCAAATGCAGATAATATTCTAGATATTGAGGATGTATCTACAACAATTAGAGGGCTTAAGGAGATATTATCAGGGGGGTTAAAGCTTGTTCCTAATTTACCATTAAATGCAGCAATTCGTAATTTTGCGGGATTACGTGCGGTTTCAAATACAATGGATTTCATCATAGAAGCGACAGAGATGGTTGGTTTTGTAAATGCTGCGGGAATTTTATCTCCGGGACTTACAGCCATATTTGCAATTGCAGAAGAAGTTGTGAGAATTTTAGTCGAAGATTTAGGTGAAGAATTGAAGGAAAAAGAGAATTATAACTCATATAGACCAAAACCAGAACATCTTTCGGATTTTACTAAAATGAAACTCAACCAAAAAATTAAGGAAAATCCTGCATGGGGACGAATTATTTGCAGGTGTGAGACCATTCCTGAAGCAGAAATTGTTAATGCAATTCATAGTCCTGTAGGAGCGACAACAGTTGATGGAATTAAGTTTAGATGTCGCGCTGGAATGGGACGGTGTCAAGGTGGTTTTTGTAAGCCAAGAGTAATGGAAATTTTATCTCGAGAATTGAATATACCTTACAAGGAAGTAACTAAAAGAGGAAAAGGATCTCATTATTTAATAAATAATGTGCTATGTATAGAGTTAACAGAAGATAAAAAAGAATCAAAGGGGGTTACAGAAAAGTGAAATCATTAGATGTAGATATTGCAGTTATTGGGGCAGGGTCTGCAGGGTTGGGAGCAGCAATTGAAGCTAAAAAACAGGGTATGGATGTATTGATATTAGAAAGAAATGATGAGCTCGGTGGTATCACATTACAATGTATTCACAATGGTTTTGGTCTCAAAATATTTAAAGAAGAGATTACAGGACCTGAATATATTCAAAGGTTTATTGATGAAGTGAAGGAATTAAAAATTCCATATAAACTTGATACAATGGTAATAGAAATTACTGAGGACAAAGAAATTTATGCAGTAAATAAAAAAGAGGGTCTTTTAAAAATTAAGGCTAAAGCAATTATTTTAGCAATGGGATGCAGAGAAAAGACAAGAGGAGCTATTAATATTCCAGGTTTTCGACCAGCTGGAGTTTATACTGCCGGACAAGCTCAAAGATTTGTGAATATTGAAGGATATCTTCCTGGAAAAACTTATGTAATTTTAGGGTCAGGAGATATTGGTATGATAATGGCAAGGAGATTAACTTGGTTGGGTTGTGAGGTTAAAGCAGTAGTGGAAATTAAGTCATATGTAAGTGGATTAATAAGAAATCAAGTTCAATGTTTGGAAGATTATAATATACCTCTAATTTTAAATCATACGATAACAAAAATTCATGGTAAAGATAGAGTTGAAGGTATTACAATTTCCAGTGTAGATCAAAACTGGGATCAGATTGTAGGTTCAGATGAATATATTGAATGTGATTCGATACTTTTATCAGTTGGGTTATTGCCTGAAAATGAATTAACAACTAAAGCAGGAGCAGAATTATCTACTAACGGAGGTCCGGTTGTAGATAATTATTTAGAGACAACTATAGACGGAATTTTTGCATGCGGAAATGTTCTTCAAGTTCATGATCTGGTTGATAATGTTTCTGCAGAAGCTAAAAGAGCAGGAGAAAATGCTGCTATATATATAAAAGAAAGATCTAATAAGGAACAAATTAAAAAAGACCTTATTAAGATAGTTCCCGGGATAAATGTTGGATATGTAAAACCTGATTATGTGAATTTTTCCAATTTAGAGAATCTCTTGCATTTCCATTTAAGAGTCAAAGAACCCGATAGAGATGTTATTATTGTAATTAAAGAAGTAAATAAAATTGTTTATCAAAGAGTAAGATCATTTGTAATTCCAAGCGAAATGATCGAAATCAGGACAAAGTTTAAATCTGAAGTTATTTCTCCAAATTGTAGAGAATTAAAAATTGAGGTATTACCTGTGTCATTATTAGAAGTTATTGATGAGGTGGAATAACTATTGTCGGAAAGTAGTAAGGAAGATAAGATGTCGGAAGATAAAAAAGTTATTAGATGTACAGTATGTCCAACTGGTTGCGAGATCACAGTCGAAAACGTTGATGGAGAGGTTAAGATTAGGGGTTTTGGGTGTAAGAGGGGAGAGGAGTATGCAAAAGAAGAGTTTTCTGCACCACAAAGAATTATAACAGCGACAATGAGAGTTGAGAATGGATTTTTACCGATTATTCCAGTAAGAACGGAGAACCCTATTCCTAAAGAATCTGTGTTTGATATAATTAGAGAAATCTCAAGTATTAAGGTCAAGGCACCTATTAAAGTGGGGGATATCTTAATTAAAAATATTCATGACTTAGGAATTAATGTTATAGCAAGTAGAGATATGCCAATCAAAACTTAAAACACTTCCAAAAATTCTTTATTTCTGAGATTTGAAGTATATCTAAAAGAGAAATAAAATAAAAAGATATTTTATTAAAATTCTGTCGAGCATTTTCTACAAATTTTTTTCTTAGCGTATATTGGTGTACCACTTTGATAATATAACACTTTACTTTTATCTTCGACTTCAGAAAATTGTAATGATCCACACTGGGGACATTTAATTCTTCCCTCAACTGGTTTTTCTTCGATTTTTTCTTTAGCTTCTTGTTCCTCAACAACTTGTGAAGGTTTTTTCATCTCAATAGTTTCAATGGTTGGTGTAACACTGGGACCTTTTGCACTTGAAGATTTAACATTCTCAATTATATTGTCTAACTTACTCTCAATTTTTCTTAATTCAGATTTTAAATTTACTAACTCATCAAGAATTTTTTCTGGAAATTCAGTCATAATTTTCTAGTCCTAATTTTTCTATAAAAATCTATTTTTTATTAGGAAAAAATCTGAATGGGAAAAAAAAAAATTAAAAAATTATAGTGATGATTTTTTCTTATCGTGAATTATTTGTAGTTCCCTTTTTAGTTGCGATAATTTCTCTCCATCTAAAGGGTACTTGTATATTGATAAAATAGCAATTCCTAAAGCTATCGCTGGAAAGATAAACATTAATGATCTTAATCCGAATATTATTTCTGGAGTTATGTTTTCTGGCTCAAATACAGCCCAACCAACGCTCGTAAAAACTGAACTTATGGCTAAGAACACTAATACTGTTGTCATTCGTAAGAATAAAGCGTTAACACCGTAATAGCTCGCTTCTCTACGCATATTTGTATTTATTTCGTCTTCGTCGATAATATCAGAAACAACTAAATCGATAATGTATAGTGATCCAGACAGACCAATTCCTATCAGAAAGAATACAATCATTCCAAGGATAAGAGTATCAATAAACATTATTGGTAAAAGCGTTAGTATCCAAATTGACATGGATATCATCCACGCCTTTCTATTACCTATCCTTTTAACTACTGGTTTCCATAAGATTGTAATAAATATCGCTGCCGAAATAAAAGTTAACCCTAATAATAATGATATAAGCAATGTATCTTCAATATGTAATACAAACTTCCCGTAAAGCGGAACTATTGTTGGAAGCATTCCGTAGACGAACCAGTTTGCAATCTCTGCTGGAATGTACCACATGAAAGATTTACTCTTTAGGCTGGTTTTTATAGAGTTAATAAAGGCTGGTGCATTTCTATAATCATCCTTAAATTCAGGTTTCTCTTTTGGACCGAATTTTAAGAAAATTATTCCAAAAATAATAACAATTATCATAATAACTATTCCAAAAGATTGATATTGATTCAAATATTGAGGGTCTGAGTAATCCGAAATGAATAAGCTTGGTAAAATAAAAGCTATTACTAACCCAATTATGCTAAATACTTGCCTTATATTATTACCCTTTATCCTTTCTTCTTTAGAGATAAATGTTTCAGGAAACATGGAGGTTAAATTTAAGCTATACATTGTATAGAATAGTTCAAAAACAATAATTATGATAAAAAAATAGACAAAATTAGAAATTTCATTAGTTATCCCTATAGATTTTGGCGGAGTAAAAAGTAGAAACATGATCAACGCTAATGGGATTAATGCTATCATTATATAGGGTATCCGACGCCCCCATTTGGTATGTGTCCTATCTGATAAATATCCTAATACAGGATCGTTTATACTATTCCAAATTGACCATATAATAAAACCAATTGTTATCAAACCCACATTAATTCCAATGACGGAATAATAAAAAGTAAATATTAAAAATGTAAAAGCTTGATACGATATTATGTCTGATAATTGACCGCAACTAAAGAACACTGCAATTTTACCTGTTTTACTTTCTTTTCTATTCATGATAAATCCTTATAAATTTTTATTTTAGAATAAATTCTATAATAATCTTTATTGACTAAATAAAATAAATATTTACAAAATAATCACATTAAAATCGATTTATTATCTCAATAAAGTATTAGATTTTTTAATAAAAAATTAAATAATTATAGCTGTTTATTAGATTAATATGAATGCTCAAGAGAGAATGCTGACAGCTATAAATCATGAAGAGCCAGATCGTGTTCCAACTTTTGAAATATCGATAGATAATCTGGAAATATGTTCTCACTTTAACGTTAAATATGGATTTCAAGGAACAGGGAAATTACTCAAGAGAATGTATTATTTATTACTTGGAAATAAAAATTTGTTAACAAAAATAAGCAATAAGTTTTCAAAACCAGGTCTTGCTGTAAAACCTGCAATGGAACTTTATAAAAAAATCGGATTAGACCTAGGTTCAGTATGGTTAGGTTATTATCCTCTTTATTATGACAAAAATGGATTTATAGATGAAACTGGCAGACTCTTACATATTAAAAAAAATCCTTCCGATAATATGGATATTCTTTATTATATAGGTGGAACTTTGAAAGATTTTGAGGATTATGAATCATTTCCGCCTTTAGATCCTGATAATCCTGTTAGAGAAAATGTTTATAAAATGTCAAAAGAAATGGAAAAGAAATATGATAAAAAAGTTTATTTCATTCCAGGTATTTTTGGAATGATGGAACCAACATGGCAAGGATTTGGATTGGAGAACTTTAGTAGACTATTAGCTCGACAAAAGCAAATGAAAAAAATATTTGATGATAGAGGAAAATTTGCTGTTGAAATGGTAAAACGAATTATTGATTGGGGCGAAACAGGCTCAATTCTGGTTGGTGACGATTATGGGTATAAAGCGGGATTATTAATGAGCCCTAGAAATTATCGAAAATATGTGCTTCCTTGGTTAGAACAGATTTGTAAAACGGCTCATAAAGGTGGGTTAAAATTAATTTTACATAGTTGTGGAGATGTTTATCAAATTTTTGAGGATATTATTAAATGTGGTGTAGATGCAATTCATCCTCTTGAGCCCACAACGGCTAATCCTGAATATAATATTTTCAAATTAAATCAAAAATATGGAGATAAAATTTCATTCATAGGAAATGTAAGTCCGATGGATCTTGCAAATAAAGATCCGGAATATATCCGCAATTATGTCAGAAAATTAATTGAAGAGATTGCTCCTGGGGGAGGATTTATCTTAAGTTCTGGACATAGTATTAATCCAGCGATTAAATTAGAAAATTTTCTTGCAATGCAAGAGACTGTACAAAAATGCGGTAAATATCCGATTTAAAAAATTTTCATTTGAAATACCTTAGAAATAAAATAGAAAAAATATAGAAAAAATAAAAAAAAGAAAGTTATTATATTTTTGATTTCTTTTCTTCGTGTAATTTTTCGCGTTGTTGCTTAACTTGTTTTAACCGTTCTCCATCTAAAGGATATTTATATATAACAAGAAGAGCAATAAATATAGCAATTGATGGAAAGATAGCCATTAGACTTCTAAGTCCAAAAATGATCTCTGGAGTTATGTTTTCTGGCTCAAATACAGCCCAACCGACGGTCGTAAATACTGAACTTATGGCTAAAAACACAAAAACTGTCGATAAGTGCATTAGGAACATATTCACTCCATAATATGCTCCTTCTCTACGTATTCCAGTATTAATCTCATCTTCATCAATGATATCAGAAATAATAATATCAATTATATATAGCGAGCCAGATAAGCCGATACCTATTAAAAAAAAAACAATGAATCCTGAGATCATATCCCCAATGAACAATAGAGGTATAAGCGTCGCTATCCATATTGACATAGACATTAACCAAGACTTCCTTGGTCCAATCTTTTGAACAACTGGTTTCCATAATATAGTCATAAAAATAGCCGCAGAAATGAATGCAACTCCTAATAATAGAGAGAGAAGTAATGTATCCGTAATTTCTAAGACAAATTTTCCATACAGTGGAACAATCGCAGGTAGAATACCGTATACAAACCAATTTGCAACTTCTGCAGGAATATACCACATAAAACTTTTACTTTTAACACAAGTTTTAAGGGAATTAATGAATCTTGGCGTTTTTTTATAATCCTGTTGAAATTCAGCTTTTTCTCTAGGAGTTATTTTAAGAAAAATGAGTCCCGGGATGATAACAATTATCGCAATAATTATTCCAAATAACTGATATTCTCCAAGGTATTGAGGGTCAGAGTAATCGGTAATGAACAATCCAGGCAGAACAAAAGCCATAATTAATCCAATAATCGCAAATGCTTGTCTTAAATTGTTGGCTTTTGTTCTTTCTTCAAGGGTTAGAAATAATTCAGGAAAAAGTGCAGTATAATTTAAGTCGTACATTGTAAAAAACAGTTCAAAGATAATAATTATTATTAAAAAATATACAAAGTTTGCGATTTGATAATCTGTACCTATGGGAAATAGAGGTGTAAATAGAAAAAACATTATGAATGCTAAAGGAATTATTGAAAACATTATATAAGGATACCTCCTTCCCCATTTTGTATGTGTTCTGTCTGATAAATATCCGATAAGAAAATCGTTGAAACTATTCCAGAAAGCCCATATTATAAAACCGATCGTTATTAAAAATACGTTAATTCCAACAACAGCATAGTAAAAAGTAAATACTAAGAATGTAAATGTTTGGTATGATGTAATATCTGACATTTGGCCGATACTATAGGCAAGTCCGCGTTTATATGAAAATTTTGATCTTTTTATATCATTTTCAGATGTGCTCATAAAAATTCAACTTTTTTTTTAAGTTGATAATATTTCTTTTTTTTCCTAATAAATCTTTATGATTTAAACAATTAAGAAAAGATATTAAAAAATTATATGAGGAAAAGAGAGAAAAGTTCTCAATACAATGGTAACAATTTACAATTTATTTAAACTTAGTTTTCTTCTATTTTTTTTAAAAATTTAATTACCCCTTGCACCCCTTTTTCCAAATAAATTATTCCTATTATTGCTTCTACCAAAGTTGCTTTTATATGATTAATAGTTTCGAGTTTAGTTTCATTTACATTTAATTCCATATGAATTCTATTATGATATAAATCTAAATCATCACAATATTTTGCAAGATTTAAATTCTGAACCATTTGTGCTTTCTCTAGAGTTATTGTTCCTTTATCTGTTATTCCTTCTTCCCAGAGAGTATGTGATACTGCTAAATCTAAAGCAGAATCTCCAAGGAGGGCTAGACCCTCAGCTATATCACCAAGATTCGACATATTCTCCAATTTTTCAATATTAAGAAAATTAGGATGTTCTTCTTGGAAATAAATATTCAATTCAGTGAAGATATTTTTAGTGCTCGGTCTAAATAAAGCTAAAGTAATCAAATTAGGATTTTTAAATTTAATAGAAAATTTCTTTTCAATTGAAGGTTTCAGATTTAATAGGATATTTTCATGTTTCAATAAAAAATTGTCGAGCATTTCGAGCCATTTATTTAATTTTTTAGATTTCTTGGTAGTTTTATCGGAAATATTTGAAAAATCCTCTTTTATAATATCAAATATTTCTGAAAGCTCTTGAAATACTCTGGATAAGCCCGATTTTAGTTTCAAATTCATCAGATAATAAAAATAGAAAGAAAATTATAATTTTAGATATATTTTTGGTTTTCTAAGATTTCATGCAGGTTCAAATCCTAAATCAACTTTTTCAGGAAGCCCTTCTACTTCTACTTTGAGAAATTTTACTTTTACAGGCATTTCAATTTTAATGGTTTCTGGATGAGATTCATCAACACCGACTAATTGTGCGGAGACCATGGGTCCTTCATCTAGTTTTATAATGCTAAAAACATAGGGCCTTTTTCTATCGTATCCTTTTTTCACGAAATATGGTGTTCCTACATTAATGCTTGTAAAAGCGGCTATTTTTCCTTTTCCAGACATTTCTATCCATTCATTTTCAGGTTTTATGCATTTACTGCATAATTTTCTGGCGGGTACGTCAACATGACCACAGATTTTACATTTGGAACCCATTAATTTTCCTTCTGAAAGATATTTTAAATAATTATTGATCGTTATTTCATTTTCATTTTCATTTTCGCTCATTTTCTTTACCTCGTTTTTATTTTTCATAAATTGTAACTACACAAGACCCCCCAGACCCTCCAAGATTGTGTGTCATTGCAATTTCTACATCAAATTTTACTTGTCTATCGCGTTCTGCTATACCTCTCATTTGTTTAAATATTTCAACGGCTTGTGCAGCACCTGTTGCTCCTACTGGATGACCTTTACTTTTTAAACCTCCAGAAGTATTTATAGGTTTAACACCATCTCTATAAGTGTCTTTATTTTTTATAGCTTCAACCGCTTTCCCTTTCTCATAAAAGCCTAAATCTTCCATTGCGCAAATCTCAGCAATTGTAAAACAATCATGAACTTCAGCAATCTGTATATCTTTAGGACCTCTGCCAGACATTTGATAGGCTTGCCTTGAAGCTTCAACAGTCGCTTCTAATGCTGTTAATGTTGATCGATCATGCATTGCTATTGCAGCACTTCCTTGTCCAGTCCCAGTAATCCAAATTGGGTTATCCGTAAACTTCTTAGCTACATCTTCAGATGCCAGAAAAAGGCAAGCGGCACCATCTGTTACTAAAGAACAGTCAAATAAATGAAGCGGCCAAGCAATCGGAGGGTTGGAAGGGCTTTTTAAATAATCAAATTCATCCTTCCAATCAGGAACTTCTCCTCCAGCTCCTTTTATTTTTGCTATTTTTCTTTCCATTAAATCTTTAATACTTCTTTGCATTTGTGCATATGGATTTTCTTTACCATTAATGTGATTTTTTATAGCTACTCTCATTAAATCTTCGTGAGTAGTTCCATATTTATGCATGTGTGCTGTAGCAATGGCCGCATATAAACCCGGAAAAGTTGCACCAGCTGTATATTCAAAAGATACATCTGAAGCAGTTGCAAGCGCGTCAGTTACACCCACCGTCGGAACTTCAGTCATAACTTCAATTCCACTAACGCAAATCACATCCATTAATCCAGAAGCGATTGTTATTAACGCTTGTCTCATGGCAATTCCACTACTTGCACACGCTCCTTCAAATCTTGGTGCTGGTTTTGGATTTAAACCGACAAGGGATGATATCATTGGACCCAAATGACCTTGATGATTAAATAAATCAGCCGAATAATTTCCAACATAACATGCTTCAATATCTTTCGGTTCGATTCCATTATCTACAGTTGCAACAGCATTTAGCCAAGCATCAGTCCAGTGTTCAGGTATTCGCCTTAATGGGAAGGTTTGACCAAATTTACTTGTACCTGCTCCAACAAGAGCGACCTTTCTAGCTAATTTCCCCATTATATTTCACTTTAATTTTTTTGATTATTAATAAAATTATTGATTACAAAATTATGTATTAAAGATTATTAAAAATATTAAATGTTGTTCTTAAGGATGATTTTAAGAAATGAAAATAAATTAAATTTTTAATAAAAAAAAACCCTAAGTTTTATTATAACATTAAAATTATCCATATTTTCTAGGGTCGACCTTAATAACTGGTCCCTTACACTTATCTACATAAAAAAAATTTAAATTGATCAGCTTTTCTTTATAATCTTCATTTAAATATTTAATAAATTTAGGAGATTCCTCTAGCAATTTTTTTAAATTTTTACAATGATATACTTTATCTTTATTAAATTGAGATTTATTTGCTCTAATTAATATATAGTTATCAATTTGTTCTTGGAAATATTTAATTTTGTCTTTTAATTCTTCTTTTGCCATATTTCTAAGTCTTTTTTTTATTAAATTTTTAGATTTTAAAATAAATCCCCAAATCCTCCTCTTCTACGATCAAAATCTTGAGGGCCTAATCTGCCTATTTCTTCTAGAGTTTTATCTTTTTCATCATATTTTTCTTTTTTGAAGGGATCTTTAAACTGCATTTTATATAAATGGTTATAGAATCCATTTTTTTTAACTAGTTCATCATGTGTTCCTTCTTCAATAATTTCGCCATCATTTAATACAAGAATTCTATCTGCATTAATAATCGTAGATAATCTATGAGCAATACTAATCGATGTTCTTCCCTTTAACAAAGTTTCCAATGCTTGTTGGATTAAAAGTTCTGAGTATGGATCAATCGATGAAGTTGCCTCATCTAATATTAAGATTGGGGGATCTGCAATGAGAGCTCTCGCAAAAGCAATTAATTGACGTTGTCCTTCAGAGAGTCTGCTTCCACGTTCTCCTACAATCGTATTATATCCATCCTCTAATTCTATAATGAATTCATGAGCGCTTACTTTTTTTGCAGCTTCAATTACTTCTTCATCTGTTGCATCTAATTTCCCATATTTGATATTGTCCATTATTGTTTCCGAGAAGAGAAAATTTTCTTGTAAAACAATACCCATTGATCCTCTTAATGAATTGGTTTTAATATCTCTAAGGTTTAAACCATCTAAATAAATGCCTCCTTTAGTGGTATCATAAAATCTACTTATTAATTTTATAAGAGTAGTTTTTCCAGCACCCGTATAACCAACAAGTGCTAATCTTTCATTTTCTCTTATAGTAATATCAATATTTTTTAAAATAGGTGTATTTTCTTCATATTCGAAATCCACATTTTTATATTCAATTTTTCCTTTAATGTCATCAATATCTATAGCTACTTCATTATCAGTGATTGAAGGTTCTGCATTGAGTAACCGTATAATCCTTTCACATGCACTGATAGAATTTTGTAATAATGTAAAGAAATTAACTAACTGAAATATTGGTTCAAAAAATGTGAATAGATAAAAAATAAATGCAACAAGAGTACCTGAAGTTAATAATCCCTGACGCACTAAAAAGCCAGATGCTATGATTAATGAACCAATTCCTATTGTCATTACTAAAATGATAATTCCTGGGATAAACGCAAACAATTTTGCTGATTTTATGGATATTTCCATTTCATTATTCGTGGCTTCATTAAACTCGCTAAAGTTTTCCTCTTCTACTGCAAAAGATTGAATAATACGCATACCAACAATTGATTCATCTAATACACTATTAACAACGGCTACTCTTTCCCTTAATTCTTTAAAATATTTTCTAGCTTTTCTAAATACAATCGAAGCAGTAAAAAAAATAGGTACTAGAAGTAAAAAAGAGAATAATGTTAAATGTGGACTTAAGATAATCATGAAAATCAAAGCTCCAAATACCAAAAAGAAATTTCCAATAACCATTAACATTCCTGAAGCAATCAATTCTTGAATAGTATTTACATCATTTGTCGCATAACTAATGATTTTCCCAGTTGTTCTGAATTTCCCAGTTCTTTCATCTTTTCCATCATAGTAATCCAATCCAAGAAACTGTAATTTGTTAAAGATACCAGATCTTAGATTATACATTGTTTTTGTAGCAAGTTTTTGAATTATGTAATTCTGAATGATACGGATAAATACACTTGATATAGTAAAAATAAAGAATAATGTTCCTGCCAAGAAAATTACATTTATATCTCCAGCTGTTCCAGTTAATCCACCCCCTAATCCTTCATCAATAAAAATTTTGAACAATAAAGGAGTAAACCAACTAAATAAGGCATTAAATGAGACTGCAATAATAAAAATATAAATATATTTTCGATTACCAAGACCTATATAGCCATACAGCCGTTTAATAACTTGGAGAGTACTCATTGTTCTTGTGTATTCTTCATCAGCATTAATTACAGTTTTCCTCTTTTTCCTTGGCATTTAAGCTCTCTCCTCAATTTTTAAAGTTAAATAAAGCTTTTTATAAATTCCATCATCTTGGTCCATCAATTCTTCATGAGTTCCAACTTGCGCGATTTGTCCTTTATCCAAAACTATAATTCTGTCAGCATTTCGAACCGAACTTAATCTTTGGGTTATTAAAAAGACTGTGGTTCCTTTAAAAACTTCTTTAAAATGTTTTTGAATTGCATATTCTGTATCTACATCTACGCTTGAGGTTGCATCGTCAAGAATTAAGATTCTTGGTTTAATTGCAATAGCTCTTGCAATTGCTAACCTCTGTTTTTGGCCTCCCGACACTGTTGTCCCTCGTTCTCCTACTTTTGTATCGTACTTTTCAGGTAAGCTTTCGATAAATTCATTTATATCCGACGCGTCAGCGGCGTATTTTATATCCTTAAAAGTAATATCCCTCTTACCAAACGCTATATTTTCTTTAATAGTCCTTGAAAATAACAATCTTTCTTGGCTTACATACCCTATTTGGGATCTTAAAGATTTAAATGAAACATCTCTTATGTTAATACCATCTATTGATATACTACCTTTAGATACTTCGTAAAACCTTGGAAGCAGCTTTACAAACGCTGATTTTCCACTTCCCGTAGCTCCCAAGATGGCTATGTTTTCGCCGGGTTTTACTTTTAAATTAATATTTTTTAGAACATAAAGTCCATTAGTTTCTTTTTTTTGGTCAAAGGAAAAATACATATTCTTAAATTCGATTTGTCCTTTAATGGGAGGCATTTCAATCGCGTCCAGTTTCTCTTTTACGATTATTTCTGAGTTAAGAACAAGAGTTATTCGGTCACAAGTTTCAGATATTTGAGGCAAGTTACCAATAAATCTACTAATAAAATAGAGGGGTTCAATCGAAAAATTCATAACCATGACGAATGAGAAAATATCTCCAAATGTCATTTGGCCATTTATAACAAATAGTCCCCCTAATAAAATTACAATTAAGAAGGCAATATTATCAATTACATAAATAATTGGGTCAAAGAATGCCTGTAACTTTATAATCCCCATTGAATCATCAAAATATTGATCATTTACTTTCTCAAATTTTTTTATTTCATGCTTTTCTCGCCCAAAAGATTTAACAACCCGGGCACCCTGAATATTTTCCTGTATAAAATGTGTTAAATCAGCATATGTCTCCCTCGATTTTTTAAAAACAGGACGTAACTTTTTTCTAAAAATAATAAGCACGATAAGTAATGAAGGTGAAATTATTAAGACATAAAAAGCCAGTTCCGCATTTATATAGAATAAAATAACAAAACTAAAACAAAATGTAACAGTACTTCGAATAAAATATTGCAGGTTATTTGCTAAAAACTCTTTTAATAAATTTATATCTGATATACCCCTTGAGATTAATTCTCCAGTCTTATTTTTATCCAACCATCCGAAAGACATAATTTGAATAGTTGAGAAAAAGTCGTTCCTTAAATTGTAAATTATATTTGCTCCAACCCATCTATTGATATAAATTCTAATTCCAAAAATAACCCCGGTTATAATCTGTAAACCGAACATAAGCCAAAATAATTGAAAAATATTCTCTAACGGAATAGTAGGGGTAGTAATAATATCCATAGCGGGGCCCAAGAATAAGGGCAAAGTTAAAAATAAAATTGATTGGGAAATTCCAAGAATAAGTGTGATGATAAATAGTTTTTTATAAATCCATAAATACGAAAGAATCTGCCTTAAGCTAGATTTATAATCTTTACTAAGAAATCTCTCCCTTCGTCTTAAAAATATTTGCTTAAAGTTAAAGCCGTCAACCATTAATTCTTCTATAAAATGTATTGTGAAAAAATTATAAGTTTTAGTAAATTGAAATAAAAATTAAAAAATTTTATAGATTTTTATTAACAAACAGAATAAAATTAGCCACCTTTTTTTATTCGACTTAAATTATACTTCAGTTGTTTTCTTTTTCTTTTTTTTTTCTTCTGTTTTTTTAGAGGAGAGATATTTATGAACATTTTTATAAAAATCTGACTCTGAAATATAATTTGAATTCTCCTCCGACATAATTAACCCTTAACCCTACTGTAGTGCTCCCTTATAAAAATTTTAAAGTGACTTAATGGTTGAATAATATAATGTTTTTTTATATAAAATAATTGTTGTGTCTACATAGTTCTGATTTTATAACACGTACAAATCTTTTTTTGTACATAGAATATATAATTTATAAGTATAAAAATTACAAAAAAAAGATTAATTTTAATTGAACGGCTTATTAGAAAAAAAAATTTATGAAATTTGGTAATTACATATAATCAAATTGTATAATTGATATTTATTACTAATAGAAATAACTATTTATAAAGTTAGAGGAAGGTAGTAGTATTCCAGCTAAAAAAATTAATTGGTTTCGATACATCAAGAATTTAGTAAAAAACAATCTTCTAAATATTCCAACTCCATACAGCGCCCAAGTTGAACTGACGTTAGATTGTAATGGTAAATGTCCCTTTTGTACATTTCATTCAATTCCAAAATCTGCTTTAGGACCGAATATGACAACAGAACAGGTAAAAAGCATCATTGATCAATTGGAGATATTAAAAGTAAATTCTGTTTCTTTTACAGGAGGGGAACCAACATTAAGAAAGGATTTACCAGAACTAATAAAATATATTGGAAAAAACTATTCCTTTTATACAGGTGTTGCTACTAACGGTTTTTTATTACCGAAATTGCTTAAAAAATATCCTTTTGATGGTTTAGATTATATATTGATTTCACTTGATTTTCCTAATGCAAAATTACATGATAGATATCGGGGGATTAAGTTATTTGATAAAGCTATTGAAGGAATAAAAATTGCGCAAGACAGAGGAATAAATGTGATTATCTCTACTGTTGTTATGAAAGAAAATCTTAATTTAATGGAGGATATGGTTTCTCTAGCAAACGATTTAAATTGTACAATAGAAATATTACCCGTTGAAGATATTATACGGGAGATTAATGGTAAGGTTTATAGAATAGAAAATATTAATGATTTTATTCCAGATATTAATATATGGGGCTCTAATGTCTTAAAATTACGAAAGAAATATTCTAATATGGTAACTGACCTCTATACAGTGTTGATAATAGAAAATGGAGGATTTGGTGGTGCTCCAGCTTATTATCAAAATTTTTTAAGGTGTCATGTTGCCAGATCTTACATCTTTGTGAGACAAGATGGAAAAGTAGATTATCCCTGCAAGCTTCACCCATTATATAGTTTAAATGCCTTAAAGATACCTCTCTCTAAAATATATCGATCTAAAGAAGTATATGAAATTATGGAAAAGCATGATGATTATAATTTTTGTGATAGATGCAGATTAGGATGTGCTATCGCTACTTCAATACCGACAAGCCTTAAGTTATTATATGAGAAGTATTTATCAGCTTATTTGAGGGGAAATTTAAGATAAGTGAGTTTCTTATCCCAATTAATCTTATTCTATTTAGTTTAAAAGTAAATTACTAAAATTTAATTTAAATGCAGATTTATCATATTAAGTGATTAAATAGATGGCAAATGAGATAATAATTTTACAAATTGTACTGATAACTGTTATTGTTTATTTCAGTCGATTAGTGTTTATTAAAATATTCGGTCAATCAGCTTCAGAAAGGAGAGATTTTATAGATAAAACAAAAGATATCCAAAATCGATTAAATCAAGCAATGGGAGATGCTGAGGAGTTTACGAGATTACAGAAAGAATACATGGCTTTGATGAAACAAATGATGATAAAGCAAATGGTTCCAATGTGTGTATGTTGTATAACATTTTGGGTATTATGGGCAATTTTAGGAATAATTTATGCAGATTATTCGGCAGGATTGATTTTTTTTCCAGTTTTATTCTTTGGAGACGGTTGGGTAGGATTATATATATTAACATCTTTTAGTCTTTTTGGTGTATCTTATTTAATTAGATTGATATACAGAAAAATAAAAGGAATTGAATCACCCTCACTATGGCGTCCTCAAGGTTTATCCCAGAGTTCATTATTAACTATTCCCACAAAATCTCAATTGGAAGAAGATAGTAAAAAATTGGATGACGAATATATAGATGATGAAAAAATGCGAAAGGATGCTTGGAAAGATAAGATAAAAAGTTAAAATGGAGTAGAAATGAATTATCGGGCGAGAATAATATTATTTTTCTCAATTGGAATATTAATAATAATTCTATTTTTCATATTTAACCTGAATTTTCCCTTCATTTTTTTTTTTCCATTGATTTGTTGTTGGCCATTTTCTTCTCGTAATAGAGGAGAATCTGAGTTTGAAAGCATCGAGCAAACTGAAGAGGGAGAAATCCCTGAAAATCATGAATATAAAAAGAAAGAATCATTTACCGAATTAGATTATCTTACATGTCTTAGTTGTGGAAATGAAATAAAAGAATTAAATCTACGTTTTTGTCCCTACTGTGGTGCAAAATTAAGATAAAAAGAGAGGTTTTCTATGGAAGAAGAAAATGAAATAAAAAAACAATTGATGTATTATTTTATTTTTGCTGCTCTAATGATTGGTCTTAATTATTTAATCCAAAAAATTAATCAGATATGGTTAGCACCATTTATATGTGCTAATTTCAGTGAAATTGATTTAATACAAACATTTTATTGCTCGATATATCCTTACAATATGCCTGAATTAGTAGGTTCAATAATAGCCGTTGGAATTACTTATATTATTAAATTTTTCTTGGATAAATTTTATGTGTTTAAGAAAAAGAGCATGGAGATTAAAGAAACATCCAAACAATTCATAAAATATTTCTTGTTTGCAATTCTAACAACTGTAGAAAATATTGGAATTCAGTTTATTTTCACGAATTTTATTGGAACACCACTCGAGATTAGTTTTATTATTGCTTTAAGCATAGGTTATCTTACCAAGTTCTTTTTAGATAAGAGATATGTTTTTATTGATGAAATAAAGGATTGAAAAATACTAAACTGGTTCAAAGGCGTTTATTTTTTCAAGAAAATCTAGCATTTTTAAATATAGTCTATCTCTCTTTTTAAGCACTTCTTCTTCACTCCGTCCACTATAATCATAGAAACCTTTGCTAGTTTTGATACCAAGACGTCCTTGCTTTACTAAATTTTCCACTTGAGGATATTTACGATTCATACGCATGTTTTTTTGAACATCAAGAATTAAATCAAGTCCTGTAAAATCTTGAGTCTGAACTAAACCTACAATTGGTAATCGAATACCCAAGCTAGTTTTCACTGCGAGATCAATATCTTCGGGAGTTATCCAGCCTTTTGCTATCATTTCATAAACTTGGAGATTTAAAACACCCTGAATTCGATTGATAATAAATAATTGAGTAAACTTTTTCAATACTATTGGCTTTTTACCAAGGCTTTCCATTAATTTAACCGAGAAAGAAATCAGTTCTGGAGGTGTTTTAGGTCCTGGTACTATTTCAACTAATGGAATTATATAGGGTGGATGGAACCAATGGTGAATTATTAATCTTTCAGGTTTTTTAATATCTACAATGCTAAAAATATCTAGTCCTGAAGTATTACTTGCCAATACTATATCTTCAGAACAATTTTCATCTAATTGTAAAAAAACTTCCTTCTTTATTTCAGAATTTTCATTCACCGCTTCTATGACGTAATCCGCATTTTGAGCGGCAGTAGCGAGATTAGTTGAGGGATGAATTCGATCTACAATTTTCGAAATATCACTACTTGAGACACGTCCAAATTCTGCTAATACTGTTAAATTTGATTTTATTAAATTAAGAGCATGTTCTAATACTGTTTGATTTTTATCAACCAAATCAACTTCCATCCCATATTGAGCAAAAACTTGTGCAATTGAATGACCCATTGTACCGGCTCCAACTACTAGAACATGTTTTATTTCGCTTGGATTCATATAATTACCCTATTCAATATTTTTTTTGATTTTATTCATTTTTAAAATTATATACTTTTTGATTTTAATAATTAATAAAAGTTATTTTTTTTACTTTATTTCTATATTAGAATATAGATGAATAATAAAGAACTTAAATCACTAGACTTTTTGTTCAAACCAAGAAATATTGCTATTTTTGAAGCAAAATATAAATTAAGTTACTTTATTAAAGGTCTAAACAAACAAGGATTTAAGAAAGAGAATCTCTACTTAATTTCTCCTACAGAAACAGAGATTTATGATATAAAGTGTTATAAAACAATTGAAGAAGTTCCTGCAGACACTATTGATCTTTTCATATTAGCAGTTAGGAGAGAAAAACTTGTTCAGACTATAAAAAAAATTTTAAGTATTAAAAAGGTAAATTTTTTCCATATATTCACAGCTGGTACAGGGGAATCTGATGAAATTGGAAGTCAAATCGAAGAAGAAATAAAAAAAATTTTAGATAATAAGGAAATAAATACGCGAGCAATTGGTCCCAACTGTATGGGGGTTTATTGCCCTAAGGGTCATAATGCTTATCATTTTTTATTCCCAATTGAAAGTGGTAATATCGCAAGTGTTTTCCATTCAGGTGATCTACATACTAAACTCATAAAATTTGGTTTTCTAAGATATGGTCTTAAATTTTCTAAAGGCGCTAGTATAGGAAATTGTGTAGATTTGCAAATGTCTGATATTTTAGAATATTACAATCAGGATGAAGAAACAGATATAATTTGCGTATATTTCGAAGGATTTTCAAGATTTCACAGAGAAGAAGGAAAAAAGTTATTCCATGTTCTAAAACACATGAAAAAACCCGTATTATTTATGAATGGAGGGACAACAAAACGTTCTAAGACCGCAGTTTTAAGTCATACCGGTTCAATTGCGACAAAACAGAATATTTGGGATGCTATTATTAAACAAACACCAACAATTGAGGTAGAAACATCCTTAGAACAAATGATTGATTATGCTTACATGTTCAATCATTTTTTTAGTGATAAAAGAAATCAAGAAAAATTGAATAAAGAACTCATATTTCCTAAGGGAAAGAATACCTTGGTTATTTTATGGTCTGGAGGTTTCGGGATTCTTGCTACAGATAGCTTAACCAAATTAGGTTTAAATATGCCGCTATTTGAAGGAAAAATAAAAGAAAAATTGATAGAAATTTATCCTATAAAGGTAGGATCCTATTCTAATCCGTTAGATTTACCATGGATTACATATATAGACGCATTTTATGAAATTTCCAAGGTTGCCATTTCAGAAAACATAGATTTGGTAATAATAGAAACAGATACGCCGGGAAAATTTGGTGGACAGTGGTTCCAAGGCTATTTTAAAAATTTAATTAGAATTAAGGATTATGTGCGTTCTCTTAATAAAATCCTGATAATAATTTTACATGAATATCCTGATGAGGATCGGCAAATATTCTACAAAAAGCTTAAGGAAAATGATTTTTTAGTATATCCAACAATTCAAAGGGCCGCAAAATCATATTTAGCCTTATATGAATACGGTCAAAAAAGGACAGATTGTAATTAATTTATTTTCAATACTTTTTCTAACCCATATTAGATCTTAAAATTGATATTGTTTTATCGAACTAACCTATCTAATGAATTTATATATTCCTCAGGAAGTTGAATTGTTATCAATCGCATACGTGAATTCGATCTATTCAGTGATATAGTTAAATTAGATTTATTCTGATTGAAAACTTTTCTATAACAGCTACAGCAAGGTATTCCAATTGAGATATTTTTACTAGAATCTTTAGATCGTTCCATTAATTTCAATAAACTATTTTTTAGATTTATTTTATCAGGTTTTTTATTAAAATAAAATTTTTTTAAATAATTTACATGATTTTTAGCTTTACAAATTGGACAAATCGAACCCAATTCTAAGAATTCATGAAATTTTTCCTTTTCTTCTACTGTAAGTTTGTTATAATCCTCTTGATATCTGGGAACTGCTCTAATTGAAATGGATTCTTGTTCCCATTGATCGTCATATATTTCCATCGCATTTCTTATTATTTCAACTAATTCTCTGGTTTCAAATCTCCGAGATCTTCTTGAATTAGGAGTTTGTGGAGGGGGAGGTGATGACATATCTATTGTTAAAGATCAATTTTTATTTTAAAAATTTTTGGTAGGAAAAATTTTATTAAATACTTTCAGGAATTCGTAGAAAAAATAAAGAATTATATAGTTTAACGTTTAGAAAATTGTATTAAACTCTTCTGCAGTGAATCCCCAAGATCTTAATATCACTTCTGATTCATTCATAATTTCTTCAATAAACTCCTTGATTGTTATTATTTTCTTTCGATGACCGATTGCCATTGAAGGAAGAACTGTATCTCTCAATTTAAGATGATAAATCTTTTGGTGGTAATCCTCCGTAAAAATATCTTCATTTATCCATTTTTCTTTCAGTTTTAATGCTGCAGGACTTTCTTCGCATACCATAACTGCTGTTCCAAAACAAGCGGCTTCTGCGCCCATTGCTAGAGCCCCCAAAAATCCTCTCGCATCACCGATACCTCCTGCTGCAATTATTGGGATTTTAAGTAACCTTCTTGCCATTGTAATATTTACCAAGGTTGTTTGGGTAAGAGGATTTTTAAAACCTGTTCCTTCTAATCCAACAATTGTGACCGCATCTGCACCAGCCCTTTCTGCGCTTATGGCATGTCTTATCGTAGCAGATTTATGAAACCAATAGCATCCTGCTTCATGTAATCTCTCTCCAATAAATGTTGCTTGATAAGCTGAAGTTGTAAAAATTTTTACTCCTTCTACTAACGCAATCTCAACATACGATAAATAATTACGTTTTGAGTTTTCTGTTAAGTGAAATCCTCCTTTTACTTGGGGTGGGACTACAGAAAAATTTACACCGAATGGTTTTTCTGTCAATTCTTTCATATGTGCCAGTTCTTGTTTAAAGCGGTTAGGAGTTTTAAAATTTAAGGCAGTGATAATTCCCAAACCACCAGCTTCAGAAAATGGAGCAGCAAAATCTGCTTTACCTAATCCTACAAATGCCCCCATAATTACAGGATATTTTGTTTTTGTCATTTGATTTATACGGGTTTTCCAAATCATGATCGTTCTTAAGATAACGATTTCTTAAAAATAACCAAAGTTATTATATTAAATTAATAATTGAAATAATATTTAAAAACAAAATTCTAAAGATCTAAATTAAAATATTAAAATTTATTTGGTGACAACTATTTGGTAGAGATAAAATTTTCTGAACTTAAAATTGGACAATTGGGATATGTTTATAAAAATATTGAAAAACAATCTAAATTAATGGAAGAAATCCTAGGTTTACCAAAATTTCAAATTATAAACGTTCCAAATCTGGATACCCAATTTCGAGATAAACGCACTATAGTTGATATTAAGGCAGGATTTAGCCAATTGGGCATGTTAGAGTTAGAATTAATCCAATGGGTTGATGGAGATTGTATTTATAAGGAATTTATTGAGCAAGGAAAAGAAGGATTACATCATTATGGTGTATATATTGAGAATCTAGAATCATATTCAACCAAAATGAAAGAAATGGGATTTCAATCCGTTAATGCGAGTCAATTTGCCAATCTAAAATGGGACTATTTTGATACAACAGAGGTATTAGGGGTTTGCCTTGAATTTATAGAGAAAACAAAGATGAGAGCGAGAAAAAAAAGATAAAATCTAGAATAAGAAATAAATAAAAACCCATGTGATATATTTAAAGTTTTTATGAATTAGTTCAGCTGATTATCCGAACATGGATAAATCTTATGAACTTTGTGTGTTGTCAAATTTTTATCTTTTAGAAATTTTTATATGAAAATTTTAAAAGATTACAATGATTTGGAATATTATTTTGCTTCTTCCCCTAGCGCTCTTTTTAAAACCTTACCAATCAAAGTAGTCGGAAGTTCGCTCCGAAAATCCCAAATTTTATGATTTTCTAATGTATTTATCTCCTAAAATTAATTGTGTGGTGTAAGCTCCAACGAGTGCTCCGATTCCACCTAATAATCCCCCTATTATTAAGGATAATATCATTAAAATTACTCCAGATATCCCAATTATCGAACCAATCAGGATAAAAAACTCTCCTAATGGTCCAATGAATGCGAAAAATATGAAATATATTCCCCATGCTAAAGCCACACTCATAAACCCAATGATGAAACTGAGCCATCCCCTTTTTACAAAAAATCCTGCAACGCCACCAACCAAAAGCATTAATAAATATACACCAGTTATTTCTAAATAAAGTGCAAGTACAAATGCAATGATAAATCCTATAAAAACATTCTCTGAATAAAATAATTCTTTTATACCAGTAACGATACTCATTTAAACACTCTCCATTAACTGAAAATCACGGTTGAATATATTTTATTTAAGGGATATGCACTTATATTTCGCGGAAATAATATTTGATAATAATCATTGTTCTTCCAGATTTGATAATTATCATCATAATGCGAGCTCAGAGGATTACCAGATTGACCACCAGGAATAGATATATATCCGCTATAGAGTTCTTGATTTACTAATTTTTCAAAATCTACGATCAACCTCATACATGGTCCAGAATGGATAAAATATCCAGATGCCACATTCAATGTTCTTGAACTACCCGAACAACCATATTTCGGCATATTAAACGCTGGTACCAGTCCCTGTAAATATTGAATGTCCATTATGTGAAAATTTCTCCATAACCAATCGTTGAAGTTTTCAAAATCAGTACTTAATACTTCCATTGTTTCATTCAATGCCATCAACATAATCATTGAAGCATTTTCAGTTGTTCCTGATGTGGAAATACTATCGAACCATTTTGAAGTCTGATTATACCTTGTTAAATACTCGAGATAATCTGTTAGATATGCCACTCTTCCACCAATATTGACATTAGCATCTTCGAACTCGTCTAAAAAGGTGAAATTTTGATAAATTTCCAGCCATACATTGAAAATCGTCGGTGCTATGAGGTCTTTATCCATTATCCATCGAGCATCACTTTCATTCCAAGCCTTTAAAGCTTCGATTGACATGTACAATAATTCAGTTTCACCTGTAGCTGGTACTCCAGTGGGATAGGCGTTTTTAAGGGTCTCAAGTAAAATGGGGACAAAAACCTCCGCCGCAATATCATAATAATCCGTCTGAAACTTTTTCATTTTTTCAATCGTAATGTTCGTGCCAAATGTCTTGTGATAATACGATTCATTTTCTAATAACTGATTAATTCTCCGGCTTCTATAAGAATTCACAAAACCATATGAGGTATAATACTTTGTATATTCAGTTGTGTTCACAGTTCGTTGATTCGCTGAAGCTAGATACATCTGATCTGGAGGGTTTATTTTATGCGGGATCCAATCAAACGGAATATAGCCAGTCCATTCATCCTCTCCATTACTACCATTCATTATATATCTACCTTCCTTGACAACTCCCGTTGCATTTCTAACTGGATAATTACCCTTTGGATAGATGGCTATGTTTCCTTCCACGTCCGCATAAATAAAATTTAACCCAGGACAGCCATATACTCTCATTGCTTCTATAAAATCATTTATATTCTTCGCGTTATTAAGCCTATAAAAACCTTTTAATATACCGTAATCTGGTGCATACCCTGGCCACTTTATTGAAATGTTTAGATTTCCAGGATAACCAAATTCCGTTGAATTGATTATCGGGCACTTGAAATTATCTTGTTCAGTCCAGTTATGTCGCGTGAATTTAATTTCATAATTATAGTCCGATTGTCCTTTTATTTTTATTAATTCTGTGACGGTTTCTATATCTCGTTCCGTGTTATTGAAGATATATTTTGTACCTTCATTATTTAATTTTTCAAGATAGAAATCATTTTGATCGTAGAAACTATTGGTCATACCCCAAGAAATGTAAGCTGTGTGACCCATTACCGCAGAAGGAGCACCCGGAAATGCAACACCATAAAGACTATTGTAAAAATTTTCTGATGTATTAACGAAATGAAACTCCCACAAGACCGATGGTAAAATTAATTGAAAATGAGGATCGTTACACAAGATCGGTTTTCCTGAGTATGACAGACTTCCATTTATCACCCAATTATTTGAACAAGCTTGAATTATTTGATCCTTCAATCCAAAAAGGTTGAAATTCTGAAATAGGTTAAAAATCCCTTGTAAATCTTCTTTTAATTCAGGGATTTTTTCTAAACTACTCTGGCTAAAACCACCACCATTTCCCATTGCAGAACTTTTAGGTTTGGGAATACCACCAGATGTATTATCCTTGAAATTAGGAACTACTACTTTTTCAAATGGAAATGGCTCATAGGGGACTAATTCAGGTGGTATATCGTCTCCCATGGCATCTCTAATGATGGTCATTGCAATATCAAATTCACTATAGGTCAATGCCCAGGATTCATATTTCACAAATGTCAAAATGTCCAAAACCGTCCAATATTCTGGCTGTAGGCCTAAGAGTATATATTCTAGTGGGAGGTTATTTGGAGTGATCTCATCGATGTATCTATTTACCCCTGCACAATAAGCTCGCATAGAATCTATTAACAATAGTAATTCAAGGTCCGATTGGGCATCTTCTTCTATTTTATTCCATAGTTCCTCAGCGCTTCGCGCAAACCCTAATAATCTATAGTACTTGTCCATTTCAAGGCTATTTGATCCCAATATCTCTGAGACCCTGCCAGTAATTACTCTTTTCTGCATGTCCATACTAAATAATCGATCAATTGCTTGTAAATAACCGATAATATAAGATAAGTCGTTTTGACCCGAGGTAAATATATGTGGAATTCCTAATTCATCTCTATATACAGTTCCACTATATCCTGTCCCTCTAACTTCTTTCATTGAAGGGTATTCTGCGTAATTTGGTCCATTCCAAATTCCTCCAATAGGAGATAAAAGACTACCTAACCCTGGCAAAATTCCAATTGGAGTTATTAAGAAAGCACTTAATAAGAGCATGCCTACAACGGATGCACTCAGTTTTATAATTAAACGTTTTTCCAAGAATATTCATTTCTAAATTAAATTTTCAAATTTATTAATGTTTTGTATTTGGGGGATAAAACAATTTAAGTTTTTTTATGTATTAATTCTCTGGCTTTCTCAAAGATTTCATAAGTTTTCACTCCTGCAGGGCACAATACAGAACATGCACCACAAAGAATGCAAGTATGCAAAATTTCATTGATTTTCTCTGATAATTTTAAATCTCCATGAACTAATCCATTTAATATATTTAATCTCCCTCTTGGGGTATATGCTTCGAATTTATAATAATCTTTTGATGGGCATAGTGGGATACAGAATCCGCACCTCATACAAGATAAAGCTAAATCTCCTGGAATTTTTAACTTTCTATTCAATATATTATTTTTTATTATCCGAGGGTCTCCTTTTCCTTTACCTGGGTTAAGAATCATATTGGGATCAAAAAAAAGTTTAATCCCTCTCATTAGATTTAAAGTTTCTTTATCATATTCTAGTTTGAGAAAAGGAGTTTTAATAGAACCAACTCCATGTTCGCCGGTAATTGTTCCCCCTAATGGTATCACAATTTTTTCATATAAGTATTTCATAGCTACTAATAGTGATTTACGATCAAATTCATTGTTCTCATTAAATAAAAATGTTGGGTGCATATTTCCATCCATATGTCCGAAATTAGCAATCTCTATATTATCCAATTCTAATTCTTCGGTAATTTTCTTAATCTTTTGAACACATTTAGCGAATTTTTCGATTGAAACTGTACAATCTTCTATACAACATGATGGTTTAATTCTTGAGAGAGCTGGTAGCGCTGCTTTCCTTGCGTTTAATAAAACTTCTCTTTCCTTATCAGATTCTGCTATTTTATGAAATTTTGGGTTATATTTCATTATAATTTTAAATAATTTTGCAAAATCAGAATCAACTTGTGTTTTATTACCATCGACTTCCGCTAATAATACAATTCCTTTAGGATAAGAAAGAAATTCTCCGCCAAGATATTCAAAGCTTGCTTTAGTTGTGGTTTCATCCATAAATTCGAGTAAGTTTGGAATGATTCCATTTTTTCTTAACTCAATAACTGCTTGGACGATTGATTCAATTGAATCAAATATAAAAAGCCCCATTTTCCTAGATTTAGGTAAGGGGATTATTTTAAGCCCAATTTTAGTAATAACTCCAAGGGTGCCTTCAGAACCAACAAATAATCCAGTGAAATTATAGGATGATACTGATTTTCTAACTAAAGAACCAATATTTATTATTTGTCCATCAGCAAGAACAACTTCTAGAAATATTACATAATCTTTGGTTACGCCATATTTAAATGCCTGAACTCCACCTGAATTATTGGCAACCATCCCTCCTATTGTGCAAATACAGCTCGAAGCCGGGTCTGGTGGAAAGAAATATTCATATTTATTCAATTCAAAATTAAGATCATCACAAATTACACCGGGTTCAACCACTGTAAGATTATTTGGAATATCAATTGAGAGAATTTTATTCATTCTGCTCAAATCAAGTATAATTCCACCACCAAAAATAGATATAGGGCCACCAGTTAAACTTGTTCCGTTTCCTCTTGGAATAATGATGATTTTATTTTTATTAGCTATTTTTAAAATTTCAGATATTTCATCTTTATTTTTAGGTAAAATTACGATTTCTGGGACTGTATTTTCTTTAAACATAGTACCATCAAATGCATAACACCATAATATTTCAAGATCTTTTGAGATAAATTCATCTCCCACGATATTTTTTAGTTGTTGATAAATATCCTCTGAAATATTTGAGTATGATCCAATCAAAAAATTACACTAAAGATTTGTTCTTCTATATTATTTGGGATTATAATGCTTCTTAATGTGTAAGATATTAAAATTTAATTAAAATTACAATTAAGAGAATTTATAATTTTGGTAAAACAATTGGTCCATCTGGTAATACAAGTATTTTTGCATTAGGTCCAATTTTTTTCAATGCCATTTCGATTGCTTCTTCAACTGAATTTGAATGGATTAAACCTATATTTCCAACCTCATCTTTTGATAATTGAGAAACAACAATTATTTCAGCTTTTTGTAAGATTCGAGTTAATATTTGTATTTCCCATTGATCAACCACTTTAATTTTTTCATTTATAATATCATTATAGATTTCTTTTGGAGATCTTCCACAAAAAATTAGTTCCCTAAATTTATCATGCCCTATTCCATCGGATAATTCATTTACAGATATAATAATTCCCCCTTTCTTTACAGCCATCTCACCTAGAGCCATGCTTTTGACTGCTTGATAAAGGTTCAAATCTAACGGGAAGCCTCCATTCCCGCAAATAACTATGTCATATAGCACATTAACCTTTTGAAATACCTGTTTTAATTGATATTTTACTAGAGCTTCGTGGGCTTTTTCAAGATCTCCAGCGGCTATTTGAGTTATATTATGATTTTCATTGATACATACATTAATTATAAAATCTACGCCAACTCTCTTAGCTATTTCAACCGCATTAATATGGAGTGGGTTTTCTTTATATATTCCAAAACGGGCATACGGTGAAGCAATATTTTTGGCAGAGTGATTACCCTTAATTGTTTTTGCTCCAGCTATTCCTGGAATAATCGATTTCCTCCCTCCAGAGAATCCCATAAAAAAGTGAGGTTCTACGTAGCCTGTTAAAATTCTAAAATCACAATCGAGATAATATGTATTTAAATAAATGGGTGTTCTATCGTTGCTATAGCCAACAAAAGCTAAAGTGGATTCATCATTAGCGTTATGGTCAGCAATTTCAAAACGTTTAAGAAAATTATCACCAACCATTCTTACTAGTTCATCTTGTCTGCTTTCTCTATGAAGGCCTGTAGCTATTAAAATTTTTATTTGTTCATCTCTAATTCCGATTTCTTCAAATATTTCAGTTAAAGCTTTTAATATTATTTTAGAAGGAGACGGTCTTGTAGCGTCACTAATAACAATTATGATAGAAATTTCATGAAATTTTCCTTTTTGTTGAATTAATTCTTTCAAAGGTAAAGTCCCAATTGGGTCATTTATTTTTGCTTTAATTTCTTCCACAGGATTGAGTATTTCTTTTTCTTCTGGTGCTTTTATTATTGTAAAGTTTAAATTATCAGATATTTCAACATTTAACCCATTTTTACCGTATTTAAAATGGACCTTCATTATTGTATTAAAATCAAGGCATAAAAATAAACTTTTAATAAATAGCAATAATAAACTAAATTCTACTAAAATTAAGTTTAAAATCAAATTTTTTAAACAAGTAAAATGAACGGTCGATGAACTCTAGCGAAATATATTTAAGTTTTGATCTTGACAATACTCTCATTAAAAACACAAAAGGAATTATTAACTCCTTCAATTATGCGTTGGAGAAATATAAAAAAGAGAAAATTCCTCCAAAAATAATAAAGCAAATGATCGGAATTCCTTTATATGAGATGTTTAAAGATGTAACTAATGAATCTCCTGAAAAATATGTATCCGCCTTCCGTGATTTTTATAGAAAGAAGGGAATTTATCAGTCAAAACTAATAAAAGGTGTAAGAAAAAAATTAAAAGAATTAAAAGAAAGTGGTTTTTCTTTAGGTGTATTATCTTCTAAAAAGCATGAAATGGTCCATAATATTCTAAAAATTTTAAAAATAGACAACTTTTTTGATTTATATTTAGGAGAAACTGAGCAAAGGAAGAAAAAATTCGACCCAATTACAAAAAAGATACTAGAAAAAAATTTTCCTAATAAGCAAATAATTGTTATTGGAGATCATATAAATGATGTAAAAGTCGCAGAAATGCTTGATTGTCCCTTTATTGGGGTTTTAACTGGAACTACCACCAAAGAGAAATTGATAGAGAGTATATCAGTTCCATATTTGATTTTAAAAAGTATTAGAGATCTAAACTTAAATGTGATTTATTCAATTCTGAAGGAGAAATAAAAATTTATTTTGTAACTTCTTTCATGAAATTCAAAATTTCAGAAAATAATAAATTCTCGTCAGGGATTTTTAATATGGGATGGTCGCTGTTGTCTAGCCATAATTTCCTCTTATTTTCGGACATTAACATTTCATAAATCTCTTCCATGCTCGAGGATTTAATCACGCTATCTAATCTTCCTTGAATTAATAGAGTAGGACACGTAATTTTCGGATAATATTTTTTAAATTCTTTAATTATTTTGAATAGTCTCACTCCAGCTTTTAGAGGAAATTTATCATATCCCACCCACGCACCATCTGTTTCTTTTTCAAATTCATCTATAGGAAGAGGATAAGATTTAATAAAATATTTTACTAACGGAAGTAATTTTGGTAAGAATCCTTTAACTCCTATAGGAGCACTTATGGTAAATATTGCATCTGGATTTTTTGTAGCTCCTAAATATAGACTAAAAATTGCCCCCATACTATGCCCTCCAACAACTATCTTTTTTACTTTTTGCTTTAAGAAATTATATTCAACTTCAAGATCTTCCATCCAAGCAGAGATCGGTGTATCTTTTAATTCTTCGGGTGTTGTTCCAAATCCGGATAACAACGGAACTCTTACAGTAAAACCTCCTTCATTATGTAAAAATTCTGCCATTGGCTTTAAATCGGCTGCAGTTCCGCCACCTCCTCCATGCAATAATAAAACACCTATATCATTTCCTTCAAAATAGAAAGGACCAGCACCCGGCATTATATTACGATTTGAATTATCCATTTTTCTTCATTTCACTATAATTATTGATTTATTAAATAATATTTTGCAATCCATAATTAGATTTTCTATGATTTGTAAGAATTTGTGTTTAATTATGCTATCTAACATTGCATCTTATTTAGAGTTCTAAGAAAAAAAATATCAAGTAAAAAAAAATATGAAATGAAAAAAAGAAAATATAATTAAATATAAAATAAAATGATTAATCCTTTTTGGCAGATTTTTCCGATGTTTTTTCTTTTGAGATATCAAGATATTTTTTTTGATTTTTCATCAGTAATAGGAGGTTTTTTAGTAGGTTCAATTTCAGGTTGTGTCTAAGTTGATGGAGGTTTTTCTACAAATTTAGCTTCAGTCTTTATATCAATAGGAGGTACTTCTAGTTTTGTTTTGCTTGTCTTGATTTTGGATATTTTAGACAATCCTTCTCCATGAAGTGTCTTGAAAGATTCTTCACGACCTAAAATTTCTACACTTGGTGTTTTTTTCTTCCTTAATGTTCTCCTGTATTTACGAGTCTTTCTAACAGGCTTTGGATATTTAAGAACTCTCTGATAAGCAATGAAATAGCCCCCAATTCCGATGGTAGCGCTGATTGCTGCTATTAATCCTCCTAAAAATAATAGTGCTTCTTCTTCTGATAAAGTGACGGTTATTGCTACTTGCTTGCTTTCGAATAGATAATCTCCACTTACACCAGTTACCGTTATTGTAATAATATAATTGCCAAGACCCAAAGTCTCAAAATTAGCAATATATGTGCCTGGATTATTTAGATCTTCTATTAATACTCCTTGCCCTAGGTCACCCGAATATCTTACAGTAGCATTAGTTATATATTGTTCATTATCTATATCATATAGAGTAATTGTTAAGGCATGAGAACCACCAACTCTTATATTTACAACGTCCCCATATACTGCTGTAATATTAGTTTTTATTTGCCTAACTGTTATCTTTAAAAGGTCTGATGATGATTGAAAATTAGTCTTACCAGCAACTAAAGTTAAAAATTTAATTCCAAAATCTAAATCTCTCGCATTTATAATAAGTTTATATTGATTTAATGCAGGTTCTTCAGTGAAATTAAACAATAAATCCGTTCCCACGAGTTGTACTAATGCATCATGAATGAATTCTTTTGTAACATCATCAAAATAACCAAATGTAATATTTAAAGTAGCACTTATTGGAAGTTCGATTGATTTATCAATAGTTTTGTTTAATTGATTTAAATACAATGATGTATATGTTTGCCTTTCAATTACATCAATTCTAAATTCAATAGGTTGAGGTTGATAATTTCTCTTTTCAGCAATAATTTTTAAAAAGTTGATTGATTGAGTTAAATTTACTGAGCTGATAGTTATCTTATAAGAATTACTATATTCCGTTAAATAAGCTACAATACTTACTCCTGTTAATTCAACTGTTGCATTTTCAAGAAATTCATTTGTAGTCTCATCTGTATAATTAAATATTATATCTATTGTCTCTCCTATTTGAATTACATATGTCTTACTAGTTGTGATATCAGTCTGATTAATGAATAACTTAATTGCTGTTTTTCTCTCTATTAATTCAATTGAAAATGATATGGATTGAGGCTTAGTATTTTCCTTTTGAGCAATTATCGTTAAAAAGTTAAATCCTTTAGTCAGATTGTCGGCACTTAAAGTTATGTTGTACTGTTCTAATACATCATCTTCCGTTAAATTTGCTGATATTCCAGCTCCAGTTATTTCTACAGTAGCATTGTCTATATGATCTCCTGTATACATGTCTTTATAAGTAACAAAAAGATTAATGGTTTCATTTACTTGAAGCTCGAAAACACCATTATTACTTATATTAGTTTCATTGATCTTTAAAGTTAAATCAGTTTCTCTTTCAATTAATGTTATTATACTTTCCAGCGCGGTTGTATAATTATCTTGTTTGGCATAAATTGTAAATAGATTAACTTCGACTCCTAAAATAGTAGTATTTATTGTAAGATTATAGTGTTTCAGCGTTGGATTTTCTGAAAAACTATCTAAAATAGTCTCACCGTCTCTTAATTGTACTGTAGCTCCACTAATAAAACTGCTTGTTGCTTGATCACTGTATTTAGCTGTAATATTTAAAAGGTCACCATAAGGAAATACAATTAATGTACCAAGCGTTTGATTTAAATAAATTTCGTCTATGTTTGCATTTCTCTCAGTTATTTCAATTTTAACTAATATATCTGGGGGCTGTTCATATCCATATTCATCAACACTAATAATTAATGAATGGATTTGGTTTACAGCATAAAGAGAAGTATTACAAGTTATGCTATATTCTCCCGGAGCTGTCATAATTATGTGTGATTCTCCATTCCAATTATTTGTAGGAGTGGCAGTTATACCATTTCCAGTTTTTTGTTCAGTAAAATTAAATTGGATTGTAAAATTATCTCGCCACGGAACAGATATTATAGTTTCATCTGCTGTAAAAGTTGTTGCTTTAATTACTTCGATTGTTATATTCATCTTATTATTTACAAAGAGGGACGAATTAGCAAAAATTGTTAAAGTATTATTGCCTGCATTCGGTGCTCCGATCACATTGAATTCTAGAAAATATAAACCAGGACTTATTTCACTAAAATTCTGCATTCCACCGGTGAATTTATAAACATATACATGAGCATTTGTTATAGCATCATTATTCATTTTATCATTAAATAGAACCCTTAAATTTACAGTTGTTTCTTCAATAATATCTTCATAATAATACTTATTTTCATCTGGACTTAAAGTGGAATTATGAATTACTGTAAATTTTTTATAGATCACGCCAGTTTCATTTAATCCATAAGAAGTATAAGAGTTATTCCAAGTAATTATTGCGTCATATACTCCTACTTCATAAGCGGGAGGTGAGGAGGGTATTAGAAAAGGATCAAAGTAAATAGTTCCATCTTCAAGGGGGGACTTTTCTTGAGTTTTACTGGTCCATATGGTGCCGTTTGGAAATCTTATATTTAGATATGCTTTAGTTTGTTGTATGTATCCAGAGATTATTGTATTATTCGTTATTTTCCCTGTAATATTAATATAATCCCCGCTTAGAAATTCATCATCTTGCAGCCATATACCTGTTTCATTATTAAAAATATTGAATTGTTCACAATAATTAGGTGATACTGCTTCAAATTTCCAAAAACCATCTGGTGGATCAGAAAATTTAGAGACATTTATATTTAAAATTCCTTGAGCTGAATTATCACATAAAGATGATTTATTTGTATTTGGATTTTGAGGTTCCGATACCCAAGTTATATTTACATCAGTTGGAAATTCAAGTTTTATTTCTGTTTCTTTATACCCTACTGGAACGGATACATAACCGACACAATTCCAGTTCACTATACTATTATTACTTACTTCGAAATTTGTGCCTTCTGAAACGCTAGATTCTATATAATTTGTATCTGGAGTATGTCTTATTGCAAAAAGATTTAAATTAGATTTTAAATATATAGTATAATTACTTAATTCACAAGTAGAATTACTACTAAAATTAGCCTTTACTTCAGTTCCTACCCAATTACCTTCAAGTACTCTAGTTCCTTTCCCCCATTCTGAATTAATATCATTTACATCATTCGTTCCATTCATCTTTAACCCAATTTGTGAGGGTAATACTTCTGCCTTTGCAAATAATTTTACATTATCAATAAATATTTGTTGATATTCAATATAATCAAAACCATCGCTATAACTTGCTGAACTTGATAGATATTCTAAAGCTATTTCAAATGTAATTGTTGTATCATTTATAGGGGAAGGAAATACGGATTGATTTATCCAAACTGATTGGGGAACAGTAAATGTATGCCAAATTCCTTGTCCCCCAGCCTCTAACTTTAAAGAATATGTACCTTTACTATATATTTTTTCATTGTTTAATGAAATGGAAAAATCCCATGAATTGAAATCAGCTAAATAATAAGGATTGAGATCAAATTGCAATATGCTATCAATTATATTGCCTCTAGGAATTTCGATAGAACTACTCCACCAACAAATATCTCCTAAATTATAGCTATTCCAACCACTTGATCGCCTATCAGCATTTATTCTTAATTCTAAACTATCATGACCACCACTAGTTGGAGCAGAAGTATCAAGATAGTTTCCACTCATATTATTATAAAACCCGCCTACATCGTTATAATTAAAAGTCCAATTTTGATAAGCGTTACTTATATAATCAGAATCATCTTCAGGACATGAATAATTACCATCGTCGTTTCCATAAATAAATGTTCCATTGTTCCAATTTCTCTCATCATACAAATCATTTATAGTTGCGTTTAATTTATAACCCTGCCAATCAGTGAATAATGGGATTTCTACAATATCGTAGGAATCATTCCCGAAACTTGCTTCCAAATCTGTATCTGTTCTGTTTGCATAATGGGTTAGATTCCAAGCTGCTCCAACACCAGTATAATTATTATCGAGGGTTAAACTTTGAGACCTTAAATCATTATTTAGAGTATCTCCTTCAAGTTTATCGTCAACATTATCAAAATATACATTATTATTCATATTAACATTAGGTATTACAAAACTGAGAGAAAATATAACTAATAAACTGACAAGAATTAATATTTTATTATTCTTACATTTTTTAATTTTTTTCAAAATAAATTCACTTTATTCTTTTTTTGTATTTTTATAATAAAAACCACTATTGATTAGCAAATAATATATTAAAGAATATGGTATATAATAATTATCATAGAGGATGATTATTAAATCTATTTCATAATCTACTTAGAATTATCCTTTTTACTTCATTCTTAGAGATGTCTTTGTCTATGTAAATTATTTTTTAAGGGCAATACATCAAATTTTTAAAAATTAGGGAAGCGAATAATGAATAATCTAAAAATAAGAAAAAGAAAATAATTTTTTTGCATAGCATATATAAATTTAGGGTTTCTTATTAGTGGGGTTTTCTGGTGTTTTTTCAGATTTTTCAGATAATTTTTTAGATTTTTTTTCAGCAGATATTGGTTCTTCTTTCTTGACTATAGGTTTTTTGGTAGGGGATGGTGGTTTTTATGGAGATTTAGGTTTAGCTATAAGTTTCTTTGCTGGTATTGATGGCTTTTTTTTAGGTTTAGATTTAAATTTAGATATAATTTTTTGAATAGAAGACATCGGTTTTTCTTCGGCTGCACTCTTCTTTACTTTAATCGCTTTAGAAACTTCTTTTTCATGAATTGTTTTAAATGCATATTCACGATTGGTGATATAAACTGTCCCAGGGGGGTGTTTTCTTTTTAATGTTTTTCTAAATTTACGTACTTTTCTTACAGGTTTTGGATATTTAAGGTATCTTCGATATACAATGAAATAACTACCCAGACTAGTGAGTACTGTAATTGCCAATATTAAAAGTGCACTAAACACCCAAGGTTCTTCGAAGATATCAGGAATAATTTCAATATAAGAAATTTCAAGGTAAACATCATCGATGGAAATGGAGAAATTCTTATCCAATGCGAACTCATCTGCTAAAAATACTTGAATTGAAAGAGAAATATTTATATCTATTAAAATTAAAGACGACACATCATATCCACCTGGTTTTATTTCTTGAAAGGAATTATTAACCGAACTTAATTTAATAGTTTCTGTATGGGAGTTATTATTAATCAATATTCTAATTTCAGAGTTTGGAGATGATAATTCAGGCCATGTATCATTAATTTTATATTTAAATTTAAGATTTGCAGATGTGATTTGAACATTCGTCCCAGTAATTTTATCTCCAATCTGATTATAATCTACGGTTGTAAATTGGTCTATCTTTTTCTCATAAGTAAAGGTTAAATTACAAGATTTTATACGTAAAGAGTTCCAAGTATCCCTATCAGACCAAAAATTATCTTCACACCAAATTCTCATTCCTAGAGTGATTGTAAAATTACGATTATCGCTTGATAAAACTGAAGTGAGAAAAAAAATCAAATCTTCCTCTGAAACAGTTGTCATCAATGTATCGTTC
>JAHQWG010000054.1 GCA_029856045.1 Promethearchaeia archaeon | reverse complement strand
TTATCTTTAAATTTGAGCTTCAAATAAGTTTTCTTTTCTTTATTTAAAAACCCTAATATAATAAATAAACAACTAACTTTATTATACTATTTAGGAGGAGGAGATTAAAAAATTTAACCATATTTTTAGAAAAGAGATTGTTTAGAGAGTACTTCATTTAACTGCTGAAATTTATGCGAATATTTTGCAGATTTCTTCAATAAAACCAATAATTTTATTTTCTCTTTTTTTCCAATTTCTTTCATAACTTTTGTGTATTTTGAGAAATCCATAAAATCATTCGCAATTCTTACATCAGTCGCAGCTAATGCAAAAAAATCCTCATCAATTTTTAACTTTTTTGGAATCTTTGATGCAATTGGGAATCCATTTTCATCGGATAAAACTCCTGCAATAAAATTTGGAAAGGTTTTTTTAATTTTTTTTAAGAGTTCATCAACCATTTGCTGAGTTATGAGCATAATTCAACAGACTAAATTTTAATTAAAATTTTCAATATTTCTTTAATTTAATCAAATTTGATCGATTTTTTTAAACTGTATAATATGAAGATAATATAATGCGAAGAAAATGAGGTAATGGATAAATTTATATTGAACTGGAATTTAATGCAAAATTATATTCTTTAAAGGAGATGTAATAAAAAATTGAAGGTTAAACTGAGATTTGCAAAAAAATTAAAGTTGATTTTTTAAAAATTAGAGTTTTATATTTAAACTCCTTA
The DNA here is from genome assembly GCA_029856045.1 of Promethearchaeia archaeon. Classification (GTDB taxonomy): domain Archaea; phylum Asgardarchaeota; class Lokiarchaeia; order Sigyniarchaeales; family SOKP01; genus 6H3-1. The sequence goes on along the minus strand of JAHQWG010000054.1, from coordinate 12,634 downwards.
TTAATTCTCTAAAACGTTTTTGAATAGATTTATCCGATACATTTTTTTCTTTTGACAATTTATTTGCCATTATTATGGCTGCCGCTGCTAAAATTCGCGTTGGATCATGATCTGATATAATTTCAGGTGATTTTTTAATTTCTTTAGTATTTTTTATATGCTTTAAGAATTTAATAACACTTTCCTCATTAATATCATCTAGATTAAGTAAATTCTTAATCAATTTGATATTTTCTCCATTCATTTTTTCTTAACTTTCTTGATAACTAAATTTGTTATGATAATAACTTTAAGCTAATCAAATTTAATCTTCCTTTTAAAATAAAAGAATATGAAGATAATATTTAAATGAAAGACGTAAAATAAATTAAGAGTTAAAATTCGTAGCCTTAATTTTTTTTTGAAGAAAATTATTGGAGTTAAGATATTTTATGGCATTACAAGAAAGTCAAAAATCACTTTTCTTTTTTAATAGGTATTTCTTCTGAAAGGAAGTTTAAAATTCAAATTTTCAGCTAATTCTTTATATCTATTACGCACAGTTACTTCTGTGACCTGACTAATTCGAGCAATATCCCTTTGGGTACGTTTTTCTTTCGATAAAATAGAAGCGAAATAGATTGCTGCTGCAGCCACGCCGGTTGGGCCACGCCCTGAAATTAAACCTCGAGATTCTGCAATTTCGATAATTTTCATTGCAATTTTTTGACAAGTTTGAGACAATTTTAGTTCAGAGGTAAAGCGTGTTATATAATCAAAAGGTTTTGTTGGATTCAGATTTAAGTTTAATTCATGGGAGATAAATCTGAAGGAGCGCCCAATCTCTTTTTTATTTACTCTTGCAATTTCAGAAATTTCGTTTAGAGTTCTTGGTATTTTATATATTCTACACGCTGCATACAAGGAAGCTGCAGCAACGCCCTCAATACTTCTTCCACGTATTAGATGAGCATCTACCGCGTCACGATAGACTTTTGCGGCTGTTTCCCTTAAATTTTTGGGCAAATCTAAATTTGATGCCATTCTATCTAATTCACTTAGTGCAAATGTTAGATTTCGCTCTGTAGCATCCGATACACGTATTCTACTTTGCCATTTTCTTAGCCTATATATTTGCCCTCGGAGTTTTGCTGGAATTTCTTTGCCGTATATATCTTTATTTTTCCAATCAATCATCGTACTAAGCCCCATGTCATGAATAAGATATGTCATGGGTGCTCCTACACGAGTTCGTTTCTTTTTTTGATCTGCATCAAAAGCTCGCCACTCTGGACCTTTATCAATGAATTTTTCCTTTATTACAAGTCCACAATATTCACAAATCATTTGTCCTCTATTTTCATCATAAATAATTAGTTTACTATCACATTCAGGGCAAATATCATCAAATAAAGGTTGATTTTTAAATTTTAATTTCCAATTTCCGATGTCTTTAACACCTTTTTTAATTTTGGGGGAAAAATTTTTTTTAGTCAGCTACTTTTTTTTTGATTTCTTCATTTTTGTAAAAAGAGATTCAGAGGAGAAGTCAAAATCAACTTGCTTAGTGTTTGTATCCTGTTGAAGTGAAACAAATGGCATATCTACCGGACCAAAAATATCTTTTATGTGTCCAATCATATTCATTTTTTTATCGAATACTGGACTATAAATATTAAATTGTCCCTTTTTGAATGCTCTTGACCTAAAAATCTGATTTTTTTTAGAAGTTCCAATGAAATTTAAGTTTAATTTGATCCAAGTCATGTAAGGGGAACGTAAAAGTATTGTTAGAATGAATATGTTATTCATTGGAACTTTTTTATTTAAATTTTATGAAATGGTAGAATAGGAACAAAAATTTGAGTAGGTTTTATCTCTGAAGTTCTTACATCTAATTAATGGTATTAAACTAATATTAAAGAAAAATGTATATCCTTAAATTATTCGTGTTAATTTAATTTAATTTTCACTATTATCCAACAATTTTATTTTTATTCCCAAATCATTTTATCTATAAAAAATACCGTTTTTTATTATATCTTTAAAATTTAGATTTTACTGAAGTAAATTGAGTTTATATCGTTTCTTACAAAAGCACTGGGGTGAATAATTTAACTCATTTACATCTTGGGATAATATGAAATTTTTAATGATTTCTAAATTTTGTTTATTACAGTCTGAATTAAAACAGTTATGAACCCCACGATTTGTTCCTGCTCCAGATGGATCACACAAGATTCGAGTTGTTTCAAAGCCTTTATCTTGTAAAGATTCTTTTAAACAAGTGATAATCGAATATATCCATGGAGGTCTATATCTATTTTGAAACCAGAGAGTTTCTACTAGGGTTCCTTTTTGAATATTGGCTGGATTGATTGAAATAGAATTAATTTTTATTTCTAACATTTTTTTGATTGATTTTTTACAGTCATCTATTGCAGCTTGTTCTGAAAGAAAGGGTGGTTTAAATAAAAGATATGCTTTTACTCCAATCTTATGATCTTTACATTTTTTAAAAGCTTCTAAGAAATCTATGTATTTAAAACCTTTATTTATATAGTTAATTCGAATATAATCATTTACGGTTTCTAAACCAATACCAACTTCTATATATTTATTTGGCAAAAATTTTTTTATTTCATCCAAATTTTCGTGGTTTATATATTCTGGACGTGATTCTATTACAAGTTCTTTTATATTTTTAGTCTGAGTAATTTTTCCATAGATGTATTCTCTGGCTGCTTTAGGTATTTCAGTAGAGTCAAAAAAACTTCCTGAATTAAAAATTTTGACAATAAATGGTCTTGAATCATTTTGGATATTATCTAAAGAGTTTTGAAATGCATAATCAAATTGATTTATGATATTTTGGGAATTAACATCGTCAATATTTGCATCACTGATATATCCACACATTGAACACCCCCCATTATCTCCTAAAGCCCATTCACATCCACGAGTTCTCAAAATAATAGTTAATTCATTTCCCACTTCATTTAATAATCGATCATTTTTTGTCCAAAAAGCTACCGGTTTATTCAAATCATTATTAGGAGATTTAATTTTGACTTTTTTGATTATGTCTTGCCTAATTTTTCTTATTTTCTCTTGTATTATGGGTTGTTTATTTATTTGATTCATATATATCAACAATTCTCCCTGTTTTTGAATTTTTAATAAAATCAGTTCCAACTAACATTGTGCCCATTCCAATAATTTTATTCTTTGAATTATTTAGAACAATGACTGTATCATTAGGTTGTAAGTCCGAACCATATTCTAATATACCTGGCTTAAAAATAGTAGTACCTTTTATGAGATTCCCATTAAAAATAATGAAATTTTTAATTTTATCTAAAGGTAAAAGGTTCTCTACAGCTTTAATCGTTAATAGAAATTGACCAGTTGATTGCCGAAATTTACCAATCAATCTGTTTGTATTCTTGTCATAGACAAATTGAAGATCTGTATTTTTATGTTTGATTATTTTAACATTTTTTGTTATTATTTCCTTACTAAAGTCTTTGCCGAAATAATAATCAATTATTGCTGAAATTTTTCTAGTTTCTGAACTTGTTTTTTTATTTAAAATCGGCGTTTTTTCCTTTACATCGAATTTTCCGATAAATTTCTCAATCATTTCTTGTAAAGAGATTAAAGAATTTTTTTCGGTCACTCCCATTGAAGTATCGGTATAGAATATATTTAATTTTAAATGCTCTTGAGCTCTTTCAATAATTGGAATATAATTGCTATCAACATGAGCGATAATTGGAATAGCATTAGGATACTTAGATAAAAAAGCAATTAACATATCAGAGGTTATTCGTATTTCTTCCTCGTTCCATAAACCTGTTACTGAAATATCGTAAGAATTTGCAGGATATATATTTTCTAGTTGTCTTGGAATAACTCCTAAGGGAGAAGTTAAGATAAATTCTTGGATATTAGGAAATTTAGACCTAGCGGTATCTCTTAGGATACGCAATAATTTTTTATGAGATTTAGAACTCGAGTATGGTTTTTTTGCCGAACAAGGAAACAAGACAATTAAATTTGTAAATTCCTCTGGTGTAAAGTTATTTACGACACGTTGTCTAAATTCATGAAAATCTGGGCGGTAAAATGAGAGTTCACTGGGACAACTAATTTTCTTTAGTTTTTGATATAGAGGTGTGTATTGTCTAATAGTATCAAAATATTCTCTATCTAATACTTTTAACATGGATGTTAAGTAGGAATCATTTAAAGAGGATTTTTCAACTAATTCTCTAAAATCTTCGGTTGTTAAATATTGTTTAACTTTATTCATATAAGATAATGCTGATAAGAGGTTATGTCTATATAAAAACACCAAATTTTCTTCATTTTGTTTTTGTTGTAGCATCTCTGGTGAGATAGATTGACAAAACTTGCAAGAACAAGGTAAAAATCTCATTTTATATAAAGGAATAAGCTTCTCATCAATATTATAAAAATTATCACATGACAGAATAAATAGATAGGTTGCATCAATGACATCAAACCCTAAATAAACAAGTATTGGGTAATACTTAGGTAAAATTTTCCCTGAAGCGATATTTAGAAGATTATTATCAACATTATTTCTAAATGATACAATAATTTTTAGAATATTTCTAAAATTTTTCAAATTATCAAAAAGATCCAAAAAATTGAGTGCTCTTATGTTTTTATGCTTTTTAATAAACTCAATATAGTAATCTAATAAAGAAATATTATCAAAAAACTTAATACTAAGACCAAAATCAAAATTTTGATACTTTTCTAAGAGGTTTTCACATTCTGAGAGATAATTTTGTATTTCAGCAATTGCAAAATCAAGACTCATCGCAGTGGTGGGGACATTAAATGGAATGATGGGAAATACATTATTTATCCTTTCTTTTATTAAAATATCTTCCAAATTGTCTTGAAAGGTCTCAAATGTCCCACTATTAGAAAAAAAGAATCCGTTACTTTCAAAAAACGAATCATGGAAAATATTAATTTCTTTTAATTCATCAAGATATAAAATTTTGAAAAGATCATAATTTTTCAGAATATCTAATAGTTCCTTATCATTAAATAATAAAAGATTTAAAGGAATTATCAATTTTGGAGTATTTATATATTGTTTTTTTCCTTGAATTAGATTAATGCGAGCGATTTTTCCAAATCCGCCCTTGAAATTTAAAATTTCAAAAAAACCTTTCATCTTATTAAAGAATGATATAAGGAAAAAAAATAAATTTTATGATTTAAATTTAGATCGAATTAATAGCTAGTTTTTAGAGTTGGATTTCCACCATAACTGCAGGGTGATCTGAGGCAGTTCCTCCAAAATATTGGCATGAGGATACAATTATTCCGGGAGATACGAACATCTGGTCTATTCTCTCTGCTGGCAACCGAGGGATCCAGGATGTTGGGACAGTTCCCAGGATTTGATTATCTGCAACTTCCCAGCAGTCATTTAAAACGGCAGTAGTAATATTGTATTGTTCGGTATTCGGAATGAAGTTGAAATCCCCCATTAATATCACATTACTTTTTCCTCCTATTCTGCTTAGAATATTTTCTTGCTGAATTATTTGAGCTCGACTAACTGAAGTATTAACATAATCTCCAAGATGGGTTATAAATATATTATAGGTAGTTGTTCCGACTGTTATTTCTGCTTGTATTGTCGCAGTTTGCTCACATCCTTCGCTATACATATAAAATGTCATAGGGTTTTCGATCGGATATTTCGAGAGCAATGCCAATCCAAAAGTTCCTGTAACAGTTTTCGGTCCAAAATATGAATTCATTTTTAATTTACCATTCATGAATCTTACTATATCCGAATTTCCACTTGAAATCCTACACGTATCTGATTCTTCTAAGCCTATAATATCGGGATCTGCTTGTATTATTACCTCAGACTGACTATAAAAATCCTTATTAGCTTGCTCATTAATACCTTGCTGAATATTATAAGATAATACTTTTATGGAATTTCCTGGCGTTTCTTCTTCAATTGAATATGGTTCAGTTATGATTGCGCTAACAATCGTACCTATACTAATAATTCCTAATATTACTGTAATAGTTATTTTGGGCTTCATGCCATTTATTGCTTTTTTGAAAATCAACGAGGATTTCTTTATGAGAAGGACCGGTAAAACGATAATAATTCCAATTATTAGAAATACAATCCAAATCATATCTCTAAAAAATGGACCAACTAGAGGGACGTAATCCGACACTATTGTAAATACAGCTGATAAAATCATTATTATGAAATATCCTGACGCTATAATAAAACTTCCGCCAATTTTCCATGTGGATGGTCTGCTTTTGATCAACTCTCGTGATAATAGCATGAAATCAATTAAAATTATTGGTGAAAAAATTAACATTAGGATTACTGGTATTTGCTGTATTATATTAGTTGGATCGACCACAACTGGATAGGCACCTTCAACAGGAGGAAAAGATATTTGATGACCATATACTGTTAAAACCAGCGTCAAAGCGAATAAACCGTTCCAAAGTAAAATAGTCCACAGTTTTATTTTAACAAACAACTCTGGTTTAAACAATGTCAATATAGTAAATAGAGCAATCATAATTATCAGTATAATTAAAATTGCAACATAATCGAATTCTGTCCATCTGCTAATTACTGTAGGACTGGAGAAAGAAAAATAAATCAATACAAAAATGCTTATTAACCCAAGAGTTAAGCCTAAAACTTTCCATGTACTAGAAGGTTTTTCATTTATTATAGTCTCTTCAATTTTTATATCCCGCCCTTTATATAGCAGATTAATTATCATAATTGCAGATATAATAGCCAGAAGCCAACCTATACATTGAAACCAACTATAGGTAGAAATATCAAGTCCTGTACCTAGAATTCTAAATAAAATTGAAGATGCAATGGCAAAACCGAGTCCCAGTCCTAATGTCTTGCTATCGTTCTCCTGATTACGTATATCTTTTTTCTGAAGAAATACTGGAAAAAAAATCAGAAAACACCCAACACCAAGTCCTGAGATTATCATTTTAAATTGAACTTCAAGCATTACTTCTACAACTCTGCAAACGATCATAATTTCTCCAATTATTACCATTAATTTATCCGGGAAGCCTTTTCTAAAAAGAAAAAGCACCGCTGGTGATAAGAAAAACAAGAGTGCTAAGACATTTTCATTTATTTCGACTTCGATTAAGTTTAGAGCATATATTGCCTCAAGGAAATCTGAACATAATTGCAAGAAAAATAAGAATATGATTGAAACTAAAGCTAATTCTGAATAGATATGGCTAAAAGATTTTTTGTTAGAAGACATGAATAAAAAAATGATAATGATGTTTAAAAAGATATTTGTTACTTCTATGAATATATTACAGCGAGATTTTCTATGGAATTTTTATTCCGAAAACGTATTGGATTAAATTATTTTTTTTTTTAATTTATCGTATTTTTTAAATTGTTTATTTTTACCTTTATCTAATTCATCTAACTTTTTCATCCATGGACTTCTCACAAATAATGAGCCAACACCAGGTTCAGTTATTACTTCAATCCCTCTATTTTTTTTTCCTTCTCTTTTTCACTTTTTTACGACGCATTCTATGTTATTAATTATTTTCCTTTCAAATAAATCATTTACAAAATTTGTTATAATAAAGAATTTAGTTAAATTATAAAATTACTATAGGGAATATGCTCATTCAATACAAAAGTTGTAAATGTATCTTCAATTTCTTCAGAATCATATAGTTCTTTTATAAAGTTTCCGAAATATTCAATTTCTTTGACTCTAATTACAGTAAATAATCCATATTGCTCTCCAATCCTAAATAAGTCAGTTATTTCTTCTTTTTTTTCTAATTTCAATGCGATTTCATTATATTTTGAAGAATCTTTTGGTTTAATTCTTACGATAAATTTCCCATTATATCCTATTTTTTTAGGGTCAAAATTAATCGCATAATTAAGAATTAAGCCATAATCTTCAAGTTTTTTTATCCTATGGTATATAGTTGATTGAGATACTTCTTTATTATATTTTTTTTTTAAGATTTTAGTAATCTCATAAGTAGAAATTAATTTTAAGCCTTGATCTTGTTGAAGTACTTTCAAGATTAAATAATCAATTTCATCTACTTTATAACTTTGATTTAAATTGACTTCAGACAATTTAATACCATTTGTTTTAAATACTTTTATAGTATCTACGATCTGATATTTTTTAAAACTCGAATTTGCTAGCAATTTATCTAATAAATCCAACACCAGGTTGAATTCACCTGTATTTTTAAAAATAAAAAGTCCAATTAGTGAAAATTCTCCTAAAATGCCATCTAACATTTTTAATTGAGGAATTTTTAATAGTTCATCCAAAATTTGTGGTTCATTTGGATTTGTCTTGATCTCTACGATAACGTATTTTAAGTTTGGTTGTATATGGGGATTAATGTTGATTGTAAAATTATTAATTATATTATTTAACTTTAAATTATTGAAATTATTTATAATTGTTTTTCTAGCTAGTTTTAAATCTTTGGAAATCTTTGATATTATTGGTTTTTTCTTAGAATTTAACTTTTTTAATAATTTAATATGTTTAATTTGAATTTTAATATTTTCCATACTAATTCAATTAATTAATTGTGTAAATATATCTCCTATTATGTATGATTTTTCTAAAATTATATTTAAATATTATCATTAAATTATTAGACTAATAAAAAAAATTTCAAAATAAGAAAGTGTTTAAATTATGGTAAAATATAAAGTTGCAGATGAGAGTTTAGCGGAAAAAGGGAAAGAAGCATTATATACTGCCGAACGGAAAATGCCAGTAGTAGCTAAAGTAATAAGAGAACGTTTCGAAAAAGAAAAACCGCTTAAGGGAGTTACAATTGCTGGTTGCCTTCATATAACGAAGGAGACGGGAATTTTAGCTCGAACTTTAATGGCTGGAGGGGCAGAAGTAGCGTTATGTGGATCAAACCCACTATCTACACAAGATAATGTTGCTGCAGCCTTAGCAGAAGAGGGGGTTAATGTTTTCGCATGGCATGGAAATACTGATGAAGAATTCTATTGGTGTATAAGACAATGTCTAGATTTAAAACCAAATATTCTTATTGATGATGGAGGAGATCTTATTGTAACTGCACACCAAGATTATCCCAATTTACTTAAAGCAGGAAATTTTTGGGGATGTCAAGAAGAAACTACAACCGGAGTAAAGCGATTTAAAGCTATGGAAAAACAAGGAGTGTTAAATGTTCCACTTTTTCCTGTAAATGATGCAAGATGCAAAAATCAGTTTGATAACGAATTAGGAACTGGACAAGGCGTAGTTTCAGCAATTTATGGAATGCATGTACTGTTTGCTGGCAAGATTTGTGTTATTTGTGGGTATGGTCATTGCAGCTCTGGAATGGCACTTAGAGCAAGAGGTTTGGGTGCTAATGTTATCGTAACTGAAGTTGATCCAATAAAAGCTCTCCAAGCAAGGTTTGCAGGATATCAAGTCATGCCTATCAAAAAAGCAATACCTGGTGCAGATATAATCCTTACGGCAACAGGTTGTAAACATGTTATTGCACCAACCAAGGAAATGTTTGAACTCCTAAAGGATGGAGTTATTCTTGGGAATCTTGGGCATTTTGATATTGAAATTCCTACCAAAGAATTGTATGAATATGCCAAAGAAATAAAACCAATAAGAAAAGATGTCGAAGAACTTATTTTCCCTAATGGTAATAGAATATATCTCCTTGCAAAAGGAAGATTAGCAAACTTAGTACTGTCTGAAGGTCATCCCAGTGAGGTTATGGATATGTCGTTTGCCCTACAGTCTTTAATGTCTGAATATATTGTGAAAAATAAGGATAAATTTAAGCCAGGTATGATACCAGTGCCAGAAGAAATAGATGATAAGATAGGTTTCCTAAAACTTAAGTCTATTGGTATTGAAATTGATACATTGACAGAAGAACAATACAACTATATCCACGGTTATACCGAAGGAACCTAATTTTTTTTAATTTTTTTATCTTTTTTTTATTATTCAAAGATTATCACTTTAGTAATTTGAAGATTCTCCAGGTATTTTAGAAAAAATTGAGCTAATTATACTTATCTTCAAATAATCTACTAATCAGATTTACAAGTTCCGGCAATAAGGAAAAAAAGTTAGAAATTAATTAGATGAATCTATCAATTTTATATAATTTAAGCAGATCTCTAGTACTTGCCCCAAAGATTCTTTATCAACAACTTCTGGCTTATCTTCTCTGGTATGATAAAAGGGTGGGAGTTCCTCTTTAAGATCAAGTCCAGATATTGTCACAGCAGGTAACCCTTTACGAACAAAAGCAGCTCCATCAGTTGCACCAAAAGAGAGAGGACCAGTTTTAATATTTAATTTTAAATCGCTCGCTATTTTTAATATCGGGTTATAAATTTCTGGGTTATATTTAGCACCAATAAATGGTTCTTTACTAATTATCAATAATTTTTCGGTTTTAGCAATTCCATCCATATTGACAATTATTGTACCATTTTCTTTCAATTCATCATAATGTGCTTTTACATAACGTTTTGAGCCTCTAAGTCCCGCTTCTTCTGCAGCAAAAGATACTAAATGGATCTTGGTGTGTTTTGGAAAAAATTTCTCATTATTTTTATTTTCATATAAGTATTTACCAATCCCCAGTAAAATCACTACTCCTGATAAATTATCAAATGCTCCCAAGACTGGATTATAGGTATGAAAAAACATAAAAAGAAATGCAACGGGTAATAGAGTCAAAAAGGCTATGCCGAACCCAAGAAAGATCATCGTTATATCTATTGGCAAGAAATAAAAAATCAGCTTCAAGACAACTAAAAAAAAGAGCGTAAACACTTCAAGTAATCCGATATTGATCATCATTTGACCTATTCTTTTCAAATAATAGAATAGATTAAATTCATAAGCAGAATCATGATGTCCAGAAAAGATTATTGTATTTTTAACTTTATCTGTTGGGTTTATCGTTCCAATGACATTTTTCGATTTTTTTTTGGGGAACATGAAATCGTAAAATTCAAAGTACCTTATTATTTCGAATATAAAGTATGGAACCGTAATTCCAAGTAATATTACTGCAATAACTATGAAAATTAAACTAAAGATATTATCTATTTGTAGCCATCCAAGGTCAACTAAAAGAGAGAGCCAATATAAGATGACTGAAATTAATGCCATTAAAGCTCCATATCTGACAAAACCCAAAAAGGCTGTTGGACTACAGATAAACTCTTCTTGATGAGTTTCATCACAAAATTTTTTCAACTCCTCTTCAATTTTATTGCCTGCAAGCTCTTCTTGTTTCGTACCAGCCTCCCGTGGTCCGATTTTATTACAAATATCTACAATGAATCCATGCATGTAATCATTTAATTTCTTTTCGATCATTTTATCTCCCTAATTAAATCATTTACTATACTTTTCAAGTTTTTAAAAGAAAATATAATTTAATCTATGATATAATTCAAAATATTCAATCGAATTTTAATTTTAAAGGTTTCTTCTACGAAAAATTCAATTATATCTATTTATGTTCAATAAAAAGTTTTAAGCCTAGTAAATTAATTTTATTTCTCTTTCTTTAAGGGATTTAGTATATCATTTACATCGTCTATAGAAGAATAGATCTCATCGGCTAAGGTTCTTAATCCATCTATTCCGATTGGTTCAATTCTTAACGAATTTGATTTCCAAATTTTTAAATTTCTAAATTCTTGTTCAATTTGTTTAATATATCTCTGCTGTGTTTGACGTTTAGTTCTACAAAAATTGCAATGATCTGCTGCATCTTCTGGAATCAACATATTTATATGAATCCCGTCGGTGTTAATATATTTCTGAGTTAGTTCATATGCTCTTTTAATTTCTTCATAACTTGGTTTTTCGGCGATAGAAACCAATCTTAAGGAGCCATAATTTTTAATCAGATCGGCAATTCTCTCCCCTCTTTCCTCAATTTCGTTTAACATTTCCAAAAGTTCTTCAGCAAGTCCCTTTCTTTCTTCAGTGGAACTTTTCCCAAATGGAAATAAAAATTTTGCAGCTTTAGTAAATTTTTGCATAGCCTTTCGAATTTCTGATATGATACGTAAGCTATATTTCATAATACCCTTAACATGGTCTTCGGGAATTTCAAAGAGAGCTACCATATTAGCCGTTGGTGGAAAATCACAGATTATTATATCAAATTGAAGGTTTTCAGAAGTATCTTCTGCATCTAAAATTTGTTGGAAGAAAATTGCATTTTTTAAGGCGACCGGAATTGAATCTGCATTAAAGGTATTATCAATGTATTCTTCCAATTTTGGAATTAAATTCACAATAGGAGTCATTTTCATTAATTTTCTAGACTTTTCAGCAAATTGCCTTGTATATTTTTCAGCATAAATATGAGGATCTGGTTCGATTGCCCATAGATTATCTTTTATGGGAGTTATATTGTTCCCTATCTTAACTCCAAATAAATCAGTCAAATTATGAGCAATATCAAAGGAGATCAAAAGAATCTTTTTATTTGGCAATAGATCAGATACTTTAACCGCAGTGGCACTGCTAATAGAACTTTTTCCTAC
>JAHQWG010000052.1 GCA_029856045.1 Promethearchaeia archaeon | reverse complement strand
AGATATCTAAATCCTCGGGAAATTCTATTTTTTCTTGAGAAGGTAGATTAACCATATCACCTAGTAGTGTTTTAACTATAGCGTAAGAACATATTGGTAATGCACTTAAGCTATATCCTCCTTCGAGGATAAATGAGATCTTCCCATTACATACATTATTTGCGAGTGTTAATAATTTTTGAGTAAATTTTATGTAGGAATTGGCTGTAAGCAAACAATTTCCGATGGGATCGGTGTAGTGACAATCAAATCCACAGGCGATAATTATCATTTCAGGTTTAAATTCTGAAAACACTGCCTCTAAAATATCAAAAAAATCTAAATAATACTTATCAGTAGTTTTGGGAGGTATTGGAAAATTAATGTTATAGCCTAAACCTTCATTATTTCCAAGCTCATGAATAAAACCCAGTTCCCCTTGGTCAAAATCATACTCATGAATTGAAAAATAAAGGACCTCAGGGTCTTCATAAAAAAATTTGGCGATTCCATCTCCATAATGATTATCTATATCAATAATGGCGAATTTTTTCGCATTTTTTTTTATTTTTCTTAAATATTGAATACCCACTACGATATTATTAAAAATGCACAGACCTGAAGCTACATCTCTTAGTGCATGATGACCCGGAGGTCTTATGAAAGCAAATGATTGATTGACTTCTCCTGATATGACGGAATTAAAAGCAGTAATTGTTCCTTCAACTGCTTTTTTTGCTAATTTAAATGTCTCTTCAGTAATGAAAACAGTTTCACCAACACTTCCAGAAGCCAAATTTGAAAAATATTTTATTGAATCAATATGGTATCTAGTATGAACTAATTCAAGTATTGCCTCAATCTTTTCAAAATTTCTTATTGGAATCTTTTTTATCCTATTATCTTCAAATAAGTTCTTTTTTTCAAAGTAATCCATAATACATTTAATTCTTAAAGGTGTTTCAAATGCTTCAAAATAAGGTCGGGGGAAAGGTGGTTCATTTAAAATTCCAAAATCTTTATCTGAGATTATCCCTATGTTATTCATCCAAGATCAGCAAATATTTATATAATCATTTAAATAATTAACGTATATTATAAATAATTTAATATAAAAAATAAGGCATTATAAATGGAACCGATAGAAATATTTTATTTATTGTTTTTAAATGGGCTACCAATCATTTTTTTGGCGATTCCAATTCCTTTTATTTATAAAAGATTAATTGGAAAATTATACTTAAGAGTCTTCTTAGGAATTGTTATTTTTTTTCTAGTATATTGGATTTTACCAATCATGTTTCAAACAGATATCGATCCTAAGGAGCTTCAATTGCATCCCCAAGAACAAGAAAATATTTTTATGGCATTTTTTTTCATATTTTCTCATATGATGTCTCTAATTGGCTATTTTTTCCAATATCCTTTTGTAACTTTAACATTTATATTTTTAGTAGGTCCACTTTTATCGTTTCTTATATTATGGAGAAAATTGCGAAAAGAACCGGGAGTTATGAGGGATAAACTTGCCGATCTAACTTTTGAATTTAAAAAAAGTCCTTCTGATATGATAGAAGAGGGACTAATAAAAGGTGATTGGTCGGAAGAAAAACAACTCTTAAAATTATTAATTGTTCTTTTGCCAATATCTCTATACTTAATATCCGTCATAATCGAACTTTTAGGTTTAGAGAGCATTGATTTAACCACAGGTACAACAACTATGGGATGGTTTGTGGAAATTTTATTTGTATATATTGCTACACTGTTAGTTGGGATTCACTTGGTGTATAGTAGTAAAATTTCCTTTAAAGGAGTATACATTGGAGAAAAATTGAGAGAAGATACTTTTAGAAGTTTGTTTCAAGTAGGAACTCCAATATCTCTTCTAAGCATTTTATTATTTTTAGCAGATACTACTACAAATTACGTTTTCATACTTTATTTCTTCGCATATTTTATGATGGGTGCTGGAATATTTATTTTATTCCATAAAATTTTTCAACCTATTGCGATTTTAATTTTTATAAAGTTAATTGATTTATGGAAAAGAACAAAAACGAAGAAAAAAAAGATAGATTGGACAAATTGGTATATTCCTTTAATTATTGGCGTAGGAGGGTGTGTAATTTTCCTTATTATTTACCAATTTTTAATTAATCCATTACAGATAGGGATAATTATGAGTCAAGAATATTTTGACGAACTACTACTAAAAGCTGATATTTCTTATGGAAATAATATATTTTTAGAAGAGGCGTTGAGATTAGACCTATTTAATATCATAAATACATTTATCTTAATTTTTTCTGTTATACTTTTTGCATATCTTTTCTCGAGAAGTATGCAGTTTATTAAAAAGATTGCTATGACTTCTTTTATCTATCTTGGGATTGTCATTTTAATCTCAATATTGGTTAGATTTGCAGGTTTTTATCCTCCAATCAATTTTGCTCCGGAAGAATATTGGATTACTGGTTCACCAGCTTATTTTTCATTTCTTGATAAAAATATTTACACAATAAGGACAGTATTGTTCAAAGTCAACCTTTCAACTCAAGGTGGATTTCCATTATTAGAAATTTTAGCGATTCCATTCACTTATACACGCTATGTTTTTAATCTATTAATCTGGGGATTAATTTTATATTATTTAAATAAAATCTTTATTGCTAAAAATGTTTTTAAGGGAGAAAAAATGGTCGAAAAGATTTCTTTTTCAAGAATTTCTGAATTTCCAAAGTTTGATGCATATGTTACAGATCTCTATCGATATTTAGTAGTAAAAACTCCTGAACCAGAAGTTAAAGCAGAAAAAATTGAAGAAAGAGAAGAAGTTAAAGATTTATTAGAAATAATCAAGAATAATAAGTTTTTGAAAGAAATTAGACCAATAGAGAAGGAAGAAATGCGTAGATTTTATTTTACTTTAAAATATCTATTTTATAATGGAAAAATCTCTTTTTGGATTCCAGAATTCACATATGATTATGAAAAAGTCGAGCTGCAAGGACTTTATGTAATTTATTCAGATGGAAGGGATTTAGTTAGCCATAACTTTAAGCAAGTGGGAGATATTGCCGATTCAGGCTTGATTGCAGGTCTATTCACTGCTATTACAGCCTTCATTAAAGAAGCAACAAAAAGTTCGGAGTTACTAAAGACTATTGACCATGGAGATATCACAATTATAATTGAATATGGGAAATATATTTTCTCAGCATTATTTGTAAAAGGAAGACAATCATTAGAAAACCGTAGTCTTTTAAAAGAATTTGTTGAATGGTTCGAGGAAAAACATAAAACTTATCTTCCGGATTGGACAGGAGCTCTGCATCCTTTCAGAGATTCTGAAGATAAAATAGTGGAAATATTTAAGGAAGAAGAGAAATAATTACCAACTTTATTATTGAATATTTTTTTTTTGGTGTATTTTAAAGATTAATTAATTTTATCTCTATGAAAATTATTTTAATAACTTAAATTTAAAAGTTCTTATAATAAAAATCTATAATTACAAGACAATAGTATATTCTATATTTTAAAAAAAAATTAATGTGTTGCGCAAGAGATACAGGGGTCAAACGATCTTATAATCATTTGTGCTTGTTTTTTGATCTGATTTAAATCACCAGTTCTTTCATACAATTCTTGGCTTTGTGTTGTAAGGATTTCATCAATAATGGGCAAATTAATTTCAGTTGCAACAAAAAGTTTCACTTTATCAATTAATCTTTTTTTATTTACATGATAATAATGTATAAGCGTTCCTCGGGGTGCCTCAACCATGCCGATTCCTTCATTATTTTTTAAAAAATTAATGGGACTTATATCATTTTTTTGTATCAATTCAGCTTCATCTAGAATTGATAAACCTTCATAAGAAAAAAACAACATTTCAATTAGTCTAATAAAATTTGAGAATAAAATACTATTTTGCCATTCTTTATTAAAAAGACCAATATAGGATTGCAGTTCATCTATTCCATAATCTTTAATTATTTTATTCCGTGCGAGTGGGCCAACAAGAATGTTTTGGTCGTTTTTTAGATAGAAATCAATTCCATGTAAATCTTCCTGCTTATCAAAATATTGTGAATGTTTATATACGGGAAAATCAGCGATAATTTTATTATTTTGTGCCAATCGTAAGATTCCACTGTACCGATCAAATTTTTCATCATTATGCATTCCCATATAAGCAGGATTTGGTAAGGAATAAACAACAGGAGGATCAAATTGAGAAAATATCTCTATGAAACGCTCAATAACCCATTTTAAATTATTTATAGAATTTTGTAGATATCTCCGTGCAAGATTTATTTCTTTTTTTAAGGGTGAAAAAAATATACCACCAATAATGGGTGTTATTAAATGAACGGATTTTCCGCCAAATAAATTCACAATTTCATTGCCGATTTTTATTAATTCATACATATTTGAAGTTAATTTAGAATCAAAATGGACTAATTCATTCAGTGAGAGTGGTTTTGGTTGTTTATCCAAAATTACAAAAAGGTCGGGAAATGCTTGAAAAAAGAAATGCATTGAATGTGATTTTATCAACTCACCAATCATTAATAATCGCCGTAAAAGAACTGATTGTAGAGAGGGTTCAATTTCATACATGCTCTCTATTGCTTTGCAACTTGCTATTGTTTGTGATGCGTGACATAATCCACATATTCTTGATGCAATTCTAGGAACATCAATCAACCTTTTATCAATCAATAGATTTTCAAACCCTCGAAATATCTCAAGATCAAAATTCACACTTGTAATTTCATCCTTCTGAAGTAAAATTTTTATATTTCCATGTCCTTCAACCCGGGTGCATACATCAACTACTTTCTTCATAATTTTTTACCTCTTGGTTTTTGGTTTTGAATAACGATAGAAAATTCCTTTATATTTCCTTAGACCTTTGGCAAGATTTACCGTGCTCAAAAAATTAATGGTATTAGAGGTGAAATCATTTTTAATTGGTCCCATGCACCCATCACAAGGAAGGCCAAATTTAATGCACTTACACTCGCAACCATCTCTAGTTATTGGTCCCAAACATAAAATTCCCCTTTCTAAAAAGCAACGCTTATCTTCAATTTCACTATCTACATTATAATTTTTCGGCATTATTGCATTGATTCGTCTCTTAAATTTTTTTTCAATATCATCAGTTCTAAATTCACAATCTGCACAAACGTTTTTTTCAGGTAAAACTATATCTTTATTTTCTAACAATCTAATAATACAATTACCTAATAATTTAGAAGGTGGTGGACATCCAGGAATTATTCCATCTATTTCAATATAATTAGATATAGGTTCTGCTTGTTTTACCGTTGAGAGTGCAAGCATTCCTCCAAAAGCGGCACAAGTTCCTAAAGCAATTACTCTCTTGGATTTACTCCGAATATTTTTAAGAATATCGATTTGTTTTTCCTCTGAAACACACCCCTCAATTAAAGCGATATCATTTTCAGTGATATTATTTTCATCTCTCATAAATGAACAACGAACGAGATTTACCTTATCAAGAAATTGAGGAAAGATATCTAATGAAATCATTGTTGAGATACAACCACTACAAGAAGTCAATGATTCGATTAAGAAACTAGGTTTCATTTTTAATCTCCTCCGATAATCTCTGATAAAAAGAATTTACAATCTCTGCAAATTTATTGCCCTCGACGGCGCTTAATGATTTACGTATTATTCGTTTTTCAGCAATAGGACCTAAAACTTCTCTTAAAAGTTTAACTTTTTGTTTTACTTGATCTACACTATTTATAAATCGGCAGGAATCTTTTCTGCAACCAATAATCATTACTCCATCAAATCCAAATTTGAAAGATTTAAAAATTAAACTCGCATCTACCCGCCCTGTGCATGGAACTTTAATAATAAAGATGTTGGGATTATAGGAAAGTTTCTTTAGACCAGCTTCATCGGCTGCACCATATCCGCAAGAACGACAGCAGAATGCAACTATTTTTGGTTTTAAATTGAATTTAGAATATACTTCAATTGATTTCAGTATCTTTTCAGTAGTATCAATGTTTAAGTCAAGTGCATTTGTGGGACAAACACTTACACAAGTTCCGCATCCTTTACATTTGAATTTATCAATAGTAATTTTATCTGCCTCAATTGTGATTGCATTGTAAGGGCAGGATAATATGCATAAACCACACAATCCGCAATTCTCTTCTTTGATTTCGATACCGCTAAATTCTGTAATTAAATAATCAGTTGATAACAATGAAATAATTTTAATAGCGATATCATTAGAAGAAGAGATCACTGAATTATAATCTAATGGACCTTTAATTGAACCGACACCAAAAATACCTGATGCCAGCGTTTCTTCACTCATAAAACCATGATCGTCTAATGTAAAATCTAATGTCTTTCGAAGTTCTTTTAAATCTTTATTTGGAACAAAATTGACATTTAACACGATCATATCAGAGGGATACTGCTCTGAATCAGAAATAATTATTTTCTTATTTCCTTTCTCTATAATTTCAATATTGTCATAATAATGAAATTTTTCATCAGATGGGTCTAACATGAACCCATTAGATTTCCTAATTTTATTCAAATCAAAAAATATATTGAGTTTACAATCTGGAATCTGTAAATAAATAGATTCCAAATATTTTAAAGCGAGAGTACTACAATGTTCCGGCAAATCATCAAATGGGCCTAAACATTGAATTATTGAGATAGTTTTCGGGGGTTTCCCATCTGAAAGTTTCAAAATTTTACCTTCTGTTGGTCCATCCGCTGATAGAATACGTTCAAATTCCGGTGTTGTAATTATATCATTTTGGGGATTATATTTATAAGACTTTAGATCAGAATAAAAATCTGCACCTATTGCTATTACTTTTGTTCCAACTCTAATCCTTATATTTTCAAGTTTTTGATCCAAATCAATCGCATTATTGTTGCAAGCTCGCTCGCAAATTCTACATTGTCGGCAAGTTTCAATATCTTCTTGGTCAATCACTGGAGCATATGGATAAGATTGAACATAAGGAATATAAATTAACTTCCTTGCTGTTAATCCAAATTCATATTGATTACTTTTTTCTATACTACAAATTTCAATACATCTTTTACATCCAGTACATTTCTTTTCATCAATATATCGGGGCTTTTTAATTAAATCAATCGAAAAATTTCCTACCTCACCCGAAACTTTCTCAATCTCAGTATTGGTATAAATTTCGACATTTTTTTCTTTTACGACCTCACCTATCATTTCTGACATAAGACAAATTGAACAATCACCCATTCCATAAATTTTACTCCACCTGGCAATTTTACCTCCTAATGTTGGGGATTTTTCAATTAAATAGACTTTAATCCCAGCCTTTGCTAAACTTGATGCAAGTGTCATCCCTGCAATTCCGCCACCCAAAATAGCACAACTTTTTTCAATCTTAACTGTTTTTACTTGAACATCTTTTTGTAATGCTACGCGCTCAACCGCCGCTTCAATTAAAATTTGTGCTTTTTTTAACGCTAAAGTGGGTTCCTTTTGATGTACCCAACAACATTGTTCCCGGATGTTAGCAATCTCAATATTAACTTTATCAATAACTCCATCAAAAATTCTCTCAAATATATGCAGATGAGTTTTTGGAGAACACGCAGCAATAACAATCTTATTCAAATAATTATCCTTAGACCATTTAGTAATCTGTTCCATATTTTTCTCCTGACAAAGATTATCAAAAATCTTCACAGTAACCACATTGGGAATTCTTTTAAGGTAATTTTCAAGTGCATTAATACTTATAAGATTTGAAATTTCAGTATTACACTTACAAATAATAACCCCTACACGATTAATCTCACTACCAACTTTATCTAAATATTCAATATCCTCGCCTGCCAAAATCTTTTTATCAATATTCATTAAATTTATAACTCGTTTTCCGTCCTCCGTGAGAAAATAGGATTTTTTATCTTTATTTATTAAAGTCCCAAGTTTTTTAAGGTGAAAATTTAATTGCCCAGTAGTCTCTAAACCTAACCTGTCCATCAAATCCGTGTAAGCGATATAACTTTCCTTATCAAGAAGTAGTAAAATCTTCCTCCTAAATGGATGAGCTAAAATTGAATATATATCCATTTCAATCTCCTTTTAATAAATTTTATAAAACATTATTTTGAAATTATATTTCTTTGTCGAAAATTGAATATTATTATAATTAAAAAAAATAATTATCATTTCTACTATGATAAATAAAATTATCAAAAATAAAAATCTTACTGATCAAAAATCTTCAAAAAGAAATAATACCAATTTTTTAAACTGAAAATAAAATTAATTAAAAAAAAAAAAAGATAATTCAAGTTATTTAAAAAACGAGATTTTTTCTTTAAGATTACATAGAATGAAGGGAAAAAAGACGTATTCAATTTTTTTTAGTAAACTGTTTTAAATAATGATTATTTGATAAATCATCGATGACTAATTTCTTTCACTTCTCCCAATTTTAACAACAATTATTGTTAAAATATATAAAATTTCTTTTATCAAATTATTTTTATTATAAAATAAGGTTTATTACTCGAGAAAAGAATAAATTAAAAAAAAAAAATTAAAAATAAAGATTTTTGATTAAAATGGAAGTTTTAGAAATTGAAAAACCTGAAAATAAGAAGATTATTGTATATATAATTAATAAAGAAAATCATAAATTATCAAAAGTAGAAGCAAGAAATTTAGGGGATTTTTTACAAAATTGTGAATTTAATTTTACCACTATAGATTTAATGGGTAAAAATTTAAAAGAATTAAATAAATCACCCTTAGCAAAGTTTTTGGAAGATTTATTAATCCAATTTTGGGGTGTTGATATCCCTGAATATGCAAAGGGTTATTTATCAGAAGAAATATCCGATAAAAAAGAACAGATTAATGAATTAGAGGCGGAATATGAAAATTTATTATCTAATTCTGCCGAAAAAGATTCATTTAAGGCTCAAAATTTAGACTCTTGGATAGTTTTATTAAAAGATGAGGTTAATGATAAAGAAAATTATTTAAAATTAAAAGTTAAGCCTCAATGGATCGTTAAGAAAATATTTGATAACGCAAGAGCTAATAAAACAAATTCCTTAATTATTTTGCATTTTAGTCCTGAAGAATTAGTTCCTGAAATAGAAAAATTGCTTCAGGAATTCAAAATAAGTGTTATTATTCATAATTTAAACACTGAAATCTCAGATCGAACTTTCAGTGTTAAAAATAATGTAATAACTTCAAATCAATTTATAAAATAGGAGGTAAAAATGAATTGAATGTACTTGAATTAAAGCCATTAAAAAACCAGAAATTAGAAATAACATTAATGGAAAGTGAGTTTCCAATTGGTTGGTGGTTGGAACCAACAAAAGAGCAGCTTGAACAATCTTTAAATTTCAGTTTTATGTCAAAAGATTATCTTAAGCTTATTGAAGATATGTTACGGAAATATAAAACAAATTTTGCAGTTGAAGAACAAGGATTGCGTTCCAGTGATAAATTACATTATGATGATGCTTTTGTAGATTTATTTAGAGATTTTAAAATACCTTATAAAATGGTAGACATTGAAGAAAACGCACTTGGTTATCTCGTTTCAGCAATAAACAAGAATGTAGAACTTTTAAAGGGGATTAAAGCAGAAATTGAAAAAATTAAAGAAAAAGGAGGGGTTCATCCTAATGATCACTATTTTCAGCAATTATTAACGTGGAGAGAATATTTACAGGCGGAATACGAAAATCAAGAGGAAGAAATAAGGTATAAGATCCGTGAAGCTTGGATGATGATGGGGATTCTTGATATGGCAAGAGAACAGAAAGAGAAAAACTTAAAATGTCTATTTATTTGTGATAAAAGGCATTTTAATGGGATTACAACCCTTGCAGATGACCTTGGAGTAGAAATTCAAAAATTTGAAGTTAAGAAAAATATTTTAAATATTGGAGATTTAGAGAAACCAAATACGATAAAGGAATTCGTAAAGGTATCACTTATGGAAGTTGCTCCCGTTAAAATTAAGAATAAAAATTCTTTAGAAAAAATTGTATATTTCTTAGATACAGATGAGCATGCATCTCCCTTTGATATTAATATGGCATATGATGCAGGGTTTGATGTAGTCATTCCTATTAGCAATGTAAAAGCTGAACAAGTGCCAAAACTTGTACAGGATGCGATATTTTCACGAAAACCGAAAGCACCGACCAGTTTTTTTATTGGTGGGGCAAATGTAAGAGAAGGTGAAAAAATTGCGAAAACAGTTGTGAAGTCCTTAGTGCCACCTTTCGAAGTTCCTGTAATTATAGATCCACGAGGATCTCATACTACAGCTTCGGCAATAGTCGCGAAAACTCTAGAAGTTGCAATGAAACATAAGATAAATAATATCTCTGGAAAAAAAGCGGTTGTATTAGGCACGGGTCCAGTTGGACGAATTGCAGCAGTAATTGCGGCAAAACAAAAATGTAAAACAGTTCTAGTTGAGACATGGGATAAAGGGAGTGAAAAAGCCGTTAAGAAACTTGCAAAAGAATTAACTGAAGAGGCAGGAGAAGGCGCTTCTGAAATAGTTGGAGAATTCGCTATAACGGATGAGCAAAAATTTAAAATAGTCAAAGATGCTGACATAATCTGGTCTTTAGCAGCTGCAGGAATCCAAATTTTATCAATAGAATTAATGAGTAAGTTGCCAAAAAATAAAATCGTTATAGACATTAATTTGGTTCCACCGTATGGTATTGAAGGTATAAAACCAAAATATGATAATGAAGAAATATATCCCGGAATTTTTGGAATCGGGGCATTAGGAATAGGCCATTTAAAATCTGTAACTGAAAGTTCTATTCTTAAAAAAGCTACTAAGACTAAAGGAAAAAAAATATTCGATTATAATATTGCTTTTGAAATTGCAAAAGAAATATTATTTGGCAAAGAAATGGTAATATCTCGCTAAATAAATTCAAAACTCACTTTTTTTTTTTAATTTTATTCTTAAAAAGCATATTTTAATTTATGATAAAAAAAATTGTTTTCTTGATTATTCCAATTGTCAATTTTATCAAACTTTTTTTGTCAAATTTTTTTCACAACTAGTTATAAAATAGAAATTCTTTTAATTTATGATAAAAAAAATGGTCAATTTGACTAATTAATTAGTCAAGTTGTCCAAAATTCCTCTTATCAAATATATTAAATTATTGCATTTAAATCAATTAAATAGTAATAAAAAAATTCAAGAAAAAAAAAATACCTAAAAATTTGGAATGGGATAAAAAAAATGGAAGTATTGGAATTAAAACCGATAAAAGAAAAGAAAGTTTCTTTATGTCTAATAGAAAAGGAAAGTAAAGAATTATCAGATGCAGAATATGATAATTTATTGATTCTCTTAAGAGGAAAAAAATTCAATTTTGCTACGATTGATTTATGCGATGATGAATTAAAAAAGATTTATCAGACTCCTTTAGCACAGTTTTTTGATAATTTTGAGACGCCGTATTATTATGTTAATATCCCTGATTACGCAAAAATCCATTTATTAAATGAGATATCAGATAAAAAAGAACAAGTTGAGGAACTTCAAGGAGAATATGAAAACCTCTGTTTAAATCCTGCTGAAAAAGAGTCATTAAAGGCTCAAAACCTGTTCTCATGGATACATCTCTTAAAAAGTGAAGTAAAAGACAAAGAAGATTATTTAGACTTAAAACTAAGGCCTTTATGGATCATAAAAAAAGTATTAGATATAATTGAGATGATCAATGAAGATGAGATTAATTTTATCCATTTTACCCATAAAGAATTGTTTTCTGAATTGAAAAAGTTATTTGAAGCTCAAAGTATCAAGGTTATTAATTTTGAGACTAACAAAATTATGAAAAAAAAATCAATTTTAATTTTAACTTAAACAGGAGGTAAAAAAGAAATGCAAACATTAGAATTAGAACCTTTAAAAAATAAAACTCTTAAATTGTTATTGGTAGAGAGTGAATTTCCGATAGATTGGTCGATGGAATTATCATCAGATAAAAAAATGACTACTGCGGATTTATTTCTTATGTCTAAAGAATATTTGCAATTTATTGAAGATCTGGTAAAAGATCACAAGCCTGATTTTATAGTGGAAGAGAAAGGAATGCGCTCAGGCGATGATTTACAATATGAAGATGCTTTAGTAGATTTATTCAGGAAATTTAACATTCAATATAAAATGGTAGATATTTCCGAGAATGCTCTGGGTTATCTTGCTTCGACAATAGATAGAGATGTAGGTCTATTAAGAGAAATTAAAGTAGAAATTGAGAATTTAAAAGAGAAGGGTGGTGTCCATCCTAACGATTTTAACCTTCAGCAATTAATTGCGTGGAGGGATCATTTACAAGATGAATATTCCAGACAAAAAGATGAGATAAGATATGAAGTCCGAGAATCTTGGATGATGATGGGGATTCTTGATTTAGCAAGGAAGATTGAGAAGAAAAATCTAAAAGCAATATTTATCTGTGATAAGGAACATTCTGATGGAATTAAATCTCTAGCAGATGATTTAGAAATAAAAGTTGAAAAAATTAATGTTAATAGAGTTTTCAAAAAAATAGGACAACACGCAACACAAATTGAATAAAAAATATGAGGTAAATTAAAAAATGCAATCTTTAGAATTAAAACCTTTAAAAAATAAGACTCTTAAGTTAGTATTAGTTGAGAGTGAATTTCCGATAGATTGGTCGTTAGAAGAGCCGACAGGGGAAGAAGCCATTGCTGCAAATTTATTTTTTGTTTCTAAGGAATATATGGAATTTGTTGAAAATTTAGTAAATAAATATAGCCCTGACTTCGTAGTAGAGGATAAAGGGATGAGGTCAAATGATAGACTGCTTTATGAAGATGAATTCGTAGATTTATTCAGAAAGAATGAGATTCCCTACAAAATGATAGGCATCCCCGAGAATGCTCTAAATTATATTTCTTCGGGATTGAATGGTAGTAAAGATCTTATTCAAAAATTAAATACAGAAATTCAACAATTAAAAGAAAAAGGCGGAATTCATCCGAATGATCCTCATTATCAACAGTTAGTAATGTGGAGAGAACATTTATCTGATGAATATAATAAGCAGGAAAATGAGATAAGATATAAAATCCGCGAATCTTGGATGATGATGGGGATTTTTGAATTGGCGAAAAAAGTCGAAAAAAAACATTTAAAGGCACTGTTTATAAGTGATAAAAGACATTTTGAAGGCATTACAAATCTTGCAGATGACTTAGGACTTGAAATTGAACAAATTAATATCAAAAAAGTTGCTAAAGAATCTTTGGATGATATTTCTTCAGTAAAAGAACTAATAAATACCTCTGTTCTTGAAATAATTCCAATAAAGGTAAAGAAAAAAGAGAAAGCGGAGAGTATTTTGTATTTTTTTGATACTGATGAATATGCTTCACCTTTTGATATAAATATGGCCTATGATGCAGGATTTAATGTTGTTATTCCATTTTGCAAAATTACATCTGATAGAGTCGCAAAGTTGGTCCAAGATGCTATGTTTTCACGAAAACCAAATGCTCCAACCGTTTATTTTGTTGGTGGATCAAATGTTGATGAAGGAGAGAGAGTTGCAGAAGAGATACAAAATGCGCTTGTTCCACCTTTTGAGGCGCCTGTAATTATAGATCCCCGTGGAGCTCATACTACAGCTTCTGCAGTTGTTGCTAAAACCATAGAAATTGCAAGAAAACATGGAATAACAGATTTTACAGGAAAGAAAATAGTCATTTTAGGGGGTACTGGACCAGTAGGGCAAATTGGAGCGATACTCGCGGCTAAATTTCACGCTACACCCATAATAATTTCTCGTCGGGAAAAGGCTGTAAAAGAACTTGCAAAGAAATTAACGGAAAAGGCTGGTAAAGATGCTTCTGAAATAATTGGAGTAGCGGCATCCACTGATGAGGAGAAATTTGAAATAGTAAAAGATGCCGATATAATTTGGTCAGTTGCAAAAGCCGGAATTCAAATGATATCAAAAGAATTAATGGAAAAACTCCCGCCAAACAAGATTGTTCTCGATATTAATTTAGTTCCACCATATGGGATTGAAGGATTAAAACCAAATTCTAATGACGATGAGATTTATCCGGGTATTTATGGGATCGGTGCTCTGGATATTGGGCGTTTAAAATATAAAGTCGAAAGCCAGGTTTTTAAGGATGCAACTAATACCAAGGGAAAGAAGGTGTTCGACTATAACTTTGCTTTTGAAACAGCAAAAAAGATATTATTCGGAACTGAAATTATAGTTTCACACAAAAAATAATAACTACTTTTTTTTTATTTTTTATTTTTTTTATCTTATTAGGTAAATGATTTCAAGATCAATAATACCTATTAATTGTTCATTCAATTTTTTATATCAGCAAGGTATTAAATGAATAATTATAAAAAAATAAATTAAAAAATCATTTATATAGTCTATTCTTTACCTAATTCTTTTCGTGCATTAAAATACATCTTGTCAGCTAAATAGCGAACGTATCTAGGAAGAAGTCTATACATTCTCCAGATAAATTTTGCTTCGCCAGGAAAAATTTGAAATTTTTTTTTCAAAATTCCTTCAATAAATACTTCTGCTACTACTTCAGGCTGTAATAATTTGCCTCTCTCCTCAATAATGAAACATTCTTTTGGTTTAGTTTCATTTTCTTTTTTAAAACCAGGAGTATCCATAGCAGGAGGGTAAAGAATAGAGCAATTTATATTATAAGGTTTTAATTCTTGACGTAATACTTCAGATAATCCTACAACTGCGAATTTAGAAGGTACATAGGTAGCAAAACCCATTGTTCCAATATAACCTGACATAGAAGAGACATTTGCGATATAACCTTTCTTAGCTTTCATAAAATATGGTAATATTATTAGTATTGGTATTAATTGACCATAATAATTAACACTCATATTTCTTTTAAAATCTTCAAGTGTAAGGTTTTCGATATATTGTGCATATGCATAGCCAACACTATTGATTAAATAATCTGGAGTCCCATGTTTTTCTATAAATTCCGTTAAAAGAGGTTTTAGTTGTTCCATTTTAGTTGTATCACAAGAAATCATCTCAACAAATTGGTCATCTTTGACTTTTAAACTTTCTATTTCATTAACAGCTTTTTTTAAATTTTCTACATTTCTCGCAATGATACAAACACTTCCCCCTAATTGAACAACACATTTAGCAGTATCTTTTCCTAGACCAGTAGAACCTCCAGTTATTATAACAATATTTCCCTCAAACGGCTGTTTTTTAATCAATTTTTCTTTTAGCATAAAATCATCATTCAAAAATTATTATTTCTCAATTAAATTATAATTAAATTTTGGTACATATAATATTATACTTAATTCTTAAGCTTCTCAATAAAAATTATTTTTAGCAATAGATTCCTTATTCGATTTTTCAATTTTAAAAAATATAAATTTCATATTTCAATATTTTATTTAATGGCTAAAACAAG
>JAHQWG010000047.1 GCA_029856045.1 Promethearchaeia archaeon | reverse complement strand
GATATAATTTTGTGATGCTAATATTTTTAATTCTACTTTTGGGTGTTGTAATAAAATCCTAACTAATTCTGTTCCAACATATCCGGTTGCTCCCATAATACCTACTCTAATCATATTTAAAAACCATTTAAAAAAATTATCATAAAAAAAAAATCTTGCTGAAGAAAAAAAGGATAAAATAACTTCAACACTATTATTAATATGAAATTTTTAATAGTGTGTAATAAATCTCGGGTTATGAAGTGTTCTAGTCAAGAATGATTTCGGATTTCCATAATAAATTTCTTTAGTAATTGAAATCATGATCTTAAACACCAACTTATTAATTAAAAAAGAAATTATCGTTTATTAACTTTTCCCATTTCTTTCCCACTAATTCCTTAAAAAAAGAATACTTAAATGATAATTATAAGTAAAAAAAATATAATATTAGAAAAAAAATCTATTAATATTAAACTCTTATAAGAAACCATCTAATGAAAACTGTTTTTTTCATAAAATCCGAAACCATTAATCTAAGTAATTATATACTTAAAGACCCAACAGGTTCTACCGGGCGTTTAGATGTAATTACCCGGTGTGCTTTAGCTGCTTTATTGAATAATTTTGAGCTTGAACAAAATGTTGAATTTTGGGCATTTTTGGACAATTACGGTACCTATATCTTTAAATACGAATTATTTCAGCAAGTTATTTTCCCAATAAGCGAATTAAGATTTATGGATTATTTTGTAAAGGTAATCCAAGGTTTAGATGAAGGAAGCAAAAAAAAAAATCCTTTAAATAGAGTTATTATCACCGATATCGATATTTTCGATGCTATTGAAAAATTAAGGAAAAAAGGATTCCAAGCCTACATTTTACATGAAAAAGGTACAGAATTCTCACAAGAGAAATTTGAGAAAGATAAAAATTATTTATTCATCATCGGGAACCAATTAGGAAATTTCCTTGATTCAAAGGAATTAAAAGATACTGGAATTTCATGTGTGAGTTTAGGGACATCTCAATCATATTTAGCATCTTCGGTAATAAAATTAATCAAGCTCCAAATTATTGATTCTTTTACTAATATTAAAAATCTTAAGTTAACTTAAAATAAAATCTGATCCATACCATATATATATCTAATTCAATAAAAAGAAATAAAATCTTTTTTGGAATCTAATAAGAATGGTACTTAATAAATACAGACAAAATGCTCAAAACCTTATAGAAAAACGTGTAAATTTTTTTATTAAACACAATATTTCCCCGAATAAATTATCATATCTGGGTTTTTCTTTATCCTTAGCATGTGCTATTTTTCTCGGATTTGATTTTTTACACCTTTCTTTATGGCTTGCGTGGATTCCTCCTTTTTTACTATTTCTCTCTGGCTCATTTGATGTTTTTGATGGTGCAGTTGCTCGAAAAACTAATTCTGCTTCACAATTCGGGGCTTTTTTGGATTCCAATTTAGACAGGTTAGCTGATGCTGTAATTATTTTAGGATTTATTTACGGTGGGTATATTGATTACCTTATGGGATTTATTTGTTTTTTCCTGAGTTTAATGATTAGTTATATTCGTAGCCGAGCTGAAAATGAGGGCGTGGAAATGAAAGGAGTTGGATTTTTGGAGCGAGCTGAGAGAATGCTTCTATTATTTGCCGCTATGATTATTGAAGCATGGGTTTATTTCTTTACTAATGCGACGAATTCATTATTCTTTTTTATATTTATCTGGACTTTCATTCTACTGTTAACAATAACGGTATTCCAAAGACTCTTATTTGCTTTTAAAGAATTAAAAAAAATGGAAAATACCTAATAATAAGTAAAGAATTTTAGTTTCCATTTAATAAAATTATTATATTTATTCATATTTTTTATCTTAATAAAAAAGATATTTAAAGAGAAATAAGAGAATAAGAGAAAAAAATTGCCAAAAAAACGAAAAAGCGGGGGAAAATCAGCCTCTCACAAAGGACAGAGCACTACAGTGCAGTGTGCGAACTGTGGCAGATTTATTCCTAGAAGTAAAGCGAAACAAGTCACAAAACGTGTGTCTTTAGTAGATGGTCGTATATATAAAGAGCTTCGAGATGCTGGGGCAGTAATTCAACGTCCAACGCAGAGAGTTTATTATTGTGTTTCATGTGCAATTCATAAACATAGAATCTCACAGCGTGCTAAGTCAACCAGAAAGACATAATATTAATGATTAAAGTCAATCACCATTTGTTTTATTAAAGATTTCAAATTCAATCTTCAAATAAATCGAATATAAGTGATAAAAAAAATTAAATATTCATCTGTTTAAAGAAGATCGGAAGATTGTAAATTACATCAATATATTCTTTATTCTTAATTTCAATAATTGCGCGTATTAAATATTCTTCTTTTAATTCTATATTTGGAGTGTAAATCCGGACTTTTGCATTTGTATTTAACTTCAATGAATAGTTTTCCGCGACGCCAGAAAGTTCATAATCTCCAAAAATCAAAAAACCTAAAAGTCCTAATTCAGTATGAAGCGCAATGAATAACGTTTTTTCATTAGCTAAAGGCTGTATTTTAATAACTTCGAAGTAATTTTTTAATTTTTTATTAAGATTTTGATATGCTACAACCCGTTTTCCGGTAAGGAATTGAAATTTAGTATAATATAATTTATGAAAATCATGGTATTGTCTGATTTGTTCATTATATTTATCTACATTTTTCAATTTGTAAGCTTTTTGAAATAAAACATCCACGTTGATAGTTTCTGTAGTATATCCACTTAAAATGGTAGCAATGTAGGCACGCTTAAGTTTATCTATGAGAGTTGGTATTTTATATTCAAAATTTCCATCGATTGCCATTTCTAGAGATTCATTATAAAGGGAAGCAGAAATTTGAGAGTGCCCCAATGCTAAAAAATAATCTCCTAATTCACTAAATACAATCATTCCCTCTTCTAAATATTTTTCTGTATCATAATTAGAGAGTTCTTCAATTATTGAGATTGCTTGATCTTTATTTTCTTGGGTTCCCATGAATAAAGCAAGAGCTTTTCCAATAGTACACTTCAAAATTAGTTTTCTTTCATTATAAACTTCAGCAAGCTGGCTTGTAAAATCATATTGTTTGATAGCTGAAGAGTAAAAACCATGAAATATTCTAATAAGCGCCTTGAGATAATTTATTGTTAAGCCAGTTCTCCAATTATGGACAATTGTTGAAAATAAAGCAGTTCTATCAAAAGCTTCCAATGCAGAATTAACTTTTCCTATTTTAATTAATAGAAATCCACGTAAAAACTCTATTTTTGATAATTCTGAGCATATTAATTGATTTATAATATCATAATTTCTTCCAGAAGTCTTTCCATGGGCAAGTTGTAATAGAGAAGTTAAGAATGAACTACCTTTTTTTAGATTTTTAACAGAATCTTTTATATCTTCATCGATTAGTGAGTTTTTTGAGGAAATTAGATAACTTCTAGCAATTCTCAAGTTTTCTAAAAAATTTAAGATCCCTTCAATTTTTTTTTCCTCACTTCTTGGCAAATCATGCCCTTGAATAAATCTCTCACAAATTTCGCATTCTTCCTTTATTGAAGCATCCATAGGCATTAGAGAAATCCCTTGATTTTCTGAAATCGAATCTTTTGTTATAATAGAATTTTCCGTTACGGACACTGCTCTCTCTATGAGCCAAGTGATTTTTTCTTCAGCGGGATATGCTTTTGAGCGTTCTAGCATATAGGATAACGTATAATTAAGGCTTTTTCGCCAAATATTTTTAAAATACATTTTTAATGATGGGTTTGAAACTGTTCTTTGGATTTGCAGTAAAAATCCTGATAACGATAGAACGTTGATTTTATTTTTATATAAAATGTTAATTTGCCGTACTAACTTGAAATCATCGCTCACAATTGTTATTTTCGCCGAATTATCAATTTCTAATAAAATATCTGCTAGAGCAATTAATGATAAATCTGGATCTTGAGCAGGAAACCTAATTTTACGCCTTTTTAAAGCGTCTTTTATTAGTTTAATATTCGCCTCAGAGATTAGTTCTACATTTATAAAATTCTGAAATTTCTCTCGAAAACTTGCACTGACACCTTTTATTTCAGAGAACACTTGTTCACTAATGTAATAATTAAAACCAAGAAGCTTTCCAGAGGTCTTTAAATTATTGAGTATATCATGTGCCCGAATTTCATTCATGCAAATGAAAAAGTTAGCATCGAAGATTATATTTTGTTTTGCCATTAAAATATAATATTAATATATAAAATATTATATTTATTGAAATGTTAAAAAGAAATTTTAAAGTAATCAGTTTTATTGGATTTTCGGGATCCGGAAAAACCAACTCAATTTTATCGGTTATAAACTATTTAACCAAAAATACTGATTATAAAATATTTGTTTTAAAAAATATTCACATTCACTCCCTTGATCTTAAAGGAAAAGATTCTTTTCAATTTTCTAAAGCAGGAGCGAATTGTGTAATTACAAAATCTAATAATCAAACGACTTTTTTCTTAAATCAAGTTATAAATACTGAGGAAATATTTGATTGGATAGAAAAGGCACCAATAAAGCCGGATATAATAATTACTGAAGGATTTAGGGATTTCCAATATGACAAGATTTTATGTGCTAAGGATTTTAATGAAGTAGATGAACAGATTGATAATACAATAAAAGTAATTTCAGGATTAATTGCAACTAAGAAACATAAAAATAATGAAAGTTATAAAGGAATTCCTATAATAAATGCATTAGAAAAACCTGAATTTATTTTAAAAACCTTATATCCTAAATTTTTTTAGGCGTTGTAAAAAATTGGAATATGTAAAAGAATCAAATCTTAAAAAAGAAATTATTAGAGATCTGAAAGAAATTATACCAGAAATCGAAATTACTACTATAAAATTTTTAAAGACACGAAAAAATTTAATTTTTTTAATAAGTATAAAAAATCCACAAACCTTACCAGAAGAAATTATAATTAAAAAAATTTCTAAAAAAAGTTTCACTACAGAATATGAGAATTTAATCTCAAATTATCAGAAAGGTATTTTGGTTCCAAAAATTTTTGCGTTTAAAAAACCTTACATTCTAATGGAAAAAATTGATGGACTTAACTTATGTGATCTCCTTAATGATGACTTGGATAACTCTACAGAAAATAGTATTTATATCTTAAAAAAAGAAATATTGGAAAAATTAGCAGAATGGTTATATAAATATCATGAAATAAATATTACCTCTGAGAAAGAAAGTCAAATCTTTGTCAGAAATAAGGGAGATTTAAGATTAAAAAATTTTATTTACCATGAAAAAAATATATATGGTATCGATTTCGAGAATGTTCATGAAGGAATTCCTGAAAATGACATAACTGAAATAATTGTTTCGATCATTACAACAAGTCCTGGAGATATATTTCAAGATGAGTTATTGGAATTTAAATTAAATATAATTTTAGATTTCTTATTAAGATATAAGAAGATAAACACAAAATTTTTCATCTCAAACAATGAAATAGTCAAGTGTTTATATTCTCATTTAAAGATTGTTGCAAAAAGAAGGCATATTGAATATAAAGAAGAAATTTTAAATGAAAAAATTAAAAATTTATTAGAAAAAATAAAAAAAATCTTCTAAAAAGATAAGTCCCATAGTTCAATTATATTAGAAAATATTTTCTTAATATTTTCTTCTTTGCGTTTTTCTTTAGTAATAATTTTAGTTAAATCGTTTAATAAATCATCTTTATTCTTAATACTCTCTTTTTTTTTCTCAAATTGTAAGAAAAATTTATTTAAAGGAATAACTACATCTTGTATTAGAAATTCTTCTAAATATTTTTCCATATAGAATAATTCTTGATTGTATATCATGTCAATCATAGATAAACTCCAGTCTGAATAGAAAACATCTTCAGGAATTTCAAAGTATTCTTTAAATAGATGTTTAATCTTATCTTTATTTACACTCAAAAAATAGTCAGGCCAGATATCATCTGAGAGATTTAAATCCTTGAAAATTGATAATTCTAAGACTCTGGTGGCTACATTTTCGGGAATGTATCTGGATCTTGGATCAACAAAGTTTTTTGACGCCTCCTCCACATTTTCTCTTAAAAACACTCTATTAATTAAACTATATAAACTTCTGCAAATAAAATCAATGGCTTTTTCGAAACTGATTTTACGTTTAAATTTTTTTAACTTTTCATTTTCCTCCTCAATCATATCAAGAAATTTCTCATTTAAGCTTTTAAGAAACGTCATGAAAAATATTTCATTTATATTCTGAATTTTTTTCTCATTTAGCAATTTAAAAAAGAAATCTTCAATTATAGGTAAATGTGACAAGGATAATGCTATATTGGAAAAATATCCAATAGATCTAATAGTTTTAAATGAGATTTTTTCTTTTTCAGATAAATTATGCTCTTTTATAAGATCTCCAAATTTTTTTGGAAAAAATAATAGGTCGCTTATCTCAAGCGATTCTAAAGTTCGTCCAAAATAAAATTGCAAATATAAAAGGAAAAGTTCATATTGATTTCGAAATGAAGGCCTGTTATTCGCTTGAAAGGTGCTAAATAATGTAGAATATTTATTGATAAAATTAAAAATCCTTATTAATGATTCATTTACTTCAGGTGGATAATCTAAATTTGAAAGAAAATCCTCTTTAATTATTTCAATTGTATCAAAGACGCTATCTTCAACACGCGAGCAAACAAAATTGAGGAAATCTAAGAAAGGTGAGACATTTTCAAGCAATTTACACTTCTTAAAAAAAGTAAAAATTATATCTACTAATTGATATTTTGCTAAAGGATAATTTTTTAGAGCAATCTTAGTTAAAAGATTTTTCCTCTCCATTAGTGTTTTTTTATATGAATCAGGAATCTCTGGATGTCTTATCGCAAAATTATACAGGATAAAGGCAAGATATCCATCCATAATTTCATCAGGACTGCGTCTACTTGTAATTAAGAGATGAAGGTAAGATTTTTTACCTTTTTTTTTCAGCCGGGCACCGTTCTGAGAGATCCAAATTTTTTTATTTATTGTTTTTCTAATAATCATCCCTAAAATCGTAATAAGAACCTCAAATATAAAAGGAATTATTCTGTCGTAATCTAATGGATGAGAAACGCGTTCTTTAAATTCGGCAATTAAATTCATCTCATCTTCCGAAAAAAAATATTTATATTCAAAATATAAATCATTATCTGTAACGTTCTCTTTTAACATTAATTTCAGGTTTTTTGAATTCAATCCAAAGAGATTATCTATAGATTGCCTAAAAAAGTAATCAAAATTTCTATGAAAAAAAGTTGTATAGCGATATTTTATTTTTCTTTGTTCATTATTTTTTCTAAATTCTTTCCACTTGTCCGAAATATCCGATATAAATGAATTATATATCTTTGTATCGCTTTTTAATTCATTTAGGATAATTCTATTAATCTCTCTTAAATTAAATACATTATCTTTAAGTTGTGAGCCAGCTCGTAATAATAGATGTTCCTTGTTTTCAGTCAAAATAAACTCCCGATCTCTCAATAATTTATATTGCTTCGTCTTAATTAAAATTTTGATTTAACTAGTATTATATTTTTTCCTATTAATGTATACCTATGGAAAGTAAAATCGAAATTTTGGAAAAAAAAATAATAGATTTACTTAAAAAATCAATAAAACAAGCGGTTACAACTATTCCAGAGGATATTCTTGATTTTTTTAAGATTTTATATGAAGAGGAAGATAATGAAATAAACCAAACTCAACTCCAATTAATTTTAGAAAATTTTCAATGCGGAAGCAGGGGGATTCCCCTATGCCAAGATACTGGTATCTTAAATTTTTATATTAAATTAGGAAATCAATTTCCAATTATCTCTAGTTTTAGAAATATCATTGATAAAGTTGTTCAAGAAGTAACAACAGATATACCTTTAAGGAGTAATTCTGTAGATCCAATAACCAATAAAAACACTGGAACCAATATTGGTGCAAATTCACCACCGATTTTTATAGAAATTATAGAAAATTCCAATGATTTAGAAATAATTATTTTACCTAAAGGGGGAGGTGCTGAAAATATCTCAAAATTATTTATGTTAGATCCTATAAATGGATTAGAAAGATTTCCTTTAATGATTAAAGAGTTAATTCAGAAGGCTGGAGGAAAACCTTGTCCTCCAATTATTTTAGGTGTTGGATTAGGTGGTGATGCTAGTAATTCGATGATATTAGCAAAAAAAGCATTATTACGACCTATTGGAGTAAGACATGAGCGTCAAGATGTAGCAGAATTAGAATTAAAAATTATAAATTCCCTAAATGAGCTTAATATTGGTATAATGGGATTAGGTGGAAAAATCACTTGTATAGATGTACATATAGAACTTTCAATGAGACATCCCGCATCATTTCCGGTAGGTGTAATCGTACAGTGCTATTGCCATCGAATTGCATCTTTTAAAATTAACAAGGAGGGTGAATTAATTTATGAGGCATAATATTAATTTACCTACTAAAGTAGAGGATCTTCTGCCATTAAAAATTGGTGATATAGTTTTTTTAAATGGTTCCATCATAACGGCAAGAGATTTAGCTCATAAAAGAATAATTGACCATATTAATAAAAAGAAACCTTTACCCCACTCATTTAATAGAGTAAAAAATACTGCATTATATCATTGTGGGCCAATCATAAAAAAAATCAATGAAAAATATAAAATAATCTCTGCAGGTCCTACTACTAGTGCGCGTATGAATTCCGTTGAAAATGAAGTCATAAAATTTTTAGATATTCATATTCTTATAGGTAAAGGCGGAATGAAAAATTTAGATGAAAAAAATCTAAAAGTAATTTATTTAAGTTATCCTGGCGGTTGTGGGGCGGTTGCCTCAAGGATGATTAAAGAAGTTATTCATGTTGAATGGCTTGATTTAGGTTCCAGCGAAGCTGTATGGTTTTTAAGGGTAGAGCAATTTGGTCCTTTGATTGTAGCACAAGACATCTCAGGAAATAGCTTATATAAATAAGAGATTTACAAATTTTTATTCTACTAATTTTTTAAATTTTTTTGAGATTTCAAAATTTCAGCTCTTTCTTTAAGCAAACTTTTTATTATATCCCGATCCTTAGGATACCATTTCAAGGATAAAAACCATAATACAATTCCGGGAATCACAAATATAATAATTATCAATATAACTAATTGATAATTCTGTCCAGAAATCGATAATAATATTCCAACGAGTAAAGGTCCTGCACCGTAACCAATAGATTCCAGTAATTGGTTCCATGATGCAATTTTTCCTTGAGCTTCTGGCAAATTGATCTCTTGTAAAACTGGAGCTTGATTAACGAGATATAAAGAAGAAATTGAATTAGAAGTAAAAAATAATAGTCCCATTATCCACATAATTGGTAAAGATAATATATAAGGAATATCTTTACCTTGTTCTACAGTTAAATGAGGTAAATCTAGAAAAAATAGATAGGAAAAAGTAGTTATTCCAAGAGATAACGAAAAAATAACGAAGTATATTCTTCTAATTGGTTTTTTCATCGCCAACTTATCTGATAATTTCGCAAGAAATAGTTGTCCTATTAATCCTCCTGTTAAGCCAAAAATTACCAAAAAAAGACCTGTAAAAATAGGAGAAATATTATGAGGTGGAGTTTGAATATAAGGTAAAATCAAGAGATCCAAGCTTCCAAGAAATAAATTTGTTGATATACCTTCAATAAGTGCAACTACATTAGTTCTACTTAACATCGTTTTTTTCATTATTTTTTTATCAATATGGAAATCATATTTAATAGAATCATCATTAAGAATTTCATTGAGTTCTTGTTGTTGAGCTCCTCTCTTAGGTTCTTCGATTTGAAATAAAAAAATAATACCTGCAACAAGGATTGATACTCCAACACCCCAAAAGAAGGATCTCCAAAATTCATATTGAACTAAAAATGACGCAACTAAGAAACCAAACTGAGTAAAGAGGCTCATCATTATTCCTAATAACCCAAAGAATTGCGAACGTTGAGGATGTGGAACAATATCGTTTGAGAGAGAAATTATTGCTGGCCAACTGCCTCCCGCAAAAAAAGCAAAAATTCCAGTGAAAATCAAGAAATAAGTCCAAGTTTCTAAACCTTTTCCTTCAATTGCAAAACCAAGCATTATCATACTAAAACCCCTAAAAATAGAGATAATAAACATAATATATTTTCGAGAATATTTATCAATTAATATTCCAATTATAATACCCGATATTGCTGACATCCAAACCATTGAAGTGATTAAAATACCCATTTCAAGAGCATGGTAAGGTTCACCTGACCAAAATAATGAAGATAATGGCACAATAAGAACAATTATTCCGCCGTAAGCTAAACTTTGAAAACCTCCCAATAAATATAAAGGCCAAAATGTTTTTCCTAATGAAATAAATGTGTTATTTACTACTTTTTCGGTCATAAAATTAAATTCAATCCAATAAAATCTATATTATACAAATAACAAATAATTTACTTCCAGATTTGAAGCAATTTTCCCAGATCTTCTAACGTCCCGCTATAAGTCGGTTCTGGAGTATTAGGACCTAATTTTGTTTTAGGACTAGTTACAAGGAAAGTACTATAGCCAAGATGAGCAGCAACCATGTCTCTATCCTCATCACCAACCATAAGACACGCTTCAGCATCATATCCAATACTTTCAAGAATTTGTTTATAATAAATCAGATTCGGTTTGCATCCGCGACTGTTTTCATAACTAGTAATTAACATATATGGAAAGTCAGCTACATCTGCCCACTTTAACCTTTGCTCGATGGCTGTAGAAGGAAAAACAGGAGTAGTTGCAATAACTAACTCATAACCCAAGTCAAAAGCCTGCTGAACTACTTGGCGTGCACCGGGTTTTTGGCTTGTATATTGACGTAAGATAGGATACTTGTTTTCATAAAATTCCCAAAAAATCGGTTCTAATTCTTCTCGAGGATAACCTAATAAATGAGAAAAGGTAGACCAGAAAACTTCCTCATTAAAGGCACTGCCGTCGTTATCTACTATGGCATTTCCTGCCATCATTATATGTTTAAAGATCTTATCAGGTGGCTGGATGTGAGTTAATGAAGCGGTCAATATTTTGAAATAATGTGATAAAAATTTATCTATATCACTATCCAACAACGTACCGTCAAGATCGAATAATATTACTTTAGTATTTTTACCTTTTTCTTGTTTTAAATTAAAATTTTCACTCATCTTTACTGATCTCCTTTCTATTCATAATTTATAATTTAATATAAATTAAATTTTTATAGAAATAAATCTAATTTCTTTTTTTTTTTAAAACTAGACCCCCAATGGGAAGATTTAAAACTTTTTGTATTGTAGGGCATTTAACCTTAAGAAAAAAATATATTAGCCCTTTAGGTTTAAGATCATCACTTGTTTCAAAATTTCCTTGCCCTTTCATAATAATCAAATCACTTGTGTTAAATCTATCAATAAATTCTGGGGTGGATTCTTCTAAAATCATCCCTGGGTATGGTGCACTCTCTATAACACTACAAATTTTATCAAGTCCTGTAAAAATTGCATCTTCCATCATTGCATCATTAATTATTGGCGCAGTTCGAACAGAGAAAAAAATTTTTTTATTTGGATATATTTTCAAAATCTCTTCTAATAAGACTTTATCAAAAAAAATTTCACCTGTATTATCTCCAACAATTAAAATTGTTTCAGCCTCATTTAGATCTTTCTCAAATTCAATAAAATCATTTATCAATAAATCTTCCTCAGTAATTTGTACTATATCATTTTCTATATCTATCACAGTTGGAGCTCCCAGATCAATAGCATTACCCATTATTGAAAAAATACACGCTTTTAACAAAGGATTATTTGAATCTTTTACCATTTCTTTTAATTTTGGATATAATTTTTTTCCGGTATTTTGGAATTTAATTTTTGCTTTCTTAAAGGGATCAGGATCATTTAAGATCTCATTGATCAATCCATAAACAACTTTACCAACAATAGGATGCCTAAACTGTGTAAATGGTAAATCTATTAATCTTTTCATTAATTCTCTTTGATGATGTAAGATTTCTTCAGTGGTAATACCTGATTTACAAGAAATTAATCCATTTTTTAATTGTTCAAACAAACATGCCGTACAATCGGGTTGAAATTTCATTACATGTAGAAAATATTATAAAACCTAAAAAATTTTAGTAATTTCATCTTTTTCACTATAAACCAGTTTATTTTTAATTCCATCCTTTATAATTTTTAATCCTTCCTTTTTTTCTACAATTTTACCTATCTTTACAGCATAAATTCCATTCTCAATTAATAAATCAATTAAATTAGTTGAATCTTTCTCGTCAAGTGTGATTAATAAAGAACCTGATGATATTGTACCTAATGGATTCAAACCATAAATGTTACAAAGTTTCTCTGATTCGGGTAAGATTTTTATTGAATTATAATCAATTAGAACTCCCGTACCTGAACTATATGCAAGCTCAAAAAGACCACAAGCCAATCCTCCTTCAGTAGGATCGTGCATCGCGTGTATTTTAAAATTTTGATTTGCTAAAATTGCCTCTTTCAATACACTTATTCCGGGATCATAAATATATTGCTTGCATCTTTCTATAAATTGCTTGTCCAATCCCCTTTCAAGTAACTCTCTTTCCTTTTCAGTTGCGATTATCGAAGTGCCTT
Source organism: Promethearchaeia archaeon (assembly GCA_029856045.1). Taxonomy (GTDB): domain Archaea; phylum Asgardarchaeota; class Lokiarchaeia; order Sigyniarchaeales; family SOKP01; genus 6H3-1. The sequence goes on along the minus strand of JAHQWG010000047.1, from coordinate 259,408 downwards.
CAATTACAATCCCTTTTGTAAGAATAACTGCATCACCTACTTTTGCTCCTGAAGTTTTTACCAATTTGTCTTTCTCCACTTCGCCCATTAAGCAACCAATAGCCATTGGTTTATCTAATCCAACGGTTATTTCCGTATGTCCTCCTACGACAGAAATACCAAGATTTTTACAAGTCTCATGAATTTCCTTAAAAATTTTCTCGATTAATTCTTCCGTTGTGCCTTTCTCAGGCAATAAAATCGTTGTTTGAAACCATTTCGGAATTGCACCACAACTTACAACATCATTTACATTAACATTCACAACCCAAAAACCGATATTATTATAAATATCCGGTATATATTCAAGAAATGTGACAGGATCAGTTTTAGCAACTAAATATTTATCCCCCATATCAATAACAGCCGCGTCTTCACCTATTTGTGAGCCCAAAATCACTCTCTCATCAATTTTACTAGAACAATATTTATTTAGAAGTTGAGATAAAATTTTTGATTTAATTTTTCCGGTCGGGAATATAGGTGATTTTGGTGGATTTGACATGAATTAAAATTATTTAAAAATTCAAATAAATTTTCGCTAATTTTCCCTTTTTTCTCCTTATTTCATAAAAATTTTTTTTCAAAAAAAATAAAATCAATTTCATAGCCTTCTTGAAATAAATAATAATTTTAATAATAAAGTATAAGTTTGTAAGTAAGAAAAAAATGTGTATCCTACATGAACCCAAAAATTATAAAAATTGAATTGACCCCAGTTCATGTACCGTTCAAAGAACAAGTAAGAAAAGTTATGGAATCAGGTGAAGGAGGTGTTGGAATGGCTATTAATATTGATGAAGCATGGTTGGGGGGAGATTTTGTTATATGTCGGCTCATTTGTGATGATGGGAATATTGGTCTAGGAGAGGTATTTGTTTGGTTGCCTGAAACTGGCGTTTCACCAGCACAAATAATTGATTCTATTAAAAATGGATTAGCACCATATTTATTAGGCGAAAATCCATTTAATGTTGAGAGGATACGAAACAAGATGGATAATAATATATCCCGTAATGAAGTGGCTAAAGGTCTTTTAGATATGGCATGCTATGATTTAATGGGAAAAATAACAAGCCGACCTGCATGCGATTTTATGGGAGGTAAAACAGTAGAAGAAATCCCTCTTGCAGCACTTATCCCATTAACGGATATAAAAATTATGCTCTCTCTTGCAAAAATATATTATAAGGCAGGTTTCAAAACTTTTAGATACAAACTCGGCCGCTCTATTAGCGATGATGTAGAAATATCTGAAAAGATTCGAGAAACTCTGGGAACTAACGTACGATTAAGAGTTGATTATAATCAAGCTTATAGTCCATCCAAAGCAATCCGTGCAATTAAAGCTATAGAACGCTTTAACATTGATTTTGCTGAACAACCTGTCCATAAAGATGATTATATAGGCATGGCTTATGTTCAAAAGCATGTTGATACTCCATTGATGGCTCATGAAGGATGTTTCTCACTAAGGGATATAATTACCTTAGTTGAAATGCAAGCTATAGGAGTAATTGGATTGAACTCAGAACGTCCGGGTGGAGTTACTAACGCTCTTAGAGCTTTGGATTATGCTGAACAACGAGGAATAAGTGCAGTTTTACATAATCAGCCACTTGGTATAGCCTCATCTATGCATATTCACTTGGCAGCCGCTAAATATCATTCTCTTGGTCATGCCACTGAACTTTTTGGTCAAATGATGCTAGAAGATGACCTTATTTTAAAACCTCTAGATTACGAAGGAGGTATGGCTAAAGTGCCTAAGGGTCCAGGATGGGGAGTAGAACTGAATGATAAAGCATTACTAAAATACGCAACAAGTCCTACAATCACTATAAAAAAGTTGTAGCGTAATATTCGAATCGAATATTATAATATTGAATTTTATTTCAAAAAAACTAAGACATGAATTAAAAAAAATGCAATATAATAGAATTATTTATATTATTTCAAGTTGAATTTTAATCATGAGTAACTTTAAGAGAGAATTTAAAGGAGAAGAAAAGGGAAATAGAATGGATTCTTCTCCCAGAATTAATTATTCTACAAAAATCCATATATCATACGGTTTAGGAGGTTTTTTCGATAATTTTTTAACAGCTGCATTTACAATACGTATTATTGGTTTTTATGAGGATGAAATTTTACTTCCAATTTTGCTTGTAGGTATTGCTTTTTTTTTTTATGGTATCTGGAATATGTTCAATGATCCATTCGCAGGTTTTTTATCAGATCGGAATACAAAGTTCACTAAACGATGGGGCAGAAGATTTCCGTGGTTCATTATTTCTGGAATTTTATGTGCAATTAGTTACATCTTTATTTTCACGGTTCCCAACACTGAAACACTATCAGCTTTTTTTTGGCTTTTAATTACTATATGTATATTTGATTTCATGTTTTCATTATGGATGACAAATTGGCTTGCACTTTTTCCCGATAAATTTCGCTCAGATAAAGAACGTACAAAAGTAGGTGGATTTAGTACTGTTTTTGGCCAGTTAGGTATAGCTTTTGCAATGTTAGTGCCTCCACTTTTCATTACATATGGAAAAATTGAATCCTATATTATTTCAGCAATAATAGTTGTATTGATTGGCGTATTTATCATACTTCTAATGATTCCTGGTATGCACGAGGACAAGGACTTAAGAGATCGAGCCCTTTTAGTAGTTAAAGAACGGAATAAAAGTGATTCTATCTTTCAAATATTGAAATTTGCTATAAAACAAAAAAATTTTATCGTTTATCTAATTACATACCTTGCACAATTAGTATTGATGGTGCTTATGCTTGGATCTGTTTATTATTTAGTAAGATATACATTAAGAATGCCAGCAGAAGTCGAGATGATTATATCTGCTGCATTTCTAGTAGGAAGTCTTATTTCAGTTCCTCTATGGGTTTGGTTGGGGAGAAAACTCGGGAACCGAAAAGTTTATCTAATTGGAACTTCATTGGTCGTAGTTATTCTTATGCCTCTGTTATTTGTTTCAGATATAATTGCAGTTGTAATTTCTACAATCCTAGTAGGTATAGGCATCGGAGCTCTTTGGACCCTAATGTATCCTTGTTTTTCTGATGTAATTGATGAGATTGTGGTAAAAACTGGAAAACGTCAAGAAGGTATTTACACAGGAATTAGAACCTTTTTTGGTCGCTTATCAATCGTCGTTCAAGCTATTTCCATCGCTGTGGTCCACGAAATAACTTCCTTCATTCCAGGAGCAGAAATTCAAACAGACTTAGCCTTATGGGGAATTCGTGTCATATTGGCGTTGATACCAATGATTTTTTATATAGTGGCATTCTTCTTCATGTGGAAAGTATATGACCTAACTCCAGAAAAAGTACAAAAGATACAAGTTCAATTAAAAGAACTTAATCTTTAATCGTGGTTTTGGAATAAATAAAATACTACAGGTAAATTCAAAATATTTTCGATTTTTTTTCAATTTTAATTCAATATGAAGAATTTTTTTAAATATTTAAGAGTCTTTTCGGACTTAATATAATAGAAATTTATATAAAATAATATATTAAAGTGAAAAATTTTATGAGTGAAAAACCTACACATAAAAATGTAAAATGGGATGATTATAATGTCGGTGATTCCGCTTTTCATGCAAAAACTGTCACGGAGGCGGACGTAATTCTATTTGCTGGAATATCAGGAGATTATAATCCTCTTCATGTAAACGAAGAATTTGCAAAAACCCAACAATTTGGAAAAAGAGTTGTTCATGGTTGCTTCAGTAGTTCATTAATTTCAGCAGCGTTAGGTGTAAAACTTTTTGGACCTGGAGCTCTATACATATCTCAAAAGGTTAATTTTAAAAAACCCGTATATATTGGAGATACTTTAACTGCTGTTGCCACAGTTAAAGAAAAATTCACAAAATCAGAAGGAAAACTTAAGTTCATTACAGTTGAAACAAATGTATATAATCAAGATAACGTCTTAGTAACTGAAGGTGAAGCACTAGTTTTACTGATGTAACAATTTTCTAAAATCTGATTTTCTTTTTTTTTTTAATTTTTTTAGGTAAAGATTAAAGGGAATCTAGGCAAATGTTTATAAGAGAATAATTTGAGATCTTTACGAATCAAATGTATTCAGGCTAATTATAATCATTAGTATCTTTTTTATTTAATCTAGTCAAAAATGAAATAGTTATATCTGATGATTAATAGATACGATATAAAATTAACTATTCGTAAAAAAATAAGAGGATATTTGTCTATTAGCTAGTAAAAATTAAATTAGGAAGTAATGAGTTATTTCTGGTGTTTCTAATATATAAGGTATAATTATCCCACAACTATAAAACGAAAAATAAAATGGAGAATTGAATCGAAATGAATTTAATAAAATATATAGCCTATCGGATTTTAATGTTAATTCCTGCTTTATTAATTGCAGTAATTGTAGGTATTTTCAATTTAATCTCTGATATTGCCTTAGCAATAGCAGATCCAAGGATAAGGTTGAAATAATTTTTAATGAAAATTAATTTAGATTTTTTTGTGGATTTTTTTAAAAAGTTATTTATTTTATCTAATTTTATTTTAAACATTAGATAAAATCATAAAAATACTAGAAAAAACGATTGGAGCAAGAAAAAATGGTAAAGAGAGCAAGTCCACTTGAAATTTATAAATTACTCGATAAGAGCAATTGTAAAGAATGTGGGCTGGAGACGTGTATGGCATTTTCAACTGATCTACTTGAAAGAAAAAAAAAATTAAGTGATTGTACGCATCTTCAACGTCCAAAACAAGCTAAAAATCTGAGAAAATTAATAGAAATAACCACACCTCCGCAGAAACCAGTAGAATTCGGAGTTGGTGAAAGAATATGCACAATTGGTGGGGAGGAAGTTATATATAGACATTCTCTAACCTTCTATAATGAAATGGCTATTGCAATCACACTTGATGATAATGCTGAAGATCTCATAGATATCGTAAAATATTTAACAGGAATAGTAATTTCAAGACTTGGTGATGATTTAAAACTAAATGCAATTGCATTAAAATGCATATCTAATGACACAGAAACTTTTAAAACCGCTGCCAAAACAGTAGTGGAAAATTCAGATTTACCCGTCATATTATGTTGTTTTAATCCAGATATGCTTCTCGCTGCTGCTGCAGAAATAAAGAATAAAAAACCACTGCTTTATGCTGCGACAAAAGAAAGCTGGGAAAAAATTGGCTCATTTGCATTTGATGAAGACTTACCTGTTGTATGTTTCTCAAATGATATTAATGAATTGATTTCAATCTCTGCATCTCTACAAAAGATGGGAATAAGAGAAATTGTCTTGGATCCGGGAACCTTTTTTGGTGAAGGTAATGTGTTGAGTACTTTTGATAATATTATTCAACTAAGGCTGGCTGGTGTTGACGGAGGCGATGAAAATTCTGGATGGCCGATTATGGGTGTCCCAGCAGCGTTATGGAAAGATGTAAAAGTAAAGAACGAAAAAGATTTATGGAAATTTCAATATAAAGAAATGATTATGGCATGTATTATGGCAGCCATTGATACCTCATTGATAATTTGCCATACAGGTAAAAAGAGGGAGGATATCTGGGCAATGCTAGCAATCTTGACCTTCAGACAGAATATCTTTAGCGATCCGAGGATATATCCCGCTGTCGATCCAGGTTTAGAAACAATTGGAGAACCTAATGAGGATGCTCCCATATTCTGTACAACTAATTATCGTATGACAGTATATCCAGTTAGAGAAGATATTAAAAGTGGGAATATTGACGCTTATTTATTAAATGTTGATACGGGAGGAATAGGTGTGGAATCAGCGGTTGCGGGTGGACAATATTCGAGTACTGCTATTGCTGAAGCGATTGAAAAATTTAAACCTTTTGATAAGGTTAAGCATCGTATTGTAATTATCCCTGGTATGGCAGCAAGATTATCGGGAGCAGTAGAAGATGAAGCTAATTGTGTTTGCATTGTAGGACCAAGAGATTCATCAGGAATCCTAGATTTCATGAGAAAACGTTGGGATCCAGCAAAAGATATGAAAGAATTTGCCGAAAGATAATTTTTATTACTTTTCTTTTATCTTTTTTTATAAAAAAACATATTAATTAAATATATTAATTGTAATTATAGTAATTGTTCAATCAATAAAGTATTTTTAATGGTTTTTTAAATTGAGTGAGCAAATTATTAATTTAACTAGATCTCTAGCAAATACATTAAAAGGTAAATTGGGAATTGATGCAGGTGCTTCTCTCACTAAAATCATCTATGTAAAGGATAATAAACTTAAATTTCATAGTTTTCTAACAAATTACAATGAAATTTATAAATTTTTAAACGAAAATCAAGAATTTAAAATAAATTTAACTGGAGGAAAGGCATTTAAAATTTATAAGAATTTCAATAAGGATAAGAATTGTCAATTAATCAATGAATTTGAAGCACAATGTCGTGGAGTAGAAGTTTTATTTGAATTAAATGAGAAGAAAATGCCCCTAGATATGCTTTTTATTTCAGTGGGAACAGGAACCTCTATGTTACACATAAAATCACAAGAAGATAGAAGAAGTTTTGAAAGAATTGGTGGTTCCGCCTTAGGAGGAGGAACCTTTATGGGGTTAATAAAATTACTCTATAATTTGGATGATTTTAATGGAGCTATAAATATCGCTAAGAAAGGAAACCCATATAATGTGGATCTAAAAGTCGCTGATATATATGAAGATGAAGATGATCGGGTAGATCCATTTTTTCGTCAATTTACAGCCTCATCTCTAGGAAAAATTGCTCTTTTTAATAACACTAGTAATAAAAAGGAAGATGTGATTAATTCCATCATTTCTATCATTTCAGAAAACATAGCTTCTCAATTGATTCTTTACTCGCAAAATAGAAAAGTTAAAAATATTGTCTTTAGCGGTGGATTTTTAAAAAATAACTCTATTTTTAAACGAATTATTAGTACAATGTGTAAAATGTATAAAATAAAGTCTTATTTTCTGAAATATAATGATATGGTTAGTGCTTTAGGGGCTTTAAGATTTTAAGGATTTAAAGATTTTAAAGGCTAACTTGTTCAAACCTTGACTGAAAGAATCTAAGATACTTAGGCTCATGAACCATTTTTAATCCTGGAATTGTATCTTTCTTTTCATAAAGCTTTATGATTGATTCTGCGGTGTATTCCATATGTGTATTTGTATAAACTCTACGGGGAATAGTAAGTCGAACTAATTCTAACTTGGGAAAGATATTTTCACCTGTAATTTTATCTCTTCCTTTTGAAACTGCTCCACGCTCCATAGACCTGACACCCGACTCTTCGTATATTGCAGCCGAAAGTGTTTGTGCAGGCCATTGTTCCCGTGGAAGATGAGGTAAAAATTTCAAAGCATTAAGAAATACTGCATGACCACCTATTGGCTTCACAACAGGAATATTTTCTTTTATGAGTAACTCTCCAAGATATCGTGTTTGGTTTGTTCTATATTTAAGGTATTCGTATTGTGTTCCTTCCCGCAAACCTCTTGCTACAGCTTCCATATCACGCCCCGCCATTCCACCGTATGTGTGAAGACCTTCGTACACAACAACTTCAGATCTGGTTTTTTCAAAAATTTCCTTGTCATGAGTTGCAAGAAAACCACCAATGTTCACTAGACAATCTTTCTTCGAAGAATAAATACAACCATCGGAATAACTCATCATTTCTCTGAGAATATTAATAATGGGAGTATCTTCATATCCTTTTTCTCTTTCTCTAATAAAGTATGCATTTTCACTTGAACGTGTTGCGTCAAAAATGACTTTTAATTTATGCTCTTTAGCGAATTCATATACTTCCCTCAAATTTTGCATTGAAACAGGTTGACCTCCAGCCATATTTACATCCATTTCAACATTAATATACGCGATTTTTTCAACTCCATGTTCATCAATTAATTTCTCCAATTTCTTTAGATCAATGTTTCCTTTAAATGGATGTGTATTTTCTGGATCATGCGCCTCATCAATGATTACATCAGGCATAGTACCACCAGGTAATTCTACATGCAATTTCGAAGTCGTAAAATACATATTTCTTGGAACTAGCTGACCAGGTTTAATTAAATTTTTAGACATCAAATGTTCCGCGCCTCGTCCTTGATGCGTGGGAACCATGTATTTATATCCCAAAACATCTTGAACGGATTTTTCTAGTGTATAAAAGTTTTTACTTCCTGCATAAGCTTCGTCTCCAATCATCATCCCAGCCCATTGGTTATCTGACATTGCGGATGTACCCGAGTCGGTTAATAAATCAATAAAAACATCAACTGATAGAAGTAGAAAAGTATTAAATCCTGCTTCTCTTATGGCATCCTTTCTTCTTTTCTCAGATGGTATCTTAACGGGTTCAACCACTTTAATTTTAAACGGTTCTACTGGTCCATGCAAAAGACATCAATCTTATTTTTTTTTAATATAATTCTTCTGTGATTAATTAAATAAAAATCCTCTAATTGAAAAACATTACCAGAACCTTTCCCATCTCCTTCCCATCTCCTAAAAATTATTACAATTTATGATTGGATTTCTTAATTGAGCGTTAAAAATAATTTTAATTGTTGATGGGATTTTTTTGATATTTTTGGTTTTAATTTTATACAAAAAAGTAATTATATTGAATAAAACTGATATGAAATAAAAAAAGGAAAAAAAAAATACTTATCAGCTTGAATTACTTACGGAACTCCATCAGCACAGCCAGGAATAGCCACTCCTGCCATAGACATATTAATTCCGTATGCAACCGCTAATAAGATTGCTAATGCAATTATACTCTTTTTATTCAAATAATCACCCTAATGTTAGTTAATGCAAATTTACTTTTGCACGCTATCCATTCTTAAAATTTATATTTAAAGAACTTGAATTTTTCAAAAAAAGATTAAAAAGAATTATGAATCATAAATATTTTCAAATAAAGAAATAATATATTTCACTTCATCATATCGATTGATAAATTTTTGTATATTTTTGGGAAAATCCGATATTAAGATTTGTTTATTTTCATTAATCCATTCAATGATTTGATTTACAATTGCTTTATATTTTTCCACTCGGCTACCATTCGTATTAACCTCTTTCATAATTTCTTTAGCTTCATCAATTTGTTTTAATAAAAGGCGTGATAGCGCAGCTAAAAAATAACTAAATCGTATATTGCGTGGTCGAATGGTTTTAAAATCTGCTGCTTTATAGTAATTTTTCGAAACCCTCTTAACCATCTCAGCAAATATTTCTGGACTAAAACGCACACTATCGAAACTTGAGTAAAATTTAAGACTTTCTAAAATAGACGTTGCTGCTGAATAGAATTCTTTTGTTTTTATTTTTTCTTTAGCGTATTTATTTAGTCCTTGAATAAGATAATTATATAGTTCAGTTCTATTAAACTCAATATCCTCTTTAAGAGTAAGATCATATGCATTCAAGAAATTTTCAAGACAATTCCGAACTTCATTGTTATTTTGATAATTTAATGCTGCCTTAACATATAATTCAAAAGCTTTTTGGTAATTACCGATTTGCCCAAATACCATCGCTGCATTATTATAATTTTCTGCTGCATCACTATTCTTTTGGATTGAATGAAAGAAATTTCCAGCTAGGAAAAAACAGGAGGCACATTCGATTAAATTATTTTGAATTTCATTATAGCATAATGCTGCTCCGCGATATAGAGTTCCTTTTTTTTCTGCATCATTAGGATCATTTCCTAAGGATTGTGCAATGCTTATATATGTACTCGCTTCTTTTTTTGCATAAGAAACATAGTTATCCGTATCATTTAGCATAAAATATAATTTTTTTATAATTTGGTAAAGTGCGGACAAATTTAGGTTGAGAATGTCCTTTTGCTCATATTTTAAAGCCTCTGAAGCGAAATATTCAATTCCAACTAATACAATTTCTTTAGCTGAATTATAATCGCCCAAATCAGAAAAACATGAAAATAATTGCTGATAGGTGTATTGAAGGATGTGATAATAGCCGTGCTCCTTAGCAAGCTTAATTGCCATCTTGTTGAACTTAATTGCTTTCCTAAAATTTGAAATCCGGTTGTATAAATTCGCTATATTTTGAAATGTTCGAGCAACTGCTTCTAACTCATTAAATTCAAGACGAACATCGGCTTCATGATTTAGGAATTGGATAGCATAAAGGATATTTTCTTGCTCTTTCTTTGTATTCCTAAATATGTCACGATGTATATCTGCTTGTTTAATATATAATTCAGCAATTTCAAGAAATTTAGCTTGTTTTTTACAAGTCTCTATTTGTTTATCCCAATATTTCATCGCATTCTTTAAGAGTTCTTTTGCAATATCTTGATCAATTTCTTCCAATAAATTTGCTGTAGATGATAAAATTTCAGCAGCTTCAAAAAAGTCTCCCATTTCTGCAATCTTTTTGGCTTCAGTGGAGATAAATTTTATTAATTCTAAAATTAAGAATTTCTTATTTTCTTTATTTTCTGACGTTAAAATTTGATCGATAAACACTTGAATCTGATCTTCTACTTCTAGAGTGTCTTCAATATCTTTTTCAGAAATTTGAATCGTCCCGTAAGAAAACTGTAAATCTTAATTAAACGAAATTTTATATAACTAAAAAAGATTATCATTACCTTAATTTAACAATTTTATAATTTTGAAACAAAAATCTAAATGGGATAAAATTTAAATGGGATAATATTTATATTAGATACTAGAAATAAAAAAGAAAAAATAAGAAAAAAGTGATATAATGCAACAAATTCCTGAATTAGTCGAAACTGGCGTATATACAACCTATAAAGTCGAAAAACAATTAACAGTCACAGCTCTTCTAAAAGAATTAAACCTAGAAAGTAAATTTTTTGGTATATTAGTCAACGGCAAGAAAGCTGACAAAAATACTATAATAAAAGCAACAGACGAGGTCATTATACTCCCAAATATCGCCGGCGGCGCTTAAATATTAATTATTTAATTTTTCTTCTTTTTAAGGATATAAATAGTAGATATTAGGAAAAATTTCTAATCATAGCATAAAATATCTTTTTCCTATTATAACAGGTAATTTTGTGCCCAAATTTTGTTTTAACTCTTTTCACTTTAATTCAATTCTTAATAAATCATAGGCTCCAATTGTATTTTCGAATATTTCTTTGGCTTCATTTATTAAAAGCTCAATAGATTTATCGTTATTATATCTTGAAGAGAAATGGAATAAAATTAGTTGTTTTACATTCATTTTCTTAGCCATTTCGGCAGCATCAATGGTTGTTGAATGCTTTTTTTCCTTAGCAACATCATTAAGCGATTTATCATATGTAGCTTCGTGAATCAAGATATCTGAATTTTTGCCCAACTCAATTAAAGATTCACAAGGTGTAGTATCTGCTGAATATGTTATCTTTCTCCCGGGTTTTTTTGGTCCAACAATTCCCTCTTTTTCAGGATTTATTATTTTCCCTTTAAATTTTATTTTTTCTCCATTATGTAATTTTTTCCAAAGATATCCTTCCGGTATATTAAGTTCCTTTGCTTTCTCCGGATTAAATTTACCAAATCTTGGTTTTTCTACAAATGAAAATGCATATGTTAGAACCGAATGTTTTACCATTGTAGATTTTATCATGTATCTTCTGTTTTCAAAAAGAATATTATCAATAATATCAATTTCTTCTTTTTTTTTTTCAGAATTTAAACCATTATATCTTGTAATTTTTAAATTTTTTAAATCAATTTCATTTACTTCTAAATCGTATGGAGTAAATAGCCCCAAAATTTTTTTATGTAAAAAAAGATATAAAAATATTGATGGAGGGCCATAAATTTTAACAGGCGCATCTCTATCTTTTAAAGAGAAATTAAATAATAAACCTGGTAAGCCAATAACATGATCTCCATGCATATGAGAAATAAAAATTGTTAAAGGTACATTGAATTTTAATCCAGCTTGCTGAAATCTTCTCTGAATATCCTCACCACAATCAAATAGAATAATCTCAGAATTATATCTAATTGAAATACCGGGTAAATTCCTATCTTTCACTGGAATAGCCCCACTTGAGCCAAGAATAATTAGTTCTAAATTCATTAGAATAACTTAAGCTTTCATTTATTTCTTAAGTAATTTATTTCAATTCGTTGTTGTTTTGTTAATTTTTTAAGTGTTTCGATAATAGTGCGTAATTCTCTGATTCTAAGCTCTTGCTCATTATCTATTTTCCCTTCTTGTATATCAATTTTTGGAGCTTTAAGATGTTCTTGTAATTTAATGTACTCATTTTGTAAAGATATACATTTTTGCTCCATTCCATTTAATTTAGATTGAAGTTCTTCCGTTTTGTTTTTATTTAAATATAAGTCCTTGGTTAAATTGGTAATTTCATTGTTTTTTGCAGTTAAAATTTTATCAACTTTTGAAGAATCAACAGTTTTAACCTTTTCTTCTAAACTCTTATTTTGCTTTAATATTTTATCTAATTCTGTTTCTTTTTTTTTAAGTTCAGATTCCAATTTGGATACTTGATTTTGAAGTTCATTATCCTTTTTTGGAGATTGAAGTTGTTCTTCTAGCTTTTTTTGGAGTTTATTATTTTTTTTTTTTAATTCATTTAATTTTTCTTGAAGTTCTTTTACAAGTTTGCTTAGAGGACCAGTTTCCGTTCCTTTTTTTTGATCCATTCTTGAGTCTTTAATGTTTATTTTTAATTCATTGATTTCTTCTTCTTTTCTCTCAAATTTTTCTTTCAAATCATTTAATTCTTTTTCTTTATTTTCAAGTTTTTGGTGTAATTCTGTAATATCTTTTCCAAGATCCATTTTAATTGGTTTTGATAATTCACTCTCTTCTTTACTTGGTCTTTCGCTCAATTCGTTTTTTAACCGAGTTATTAATAGCCGTTGTTTGTTCAATTTGTTTGTTAAATCTTTTACAAGATTATGGACAGGCACTTCTTCCTCCTTAATCTCAATAATGTGTCCCATTTCATTTGATCCTTTCTTTATCTCCTCTTTTAATTGTTGTTGAATTTGAATTTTTTCTTTTCTGAGCAAACCCATATTATTTTTTAATTCTCTTAATTCTTTTTCTGTTTCTCCTAATTTTAATTGGATTTTTTTACCATATGCACGTTTGATCCCTACACTATTAATAAGGTTATTTAAATTTTTGAGTTCCTCTTCATATGAGGAAATTGAATCTTCACTGAGTTCTAAATCAGTTTTTAATTGGCTAATCTCCCTTTTTTTAAAATCTAATTCTTTTTTTAATTGCTCTACTTCAGCTTTAAGTTGTTCCAATAAAAAAAACTCCTTTTATCACTTTTTACCTTAATAAATTATAACAAATTTCAATAATAAAAAATTTTCCAAAATTGTTTCTTAATAAACTTCAAAATCCTTAATTGAAAATTGCTTTATCTTTTTACTCAAAGGTATTATACTGAGGAAATTTAATATTAAGAAGATTGAAAGATATCCAATAAATATTAATAACGGTTCATAAAATGGTGGCAAAGTAACTCTTTCAAATAAAAATAAAATGTTTATTAACATTGATACTCCTATAGAATAAGCGGATGATATAATTATAATAAAGAAGTTCTCTATGAATAAAATTCGCTTTAGTGATTTGCTTTTTGCACCAATTGCTTTCATAATTATAAAATCCTTAACCTTTTCATGCAAAGCTACTTTCTGATAATTATATAATGAAAGGTATGAAATTGCTGAGAAAAGGATAATAAGAATTATAGGGATAATATTCAATGTTTTTAACTTGAATAAATTCTGATTAAAAACATTATTCATATTCATTGCAATAAATTCTTGACCTAATTCATTTTTAATTATTGTTTCCAGTTGATTTTCCAAAGCATCAATTTCTATTGAATTAGCTTGAATCAGAATGATATTAATATTATCTATGGGTAAGCCCATTTCTTCATTTAACGTTTCTAAATCAAAATATGCTGTGTATCCATTATTAAAACTATCGATTAAAATTCCTTTAATGTGATATGAAGTGCCATTTCCTACTCTTAATTTCTGATATAATGGAACAGAAAATGTGAATCTTGCAAGAGAATCGCCAATTGTAATATTATCATAGCCATCTTCATCTGTAAAAAATACCCCTTCAATTTCAAAATCTTGACACATCTCATTTGGATCAACTCCAATTAAAGGAATTGTGGCGTATCTATCTTCTCCTACAGAGATATACTGTCCTTCAATAATTATTGAACTGTTAATTTCTTTTATTGTTGAAAAAGTAATTAATCTTTTATCTATTTTTTGAATACCTTCAATTGATTCGAATGAGGATAAAATACTTGAATCAAATAAGTAATTTGATTTGGTAAAGTTAAATTTTGGTTCATTGGTATCAATATTTAAATCAGAAAATTTTTGATACATTAAAGAATAATTATATACTACATCTCTATGACCAATTACAATTAAGTTATTTCCTTGTGATCTAGATATCCAATTTTCTGCAGATGAAGTCAACACAAAAACCCCAATCGTAAGTGTAAAGATAAGAGTCATTATTGTACCAAATAAAATTAAAAATCTCTTAAATTCACCTTTTCTTCTAATTAAATTGGTAATGGCAATTTTTAGATTAAATCCAAATCGAGAAAGCCATCTAGGGATTAATGTTAATGTCTTTTGTGCATCAAAATCATGTTGTATATCTTTCGAAAATATCCACTGAATCTTTTGTTGAGTGATTTTTCTTAATACATAACCGCTTATGACATAAACGGCGAATAGAGTTAAGAAGAAAAAAATAGGAATCCAAAAAAAATCTATATAAATATTTACTGAAAAATTAAGAAATAATAAAATTAAACTAGTTAATCCATAAGATAATAACCCTATAATTAATCCAATTAAAAAGCCAACGAGATAAATAATTAATGCTTCTTTCATATAAAAGCTATAAAATTTCTCGCGCAAAGCTCCTAAAGATTTCATTATCGCAATATCTCTCTTTTTGTACGCAAATAAAGACGAGATTATAATGACTATAACTGTGCTGGCTATTATTAACACCAAAATTAAAATGAAGACATTAAATTCGTAGTAAATTTCACGGATGCTTGCTGTGAATAAATACTTATTTTCATAGAATATATTAACTCCTAAAGAATTCCAAAAATATATGAAATAAACTACTAATGCTGAGACTAAAATGACTATAACTAAATTTGGAATAGTCGTTTCTTTTTTTCTTATTAGGTCCTTTATTGCGAAATCTAGTGAAATTTAATATCCCTCTATTATTGTAAAATATCATGTATAATATCTTGCTTTATTATTTGCGAGTCTTTATAAGTAATTATTCTATCTGCTTGTTTAATTAGAACCTTGTCATGAGTTGCAATTATTAAAGTTTTTTTGTTTTCTTTTAGTTTTTTAAATAATTTTGCAATAAACTCCGCAGTCTCCATATCTAAATTAGCTGTTGGTTCATCTGCAATGATTATTGGGGGATCATTACCCAATGCCCGGGCAATTGCAACTCTTTGTTGTTCCCCTGCACTAAGTTGGAATGGTAAATGTTCTCTTCTCTCTTCCAACCCCATTTCCCCCAATAATCTTAAGCCTCTGTCCCTTCGCTCATCTAAGGTCATTCCAGCCAACATCATTGGAAAAATTACATTCTCTTCAGCAGTTAGAGTTGATATAAGATTATAATTCTGAAAGACGAATCCAATATTAAAAATTCTGAATGTAGCTAAGGATTCTTCAGACATATCGGTAATTCTTATTCCCGAATTATAGATTTCTCCCTCATTTACTGAATCCAATCCTGCAATTAAGTTCAATAAGCTTGTTTTTCCTGCACCTGAAGGTCCCACAATTGCAACAAATTCCGTTTCAAAAATCGATAAATTGACATGATCCACTGCCCTAATAATCCAATCTCCTATATCATACTCTTTTAACACGTCTTTTAAAACAATTAATGGTTTTTTTTTGGTTTCAATGGATTCTTTAGAATTCACAAAATTATTGTTTTCCATAATTCATAAGAAACGAAAAACAGAATTAAAAACTTATTAAATATTTTTTAAAATTTTCAAGCCAAATTATTCTCTCAACTTTTCTAAATACTACTTCAGAAAAACTTTTTTAGAATTTAAAATTATAAATAAATATTAGATTTTTGTAGAAAATAATGAATTGAGTATTGAATAAAATGGAATTTGAAAAATTAACCGAATTAATTATTGAGCTTGAAGTTGACGATATTGCAGACGCTGTAAAAGAATCATTGAGTGAGGGTAAAACCGCAATGAGTATTTTAGATGCATTAACCAAAGGTATGGATAAAGTTGGAGAATTATATGAAAAAAAGGAATATTATCTTACTGAATTAGTTCTTGCGGGTGAGACAATGAAAGAAGCGTTTAAAATCCTTAAACCAAAATTAGAAGCCGAAGGTGGAGGGAAAGAAAAAGTCAAAATCATTGTGGCTACTGTTCGAGGAGACAATCATGATATAGGAAAAAATATTCTATCATCTCTACTCCTAAGTGCTGGTTTCGAAGTAATAGATGTTGGTATGGATATTCCAGCAGAGAAAATAGTTGAGACGGTAAAAGAAACTAAAGCAAAAATTATTGGTCTTAGTTCTTTATTGACGATGACAGTTGAGGAAATTAAAAATGTTCATGAAGAACTTGAAAAAGCTGGTTTAAGAGATAAGGTTAAAATTATCGTTGGAGGAGCGCCTTTAAATATGGAACTCGCTAAAAAATTGGGTGCTGATGATTTTGCTGATGATGCAGTTGAAGGAGTAAGAAGAATAAAAGAATTGGCCAAAATAACTGTGGATATTAAGTTATAATTTCAAATTACAGATGAACCTACTGTTTTTAAGTAATTATTAAATATGAAACACGAGATTAAAATATGAAGGATTTAACACTTATTGAAAAACTTGGTTTTAAAGCATCTGATAAAGTTGTTATATTCCATGTTGATGATATTGGTTTTTCTCATAGTTCAAATGTAGCATCTTTTGAATGTTTAGATTTTGGGATAGCTAGCTGTGGCTCTATTCTTGTCCCTGCCCCTTGGTTTTTTGAAGTAGCATCAAATTATAGGAATAACCCAAAATATGATCTTGGTATTCATTTAACTCTCACGTGTGAATATGATCTGTATCGCTGGCGTGCATTGAGCAGTGTTGATTCCAAGACAGGATTATTGGATTCAGAAAAATGTCTCTGGCGTACTGAGGAGGAGGCGATTGCCAATGTAACTGTTAAGGCGGCTGAAATCGAAATGCGTTTACAAATTCAGATGGCTTTAGACAATGGAATTGATGTTACGCACATAGATTCACATATGGGAACTGTTTTGAATCCCAAATTCATTCCGTCATACCTAAGGGTAGCTCGAGACTTTAATGTTCCTGCATTTTTACCAAGATTAACTAGAGAAGAATTAATCGCTATAGGACGAGGAGATCAAGCTGATGTTTTTCTAAAAATGTTCTCAAAGCTAGAGGCAAGTGGTGTTCCTCTAATGGATCATATGATTATTGATACAGGGGGGGAGCAACCAGATAAAGTTGAGTATTATTGTAAACTTTTTGCAGAAATAAAACCCGGTTTGACACACTTTTTATTTCATCCAGCAAAAATGAGTCCAGAATTAAGAGCTATAACACCGGATTCAGCAAGTTGGCGAAATCAAGATTATGAAGCATTTACCGATCCACGTATTAAGAAGTGTGTTAAGAAGTACGGTATAAAAATAATCGGGTATAGAACAATTCGCGATTTTATCAGAAACCATTAATAAAATATTTCATATAAGGTCCGCCTTTATTTTAATCTAACAAATAACTTCTACCATCTGATCTTCCGGTACATATTGAAAAATAATCTTCAAGACGTGATAAATGCATCGATTTGATTAGTCTATAATGCTACCCATTTTTATATTTCAATGTCGATTTACATGCAGGTTGAGTAGTTCCATCTTTTAAAATTACCTCACATGTACCTTTTGAATAACCTTGTCAAACCAAATTGCACTTTGAAGGAGTTTTTTCCGTGAGGGTCTTCATATTTTAAAATTTTTTTAAAATTGCTTAAAATCTAAATATTTTTTGTAGTATATGGACAATCCAGGCTTTAACATAATTCCAAGGTGAAAAATATTCAAACCATGGAGACTTGCCTAAAGAGGATTTAAGTGACATTTTTAATAATGCTTTTACATAATCTGGTGGGCATCCTTTAAAATAAATCCCATATTTCTTATACTCTTTTGCACAATCTCCATAAACGATTGTATTTTTTTTATTCAGTTTATCAAGTTCATTTTTTGGAATTTCAATATTTTCTCCCAATATTAAGTTTAATTCTCCTAGTGAATCCCATCCTTTTTTTATACTATATCCATCTAAAAATGCTCTAATCATTCCTAAGCAACCAGCTTGGCATGATTTTTTTCCTAGATACACTTTAATCGAAGGAGACATTTCTAGATTTCTATCAGGCATTTTAAATTTCTTTTTTTTAGTATCAAGATAATTCTTATTTTTAATATCTATATCATTAATATTTAAAGGTCCTATGCCTCTCTCATGTAAAATTTTTAGATGTTCAATCTCACTTGGATTTTGATCCATAAGATAACAACATACTACATCAACTGCAAGACAGTTTGTTCCAACAACCAACATGTTTGTATATACATTTGTAGTTTCATATGGTCCTTGACCTTCCCCAGAAACAATAGCATCTGCAATAATTAAATCTGGTTGGCGAATTAGTGCAATATCTGCAAGGTGCATATGAAGTCTATCATCATGAAATTTTAGTCGTTCTTTTTTAGAAATTAAACCCAGATTATTTTTTATACTTAGAGTAATATCAGCAAAGATATTTGCTTTTAATTTAGGTAATGATATAAAAAAATCTACTGTATCATCAATTAGTAATTTAGGGTATTTAATTATATGATTTGGAATGAAAGGATTATTTACTACAACTTTAACTTTCTTTTTTTCATCTAAATAACACATTTTAACATTTTTTATGCCATTTACAGTCTTTTTTATATTGATCATATAAAATGCGTATCTTGCGGGACCGATTGTTCTATCTTCAGCAATTAAAATTTTTGAGGCTCCCCTAATTGATAGCGCCTGCGCAACTCCATAAATTAGGGCGACATTAGTATTTGTTGATAATGTCCTTTCCGCATCTCCTATAGCAAATACAAATGAAGGTTTAATTAAAACGGTTTTTTCTTTAAAATTATAACCTGCTTGGTCAAAATATGTTCCAATTTTTAAAGCAATCTCTGATTTATCATAATTTTCCTGAGGAATTATTGCAACTTGAAAATCTAACATTATTTGGATTAACAGTATTTAATTAAATTTATTAATATTAAAGAAAATTAAACAATATAGAATTAAAAATCTAATTGTTGGAAGAATTTGGAAGAATTAAACATCGATCCTCTCACTGAAAGCAATTTAAGTTCTGTTTATACAATGTGTGAAGAAAATGTTTTATTTTATTCCTTTTCATTTGATACTTTTAAGCGTGCAACGCTAATGGACGAAGATTATAATCCCGAATTGAGTTTAGTTGCAGTTGATGAGAATAATACACCAATAGCATTTTTTTTTGCAGTGTTTAGAAGATGTATACTACCAAAATCTCGCAATAAATTAGTTATAAAGATGTTCGTTGTAGAAAAGAATTACAGATATAGAGGAATAGGAACTGAAATGATGAATAAGCTTTTTAAAAGAGCGAAACAACAAAAAAATGCAGTTTGGAGAATGAAAGTTTCTATCATGGACTCAAATCCTCGTTATTGGTTGCCCGGGTTAGATCCAAGACATACTGAAGCATACTTTTTTTTGAGGAAATTAGGTTTTAAAAATAATTTCTTTGAACGATTTCGAACCGATTTAGGAGTTGATAAAGACAATTTTCCAAAAGAAGAACCTCTGAAAGAAATAAATGGATATAAAATATCACGAACATTACAAAAAGATAAAGAAGAAACTGTAGCTTTTATTAAAAAACATTTTGGTAAAGGTACATGGCCAGAAGAGACTCTTATTTCGTTTGAGAATGATCCTTCAACGACGTTTATTGTGCGAGATATCAATAATTACAAAATTGTTGGATTTGCAACCCATAGTGCTCAACATCCAGGGAGTTTTGGTCCTACAGGTGTATTAAGAAATTTACGGGGAAAAGGTATCGGAGGGTTGTTGTTAAAATGGTGCTTATGGGATATAAAGCAGATGGGTATAGATAAATGTATAATCAAGTGGGTAGCAGGTAGAACAAAATATTTTTATTTAAAATCCGCGAAAGCGAGAATTTTTCAAATTTTTTGGCCAATGTCAAGAAGAATTTAAAATAATTTTAAATTTATAGAGATCCATTATTTTGACATAATCACAAATTTTTTTAGTATGACAAAATCCATTCGAAAAATTGTAAGTTCAATTATATCTTAATTAAAACGCGTGTATTATTACATAATATAATGCTAAATTTTTTGATTATATCGAGTTCGGAGGATATCGCATCAATAAATATCCGTGATAAATTAATAAATTCAAAAAATTATTCATTTAAAGAGTTAAATAATAAATGGTATGGGCATAATCTCTTTCTATTGAATAAAGTTGATAAAGATTTCATCAAAGAGGATATTTCATTAAATAATCGAGTTTATTTAGGACTTACTGATAAGAGTTTAATTTTTCTCGACGATCTTAAATTAGAAGAATTAGATTTTAAGCCTGATTTTTTAATTTTTGCTAGCAGACATGCTTCAAAATCAGCTCAACCGGCTTTATTAATTCATACAACTGGAAATTGGGGCGAAGAAGCACTATTTGGTGGCAATTCAAAAGAAATTGCATATTCAAGCGCTATTTTATTGAAAGCTGGATTTCTCTCCCTACTAGAATCAAGTGGAGAATTAGAAGAGGGAAAATTTTCAATTGATATGGAAGTTAACCATCATGGACCAACAAATCATTCCATTCCATTAGTTTTTATGGAGTTAGGTAGTATAAAGGCGGAATGGAATGATCAAAGAGCGGGAAAAGTAGTGGCTGATGCAATTATTAAAACAATTGAAAAATATTGGATAGTGAAAAGAGAAAACCCAATGATCTGTCTGGGATTTGGTGGAACCCATTATTCACCTAAATTTAAAAAATTAATAATTAATACAAATATTGCAATAGCTCATATTTGCCCTAAATATTTTATTCAGGAGCTTAATGAGGAAATGATTAAACAAATCATTGACAAAACACTAGAATCAAAAATTGATTATTTTATATACGATTGGAAGGGATTAAACGCTCCAGATAAATCACATTTATCTCAAATTCTAAATGGATTCAATATTGAAATAAAAAGAACAAAGGAATTCCAGAATTAAAATGGTAAGAATTAAAACTAACGCAAGAATAGGAATTTTGGGAAATCCATCAGATATTTATAATGGTATTGTAATTTCCTCAACTATTAAAGATTTTTTCGTAAAAGGAGAGGTGAGTAAAGAGGAAAAAAATTTATTTTTAATTAATAATGAGCAAAATGAGAATTTTAGAAATATTGTAAGTAGTTCTTTAATTTTATTAAGCCAAAAAGGTTTTAACTTAGAAAATTTCAGTTTTAAAATCAAGACAAATATTCCCGTACAAGGGGGTCTTTCAGGTTCTACTGCGATAATTGTTAATCTATTTAAAGGTCTCAATAAATTATTTTCTTTAAAATTGAATTTAAGAACCATCGCACATTATACTCGACTTGTTGAGCATGAGATTATGGGGAATACTGCTGGACCACAAGATTGTTTTGTAGATACATTTGGAGGGATTAAATATATGGACTTTTCAAGTGATGATTATAGAAATTATATTATTGAAGACCTTGATATTAAAGATATACCATTCTATATTGGTGTAAGGAGTAAGAATATTAGCAGTGGAGATATTCATAGATTCCCATTTCTCGCTTATCCAACTAATTCTAGTCTAATAAAAATTGTGAATAAAATTCGAAATTGTGCTATAAAAGGTAAAGAAGCAATTATTAATAAAGACCTTAAATTAATTGGAAAACTGATGAATGAGAATCAGAAATTAACACAAACTTACGGTCGTTATGGAAATCCAACTGAAAATGTGATATTGCAAAGAAAAATTGATCAAGAAATATTGGACTTTTGTAATATAAATAATGTTATCGGAGCAAAATTAGGAGGCTCTAGTGGTTCACTTATCATTCTAAGTGAGGAAAAACCAAATTTCTTATTGGATTTCATACTAAGTGAAAAATTACAAAAAAAAATAAAAAATTTTGACACAAATCCTTCTGAAAATCAAATATTCCAAGTATTAAAGCTAGTACCTGCAAAAAAATATTAAAAAAATCTATTTTCTGTATAATGCAGATCCCCATAAAATAATATAGAATGTTTTTTTAAGGTGAATTTAACATACTCTAGACAAACTTTTTTCTGAAAATGAACTTATTCTTCATTCTCTTCTTTTATAAGCATTTCATAATATTTAGCCAAATTTTTCATAACATAATGAGTCGCATTAAATCCTTGAGTAGCGGATCGTGGTAAGACTTTTTCTAAATATGAACGCCATTTATATTCCGAAGGTGGGGTGATATTTAATTCCCGGATATTGTAAAAACTACGCCAAATTTGGGTAGACCATTCTAAAAGAGGGTAAAAAAACTGATTATACTTTTTTTGTCCATCAGAGCTTAGAACTAAATCATTCTTTAATGTATAGATTTTAGTTCTGCCTTTCCTCTCAACCTTAATAATTCTTTCCCCTTCAATTTCTTGCATTATTTTATTTAACTTATAGTATTTTATTGTTATTTCTGACTTTTCTAGGCTATTGAGAATTTCGGCATTGCTCATTCCGTTTAATTTTAATAATAAGTAATTTTTTCCAATAATCAAATATTTTGTCGATGTTATATTGTGTTCTAACTTAAGAAATTCAAGGAGCTTACCATATAAATCTTTTGCACAAATATAAGGTAAAATCTTTTGATCATCTTCGGAAAAATCTTTAAGGAATAAATCTGGATTGGGAAAAATTTTATTATATAATGCCTCAACAATAGAACGAATAGAATAAAAAATATCAACAATAGCATTTTCTGTAGTTCTAAGAATTTGAGATTTATAATTATTATCGGTTAAGAATTTCTCCTTATTTAACTTTATTTGTCTTGGAATATGAGGATTTATTTTACTTTTAAAAAGATAAATATTCCATAATTTTGTGAATCTGGGGAATTGAGTTTTAGAGAAGGCTGATAATTTATAAATTACTTCATACAATTTTTTCAAGAAAATATCAGCAGTTTCAAGATCTGTGGTGGATACATCTTCTTTTTGACTCATTAAATATCGTATTATTTTAAATAAAATAAATATATTTAATATGCTATTAATTCCTTAAGATAAAAACAAGTACTTTCAAATAAATTGTTTTAAAGTAAAATGATTACTGAAAACTCCAACAATCTTGGCAAATATACTCTTAAAGAAATATACGATACACCCAGAGCATTAAAAGAAACATTAAAACAAACAGATATAATAAAAGATGTTGCTAAAAAAATTTTTAAAACTGAAAAAAAAAGAGTATTTTTAACTGGATCAGGCACGTCTTATCATTCAGGCTTCTTTGCGCAATATTTATTTAATAATTTAGCAAAGATTTATTCATCTGCTGAATTTGCACCTGAATTTCCATATTTAATTGAATCAATTATTAATGAAAATGATTTAATAATTGGTCTTTCTCAAAGCGGTGAATCTAAAGCTACAATTAAGACTATCGAATATGGAAATGAGAAAAATATTACAACTGTATGTGTTTCAAATAACCCAGATTCAAAATTAGCTAAAATCACAGATTATTGTATTTTTACTAAATGTGAAAAAGAAATAAGTGTAATGGCTACAAAAACATATATTGCGGAATTGGGTGTTCTTACAGCATTTGCTCTTGAAATAGCTAAATACTTAAATAAAATTTCTGATGATATATATACTTCATATTGGAATGAGCTGCTTTCGCTTCCAAACAAAATAGAAAAATTAATTCCTAAATCTCATAAAGAAGTAAAAACATTAACATCAAATTTTGAGCTAACCGATCGCTGTTTTGTCTTGGGAGCAGGTCCCGATTTTGCTACAGCGAAAGAAGGAGCTTTAAAATTAAAAGAAGGAGCCCAAATCTTTGCAGATGAATTTCCCACCGCCGAGTTTCCCCATGGACCAATAACATTGGCGGAGTTTGGTGTTTGGATTGTAACTATTATTCCGTCACAAAATGGGACTAGAAAAGAATATATGATTAAATTGATAAATAAGTTGAAGAAAAGAAATCCAACAATTATAGGCATATCCAGTGATATCGATTCCCATTTAGTTGATTTTCAATTAAATATTCCACTAACATTGCCAGATTTGTGTCCCTTTTTATCAATCATTCCGATACAATTATTAACTTTAGAACTTTCAAAGAAAAAAGGTCTTAATTGTGATAAACCAGAAGCCCTAACAAAAATTTCTGGAATTTAAATACAAATTTTTAAAATAATGTGAAAAATATGCCCATCCCCATTACACCACTTTTAACGGTTGATGCTGTGATAAAAATACCGGATGAGAAAATTGTACTTATTAAAAGGAAAAATCCCCCATTTCAAGGGCAATTCGCTTTACCCGGTGGTTTTGTGGAAGTAGGTGAAACTGCAGAAGAAGCTTGTAAAAGGGAAGCTTTTGAAGAGACAAATATCCATATTAGAATTATAAAATTAACAGGAGTTTATTCTGATCCCAAACGAGATCCAAGAGGTCACACAGTTACTATTTCATATTTATGTGAACCATTAACAATGAACGAAAACCCTATAGCAAAAACTGATGCAACGGATTTGGAATTAGTTCCTATTAAAAATATTGAATCAATGGAACTAGCATTTGATCATAAAAAAATAATTATCGATTCTCTTTTAAAAAAAAAATAAAGGATGGATGCAAAATTCAGTGATGATAGGAATTTTTACTTAGACTTTAGAAAAAAATTTAATAAAATTACTTAAATTCATTACAGTATGAGTAAAAACAACATTAAAGAACATTGGAATTTAATAGCATTAGAATATCAGAAGAAAAGAAAGTTATCATTTGCTGATATTGAATACGCTCCAGGTTATGCAAGGGAATCTGAACTTAATCTGCTTGGGGATGTTGAAGAAAAAAGAATTGTAGAATTAGGATGTGGAGCTGCTGAAAACTCTATTACTTTAGCAAAGAAAGGAGGTATTTGTACAGGAGTTGATATATCTTTAGAACAATTGAAATATGCTAAAAATTTAATAATAGAAAATAAAGTTAAAATTGAGTTAATAGAAGGTGATATAGAGAATTTAATAATGATCGATGATGATATATTTGATATAGCAATATCTACTTTCG
This sequence comes from Promethearchaeia archaeon, assembly GCA_029856045.1. Classification (GTDB taxonomy): domain Archaea; phylum Asgardarchaeota; class Lokiarchaeia; order Sigyniarchaeales; family SOKP01; genus 6H3-1. Next base: position 233,764 of record JAHQWG010000047.1, on the reverse strand, counting down.
CATTAGATTGGATGCAAGATTTGAATGCGGCATTTAAGGAAGCTTATAGAATTTTAAAACCGAATGGTATTTTCGTGTTTAGTATGCAACACCCGATTTACAACCTTCTTGGTGCAGAGGATCTTGATCTTAAGGAGCTTAAAATATCGGTAAGCTATTTTGAAAAAGAAGTGACATTTGTAGAGTCTACAGGAATAGATCTTAGAGTTCACGCATCAAAAATTAGTGATATCATCAATGGATTAATCAGGATTGGCTTCAATATAGAAAACATACTTGAGCCTAAACCATTGGAAAGAGATGTCATCCCTCACGAGGAACGGTATCAAGAAATAATAGAAATGATTCCTTCAACCTTAATTTGTAAGGTATTAAAAGTTCCAAAATAGAGTAAAAAATAATTTCTTAATTGATATATCCATCACTAAATTTTGATACCACCCAAAATAAATTAATTTTCTTTATTTTCAATACTACCTTGTTCCAATCTGTACCAATAATAATAGAGATTTTGGAAACCCAAATGATTATAAAGGGCATTTGCAGGTTCATTTTTCTGCTCAACTAGGAGATAGGCACGGGTGGCTCCCTTAGATAATCCCCATTGGGCGAGAGCGCGTGTAATAGCAGTTGCTATGCCCTTATGTCGAAACGAGGCTAGGGTATATATTGCAAATAATCCAAGCCAACCATTTTCAGCTACCCCAAATCCCACTCCAACAACCTTGCCTTTAAAGATAGCTGATGCAAATGCTTTTTCCTGCACAACACGTCTCATAATGGCTCCTCTAATTCTTAAAGAGACAGAATCATAATTTCCAACAGCTGCATATGTAGAAAGCCAGTCCTGTTGAGGGACTGGATGAATTTCTATATGAAAAGAAGTTATATCATGGAATAAAGAATCCAGGGAAATAATTTGCACATTAACTTTCATTTCTAAGATAAAACCCAAATCAGCAATTTTACGGTCAATATTAGCAGGCACACTTGCATTCGTTAATTGAAATCTTGTTGGTAAACCTTGGCTTATATAGAATTCACGAATAATTTGGATAGCTGAATCGATATCTCCCTCGGGTAGCTCGTCAAGAATTAATGTACTATTTGCCCTATGAGTAATCCCATAACTGGCTCGAAGCATCCATCCACCCAAATACTGAACTTCATGAGCTGGCCAAGCGTGACTAGCAATCCGCTCAATTTCGATAATTTGCCGATAAAGTTCTTTCATAACTGTATATAAACTTTTTTCTGCTTTTAAATGTTAAATATGTTATTAATTTTTTTATAGCCTTTTTTCCCGTTTGGTTAGCACTTTAGTGTATTAAAAAAAAAGAAATAATAAAATTCAAATATTGGATGGGGTAATTAAAAAATATGGATCTTTCAAAAGCTATGAAAATTAAATTGCCAGAAACACTCCCTAAATATCCCGAATTCATTGATGGTATTAGAAGAGCACCCTCTCGTGGTTATAGACTCAATAAAAATCAAACAAAATTAGCCTTAAAAAATGCTTTACGATATATACCTCTTTCTTTACACGAAAAAATTGCACCTGAATTTATGAATGAATTGGTAACAAGAGGTAGAATCTACGGTTATAGATTTAGACCAGAAGGAAACATAAAAGCGAAGCCTGTTGATGAGTATAAAGGAAAAACACTTGAAGGGAAAGCTTTACAAGTTATGATTGATAACAATCTTGATTTTGATGTAGCTCTATATCCTTATGAACTTGTCACATATGGAGAATCTGGTCAAGTTCACCAAAATTGGATGCAGTACCGGCTTGTGAAAATGTATCTTGAAGAATTAACTTCCAATCAAACTCTTGTCGTCTCATCTGGGCATCCGGTTGGATTATTTCCTACCTTCCCCACCGCATCCAGGGTGATCTCGACAAATGGTTTAATGGTTGGAATGTTCGATAACCCAGAAGATTTTGCAACGGCAGCAGCATTGGGAGTAGCGAACTATGGGCAAATGACCGCCGGAGGTTGGATGTATATCGGACCACAAGGCATAGTTCATGGAACTTATATCACTTTGCTTAATGCTGGGCGTTATTATCTTGGAATCCCTGCCGATAAAGACCTCAAGGGAGTCATATACCTTAGTTCAGGTCTTGGAGGTATGTCAGGAGCTCAAGCAAAAGCAGTAGAGATAGCTGGGGGCATAGGTGTTATAGCAGAGGTGGATAAATCAAGAATCGAAACAAGGCATAAACAGGGATGGCTTTCAAAATATTCCGATGATCTAGAAGAGATTTTCAATTGGATTGATGATGCAAAAAAATCAGGTACATCAATATCTATTGGGTATTATGGAAATGTTGTTAATCTTTGGAAATATGTAGTTGAAAATAAGATTAAAGTTGAACTTGCTTCTGACCAGACTTCCTGTCATGCTGTATATAATGGTGGTTATACACCTTATCAGGTCAGCTTTGAAGAAGGAAGGAGATTAATAAAATCTGACCCAACAAAATTAAAACAACTAATAGATGAATCTTTAAAGGAACAATTCAGATTAATAAAAATTATGCGAGATAAGGGAACTTTCTTCTGGGATTATGGAAATTCATTTATGAAAGCAGTTTTTGATGCTGGTGTCAGGGATATAGTGAAAAACGGCGTTGATACTTCAGAAGGATTTATTTTTCCGTCGTATGTTGAAGATATTATGGGACCTATATGCTTTGATTATGGGTATGGTCCTTTTAGATGGGTATGTCTCTCTGGAAAAAATGAGGATCTTGATAAAACGGACCATGCAGCAATGAGCTACATTGACCCAGAAAGGCGAGCTCAAGATAGAGATAATTATATTTGGATAAAGGATGCGAAAAAAAATAAACTTGTTGTTGGGACAAGAGCCAGAATATTATATGCTGATGCAAAAGAAAGAATTAATATTGCCCTCAAGTTTAATGAATTGGTAAGAAATGGAGAAATCGGGCCAATAATGCTCGGAAGAGACCATCATGATGTTTCAGGCACTGATTCCCCATTCAGAGAAACATCTAATATTAAAGATGGAAGTAATGTTATGGTAGAAATGGCTGTTCATTGTTTTGCTGGAAATGCATTAAGGGGCATGACTATAGCTGTACTGTCAAATGGAGGTGGTGTAGGAGTTGGGAAATGTTTTAACGGTGGGTTTGGACTGGTATTAGATGGGTCTGTAAAGGTAGATAGAACTATAAAGAATGCATTAGAATGGGACGTTATGGGTGGAATAGGTAGAAGAAGTTGGGCAAGAAATCCGCATGCGATGGAAACCGCTTATAATTGGAACATTGAAAATGAAGGGTGGGGACACATAACCTTGCCATTCATAGCCCAAGATAATCTTGTTGATGAAGTTGTAACTAATTATTTAAAAAATGTTAAATGAATTAAATTACTCGATTAACACAATAAAAAATCTATCAATATTTTGAAACAGGAGAATATGAAAGACAATTTTAAATTTGGTTTAGATCAACTTACCATTGAAAAAGCGCTGAAATTGGCAAGGGACCAGATAAAAGGGATATTAACAGATGAGGTTAAAACTAAAGTATTAAAAAGTTATGAGATAGTTCAATCTATTGCTCAGGGTGAGAAACTTGTATATAGTATTAACACCGGAATTGGCTCTTTATGTAGAACTAGAATTACTAAAGAAGATACTGGTAAATTACAAGAGAATATTCTTAAGAGTCATAGTGTAGGTGTTGGCTCACCAATAGAGCAAGAAATCTCAAAATTAATGCTTATTCTCAAGGTGCATGTATTAAGTAAAGGCTATTCTGGAATATCATTACAAATACTTGAGAGAATACTCTGGCATATTGAGAGAAATTATATACCTTTAGTTCCTGAACAAGGTTCGGTTGGGGCATCGGGAGATCTCGCACCTTTAGCTCATTTATTTTTACCATTAATTGGTTTAGGATATCTATCAACCGATGGGAAAACCTTTATTCCAACTGAGAAAATATTAAATCAGTATAAAATTTCCCCATTAAAACTTAGCCCAAAAGAAAGTTTAGCATTAATTAATGGTACGCAATTTATAGCAGCTCATGCTATAAAGGTATCAGAAAAATTAAAAAATTGCTTAGATCACGCGGATATAATTGGTGCTCTCAGTCTTGAAAGCTATTTAGGTTCACCCCAACCTTTTGATGAGAGATTAATTGAATTAAGACCACATCAAGGTGCTAAAATAGTGGCTAAGAGAATAAGAAAATTTCTTGAGAATTCCGAATTTATAGAATCTCATAAAAATTGTGAACGTGTTCAAGATCCATATTCTCTTCGGTGTATGCCACAAGTTCATGGTGCATCTAGGGATGCTTTATCGCATTTGAATGAAAAATTGGAATGTGAATTAAATTCCATTACCGATAACCCCATTATTTTTAATGAAGAAGATGCTATTAGTGGAGGAAATTTCCACGGACAACCACTTGCATTACCTTTAGATTATGTGGGTTTAGCAGCTTCAGAACTAGGAAACATTTCTGACCGGCGAACGTATCTTCTTTTGGAAGGGAAATGGGGATTACCCCCTTATTTAATTAAGGAATCTGGTTTAAACTCTGGATTTATGATGGTTCAATATTCTTCAGCAGCTCTTGCAAGTGAAAATAAATCACTTTGCTTTCCTGCTAGCGCTGATAGCATACCAACATCTATGGGTCAAGAAGATCATGTAAGTATGGGTGCTATTAGTGCTAGAAAAACACTTCGAATAATTGAAAATGTCGAAAAAATTTATGCAATAGAACTTTTATGTGCCGCACAAGCCTTTGATTTTAGAAGACCTCTGAAATCAAGCAAGATTCTAGAGGCTTGTTATGAATATATACGAAAAAAAATACCCCATTTAACAGAAGATACAATTCTCTCTGATTTTATAAAAGTGGCAATAGAAATTATTAGAAGTAATGAATTATTAAAAATAAGCAATCAATAGAGCTGCCAATTATGAAGAATGATGAACCAGATCTCGCAATTATCCATGCAAATCAACTTGTTACTATGGATTCAAAATTTGGTGTGCCTAGGATTGGCGAAAAAATGGGAGAGTTGGCAATTATTCTTGATGGAGCGGTAGCAGTAAAAGATGACAAAATCATATTTGTTGGAACTACCAAAGATCTAATGTCTAAATATGCTTACAATCAAATTAACATTAAGATCGATGCTACTAATAAATTAGTTACCCCTGGATTCATAGACCCACATACTCATATCATATTTGACGGTTCAAGAGAAAATGAATTATCAATGAAGCTTGCTGGAAAAACGTATCTCGAGATTCTCGAGGCTGGAGGAGGAATTTTAAAAACTGTTCGAGAAACGAGAAAAGCTTCTCTTGAAAAATTAGTTGAAAACGGCAAAAAAATCTTAGATAGAATGATGAATTATGGTACAACAACAGTTGAAACGAAATCTGGTTATGGACTTTCACTCGATAGCGAAATAAAATCATTAAAAGCGGCGAATATCCTTAATAAAGAACACCCGTTAGATGTTGTTTCAACATTTTTAGGAGCACACGCAATACCACCAGAATACAAAGGGAGAACAGATGATTATGTTGACTTAATAATTTCAGAAATTATCCCCAAAATTGCTAGTGAGGGTTTAGCAGAGTTTTGTGATGTATTCTGCGAAGAAGGGATATTTTCAATCGAACAAACTCAGAAAATAATAATTGCTGCAAAAAGATATGGATTAAAACCTCAAATTCATATAGATGAGATTGTAGATACAAATGGAGCCTTATTGGCAGCAAAATTAAACGCAGTTCAAGCAGCACATTTACTGAAATCAAATAATAATGGTTTGGAAGCAATGAGAAAAGCGGGAGTCATAGCTACTCTATTGCCAGGTACTCCATTCTGTTTGATGCTAAAGGATTATGCACCAGCAAGAAAAATGATTGAATTTGGCATTCCTGTGGCACTTGCAACTGATCTAAACCCAAATTGTTGGACGGAGTCAATGCAAATGATAATTGTATTAGCTTGTTATAATATGAAACTCTCACCTGCAGAAGCTCTGAGTGCCGCAACAATTAATGCTGCGTGCGCCCTACAACGACAAGACCAGGTTGGTAGCATAGAAGTTGGAAAGAAAGCAGATTTGGTAATGTTTAATGCACCCAATTATCAATTCTTGGCTTACCAATTTGGAATAAATCTCGTTTCAACAGTCATTAAAAATGGAAAAATCGTTGTGCAGAATTAATTGTATTTATTAATATTAAAAATCAAAATAATACTCTAATAAATGCTTCTGCTCAAGCTTCTTGGGAGATTCGAGTTGTAAATAGTAATCCAACGAGTTAAGCACTGCATCTATGGGGAGAACACCAATTAATTCTGAACCAACCACTGGAACTCCATACCGCGCCGCTTCAATTTTAACGAGTTCCATCTGCCGATAGAGTGGTGTTTTTCTAAAATTAATATTGCTAATCCCTACTTGAACACAATCTCGCTCTTTTATTTCCGTTCCCATTGCTTTAACATTTACGAGTCCTCCAGAGCGTTGATGAATCCGTTTAGCAACCTTCTTAGCTATTTTAACGTCTGTTGTTCCAAGATTAATATTAAAACTAATTAAAGGATATCTGGCGCCTGTAATCGTTGCACCAGCAGTTGGATGGAATTCGGAAGGTCCATAATCTGGTTTATGTTCATGGTTCGTTTTTATTGTTTCTTTCAAACCCTCATATTCGCCTATGCGGATATTATCAATATTTCTCCTCTCTGGTTTAGTAGCGGATTCTTCATAAAGATAAACTGGAACTCCTTCCTTTGTCATCGCTTCAGCAAAATTTATTGCTAAGTCTTTACATTCTTCAATAGTAACATTTTGAGCAGGTACAAATGGACAAACATCAACCGCACCTATACGTGGATGCTGTCCCTTGTGTTTATTCATATCAATCAATTTGATGGCTTTTTTAGCAGCAGCAATATTTGCTTTAAGTACTGCTTCTGGTGTTCCAATAAATGTAATAACTGCTCGATTATAATCAGAATCATATTGAATATCTACAATACGAGTCTCATGAGTATTTCTGATTTCAGAAACAATCGCTTCAACTTTAGTACTATCAGTTCCTTCACTAAAATTGGGCACTGACTCAACAATTTTCCTTTTTCCTTTCTCCATTTTTATTTCTCCAATAGCATTTCCTTAATGTATCTCAACATCCTTTACAATTTAATAATTTTTATTTTTTTTTCGATAATAAAAAAATAATTAAGGAGTCCATAACAATATAAAAATAAGTTAGTTAATACCATTGTTTGAAATTTAAATATATCATATTATGCTCTCTGATAAGGAACAGAAGGAAGTCTTCAGAAAAATTGCATCTGCTGATCCAGAAAAATATTTTCCTACTAAAGAATTAAGAAATAAAGGTTTTATTAGGAAACTGTGCAAATGTGGAACTTATTTTTGGACTACTCATGAAGATAGAGAAGTGTGCGGAGACCCCACTTGTTCGGGAGGTTTTCAAGTTGTTGAAGATAATCCCTCTAAAATCCAACTCTCCTTTATCGGTGTTTGGAAAAAAATCGTAGAAATTTTAAAACCTCGAGGATATAAACCAGTAAACCGATATCCCTGTGTTGCAAGATGGAATCCCACTACTGAATTTACTATTGCTTCAATTTCTGCATTTCAACCATATGTGATAACAGGTGAAGTTGAACCTCCTGCAAAGAAATTAATTATTCCTCAATTTTGCTTGAGATTTTCTGATATTGAAAATGTAGGTATTACGGGAAGCCATTGTACAGGATTTGTAATGATCGGGCAGCATGCATTTGTGAAACCTGAAGAATGGAAACAAGGTGAATATTTTCTCGATATGTATGATTTTATTACTGAGGGAGTAGGAGTTTCAAAACATGAATTAACAATTCATGAAGATAGTTGGGCTGGAGGAGGTTCCTACGGTTGTAGTCTTGAATTTTTTAGTAGAGGGGTTGAGTTGTTTAATCAAGTATATACTATGTTTGAACAAACACCAGAAGGTTCTCGCGAACTTCCATTAAAAGTTTTAGACATGGGTCTTGGTCAGGAACGGGTTGCTTGGTTCTCACAAGGTACTCCAAATATGTATGAAGCTGTATTCCCCTTAGTATTATCAAGATTAAGAGAAAAAGCAAAAATTGATTTAGATTTAGAATTATATAATAAATTTTCACAATATTCTGCGTATCTAAACATAGATGAAGTCGATGATTTAGGAAAAGCATGGGAAAGAGTCGCTCAGGAATTAAATATGGATGTGATGGAATTAGAAAAAAAAATCATGCCAATGGCAGGCTTATATTCAATCGCCGAGCATGCAAGAACTTTATTATTTGCAATTAATGATGGAAAATTACCCTCAAATGTAGGAGGAGGTTATAATTTAAGGGTAATTTTTAGAAGAGCCATTTCTTTTATAGACCAATTTAATTGGGATATTAACATTGCAGATGTATGTGAATGGCACGCTGAAGAATTAAAGGAATTATTTCCAGAGGTCAGCGAACATTTAGATGAGTTAAGGCAAATATTGAATGTTGAAAAAAAGAAATATTATCAAACTAAAAAGAATGCGGCAAAAATCGTTAAAAATGAAATTAAAAAAGGAGAAATTTCAGAAGAAACCCTAATTAAGTTATATGATTCTAACGGTATAAGCCCTGATATGGTCGTGGAAGAGGCAAAACAACTAGGCGTAAAAGTTAAAATTCCCGATGATTTTTATAGTAGAGTTGTTGCATTACATGAGAAAAAGGAACAAGTCTATGCTACTCAGAAAGAGCTCGATATTGATTTAAGTAATATACCTGAAACCCAATCACTTTATTTTGATAATTATGAAGATTATTCTAATAAAGGAAAAGTATTAAAAATAATAGATAAGTACGTGATTCTTGACAAATCTGTGGCATACCCAACTTCTGGTGGCCAATTACATGATATTGGAACTATAAATGGAGAGAAATTTTTAGATGTAATTAAGGAGGGAAAACATATAGTTCATGTTATGGACGATCCACCTAAATTTAAAGAAGGTGATATAGTTAATGTTATTCTTGATAAAAAATGGCGGAAACAAATAGCACAACATCACACTACAACCCACATTATAAATGCCGCAACAAGAGAAGTCTTAGGTGCTCATATCAACCAAGCAGGCGCAAAAAAATCTCAAGAAAAAGCCCATCTCGATGTAACTCATTATAATGCAATTTCTGATGAGGATCTTAAAAAAATTGAAGCTATATCAAATGATATTGTTAAAAAGAATTTAAAAACAAATCTATCCTTTATGCCTCGTTCCGAAGCTGAAAATAAGTACGGAATGAGCATCTATCAAGGTGGTGCAGTTCCCGGTAAACTGATTAGAATTGTCGAAATACCTAATTTAGAAGTCGAAGCGTGTGGTGGAACTCATTTAAATAGAACAGGAGAAGCAGGTGAAATAAAAATTTTAAAATCTCAAAAAATACAAGATGGTATTGTCAGAATAACATTCACTGCTGATAATGCTACAAAAGAATTAAAATACATTTATGAAAAATTAATTCAAGAATTAGAAGATGTATTACATGTCTCCGCATCCCAAATACCCGCCAGAGTACAAGAATTAATAAAAAAATGGAAATCAACCAGAAAATCTCTTACTTCAGGTCAAATTAATCCAGAGGATCTAGTTTTAACTTCCACTGAAGAAAAAAAAGGAGATATCTTGGAAGAGGTTGCCAAAATTCTAAATTCCCAAATTGAACTTATCGTAGAAAGAGTTAAAAAATTCTACGGCGAATGGGAGGAAAGTAAACAAAAATTAGAAAAAATAAATAATATTTTTGGTGATAGCGCAATTGAAAAATATATTGAAGATGCTAAACAATTTAAAGAATTTAAAATCATTATGCGATCATTTGATGCAATTAATCAAGATGATATGAAGAATTTATCAATTAAGATTTTTAAGAAAGTCCCCGAGACAATCACAATTTTTACCAGTAAAGAAAAGCAGGGAACAATTCTATTAGGTTTGTTAGGATCTGAAGCTTCTCAAAAATCCAATCTCAATATGGGCAAAATAATAAAGACTTGTGTCCAAAATTTTGGAGGGAAAGGCGGAGGTAAATTAAATTACGGACAAGGATTAATTCCTGATAAAACAATAAAAGAAACTGCTATTTTAGAATATTGTATTGATTTAATCAAAAAATCTTAATCTAGATATAATCATTTCATTTCTCTTTCTTATCATAAAGCTCAATAATTTTTTAAATCATATCTCTTTTAAGATATTGGTATAATCTCATGAAAAATAAACATAATTTTGAAGTAAAAATAGTCTTCGATAATAATGCCCTCCCTGGATTCCAATCTGGATGGGGATTTGGGGCAATTATTGTGAATAATTATTCAAATAAGATTTTGCTCTTTGATACCGGTGGTGACTTTCCTAAATTGGCACATAATCTTAATAAATTTAATATTGAAGTTGAAAAAATTCAAAAAGTAATTCTTTCTCATACGCATATGGATCATGCTGGGGGATTAATGAGTCTTATTGCAATAAATCCTAATATCGAACTTTATCTAGCTTATTCAAAAAAAGATTTTATGTCAAATCAAATGCCATCCGATGTTAAGATTCATGGAATAAAGGAAATAACTGAGATTGGTGATAATATTTATTGCTCAAAAGAATTGGGAACAGGAATACCCGAAATCTCTTTATTTTTAAAGTCAGAAGAAGGAATTGTGATAATTACAGGATGTGCCCATCCAGGCTTAGAAAATATAATAGAAAATGCTAAGGAATTAGGAAAAATCCGCGCTGTATTGGGAGGTTTTCACGGATTCGATAAGTTATATGCTTTAGAAGGAATCGATTTAATTGCTCCCTGTCATTGTACATCAAAAACTAATAAAATAAGAAAAAATTTTCCCAATAATTTTGTAGAAATAAAAGCTGGAAGCACATTAATATTTTAAATCCTCTCTTATACTACCATCTGGCATCATATTATCTGGATGAGGTATTCCAGCTTCTTCTTTTTGATATCTTATGCAATTTTTATTGCCTATCCAACAATAATCTCTGACCCATTTTTCTTCTAAATTGTCCTGCTCGTAAAAAAATTTCAATGGGCAGCAATTATACCATTTACATTTCTTCGGAATAGCATTCCCTCTCGTTAATTTATTTTTATATTAAAATTTTTTAAATCTTTAATTAACTTCTCAGGATAATAATAAATTATTGCATTTAGATTAAGAGATCGGGCAATTTTAACGGCCTTACTACTATCATCAATTAATAAAGATTGATTTGGCTCACACCCAAGATGATTGATCAATTCATTATAAAATTCTATTTCTTTTTTATTATGATGATAAATATAACTAAAAACGTAATCATCAAAATATTTCAGAAAATCATACCTTTTATTAAGAAAAGCTATCCTCGTTTTAACATTTCCGCTAAAAATCACTAATCTATAATTTTTCTTCAAATTTTTTATTAAATCAAACATTCCAAAATGAGGTATATACGAATTAAACCAAATATTTTGTATATGCTCTTTATCTTCTTCTTCCAAATTTAGTTTTTTAATTACATTATCTAAGAACTCTTCCATAGAGATCATTCCACTCCTTAATTTATAGCCCAGTTCATGAGTTTTATCAAGAAATATTACTCCGACTTTTCTATAATTAATTCCATAATTAATTGCAATTTTTTTTATAGCTAATGTTGTCCCCGATGTGAATAATACACCACCTAAATCAAAAACTATGGTTTTAATGTCAAATTGAATCATCGTTAAAAAAGCATAATATGATATCTAATTTAAAATTGCTCTAATGAATAATTTTGAAATATATTGGCCTATGATATGAATTATTAGAATAAATAATCAACAACTTAAAATTAAAAGGATGTAATTAATCAAAAAAGGCGATTAATTACATTTTTATAACCCATATCTTCTTCAATATCGTTCCTACCTTCCTCCGAATTAACCGCTTTAAGTAATAATGGAGAAATCGGTCCTTTTCCTAAAAATAGGATTTGAGTTTTTGAACCCAAAGTTGGATTTATCATGGCACCGAATTTTAAATCGGCCTCTTTAGATATTTCACTTGAAACAGTGGATACTACGTTGTCTATTTTTGATAATGGAATATCATGGTCTCCAGATATTGAAACTATGCACTGATCAATTTTTTTTGTATCGGGTTCTAGAAGGGGATTATTAATAGCCAATTTTGTTTTATTTATAAGGTCATTTTTATCTCCTACTGATTCAGCGATTCCAATAATTCCTGATGGATATTTCCCAGTTTTTCTAAGAACATTTTTCACATCAGCATAATCTAAATTGACCATCCCACAATTATTTATAAGACCTACCAAAGATCTGCAACTTCTGACAAGAACTTCATCCATAATCTTAAATCCAGTCATCATTGAAATGTTTTGGTCCAACTTAAATAGACGGTCGTTTGGAATGGGAATTAACGAGTCCGAATATTGTGCTAATTCTCTTAATGCACTATTCGCGCGCAAGCTCCTTTTTTCTCCCTCCATTCCAAACGGTAATGTGCAGAAAGTAACAACGACGGCACCTGCTTTTTTTGCTTCTCTTGCAATAATAGGAGTAGCACCAGTTCCTGTACCTCCTCCTAATCCACACGTTAAAAATACTACATCTGCATCCATGAATTCTCTAATTCTTTTAACGTCACATTCAGCAGATTCCTTTCCTATTTCAGGATTATTTCCTGACCCCAACCCTTTGGAAATTTCTTTTCCAATCAATAACTTTGAACTCGCATGTGAATAATACAAATCTTGAGCATCTGTATTTACGTTTAATGTCTCAGCTCCAATAATCCCCCCCTCTTGCAATCGAGATACTGTATTATTGCCGGCTCCTCCCACTCCTACAACCAATGTCTTAATATTCAAAACATTTAATAAATCCGCTAAGAATTCATCGGAATCTCCCTTTTTCGGAATATTAATGCCTTCTTTGGATGGAAAAGCATTTTTAATCCCTGCATTCAAAAAAGTTTTTAATCTTCTATCTTGAAAGGAATCTAAATTAAAGGAATCGACCTTTCTTATAATAGGCTCTTGAAATTCCATATAAATCATGAAATTATGTTATATTATCTAGATATACATTTGAAGTAGATCTAAATATTACTATGTAATATCGACATAATATGGAATTTTCATTTACATATCTATTCAAGATAAAAAGTAATAAACCACTCTTCTTTGTTTAAATTAACATTTTTAATATATCTGCTTATCATCAATGAAAAAAGAATACGTCCTATTGGGGATACTAATAGTTTTTTGGAGTTTCTCATTTATTATAGTCGATAATCTTATTAATTATTTAACTCCAATTACAATTGCTTTTTATCGGTTCATAATTGCATCTTTTGCTCTCTTACTGATAACATTTTTTGAAAAAATATGGAAAAAAAAGAATAGTTCCATGAAAAATGATCAAGAGATTTCTAAGAATAATGAAGAGATAATAAATAATTTAAATTTTAAAAAAAAAGATTATGTTTTAATTTTAGCTTGCAGCTTTCTTGGAGGCTCCCTTTTTTATATTGTCCAATACAACGCAATAGAATTGATTGGACCTTCGACATCCGCCTTATTAGTATGTTTATTATCCCCAATTTTCATTATGATATTATCAATAATTTTCTTCAAGGAAAAATTAAATTATCTTAAAATTATCGGTTTTATCTTAGCAACAATAGGCACATTAATATTAATGACACGTGGCGATATTAATAATTTAAATCTGTTTTCTCAAAACTTATTTGGAAATCTTCTCGGTATAGGCCAGCCAATTATTTGGGCTGCATATTCTATCCTCTTGAAAAAATTAACAAAAAAATTAACACCCGCTCAAACCATGCGTTATGTAATATATATTGGAACTATTGAATTATTTTTATTTGTTATATTTTTAGGTGAACTGCCTATCTTTTTTGAAAATTTCCTTAATCCCATTGTTATCTTAAATGTTGCTTATCTTGCAATTATCGCAAGTGTAATTGGAGGGATTTTGTGGGCATCAAGTATGAAAAAACTTGAAGCTTCAAAAGTCGCATCATTTCTCTATGCAGAACCCTTCTTGACTCTACTTTTTTCTTTTGTTTTAGGCATTGAGCAGGATATCTTGGTTCCATTATTCGGAGGTATTCTAATTTTAATAGCAGTAATTATTATTTCAAGTGGATAATTTAAGGAATTACGGATAAAATATCCTATGTGTTGAAAAAATATTCATTATGATCAAAACATAAAAAGTTTTTAAAGAATATCAAAATAATTTGTAAAATTTTTTTAAAAACCTTTAATTTATATTTTATAAGTATCCGAATTTCAATTTAAAATTGTAAAAAAAAAGATTTTAAAAAAATGACTGAATCAAAATTTAGAATTGACGAAGTTGACAGGAATATAATTGATTTGTTGCAGGAAAACCCCACTTTGACACATATGGAAATAGCAGATAAGATTTCTAGATCCCAACCTACTGTAGGTATGCGTATTCATAAATTGGAGGAAAAAGGACTTCTGGAGTTGCAAAGAGGTGTTAATTTTAAGAAAGTTGATCTATTTTTAGCATCGGTGACATTAAGAACTAAAGATCCCAATGATATTTTTGAAATGGCGAAAGTCTGCCCGTTTATAATTAATTGTTTTAAGTTATCGGGCGAGGAAAATATCCTATTATTACTCACCGCCTCGAATTTGAATAAATTAGATAATATGGTAAATTATCACTTCAGGAACAATAAAAATATAACAAATGTTAAAATGGAAATTGTAGTTGACATTGCTAAAGATTTAATCCTTCCAGTGGATTTCAGGTCTGAAGATCAAAATCCCACCAAAGAAAAAGGTTGTGGAGAAGATTGTGTAAGATTAATTGAAAAAGTTAATGCGTAGATTGAAAAGGTTTAATCTCTTTTAATATTTATTGTTGGTCTATTTTTATTTAGATAACAATTTGGTCCGCAAGAGTTGCCATCAAATTTTTCAATCTTAAAATCAATAGGTATAACGAAATCTCTCTCTGCAGATATTATAAAATTGGTTTTTACGTTTAATACATTCTTATCATTACGAAAACATAGATCTACTATTTTTTCTATAATGTTTAAATCAGAGGCAGCCAAAACAACCATAAGATTAAATTCACCAGATATTCTAAATACATAATTAATGAAAGGGCAATCCTTAACTTTTTTTATGATTTCTTCAACATCTCGTGTAGAAATTTGAACAATTGCAACATCTAAATCAACTTTTCTAAGATTCAATCCAACTTGTTTGGTTATAAGATGCTTTCGCTCCAATTTTAGAATTCTTGCTCCAATAGCAGGCTGACTCTTTCCTATTTCCTCAGCTATATAACTATGCGTTAAATCTGGATTCTCCTCAAGCATTTCTATTATTTTTTTATCATCATTGTCAATTCCCAATTTCTCGTTAAAGGTTTGTTTTGACATTTACTTTTTTCACTCCATTATTAACTCTTATTAATATAAAGTGTAAATGGTAATAATAAAATTTTCATATATTTTGGATATACTTAAATAGAAGTTTATAATATTTCGATTGCCTTATATTTGCATGCAGTTGTGCAAAGGTGGCATTTTACACAGAACGATTCTCTTTCTTTAACCACAATACATTTTGGTACCAAATCCTTGTTTATTACTTTATAGATCCCTCTAAAGCATGCATTTTCACAGTCGAATGTTTGACATTTTGAGCATTTATTCTCTCTAATAATATGAAAAGCTTTCGCTGAACAGTTTGAAACTTCCACAAGATAAAATACTAATTAAAAACTTTAATTTTATTGATTATAAAATAAAAAGAAAATTGCAAAGGGATAAATTTTAAAAAAGAAATTATATAATTCCGTTTATTTAATATTAACTGATAATAAAATTTGGCGATATTTTTAAATTAAGAAATTTTTTAGGCAATTCTCTTGATTTCAATTGAAGTGAAGAGAAAACACTAATTACTCTTATCATTTTTTTTTTTTAAATATTTTATACATAAAAAGTTAAAAATAAACTTGTTCATTTTTAATTTGAGAAAAAATTTCTATAAATTATATACAACAAATTCTAATTTTTCAAATATTTACTTGAGTTTGAGATGGAAAAGAATATAATTGGAAAGAAAATGTCAAAAAAATTGAAAAAATACTGAATTTGTAATAAATAAAAATAATCATTATTAGCAATTATTAAAATGGGAGTAGAAAATAAGAAATGTCTAATGCTGATGTAATGTTCGATTTTTGTAAAGAAGAATTTAATATAGTCGATGGAAGTAAAACTTCTCAAAAGATTTCATTATTTACTTTAAGTACATGCATGTGGTGTAAGAAAACTAAGAAGTATTTAAATGATAATAATATAAAGTATAGATTTATCGATGTAGATAAAATAGATAAAAACACAAAAAAAGCAATTTTAGATTGTTTAAGAAAAACCTATAAAGAAAGAATTGCTTTTCCTTTTTTAATCGTTGACGATCAACCTCTCGTTGGATACGATCCAGAAAAATATAAAAAATTAATTAAAAGGGAGTGAGTATGAAATGAATTTATCAACTAAAGATGGGATGATTCAATATTGCAAGCAAGTTGCTAAAACCAATAATTGGAATCTTAATAAGGATAAAGAGACTCTTAAGGATTTAATAGATGGATTATTAAATAATAAATTAAGATATGGATATCAATCTTGTCCATGTAGATTAGCTTCAGGAAAGAGGGAATTAGATCATGATTTAATTTGTCCATGTGATTATGCCCCAGCAGATATAAAAGAATATGGGGCATGTTATTGCAATTTATATTTAGCTTCAAATTTCTATGAAAAGGGTTTGGAATTTGTAAATGTTCCTGAGAGGAGACCAATTGATTTGCAAAGAAAAGCTGAAGAAAATTTATAATTTTTAAACGTGATCTTTTTATTTTCCGTTTTCTCTTTGATTATTATGAGTAATAAAGAATTAACTGATAAAGAAGTAGAAGAGGAATTGGAAAGAGCTTTTAAATTAAAAGAAGCTCAAAAAAACCATTGTGGTACTGCTCTTCCATCTAGCAGAGAAACGGGACTTCAGAGAGATAAGGTTAAAATGAAAAAAAAATAATTTTATTTCTTTATATTTGCTAAAATGAGAATTTCAATTTAACTTTAAAATATTATTAAACATTTAGAAAGAGAGATTCCTATATCTTAAGTTAATTTTTAATTTAATTTTTAAAATATAATCTTTAGATATTTACATTAACGGAAATATCATTATTTAAAAATTAAAATTTCTTAAGAAATATTTAAAAATAAATATTAAATTGATGGGTTAAAAATAATGAAAAAAACAGTACAAAATTTAATGGTTGCCTTTATGGGCGAATCTCAAGCAAGAATGAGATATACCATGTTTTCTAAAATAGCACAAAAAGAAGGGTATGTATTAATATCAAAATTTTTTATTGAAACCGCTGACCAAGAGAAAGAACACGCAACATGGAATTATAGAATGTTACAAGATCTAAAAAAAGAAGAAAGTTTTGATGATTTGGAAGTTCAAGCTGCAGGACCTACAACTTATGGAACGACCGAGGAAAACTTAAAATCTGCAATTGCTGGAGAAAATTATGAATGGCAGGAAATGTATCCCGGATTTGCAGATATTGCAAAAAAGGAAGGATATCCAGAAATTGCTAACAGATTGAGATCCATTGCTCGTGCAGAAAAACATCACTCAGAACGCTATGGTAAGCTTTTAAAACTAGTCGGTGATGATGCATTCTTCAAACGTGGGAAGAAGATTGTTTGGGTATGTATGGAGTGTGGTTATGAAGTAGAGATGGACGAATTACCAGAAGATTGGAGGTGCCCTGCTTGTGATCATCCAAGAGCAAACTACCGAAAAAAATGTGAAGAATTTTAAATTATTTTAATATTTATTAGAAAATAATTTTTAAAATCAAAATATTCAATAAATAAACATATAAAAAAGGGTGAAAGAATCTTGACTCAATTAAAAGAAATTTATAAATGTGAAGTTTGTGGTAATATTGTTGAAGTCCTACATACTGGAGGCGGTACTCTCGTATGTTGCGGACAAGATATGAAATTAATGGAACCAAAAACCGCTGATTATAAAGGAGAAAAACATGTTCCTTATATAGAAATTGATGGGAATAAAGTGACTGTTTCGATTGGAATTGTTGCAGATATGGCTCATCCAATGACTGATGAGCATTGGATTGAATGGATAGAATTAATTTGCAAGGATAATTGCTATAAAAGGAAATTTCTTAAGCCAGGCGATGAACCTAAAGCAAC
Organism: Promethearchaeia archaeon; assembly: GCA_029856045.1. Classification (GTDB taxonomy): domain Archaea; phylum Asgardarchaeota; class Lokiarchaeia; order Sigyniarchaeales; family SOKP01; genus 6H3-1. Next base: position 215,297 of record JAHQWG010000047.1, on the reverse strand, counting down.
ATTTGTAGTAGCAGATACTGAAGGACTCTGGGCTAGAGAATACTGTAATATTCACGGTTTATGGAAATCAAAATAATAAAATAATTTAAAATATTTTTTTTTTAAAATCTAAATATTTTGGCTATTAAAGATCATTTAAATTAATAAAAAAAATTAAAAAGATTTGTTTTGAATTATAATATTATTTTTCCATAAGTTCTTTTACTTCTTTATTACCTTCTTCTAACGCTTCTATTTGTTCTTTATCATATTTTAATAACAAATATTGAAATTCACCAACATGTACTTTTTCTTCATTTGCAATATCTAGTAAAATAGTCTTTACATGCAGATTTTCTGTCATTTCTGCCATTTGTTCATAAAGATTTATCGCATCTAGCTCTGCTATTATTCCAGTTCGTAAAATTTCTTTATCCATATTTTTTTTACTAATTTTTTTAAGTGAAATGGGAATTTTAGATAAAGTCATATTTTATACTATCCTCTTATTTTTAATTTTTAATTTTTAATTTCTAATTCTAACTTCAAGAATATAATTAATTCACGCATTTTAAAAAATATATTTAATATTTGAAGATTTTTTAAAAATTTGTAATTAATTTGAGAAATAAAAATACGATTCATATTATTAAAAAATCAGGATATACAAAAATAATACCACCCGAAGTTGGAGAAAAGGAACTATTTTTTGAATTATTTTTTGAAAAAGAATAGTAAATTTTTATCTATTTTTTTTAAGTGTATAACTAAAAATTTTTTATTCTCAGATTCTTGCGGAACCTACAGCCAATTCCTAGCTTTTTTGAATTAACTGTTGAGATTATGATTTAGCTTTTTAGTTTTCTTGCAGTTTATCCAATTTTTTAGTTTTCTAAATGGAAATGATATCGTATCAAAAATTGCTCATCCAGTACAAGTAAATTTAGTCTTTTTCAATTCATCTAATTTATTTTTATTTGCCATAGTAAATTTATCCCCTTTTTATTTCTAATTTATTTCTTTCTATAGTTTTGCATTTACTCTAATTATATTCTATTATTTTAGCCTATTTTCATTCTAATTTTTTTATTATTATTCTAATTTTTTTACTAATCCTTTAAAAAAAAATCTAATTCTAATAATTAATAAAAATTGAATTTATAAATAAAATATAAAAATATAGATGAAAATTATGTTGGAAGAAGTGAAAACAAAGGTAGGTATAAAATTAAAAAAAGATATGATATTTAAATGCGATATGGGTGAAATGGCAGTTAAAGACTGCTATATTGACGAAACCAATCAAGAAGAAGCAGATATGTGGGGTCCAAATCCATCAAAACTTCTAGGGATGGCTCTTTTGGGGTGTTTAAGTGCGAGTTTTATTTTTTGTTTAAAAAAAAGAAATTTTTCAATAGACGATTTAATGGCAAAAGCCGAAGTAGTAATTGGGAGGAATAATAAGGGGTTTTTAAGAGTAAAAAAAGTAGATGTCGATATAATTTCTAAAATAGACGATCCTAAAGCCCGTAAAAGAGCAGATCAATGTCGAAAGATGTTTGAGAATTACTGCACGGTTACTGCAGCTGTTAGGGAAGGGATTGAAGTGAATTTAAATCTTGAATATTAATTTTTTTAATTAATATTTTATTTATTTTTCTTTAGTTATAGTTAGTTATTTTTAGTTTAACTCAAGTACAGACTTATTTATTATTAAACAAACATTTAAATATGTAAGCTTACATTTTATAAATAATGGTTGTCAATCATAGATTGACAAGCAAAAATTAACAAATTTTATAAAAATTAAAACTAAAAAAATGAGGTAAATAAAATGGGAAAAATAATTGGAATTGACTTAGGAACTTCAAATTCTGCTGCTGCTGTATTAATTGGAGGAAAACCCACATTAATTCCGAGCGCTGAAGGCCTTACCATTGGAGGTAAAGCTTTTCCTAGTGTAGTTGCCTTCACGAAAGATAAACAACGATTAGTAGGAGAACCCGCTCGCAGACAAGCTGTTTCTAATCCTGATAGAACCATCACTGCCATTAAGCGAAAAATGGGTATGAATTACAAGGTTAAAATCGATGGAAAAGATTATACTCCGCAAGAAATCTCAGCAATGATCTTAAGGAAAATAAAGGAAGACGCAAGTGCCTTTTTAGGAGAAGAAGTAAATGAAGTTATAATTACGGTACCTGCCTATTTTAACGATAATCAAAGACAAGCTACAAAAGACGCCGGAAAAATTGCAGGATTGAACGTAAAGAGATTAATTAACGAACCTACTGCTGCAGCCGTAGCCTACGGTTTAGATAAGGAAGATATCAGTATTAAAATTGCTGTTCTTGATTTAGGAGGAGGTACATTTGATGTTACTATTCTCGAAATGGAAAATAAAGTATTTGAAGTCATTTCCACAGCTGGAGATACTCAATTGGGAGGAACTGACATGGATAGAATTTTAGTAGATTATATTGCTACAGAATTTCAAAAGGAACAAGGAATTGACGTGAGAAAAGATTCTAAAGCAATGGAAAGGATTAGAGAAGGAGCAGAAAAAGGAAAAATTGAGTTATCCACGACGCTAACAACTGAAATAAATCTGCCGTACATTACTGCGGATGCAAATGGACCTAAGCATTTAAATATCTCCTTAACCAGAGCCAAACTTGAGAGTTTAATTAGCCCAATTTTAAAAAAATTAGAGATATCTATTAAAAAGGCGTTAAGCGATGCAAAATTACAGTCTTCAAGTATAAATAAGATTCTGTTAGTAGGAGGGCCTACAAGAATGCCTAGCGTTCAAAAAAAGTTCCAAGAACTTTTTGGAAAGCCTCCAGAACATGGTATTGATCCGATGGAATGTGTTGCTCTGGGTGCTTCAATCCAAGGTGGAATTTTATCTGGTGAAGTTAAGGATTTATTACTCTTAGATGTCACGCCACTCTCTTTGGGTGTCGAAACATTGGGAGGAGTTTTTACTAAATTAATTGAAAGAAATACGACAATTCCTACGAGAAAAACTGAAGTATTTTCGACAGCGTCAGACAATCAACCTGCAGTTGAAATTCATGTACTTCAAGGTGAGAGACCAATGGCTGCTGATAATATTACTTTAGGGACATTTCATTTAACTGGGATACCACCAGCTCCGAGAGGGGTGCCACAAATAGAGGTGACATTTGACATCGATGAAAATGGCATTTTAAATGTAAAAGCAAAAGACAAGGGTACTGGAAAACAAACTGGAATTACTATTACTGCTTCTACAAATATGTCTGAATCAGAAATAGATGCAAAAATCAGAGAAGCCGAGAAATATGCTGAGGAAGATAAGAAAATCAAAGAATTAATGTCTTTAAAAAACCAAGCGGAATCTCTAATATATCAAACCGAGAAAATTATGAAAGAACACGAAGATAAAATCGGGGACTTAAAAACAACTATTGAACAAAAAGTATTAGCGTTGAAGGGATCTTATGAAGGAGAAGATCCTTCAAGGATTAAAAACGCAATGGAAGATTTACAAACTGCTTTACATCAAGTTTCAGAGAGGATTTATGGTCAAAATCAGACTAATAAAGGTTATCCTGGTGGTTCATGCGGAATACCGCAAGATGATAGACCAGAACATGAAAAACAAGCTGAACAATATCGAAAAGCTTCTGGACAAGACGATGTAGTAGATGCAGATTATGAAGAATCCTAAAATAAAAATATTTGTTTTTTTTTAATATTTTTTTATTTTTTTAAATTAAGAACTGTGCTGGGGTGAATAATTTTGCCAAAGAAAGATTATTATAAAATTTTAGGAATAGATAAAAGCGCTACTAAGGAAGAAATAAAACGCGCTTTTCGAAAAATGGCGAGAAAATATCACCCTGATGTAAATCCAGACGAACTAAAATCTGGAGAAAAATTTAAAGAAATTAATGAAGCTTATAGCGTCTTGAATGATGATAAAAAGAGGGAGATGTACAATAAATTTGGAGTAGTAGATGGTGATCGCTCAACATATTATCAAGCTACCCCTGGTAGGAGTCGTTCAAATTTTAATAGAACTCCTGATGAAACTTATGTATATACTAGCTCCGGAAATCCTAGAGATTTTAGCGAATTTTTCAAAAATATGGGAGGTTCGGGGGGATTCTCAGGATCCAATTTCGATTTCTTTAACGATTTGGGAGATATATTTGATGTTTTTTCAAATAAAAGAAGTGGGAGTACAAGAGCAAGGGTAAGACCAAATATCCCTCGAGAAGGTGATGATTTGAGATATGATATGGAAATTAATTTTATGGAAGCATTTTATGGGGGTACTAGAAAGGTTCAATATATAGATCCTGCTACTAATAAAAAAACTACCCTATCAATAAAAATTCCTAGAGGAGTACATGATAATCAGAAATTAAGACTTAAAGGTAAAGGTATTCCGGGAGAATATGGTGGTCCAAATGGCGACCTTTATATCGCAATTCACATTGAGAATCATACAATTTTTGAAAGAAGAACCAATGATCTCTATATTGAAAAAGAAATACCATTCTCAGTTGCAACATTAGGGGGTAAAATTAAAGTTCCTAAAATCGATGGGGGTACTTTAAATGTAAATATTCCTTCAAGAACTCAACCTTATGCCACTCTTAGATTAAAAAATCAAGGATTTTATAAATTGAATTCAGATCAAAGAGGTGATTTATTGGTGAAAGTAAAAATTAAAGTTCCCAAAAAATTAACGAGAGAACAGAAAGACTTATTATTAAAATTAAAAAATTTAGGATTATAAAGTGATGTAAAATGATGAGATTTGATAGTTTTTCAATAAAATTGCATGAAGCTTTTGTTGAAGTTAAATCTCTAGCGGAATCGAAAGATCATCAACAACTTGAACCAACTCATTTATATATTGCTCTTTAATAACAACCTGATGGAGTAATTGCCACTTATTCTGCATTTGAATATCTAAAAAAAGTGAAAATTGGATATTAAATACTCAAGGGAATAAAAAAATAATTATTGTAATATAACCAATCGCCAATAATACATGAATTAAGGCAAAAATACCTCCAATTTTTGTTAATTTTTTGTAATTCATTCCAGGAACGCACTCTTTCGTTGCTAATTCTAAGGTCATCATATCACAAGCAGATCCTTGAGGTAAGAAATTTCCACCTATATTAATTCCAGTGATAAATGCAATCAACACGGGAATTGAATTAACCCCTCCGATGCCAATAAGAATTTCTACAATAGGTATAAACATAATAGTAACAGGTGTGTTATCTATAAAACCAGATAATACGCTCGTTATAATTAAAATCATTAAGCACAACAGAAAAAGATTATCAGTTGATATTTGAACAAAGAAATCTTCAATGAATATGATTGTCCCGTTCAATTCCATTAGATAAACTAATATAAACAAACATATGAAGAAAAAAATTAGTTTATAATCAACTTTACGCAAATAATGCGATACATTTGGATGGGATTTTCCTTTCTTATCTTTAACAGGATTCAATAATACAAAAATTACTAATCCAATTAATCCTGCAATAAGAATACTGGGAATTATAATTAATAAAATAATAAGAATGATAAAACCATAAAAATTGTTCTTAAATACTTTATCTTCAACCTCAATTTGCTGAAGAACTTCTTTTCCTTCAATATCCTCACACATGCCTGGAGTTGGATGCTTAACTTCTTTTGTGAGTACGAATTGATCTAAAAAAAATAAAGTCAAAGCAGTCGAAATCACAAAAAAAGGTCCCAAATTTATAATAAACCATAATGTAGATAAATTAAAATGATTAGCAATTAAAATATTTTGAGCAGAACCGAATGGTGTTAAGGTTGACGCTAAATTAATACATATTGTCATTCCCAATAAGAATGGAGTAGAATTTATTTCGAGTTCCTGACAAGCTAGAATAATAATCGGGACAAAAATAATTGCTACTGATAAATCTTCAATAAAAGCTGCAGTTAAAGTTGATATTATACAAATTATATAAAATAGCTTTCTTAAATTTGATTTATATCGATTAACAAGTCGTCTTGCAAGCTCGTGAAAAAATCCTTTTTCATTTAGAATTTCTACAATACAGAAAAATGTTATTAAAAAAAAAACGATTTCCCATTCTATTGAATTAAAATAATTCTCTAAATCTTGAGCTTCAGGGATAAAAATTGCCGTGAACAATCCAGCCACAACAATAATAGCTATTGAGTATATTAAATAATCTAGTTTCTCGAAAAATAACACTATCACTAAAACAATGAAACAAATTATTACTACTATTTGTAAAAAAGCATTAGTCATAATCGCATTGATTTAAAAGAATAATATGAAATAACTAAGAATATCATACATTTAAGACTTTATCTTAAAAAGTTATAAATTAACAAAACTGGAATTTGATAGATTTTAATCATCATTTTGCTTGAAATTTATATATTATAAAATTAATTCCTATAGTATTTATTGTAGTATTTCAAAATACAAATATTTTCATTAAAAAATAATGAGAATATTTAAGTTTTTTCTGGTTTGTCTTTATTTAAGGATTAGAATTTATTAATAAATCCTTTTTAATTTGTAATTTAAATATTTTAAATTTGAAAAAGGAGACTCGTAAAATGAAAAGTGAAGAAAATAAAGAAATTGAAGAAGAATTAGATACAAGAGGATTGTATTGTCCTGAACCCTTATTTGAGGTTAGAAATTTATACGAAACACTTGATTATGGCCAAATTTTCAAAGTTATAGCAGATGATCCTGCTGCTGATGAAGATTTGCATAGGTGGGCAAAAAGGACTGGCACCGAGATCTTAGGTTTTAGAAAGGAAGATAATGATTTAATATTTTTATTTAAAAAACTAATAAAATAATGGAGGGAAAGAAATGAGTGAGAAAAAGTTTATATTATATGTTCAAACCAGTGACAATCCTGAAAAACAATATTCTCCATTAGTTTTAGCTCAAACGGCTAAGGCTATGGATATTGATGCAAAAGTATATTATTTAGGTACAGGATTACGAATACTAAAGCCTGGAGAAGCGGATAGAATAAAACTCGGAGAATTCCCATCTGTGAAAGAAATGCTAGACAAGACTCTTGAAGCTGGTGTCGAGATTTTTGTTTGTGAAGCTTCAAAAAGAATGTTAGGATTGGATAAAGTTGAATTAATATCAGGAATAAAAATTGTTGGAGCTGCTACTCTAAACGATTTAGTTTTAGAAGCAGATGCTACTATGTGGTTTTAACATTTAAAAAATACAAATTAAATTATTTTCAAAAATTAAAGTGGAGGGAAAATTGATAAAATGAGTGTATATTTAGATTATCAAGCAGCTAAACCAGTTGATCCAAGGGTTCTATCTGCAATGAGACCATATTATAATAAAATTTTTGCAAATCCCGCATCTCTACATTTTGATGGAGATGATGCTACCAATGCCTTAAAAGAATCGCGTCAAAAAATTGCGGATTTCATTAATGCTCCAAGTCCAGAGAGTATAATATTTACATCTAGTGCAACGGAAGCCAGTAATTTAGGACTAATTGGTGCGGCTTTAAATAGAAAAAGAAAGGGAAATCATATTATAATTTCTGAGATTGAGCATATTTCGATATTAAATATTGGAAAATACTTAGAAAGACAAGGTTTTGAAGTTTCAAGGGTTGGTGTTGATAAATTTGGTGTCATCAATATAGAAAAATTAAAACGTTTAATTAGAGAGAATACAATTCTAATTTCAATTACCTCTGCTAGTAATGAAGTAGGATCTCTCCAACCCATAGCGGAGATTAGCGAGATAGCACAAGAAAAAGGTATTTTGTTTCACACAGATGCTGTAGCAATTGAAAATGTTATTCCTATTGATGTGCAAAATGTTCCAGTAGATTTAATGACTTTTTCTTCAAATGATATTTATGGACCTCGAGGTGTTGGTGCGTTATACTTAAAAAAAGGAGTGAAAGTGAATCCTATTATTATAGGAGGTGGTCAAGAAAGAGGTATGAGATCAGGCTCCGAAAATATGCAAGATATTGTGGGATTTGGTAAAGCAGCTGAAATTATGAAACAAGAAATAAATCAAGAGGCAAACCGTTTGAAAGGTTTTAAAGATAAGCTCATTTCGGAGGTTTTATCGTCAATACCTAAATCTTATTTAAATGGCCATCCCGACAAAAGGCTTCCCAGTAATGCTCATTTTAGATTTGAATATATTGAAGGTGAATCATTAATCTTATCATTAAGAGATCAAAATGTATCTGCAGCAACAGGTTCTGCTTGCAGTTCTAAAACTTTAGAGCCATCCCACACACTTATCGCAATGGGATTGCTACATGAAGAAGCTCACGGTAGTTTACTTCTCTCAATGGGTCGATACACAAAAGAATCCGATATTGATAAAGTTGTAGAAGTATTACCTGATATTGTTAAAAAATTAAGAATTTTATCACCTTTAACTCCTTCTGATTTATTAAAACAATATAATGAGGTAAAAAAATAATATGAAATCAACAACATATTCTGAAAAAGTATTAGATCACTTTAGAAACCCAAGAAATATGGGAGAAATAGAAACTCCAGACGGTATGGGAAAAGTTGGAAATCCAGTATGCGGAGATCTTATGTGGATTTATATCAAGGTCGGTAAAAACGAAAAAGGCGAGGAAATAATAGAAGATATTAAGTTTAAAACATTTGGTTGTGGTTCTGCTGTGGCGACTTCTTCTATGATTACTGAAATGGCCAAGGGAAAAACGCTTAACGAAGCGTATAAAATAACGAGATCTGATGTGGCAGATGAACTCGATGGATTACCACCGATTAAAATGCATTGTTCTAATTTGGCAGCTGATGCGCTTCAAGCAGCAATTCGCAATTATAGAGACGGTGAAAATCCAGAAGTTGATGTAATTACTGCTTGTCAATTAGAAGAAAAAAATATCATAGGTTTTAATGAGTTTCTTGGTAAGGGAACTTATAAGAAAGCAGATAATTTATCAGAATTTAACGATAAAAGAGTATTAATTGTAGATAACGGAGACAATTCCTTAAAAATCGCATTAGAATTAACAAAACATACTGGAAGAGTTGTAGTAGTCACTTACAGTAAATCTACTCCTGGTAATGCAGAAATACAAGAAAAATTAAAAATATCTGATGTTAAAATTATATACGAATCTGAGCTTCTAGAAATAAAAGGATTTGAGGATGTAGAAAAGGTTGTCATACACGATTTCGATGAAGATAATAATTACGAGTTATTTGTGGATAAAGTAATATTACTTGAAGATAAATGAAATTATTTTTTTTTCATTTTTTTTATGAATTACTAAAAATCCATTTAATTCTCTTGAGAAACTTAAGTCTATTATTGTAAATAAACCATCAATTATTTCGATTATAATAAAGTTTTCTTTTAATTTTCAATTTCAAAAAAAATCTTCAAATGTGAATATTTAGAATTAAGAAGATTTAGTACTTTTTCAGTAAAAGCTCTAAGATTTTTTGAATGTTGAAATTTAAAATCTCTTTGCTCTATTAAATAATCATGAAGCATTTTCCGAGTATTATTATGACCATGAGACGAAAGAAATTCAATCCAATGAATTGATATTCTACATATTCTCTCTAATTCGTTATCTGGATATTCAGAGTTATCAAGTATCTTATAATGATATTTATTTATCGATTTTGCAACCCTTTCTAAGTGATCAGCAATTCCTAACGAATATCGACAAAGAGTTATCAAATTCGAAGTTGTTCGTGTATTTCTTGTATTAACGGCCTCCTCAAATGCAATCCAAGCATTAAGCCACTCTTCTTCTCTAAGCCTTTCTCCGCAATGTTTATAATCGCATCCATTAACTATGGCTACATTTAATAAATCACTAAGGTCAACATCATGACCTCTTTTTATTTTTTTGCTAAAAATTGCCTTTAGGCTTGTACCTTCAAGATAAGCTCCTGACCCGAAATCCAATAATAAGTTTATATCATTTGCTGCAATAAGCATATTTGCTTCCCTTTCATTTCTAATAAGATTAACCCACTGAATTTGTTTTTCCCATTCTTTTGTATCTGATATCCTTTTCCAACCATTTTCTTTTAACACGTGCTCATATAAATCCATGTTGAAAATCCAGAAGTCAATATCATCAGTAAATCTTTTTCTTCTCCAATCTCTCGTAGCATATTTGCCTAAATATAATTTTAAAGTCCCTCTAACCAATGCATATTTACCATTTTCTAATGTTTTACGCGCATCTTCATAATATTTATCGCTAGGGTCATTAGCGATTTCTACTATTTTATTTAAAATTATTCTTGTTTCCTTAGCAACTATATCACAAGGTATGCTTCCATCGGATGGATAATGCCTTGAACCTCCTTTTAAAAATTTCTCGAATAATTCAATGTTATCATCAGGGATGACATACCACGGATTATTAAATAAAACTTTGCTGAATACATAGTGAGTGAAACCGTTTTCATCCTTTCCTGTTTTGCCAGTTAAAGGCGAAACATCTCTATTATTATCTCCTCTTTTCACAACATCGGATTTAACATCCCAAATACCATTCATAACTTTTAATTCCATCTTGGATTAATAAGTTTTAACAATTTATTGACATCTGTTATTGGAGGTTTACAGGTTTTATTTGTGCATATATAAGCAGTAGTTTTATTATCTATTTTATTGTAATTATGGATATAATTTATAAATACATCGATTTCTGGAGGAACCTGTTTTATATTTCTCTGAATTAATGATATATTTGGGAGAAATTGATTATGAATATATGCTAACATTTCTTGCGTATTAATTTCTTCAGCATCACCAACAATTACTATTGTAAAGGTTGGACCAACGCTAAAATCAACTGCAACCATTAATTGAGTATGCGCAATCGGTGAATTATTAACTCGTTCAGCAAAAACTCTACTTAAAATATCCGCTTTTTCTTCTAACTCGTGATCTCCAGTTAAATAACTCAATCTTAATAAATTTAACATAGCTACAGAATTTCCTGATGGGATTGCTCCATCGTAGATCTCTTTCTGACGAGTTAAAAGTGTCTCACCATCATTGGCAGTAAAAAAGAAACCACCTACTGAATCATCCCAAAAATGATCTATTACTTCTTTATTTAATTCCAGAGCATTCTTAAGAAAAGTGACTTCTAAACTAGTTTCATATAATTCAATAAATCCCCATATTAAGAAGATATAATCATTTAGGTAAGCATCAATTTCAGCATCTCCTTCTCTATATCGATGTAATAATCTATTGTTTGGTTTCCGCATATTTGAAAGTATAAAATTTGCCGCTTTTTTTGCAACATTTAAATAAATAGAATCGCCAAAAATTTGAGCTCCTTTAGCAAATGCAGCAATCATTAATCCGTTCCAATCAGCTAATATCTTATCATCTTTATGGGGATGAACTCGTTCATCTCTAATTTTGAATAATTTTTCGCGAATTTTTTCTATCCTAAATGTTAAATCCTTTTCAGAAATGTTTAATTCTTTAGAAAGGTTGGTCAATGAATCTTTAAGATGCAATATATTATGACTTGTCTTTTTTTTAGTTGTTTCTTCTAAATAATTTCCTTGATTTTTTAAATTAAATATTTTTCTTGCTAAATCTTCTTCTTCCTCTTCAAGTATTTGTTGGAATTCTTCAATAGTCCATACATAAAACTTTCCTTCTTTACCCTCACTATCAGCATCCTCTGCTGAATAAAATCCCCCATCAGGTGAAGTCATATCACGTAAGACATAAGTAAAAATTTCTTTAGCTGTATTTGCGTATATATTTTTTTTAGTTGCTTGGTAAGCTTCTGTATAAGCAATTGCCAATAAAGCTTGATCGTAGAGCATCTTTTCAAAATGGGGAACAAGCCAAACTGGATCTGTAGAATATCGATGAAATCCAAATCCTATATGATCATAAATACCACCAAGCCTCATTTTTTGAAGGGTATTTTCAACCATCTCTAAAGCTTCTTTATTCCCAGTACGCTTCCAAAATCTTAAAAGAAAGAGAAGATTATGTGGAGTAGGAAATTTGGGAGCGTTGTTGAAACCTCCATTTTTATTATCATATTGACTCAATAATTGATTATAAGCTTTTTTAATGGTTTTTTCGTTAAGTTTATCTCCGGGCGATTTAAAATCTAAATTTTGTAAAGAAAAAGTAATTTGATCTGCAGATCTTAACACATCGTTTTTTTGTATTTTCCAAAGCTCTTTTATTTTTAATATGAGTTCTATCAAACCTATTCGACCAAATCTCCTTTCTTTAGGAAAATAGGTTCCAGCAAAAAATGGTTTTTTATCAGGAGTTAAAAATAACGTAAGTGGCCATCCCCCTTGACCTGTCATCATTTGACATATAGTCATATAGATCTTATCAATATCAGGTCGCTCTTCTCTGTCAACTTTAATTGAAACAAAGATTTCGTTCATTAATTCTGCCACTGCTGTATCTTCAAAAGACTCATGTGCCATAACATGACACCAATGGCAAGTAGAATATCCAATTGATAAGAATATTGGCTTATTTTCTTTTCGTGCCTTTTCAAATGCTTCGTTTCCCCATGGATACCAATTAACAGGATTTTCAGCATGTTGAAGTAAATAAGGACTTTTCTCATTTATTAGTTTATTATGTGTAATTTCATCATTTTGAGATAATTTTTTTTTATCCAACAATCTTTTTTCCATTTTTTAATCTCTTAAAAACTATTTTTCCTTACTTGGGTCATATTTATTAATATGTACAAAATCATCAATTGATTTTCTCGGAGGGCGTTGTTTTTCTCCCAACTTCATACTTTCAGAAAGATTAGGATTTATTTCTTTAGAATGTTTCCCAATATTCACAAGTGTAATTAATCTCATTTCTTCAGGAAGATCTAGAATTTTCTTGACCTTCTCTTCATTAAAACCAGCAATTGGATGCGCAATCAACCCAAGTTCAGTAGCTCTTAATATAATAAAAGCTGTAGCCATGCCAGTATCAAAAAGATAATAAAATCTTTCTCCGATTATACAATCATTTTTAGGATTGCTAAATACACCAATTATCATAGATACTTTTTCAACCCATTTATTTCCCGATGTTAATGTAGTAAATAATTTTTCTAAAACTTTCTTATCATGAATAAAAATAAATCTCCACGGTTGTTTATTCATACAAGATGGAGCCAATTGTGCAGATTCTGCAAGATCTTGTATTAATTCATCAGAAATTTTAATAGGATCAAGAGATCTATACGCTCTTCTTTTATTTATTGCCTCTTTTACATCCATTTTAGGAACCTCTAAATTTATTTAATAAAAAATAAAATTTCGATTCTACTTAATATTTAATATTTTTTTTATTTTATTTATTCTCTCTTCTCTATACTGCCTTTTCTCTACTGGGTTATGATCACCATATAATAACTCACAAAAAGTTGGTTTCTCAGTTCTATAAAATATTCCAATAAATAATTTATCTTTATTCTTTGCATATAATTTTGCTTCTTCAATGCTTTTAGGAATATCATCAAGTTCTTCAACAATTTCGTTGTATAATTTATAAGTATTATTATAGCTAACACAAGGTTGTAGAACTTCTAAGAAAGAAAAACCCTTATGTTCTATCGCTTGAACCATCATATCTGTAAGGTGCTGTATTTTCGCTGTATAGGACCTAGCAACGAAGGTAGCTCCTGCTTCCAAAACTAAAGATATAGCATTAAAAGGTTCTTCAACGCTTCCCTTGGGAGTGGAAGGTCCTTTCCAACCTCTTTCAGTAATCGGCGTATATTGTCCCGTTGTTAAGGCGTAAACACCGTTGTTGTGCATAATTATTGTTACATCTGCGTTCCGTTTTGCAGCAAATAGTAAATGCGTTAAACCTTCGCCCATTGCATTTCCATCTCCTGAGAATGTGATTGTTTTTAAATTTGGATTGGCAAATTTAATTCCCTCTATTGTAGCTAAATCTCTTCCATGTAATGAATAAATACCGCTGAGATTAAGATAATCAAAGATTTTTGCGCTACAACCAATACCAGAAGCAATTAAAATATTATTTTGTGAAATTCCTTTTTCTTCAAGCTCAACAATTGCTTTCTTGAAAGCATTTAAAATTCCAAAATTACCGCAACCTAGGCACCAGGTATTTTCGATATTAGTTCCTAATTTCACTATTTTATACCACATCCTTAATTTTTTTAGATAATTTTATTGGGTCGAAAGGTCTTCCATCGTATTGCTTTATTACTTTTTTTAATTGAATATTCATATTTTCTTTAAGTAAATTAGCAAATTGACCTATAGCACTTTGCTCTATAACAATAACTTCTTGGTCTTTAAATTTTTCAAGCTCCCAAATAGGCAACGGACTCAAAAAAATTGGTTGTACAACTCTAGCCTCAATATTACCATACTTTAATGCTTCTAATACGCTCATCACCGTTGAACCATATGTAATTATTATTGGCCCCTTATCCCCAAAAATATTTATTGTTTTTTTTTTCATAAGGTAATTTTTTAATGATTTAAACTTTTTATTTCGTTTATCATGCATCCTTTTAATCCATTGAGGATCTTCGGTTGTAAATCCAAACTCATCATGTTCATAACTATTCCATTTGAGTATTTCCTTTGATGGTGGAAATAATAAGGGGGATATTCCATCCTTCGTATCTAAATATCTTTTATATTCTCCATCTTTATAAAGCAGTGGTTCAGCCCAAATAGTGTCATTTAAATTTATATCGACTGTCATACTACTCTCTGATAAATGTTTTTCTGTGAGTAATATTCCAGGAGTTTGAAACTTCCATACTAAATCCAACATTTGAGCTGTAAGAAAAAATGCCTCCTCTATAGTTCCTGGAGAAGCAACGATGCGTAAAAATTCCCCATGACCCACATTTAAAGCAAAATTTAAATCTCCTTGTTCTGTATAAGTTGGAACGCCCGTAGCTGGTCCAGGTCTCATGGATAATACAATTAATACAGGTGATTCGATTATACCAGCTAATGAAATTCCCTCAGCCATCAAAGAAAAACCTCCGCCGCTAGAACCAACCATTGACCTCGCTCCAGTAAAGGTTGATCCTATAGCCATATTTATAACTGCTATTTCATTTTCGGGATGTATAACTGCAAGTCCAAAATCATCTGCTATTGCAGCAAGATAATGTAGGATGGATGTGGCTGGTGTCATAGGATAAGCGTAATAACAATCTAATCCACCTGCTATTGCTCCTAATGCTATTGCTTGATTTCCCGAGATATTCGGTCTTTTTTTAGATCCACCTTCTAATTGGAATTTCCCTCCAATTATAGGATAAACAATATCATAAATAATATTGGCATAAGAAATATTCTCTTTAACACCTTTAGAATATTCATTCTTTATTAATGCATTTAACTCTGTTTTATTAACGCCAATGGTCGCCCCTAATATAGCAATAGCACCAACTCCAAGCATTAAATTAGGATTAGGAAATCTTTTTGCTTCGCTTGTTAAAGAAATACCTATACCACCCATATTTCCTTTAATATCAGAATTATAGACCATTAAACCACCTTCAGAAAGGTGGTCTATATGATTATCATAGCTTCTTTTATCAAAATTAACAATTAGATCAGCTTTCATATAATGACTACTAATCCATCTAGTAGAAGTACTAACAATCGAGAAATTATGTCCTCCTTTTATTAAACTCATGTAATCGTCTATTTGAAATACAAAACGACTCTTATTTATAAAAAGTTGAGAAGCAACTGAACCTGCTTTTTTAACACCTTGACCAGCTTTACCCCCAACTATAAATGTGAATACATTCTTTTCCGTAATTTTATCGCACCTACAAGAAAATAATCATAATTTTATAAACTTATCCTTTGAAACTCCGCATACTGGACAATGCCAATCATCTGGAATTTCTTCAAATGGAGTTTCTGGAGAGATTCCACTATCTGGATCACCTTTTACAGGATCATAAATATATCCACACACTGTACATCTGTATTTTCCTCCCAGTTCCTCACTAGTCTTTAATGAAATTGGCGGAATTTCAACTTCTTCTTCTCTTTCTACCTCAATTCTTGGGAGTTCATATAAATTGGGCATTCCATGTTTATATTGTTTCATCACAAATCTTGAAATAATTATTCTCTGGATTTCTGAGGTGCCTTCGTAAATTTGAAATAGTTTTGCATCTCTGAATAACTTTTCTAATGGGTATGTTTTCATATAACCGTAACCTCCCATTATTTGAATAGCTTCAGTAGCTACTTGCATAGCAACATCTGAGGCAAATGCTTTTGCACATGCTGCACTTAATGTATTATCTAACCCTTGATCTGTCTCCCATGCTGATTTATGGGTTAATAATCGACTAGCTTCAATATTTTTATACATTTCTGCAATTTTGAACTGAATAGCTTGATAATTTGCTATTGGTCTTCCGAAAGTCTCTCTTTTTTTTGCATAATCAATCACATATTCCATAGCGGATCTTGCTAAACCTGTAGCAAAAGCTCCTATGGCTGGACGAGTGTGAGCAAATGTTTGCATTGCTAAAATAAAACCTCTCCCTGGATGAGCCAATATATTTTCTTTTGGAATTCTCACATTTTTTAAAACCACAGAAGTGGTATTCGATGCTCTATGCCCCAATTTAGGAATTGGTTTTCCTGTTTTAACTCCTACTAAATTAGTTGGTAAAATAAAAGCACATATTCCTTTATGTTTTTTTGCTGGATCCGTTGTCGCAAATAGAGAAATATATTTTGCATAACCTGCATTGGTAATCCAATACTTTGTACCATTTAAAATATAATCTTCTCCATCTTTTTGAGCTTGACAATTAATTCCAGCAACATCAGAACCCATTCCAGGTTCAGAGGTAGCAAAAGAAATTAAAGTAAATTTTTTTACTAATTCTCCTAATATTCTATCTTTCTGTTCTTCATTACCTCCTAAAATTATTGGCTCTGCTCCTAAATTATTTGCAAATATGGATGTTGCGAATCCGGGACAAGCCGCAGCAATTTCCTCAACAACTACTACAGATTCTAAGAGACCATAACCAGGTCCCCCATATTTTTTTGGAATTGCTAAATTCACTAAACCTGCCTTATAGGCTTTCTCAATAATTTCAATTGGAAATTTCCCATGTTCATCGTAACTAGCTGCTACTGGCAAGATTTCCTTAATTGCAAATTCCTGTGCTTTTTTTTGCAATTCTTTTTGAGTGTCTGTTAAATTGAAATCCATATCTTAAAACCTTTATACCATTTTCTCAATTAGTTTATCGATAATCTTTTTGAAATTAAGATCTTCTGGCTTTGGAACAAATTTAATTTCTATATGTTCGTCTAAAACTTCAATTTTAGAAGCTTCTAACTCTTTAATAATTTCTTTCACAGCTCCACCACCCCATCCATACGAACCAAAGGCTAGTCCTATTTTATTCATTGGCTTTAAACCTTTCTGATAACAGACATATTCTGCCACTGTTGGATACATTCCATTATTTAAAGTTGGACTTCCTACAATAATTGCTTTTGAAAGCATAGCTTCTGTTATTACGTCAGAATAGTCTGCATTAGTTAATTTATATCGTTTCACTTTTATCCCTCTATATTGCAATTCCTTGTATAGGGCTTTTGCGATAATTTCGGTGCTTCCCCACATTGAATCATATATAATTATTGCTGTTTTATTATCAATGTCTCCTGCTGACCACTTTTTATACCTTTCAACTATATCTCCTACATGTTTCCTCCAACACACTCCATGCGAAGGGCAAATAATTTCTATTGGCAAAGAACCTACTTTGGGTAAAACATTTGAGATCAGTTTCGATAAATGAAGTAAAATATTTGCATAATATTTAACCGCTTCTTCCATTATTACGTCAAAATCATTCTCATCATCCCAACGTGAGGAAGTGGCGAAATGTTGTCCAAAAGCATCATTTGAAAATAAAATGTTTTTACCATTTTCGTCTGTCATAAATGATACCATTGAATCAGGCCAATGGATCATTGGGATTGGAACAAATGTAAATTTTTTACCGTTACCAATATCTAAAGTATCTCCTTCTTTCACAGCTCGAATATTATTGAATACTTCATCATCAACTTCTTTATGAAAATGATCTCTTAAAATTTCAACACCCTTTTTAGAAGCTATAATTTGAGCGTTTGGAAGATATTTAATGATTAATGGAAATGAGCCAGAATGGTCCATTTCAATATGATTCATGATAAGATAATCAATTTTTTCCGGATTAATGATGCTCTTTATATTCTCCAAGAAATAATTAAAAAAAGGACGTTTAACCGTATCTATCAAAACATTTTTTTCTCCTTTTACCAAATAAGCATTATATGATGACCCCCTGTGTGTAGAATATCCGTGAAAATTTCTTACCTCCCAATCTACATAACCTGTGTAATAAATATCCTTCATTAATTCAGTATAAATCATTTTTTTATCACCTTTTTTTCTTATTTAATTGATTTTTTGAATTTCTTTGAATAACATTTAATTAGACTCAAAAAGTGATTATAAATTTATTTTTTTTTAATTATAAATAATACAATTGACATGTGAGATTACTAAAAGGAAAAATAATAAAAAATTTAGAAAATAAAAAAAATTTGGAATAATTTTAATTTTAAAGTTTTTCAAACATATCTTTTCCTACTCCGCATACTGGGCATGTCCAATCATCAGGGAGGTCTTCCCATTTTGTCCCTTCTACTTCTTCGTCATAAATATAGCCACAAGCCGTACATTCATACTTTGCCAGAATTATTTCCCCTCTTATATTTTCTAATATATTATTAGGAAATTTAAATTAATAAATATTAAAAATATTAAGACTATAAATTAATAAAATAATAGATATTTATTGTGTTATTTTTAAAGGGACTTTGGTTTTTATTCTAATAATTTATTAATCTCTTCCTTATTAACATTTGAATTTATATTCTTATTTACAAATGGAATTGATTTTGTTTCTCCAAAAAGAATTGCTCCTTTTAATTTATTATCCTTTAAAACGAATTTTTGATAGCAGCAATTATTTTGATCAACTTTTTTTAGAATCTCCCATCCAATATCCTCTTCTTGTGAAGGATCAAATATTCCTATAGATGTTAAATTAATTCCAACAATTTTTAGAGTGGTTTTTGGAGTAGTTCCCTTATATTGAATCTCTTTTTTATTTAAAACTGATGCTGCAACAATTCTTGATTGCTCAATACATGCTGGAATTATCCCCCATGTTTGAGATTTGTATTCTATCACATCACCAACAGCAAAAATGTCTTTATCGCTTGTTTGTAAAAATTGATTGACAATAACACCTCGATTCTGTTGAATTTTTGCTTTTTCTGCTAGTTCGGTTCTTGGTATTATTCCTGCTTGAATTAATACAGTATCGGCTTTAATTTCAGGTCCATCCTTTATCTTTATTCCTTCAACTGAATCAGTTCCTAAAATTTCCTCAGTTGTAGCATTTAATATAACTTTTATTCCCATTTTTTCAATTTCAGCTTTTAACATCTCTGCGCATTCATCGTCTAATTGACGAGGTAAAAGCCTTGGAAAAAATTCAACTATCGTTGTGTCAAGATTGCAATTTTTGATTTGTTTTGCCAATTCTAAACCCAATAACCCCCCCCCAATTATGATCGCCTTCTTAGCTTTATTTCCTTTAATATAATTCTGTATTTCTATGGCATCATCAATATTGCGTAAAGTAAAAACTCCTTTTTTTAATAGTTCAACTGCGTTTTTAATTGGAGGAATATTAGGTTTGCTTCCAGTTGCAATAATTAACTTATCATATTGAATGAATTCTTTTTGATCTTCAAGAAGGAGGTGCTTTTGTCTTGGATGAATTCCTAAAACTTTCCTTGCTAAAATTAATTTTATATTTTTCTTCCTATACCAATCTTCTTTAAAAACGATAATATCGTTGATTGATACTTGTTCAGAGATTAATTCAGGTAATTTGGGTCTGGAATAATACGGATATTTCTCTTCAGTTATTATTTTAATATCTACACTCTTATCAATGTTTATAATATTTTGAGCAGAAAAAGTACCTGCTACTCCATTTCCAATAATAATTACTTTCATATTTTAAATATTCATATTTTGCTTTTTTTGAATTGTTCTGGAAATTTTATCCTAATCCTTGCTAAACTCGGTTTATTTTCATCCATCATTAAATATTAAATTCTGGATATTAATAATTTTTCCTTAATCCACCGAAAAAGAATATTGTAAAAACAAATAAAAGAAAAAATACAAATTATAAATTATGGTTGAAAATAAAAACTTGTTATTAGGAATATGCGGCAGTCCGAGAAATCAAGCTACAGAATTCTCCATAAAATATGCCTTAAATTATGCTACTGAGAAATTTGGATTCGAAACAGAATTTTGGACTGTCAGAGGTAAGAAAATTGGTTTTTGTACCCATTGCGATTATTGTATTAGGGAGAAAAAGGGTTGTATACAAAAAGACGATTTACAGGAGCTTTATCCTAAGTTAGAAAACGCAAAATATTTTTTATTTGGAACTCCAGTATTTCAAGGGAATCTATCCGCACAATTAAAAGCAGTTATGGACCGTTGTAGAGCATTAGTAGCCAAAAAACCTGAAATTTTCTGGAATAAGAATGGAATAGCGTTAGCTGTTGGGGGAGATAGGAACGGAGGTCAAGAACCTGCCATTAGAACAATTTTGGACTTTTATATACAAAATGGCATAATAACGGTTTCTGGTGGTGCTTTTGGAGCAAATTTAGGTGCTTGCTTATGGTCGAAAGATCTAGGAAAAAAAGGTATTGAGAAAGATGAAGAAGGTCTAAGAGCTATCAAAAAAGTAGTTAATAAAATGGCTAAATTGAAAGAAAAAAATTAAAAATTTATAAAATCCACACAAATCTTAATCTAGAAAGAGTTTTTTAGCTTCTCTTTCTCGTAATCCAGAAATGCCCCATAGTTCCTTAAACCAATATTTACCTTTGTGTATGACAACAGGAGTATTTACAATACAGCCATCTGCATCACAAAAAGTGCCTACAAAATTTGGATCATGTAATAATTGTTCAGTAAATTTTTTATCTTCAATGTCTTGGTGAATATAATTAACATTATTCTTTTTTAGCCAAGCTTCTAATTCTTCACAACGGTGGCATCCTTCTTTAGTAATAATAATTGGAATTTTTGATTCTGCCATAGATAGAAATTATTCAAATAACTATAAAAATATATTTTGTACCTTTAATAATTATTTTATAAAAATTTTTTGAATCTATAATTATTAACAGAAAAATTAAACGAAATACCTATATTTGTTTAGAATTTTCTTTTAAAACTAATAATTTATACTGAAAATTTTTTTATATTTAACTAAACAATCTTTAATAAAAGATAGAGATATAATCTTTTTTTAAAAACAATTTTACAACTTTTAAGGTATTTCTGGATGTATTATTATGGAACCTGAATCGAAAGAAAAAATTATTATTAAACTTGGGGGAATGACATGCGCTAATTGTGCGCTTAAAATCGAAAATAAATTAAAATCTCTCAATGGTGTTGAAACCTCTGTTGTAAATTTTGCTAATGAGGAAGCAAATGTAGAATATAGTCCAAACAAAGTTGATTTCTTTAAATTTCGCCAAGCAATTATCAATTTAGGATATCGAGCGAATCTTTCGAGAATTGATGTTGTAATCACCGATGATATTTCAGAAAAAAATTTTGATAATTTAATAGAAAACGCAAAAAATATAAAAGGAATTTATGAGATTCGTGGGAATTATCAAGCAAAAAAAGTTTTTCTTGAATTTAATGAATTTGAAATAAGTGTATCCAAATTAATATCTAAACTTAGGAATTTTGGTTATAAAATAGAAAAATCTGCAGGTGTGATTGACAAGGAATTTGAAGTTCAGCAAAAGGAACAAAAAAAAAGATTAAATAGATTTATTATATCCGCTATTCTCTCGTTAATTATAACTCCAATTAGTTGGTTTGTTGAGCCTTCTTTTACGATAAAACTAATTTTATTTTTCTTAGCAAGTGCAAATTTTGCGATTGGAGGATCTTTTTTCCTTATAGGAGCATATAAATCTCTTAAAAATAAATCGACTAATATGGATGTTTTGGTTTCATTGGGAACAGGAACGGCTTATATATACTCAATATTGACCACATTTTTTATCCCAGGTGAGACATTCTATGAAGCTATGAGTATGATTTTGACATTTCTGTTATTAGGTAAATATCTTGAACATAAAGCAAAGGGTCAGGCATCTGAAGCTATAAAAAAATTAATTGGTTTACAAGCGAAAACTGCAATAATTTTAAAAGATGGTAAAGAAATAGAAATTCCAATTGAAGAAATTGAGGTTGGGGATATTTTAATAGTGAAACCAGGAATGAAAATTCCAGTAGATGGAAAAATCATCGAAGGAAAAACAAAAATTGATGAGTCAATGATTACTGGGGAAAGCGTTTATGCTAAAAAGACGTCGGGAGATGAGGTTATTGGAGCGACAGTTAATCAAACTGGGTTAATTAAAATGACGACGGAAAAGGTTGGAAAAGATACATTATTATTTCAGATTATCGACTTTGTGAAGGAAGCACAGAGTAAAAAAGCAGCAAAACAGCAATTAGCTGATAAAGTAAGCAATTATTTCGTACCAATAGTAATTATAGTTGCTCTTAGTGCTTTTCTTTACTGGTTTTTTATTGGGGAGCGTGGTTTTGAAACGTCATTATTAATTTTCACTTCTGTTGTTGTTATTGCTTGTCCATGTGCGCTAGGTTTGGCAATCCCGACTGCAATAATGGTTGGAACTGGAAAAGGAGCAGAGATTGGTATATTAGTAAAAGGTGGTGATTCATTAGAAGCAATAAATAATGTTAATAATATCGTATTTGATAAAACGGGAACATTAACAATTGGAAAACCTAAGGTTTCTGTAATTGTAACGGAAAAGGAATTAAAAAAAGTTGGATTTACTGAAGAAGAAATACTTCACTTTGCAGGAAGCGCAGAATTGGGCTCAGAACATACAATTGCAAAAGCAATTATTGAGGAAGCAAATCAAAAAATGATTGACTTAAATGAACCAAAAGAATTTAATGCAGTACCTGGAAAAGGTATTGAAACAACAATTGATAACTTGAAAGTTTTGATTGGTAATGAAAAATTAATACTTGATAATAAAATTGGTTTAGGTCTATTTGAAAACAAATTTAAGGAGTTACAAAATAGTGGAATAACTACCATATTGTTAAGTGTCGATAGTAAAATTAGAGGTATCATTGGAATCTCTGATAAAATCAAAGATCAAGCATCATATGCCCTTAATCAATTAAGAGAAATGGGGATTCAGCTATATATGCTTACCGGTGATAATAGGCAAACAGCTTTAAGTATAGGAAAGGAATTAGATTTTGAAGAAAACCATATATATGCAGAGGTTTTGCCTAATGATAAAGCAAAAACCGTAAAATCTACACAAGAATTGAATGAAAGTAACATCGTCGCAATGGTTGGAGATGGTATAAATGATGCTCCTGCCTTAGCACAAGCTGATGTTGGAATTGCAATAGGAAGCGGAACTGATGTAGCTATTGAAACTGCAGATATCGTTTTAATGAGAGGAGATTTAAGAAACGTTGTCTCGGCAATTAGATTATCTAAAAAAACATACAGAAAAATGATAACCAATTTATTTTGGGCATTTATTTATAATATCATTGGAATCCCTATGGCTGCGGGCTTACTTTATGCATTGACGGGATTTTTCTTACCACCATATATGGCAGCTTTATTTATGGCGTCGAGCTCGGTTTCCGTGGTCACTAATGCATTATTCCTAAAACGATTCGATCCACGAACTGAACAACAAATTCAAGAAGAAAAATTATTAATCGAAAAGAAAGCAATCGATCCAATTTGCGGAATGGAAATAATTCCAAGTCAATCAATTGAGTATGAATATAAGGGTGAGAAATTTTTCTTCTGCAGCTCATCCTGTGAGACAGAGTTTAAAACTAATCCGGAAAAATATGCGGATTATAAGCATATGGATCCAAAATTAATGTATAAAAAACCTGAATCTGAAGAATTAGTTACTGATCCCGTCTGTGGTATGAAAATAAAGTTAATCGAGTCAATCGAATATGAATATAAAGGGAAAAAATATTATTTCTGCAATGAATCGTGTGAAATTGAATTTAAGAATAATCCAGAAAAATATATAATAAAGGAAGAAGGTAAAATTATAAAAGAAAAAATTAAACAAAAAGATAGTGAAATAACTATGGGAAAATTGAAGTGTTCCGAATGTGGAGAAATAATGGAACTCCCAATGCACTGTGGGAAACCCATGCATAAAGAGGGAGATCAATTGGTGTGTTGGATGGGAGCCTCTTGTGGTGCACAACCTATCCCAGAACACCATGGAGTTAAGATGGAAGTTATAGAATAATTCAATTTCTTTTTTTTATTTTATTTTAAGCTTCATTAAAATTGTGAGTGAAATCTCTTTACCTCAATTTTTTTTA
This sequence comes from Promethearchaeia archaeon, assembly GCA_029856045.1. Classification (GTDB taxonomy): domain Archaea; phylum Asgardarchaeota; class Lokiarchaeia; order Sigyniarchaeales; family SOKP01; genus 6H3-1. The sequence continues at coordinate 190,663 of JAHQWG010000047.1, read as the reverse complement.
ATTAATTAAAATTTTGATTTTTAAATCATTCAAAAAATCTAATTAATTTCTTTTTTAATTTGATAATGGGTAAATCTCCCGCTTTTAATCCCAATAATCAAACCTGCTTGTTCTAAAATTTTTACATGATGGGAAATTGTTGGTTGAGTTAAATCTAAAATCGCATTTAACTCGCATATGCATATTTCTTTTTTTTTTATTAAATTATAAATTAAATATCTAATTTTATGTCCGAGTGCGTTATAGCGTGATAAATTGCTTTCAAAATCTTTTCTAGATAAAATTTCATCTCTTTTTTTCTTTAATTCCTCAATATATTCAACAATGTTTTTATCAATTCCAACACATTCGATTAAACGTCTAAGTTCTTCTTCATTTTTTAATCCCATAATTATAGTATTAAAATCATGACTAATAATTTTTTTGAATTCAAATAGATAAACTTAAATCTGAATCCATATTTTTAGATATAAGGATCTTATCAAAAAAAAATAAATAAATCTATTTGAAGAATCATGGTGATAGGAACTGAACACAGCTCAGATCTGGAAAAAATAGAAGAAAGATCTAGAGGAATCGGTTTTTTCGAAAAATATCTTCCAATTTGGGTTGCCTTATGTATGGTCATTGGGATTATTTTTTCTCAAGTTATACCTGCAGTAAGTGAATCGATTAATTCTTGGCAAATTCAGGGTATTTCAATCCCAATTGGCATCTGCCTATTCTTAATGATGTATCCCGCAATGTTAAATCTACAAGCATCAGAATTAAAAAAATTAAGAAAAAGTCCTAAGCCAATAATATTGACGATTTTATCCAATTGGGTTATCGCGCCTATAGTTGGCTTGGTAATGGTAAATCTATTTTTAAACGGTAATGAACAGTTAATTGTAGCGGTTATTCTTCTTAGCTCATCACCCTGTACAGCAATGGTCCTAGTATGGGGTTATATGGCAAAGGGTAATCAAGAACAAAATGTGGTTAATACCAGTTTAAATACAATCACTATAATTTTTCTTTATGTTCCTATTGTTACATTACTCACAGGGATTCAAAATATTCCCATTGATTGGGTACTTTTATTAATTTCATTATTATTTTTTATCGGAATTCCATTATTCTTAGGTATAGTCAGTAAAAAATTGATAATTAATTCCAAGGGAGTAGAATGGTTTAATGATAATTATCGACCATTTGTTGGAAAAATTTCAATTATTGCATTATTGACAACTTTAGTCATTCTTTTCTCATTGAATGGAAATGTGTTGATTAATAATCCAGATTTGTTAATAGTAGTTACAATCCCATTATTGGTTGGATTTATGATTGTAGTTGGCTACAACATACTAATTACAAAACTCTTCAAAATGAAATATAGAGAAGCAATCATAACAGTTATTATTGGTTCTTCAAGCCACTTTGAAATAGCTATTGCCACAGCTATTACAATGTACGGAGTTGGTTCAGTGGCGGCACTTGGTACAACCATGGGGTTATTCTGGGAAGTTCCTATCATGCTAATCTTGGTTTATTTGGGAAGATATTTAAAGAAAAGGGGTTTTTGGGACTCTTAGAAATTACATTCTCAAAATTTTATTATAATATTATCAAATTCCTTAATATTTTCACGAAGACCCTATCAAGCCCCTCAATATTTCATCATACTTATTTTCCATTAATAGTTCCAAAAGGTTTAAATTCATTTGCTTTGGCAAAATTGAGTATTTAATGATTGTAATTCATCACAGAATTATGTTTAAATTGCTTAAATAGATGCTATATTGAAAATTTTTCAGGAGGATATTAATATGTTATCCATCAAGGAATGGCGAGAACAATTCAATGAATAATTTTAAAAGAATATTAGAATAAAATTTATTTGATATAATATACATATTTTTAATAACTCGACAGCAATAAAAGCCAGTGTATCCGAGTGGCTAAGGAGACCGCCTGCAGAGCGGTTATTCGTGGGTTCAAGTCCCACCACTGGCTTATTTTGTTTAAAAACATTTAAAAATTTAATTAACTTACTCAAAGGATGCTGAAAGTATATAATAGTTTAACATTTCAAAAAGAAGAATTTAAACCGATAAGTCCTAATGAAGTTTTGATGTATGTCTGTGGTCCAACAGTTTATGGTTCACCTCATCTAGGGCATGCAAAGTCAGCAGTAGTATTTGATATCATTCGCAAGTATCTTGAATTCAAGGGTTTTAATGTTAAACTCGTAAAAAACATCACTGACATTGATGATAAGATAATTAACAGGGCTAATGAGAAAGGTATTGATACAAAAACTCTCAGCGAACAGTATACAAAAGAATATTTTGAAATTATGGATGTTTTAAACATAGAAAAGGATTATTTGAATCCCAAAGCCACGGAGACTATCGACTTTATGGTAAAATTTATTCAAGGTCTGATAGAAAAAGGTGTTGCTTATGAGAAAAATGGCTCTGTATATTTTTCTGTAAATTCATTTCCGAAATACAAGACAATTTTTCAAAACTTAGATATTGAAGAGGAAATTGAACAAGAAATCGAAGAAGATCAAGATGTTGCATTTGGCGAAGACAAATTAGATCCAAGAGATTTTGCCTTATGGAAAAAAATGAAGGAAGGAGAACCATATTGGAAAAGCCCGTGGAGTAAAGGGAGGCCCGGTTGGCACATCGAATGTTCAGCAATGGCAATCTATTATTTAGGGGAAACAATTGATATTCATGGAGGTGGTCAAGATTTGAAATTTCCTCATCATAGGAATGAAATTGCACAATCTGAATCATTCACAGGTAAGACATTTGCGAATTATTTTCTACATAATGGTTTTGTAAATCTCGATGATGAGAAAATGTCAAAAAGCTTGGGGAATATTTTTTCAGTTACTGAAGTTGTAAAGGAATTTGACCCTATGGTGGTTAGATTCTTTTTAATTTCTTCGCATTACCGGAAGTCCATAAATTACTCTTTAGAGAATATGAAACAGATTGAAAAAAATTATGAAAAATTACTTAATACAATAAAGAAAATTTTCCAAATTCCTCCAATAAAAGAGAGATCTTCTGAAGTTGATAATTTACTTTTAAAAATAAATGATACTGAATCAAATATTATCGAAGTGATGGATGATGATTTTAACACTCCTGTCGCAATTGCAGAATTGTTATCGTTAATAAGGGAGCTTAATAGAGAAATTTTGGAAAAGAATTTAAAAATTACACAAGAATTTAAAGATAAATTTTTTGAATTTATGACCAAAATTGATAAAATATTTGGAATATTCCCTAATTTAGAGCAAAGAATATCAGAATATGGGATTAACTCAATGGATGAGAAAGATAAATTAATAAAAGCCTTATTGAATATTATTGCAGAGACTCGCGTCAAATTAAGGGAAAAGAAAATATTTGATATTTCTGATGATATAAGAGAAAAATTGAAAGAGTTAGGGATTAACATTGAAGATTTAAAAGAAGGTTATCTATTATAAATGCAAATATGTTTTTTTTACTGTAAATAGACATAGAATTAATAGTTGGAGATATGGAAAAAATTAATTCTAATCAATCATCTGATGAGTCAAAAGATACAAAATTATTCAAAACCAATAAAAATAAGAGAATTGCAACTTCTGCTGTATTTGTTGGAGTTGGATTAATTCTTAGCTACTTAAATGTTTTTGCTTACTTTGAAATTTTTGGATCAAAAATTAACCCATATGCCCATATGATAAATGGTATGATGGGTGTGTTGGTGGGGTTAAGTTTAGCATGTACAACTGCATTAGCTATTGCAGTCTTACGTTTTAGTTTAGGTATTGGTTCCATATTAGCATTTCCTGGGGGTGTCTCTGGAGCAGTTATTACTGGAACAGTTGCTTATGTATTACGTAAAAAAAAACCAAAATATGTTGATTACGCCAGTTTAATGGATCCAATCGGCACAGTATTTATAGGCGGCACCATTTCAGATTTTCTTCTACCAATATATGGTGTCCCAACTTTTCAAGGAATATTATTTTGGTGGGGTCTATTTTCGTTAAGTTGTATCCCCGGAGCTATTTTGGGATTTTTAATGCTGAAAGTCTTAAAGAAAGCTGGAATAACTTGGAAGGATTTCTTTTAATTTAAAGATAAATTTAAATTATTTTTAATCGAAAAATGAGTTTCTATAATAATATAGATTTCGAGAGTCTAATCGGACATACGACTATTATCTACGGTGAAGTCGATACTAAAAAGACATTTTACACAGCAAATCTTATACGATTTCTTTTAGAAGATAAACAAATAGATCCCAAGAAAATTAGCATTTTGGACTTTGCACCAAAGTTAATGATGATTAAAGGAAAAAAAATTGCAGGTAAAATAAAAGATTTTTATAAGAAAAGTAAAAGCTGTAATTACCTTAATTTACAAGGAGAAATTATTCCCCCACGCTTGAATGCGAAAAATCGAGAGGAATTGTATAGAAATGCAAATCATAATTATAAATTAACTTTAAAATTGCTTAAAAAATTTGCGAAAAAACCGACTTCAATTCTAATTATCAACGATATATCAATATATTTACATTTTGGGGATCAAAAATTCTTATTAAAAGCGATAAAGAATTGTGAAACATTTTTCGGTAATTCTTATTATGGTAATTCTATTAAATGTGATTTTGCTCCTGAATTCAATTTAAAAGAAAAACAATCTATAGAAAATATCTTGAAAGAAGTTGAAAATTCTTTTAAGACGACATAATTGATATATATCTTAAGATAATTAATAAATTCTAAAAAGTAATGCGTAATTTGCTTTTTCGCGTTCTAACAAATAGTAAAGCATTTTTAAAATATAAGAAAAATAATTAAATTATTGAGAAGGAATTAAATTATAAGTGAAAGTAGAAATGAAAAATGTATATTTAGACTACGCTGCTACAACTCCCATGGATCCAGAGGTTATTAAAGAAATTGAGAAACATTATAGAGTAACTTATGGAAATCCATCAAGTTTTCATAAAATAGGTCAAAATGCAGCCCAAATATTACAAAAATCCAGAGAAATTGTGGCTTCATTGATTAACGCTAAAACGGATGAAATATTTTTCACATCATCAGGCACCGAATCTGATAATTTAGCAATAAAAGGGGTAGCTTTTAAAAATAAAGGACGTGGTAATCATATAATTACTTCAAGCATTGAACATCATGCTGTCCAACACACTTGTCAATATCTAGAAACACAAGGATTTAAAGTAACCTACTTACCTGTAGATGAATATGGATTGATTGATTTAAAAGAATTGGAAGAGACCATCACCAATAAAACAATTTTGATATCCATAATGTTTGCAAATAATGAAATAGGAACAATCGAACCAATAAAAGAAATTGGTGAAATCGCAAAAAAACACGATGTTATATTTCATACTGATGCTGTTCAAACTCTTGGAAAAGTTCCAATCGATGTTGAAGAGATGAATATAGATCTACTTTCAGCTTCGGCGCACAAGCTATATGGACCAAAAGGAGTTGGATTATTATATATCAGGGGACACGGTGTAAGAAAAGGGTGGGGTAAGTATATTGAACCGCTATTTCATGGTGGAGGGCATGAAAGGGGGTTGAGGTCAAGCACAGAAAATGTTCCGGGTATTGCCGGGTTTGCAAAAGCAGTTGAATTATGCAAACGGAATATGAAGGAAGAATCTGAAAAACTAATAAAATTTAGAGATAAAATTATCAAGGTAATTACTGAAAATATTGAAGATGTTTATCTTAATGGACACCATACTAAGCGTCTACCAAACAATGTTAATTTAGGGTTTAGATATATTGAAGGAGAATCCATAATTTTAAGTTTGGATATGGAAGGTATAGCCACCTCTACAGGTTCAGCGTGCTCTTCAAAATCTTTAGAACCTTCTCATGTATTATTAGCCATCGGTCAAAAACCTGAAGATGTACATGGTTCATTAAGAATTACTACGGGAAGATATACAACTGAAGCAGATATTGACTATTTTTTAGAAAAACTCCCTCCTATTATCGAAAAATTGAGAAAGATATCTCCCTTAAAAAAGGGGAAAAAATATACGTTTGACCCAACATACGAAACTAACCACCACCATTAAAATATAAAAATATTAATTAAAGATTAAAAATAAGGTATAAATGAAATGTATTCAGAAAAAGTAATGGATCATTTTAGAAACCCCCGAAATATGGGAGAAATGAAGGATGCAGATGCTGTGGGAGAGATCGGAAACCCAATCTGTGGAGATTTAATGTATATTTATATTAAAGTAAAGAATAATCATATTGACGATATTTCTTTCCAGACTTTTGGGTGTGGTGCAGCAATTGCTACTTCTTCAATGATTACGGAGTTAGCCAAGGGAAAGACTTTGGATGATGCTATGAAAATAACAAGAGATGATATTGCAGGTTCCTTAGATGGTCTTCCACCCATTAAAATGCACTGCTCTAACTTAGCATCTGATGGATTACGTAAGGCAATAGAAAATTATAGAACAAAACAAAAATAAGAATAAATTTAGATATGTTTAATTTGATTATTATTTATTATCTTTTGTTTTATTACAATTATAAACCTTATTTGGGACATTCCCTCTTTTTATATGATTCTATTATTTTCTCATGAGTTAAATCATCCGTAGAGATACCTTTTTTCCTAAGCCGGTCTCTAAGTTCAGATATAGATTGTATATTTGGATCTTCGAGTTTATCAAGATGTGGTTCAATCCACTTAAGAGATAAGGTGTTTCACTTAATCTCAGGATATTGTTTCATCTTCTCATAGAGATCTTTAGATATTGAGAAAGTTATATTGGGTATAATAACAACAATTCTATTTATTTATGAATTTCGATTTAAATATGGAAATCTTTTAAAATTAATCGATTTAAAAAATAGAGAAAAAATGGTGCTCAATTCTTTATTCTAATTCAACATAGCCCTGATCGATCAATATATCAAGTTCCCCCATCAACCAACATAACTCATCGTATGTTGTGGATGATTTATATACCTCCTCCGCTTTCTGCTTGATATTATCTTCCGTTATGTTTGCTTTCCCCTTCATTATGATTAGATGTTTTTCGGCTAAAAGCCAACATAAATCGTCATAAGTATAATTTTCTAAAGAGATATAATATGCTGCAACTCTAATCATAGATTCCAGACCTATATCTTTCTCTGGTCCTTCTATGATCTCCTCCAAATCTAATTCAGGTCTTGGTTTAAAAGATCCATCTTCTAAAATACCACCTCTTAAATCATCTATCATGGCTAAAAAAGCACCATATTCATCATTTTGATTCATTAAGAGAATTTTTGCAGAACCCACTTTTTCTCTAACTATATGCCGTGCGGTTCGCAAAGCCGCTTCTTTCTTCTCCTTCGAAGCATTTAGGCCATACCAGATATAAACAGTGCTGCCATCATCAGTTACATAAACGTCCTCATCTAAGAAATCATATTTATTTATTTTTATTAAAAATCCTCTATCTGATATGAAATATAATTGCATTATAATTTCTCAAAATCAAATAACAATTTAAAACTTATTTGATCTCATATAAATTATTTGAAGAATCCCGAATGAATAAGTAATAACCTTTCTCACTATCTTTTCTTGGAATAACTATTGATTCGATTCCTATAGCAGCTGCTTTATCTACTAAGGAATCCCGATCATCGACTTCTATACAAATATGAACAATTTTATCTTTTTTTTCTGAAACATTATCATTTATAAATACTTCTAATAGGGCTTCTTCATTTCCATAGTGAATTATTTCAATGTCTTTATTTATCCCAAAACATTCCTTCATTAGCCATTTTTCGCCTGTAAAAGAACGTTTTATTTCTAAACCCAGAAAATCTATGAGAAATTTATCGCTTTCTTCTTTAGAACGAAATGTTAAACCATTGTGTAATATTTTCATTTTAATTTCACCTTACTTCATAATAAAAAATGAATGCATAAAATAAGAAATTTATAGTTATTTAAAATTTTTTAAGACCCATTCATTGAATTTAGTTTTTCTCAACTGTTCTCCCCATAGATGCTTGAGATTCGGTTTATTGGGAACTAATCCCTTCTTTTTAAGAGTTTCCCATAATTTCTCAATAATTTTTTCAATAATTATATCCATTATTGGAGTGTTCTTATGCAATCCTTGGTATTTATTTAAAATTTCTTCCTTGGATTCCTCAATTACTTTTACCCAATTTTCTGCAAATTTAATAACGTAATTCTCAACATCGTCTAGTTGCTCTTTATTAATAATTGGAAAGTTAATTTCATATTTATCAACGTTCTTTCTAACAAGTCCATACCATTCTAAATTAAATAAATGATTCTCAATCGTTCTTTTATCCCATTGATATATTATTTTTGGCTCATATTCTTCTTTTGTTATTATCAATGGCGCTGGTTTAAACAATACTCGTTCTATAATTTCTTCAAAAGTTAAAGGACTTTCAGATAATATAACTAATATTTGCCTTCTTACCTTATTATCAAATACCCACGGAGGACTTCTTTCGTCCCATGGTAAGCTTGTAGAAAATTCAAACCAAGGTTGAATCTCATCTATAATTTGCTTCCCTATAAATCTATGCATATTATATTTTGTGTTTTCTTTCACTGTTTTGACACCTCGTTAAAGCATATTTTTTATAATTAAATCTGTTGCTTCATCTTCATCCAAACCACGAGCCATTAATGCATTTAACTGTGCCGAATCCACCTTACCTAAACTTGCTTCATGAGTTATATGACAACTCTCATCAGTAGCCCTAATAAGGGGGATTGCTCGGCATCTAGATCCTCGGTCCTTTACGATTTCAGTGCAATCCACATGACCTGTTGTATTCGCTGCATTGCCCTCTGTGATACCGAACATCATTACTTCACCTCCACCAATGGCTGCAGCTTTCATTTTTATTATACTTCTGGCATTTTCTCCCTCCAAAAAGACTGCATCTCTTACACGAATTGAATCCAATGAATTTTTTCCAAAAGCTTTCACATTTGAATTGATTCTACTATCCTTAAAAGCATAAATGTCTATTTGAATCTTCATACGACCAATAGTTCCCTGTGTTAAAAAGAAATTATTCTCGAAATAACTATTTTCTCCAACATAAACATAAGATACTGGCGCTACAGTAGCCCCATTCTGCTCACCATGATAGTGTGTTTCATTATAAACGAATTTGCAATTTTTACCAACGTAGATGTGTCCAAACATTTTATGAGTTAGGTTTTTTGCATTTGGAAAAGAGCAATGAGCCTGTAAAGTCACGCTGCTATTATCTTCTGCGATGATTCTAGGAAAAATTTCTTGGAGCCCTGTTTCTTTATTGACTCCAAAACATAAATGGATAGGATCTTCAAATACAGTTCCTTCTTTAATCACAATGTCAGCTATAATTCCATTCTCAATCTCTCGACCTTTGAGTATTATACCCTCAACTTCACTAACGGTTGTTATCTTATTAAAATTAAGAACTAATTTTGGACCACTATGAGATGGAAGATAATCACTAATATCAAGATCATACTTTTCTAAGCTATTTAAGATTTCACTAGAATCACTTCTTTCACTCATATTTTATTTTCCCGTGTTTCCTCTTCAATAATTTTATCTACAGATTCATCAAACTGATTAAACAATGTTCTGCTGCAAATCTTTTTTAATCCCGCTTTTTGGCAATATAAGACCATAATATCCCGAAAAGAGCCATTTGCCAAGACTTTTCCATCCCAAATCAGTGTTGAATTATCCGAAACCATTCCAATATCTTCTCGGTGGGTAATTATTAAGATGGTCATTCTGAGCTCTTTAATTTTATTGAAAATGTCCATAAAAGACTCTAAAACAATTAAATCCATTCCCGCCTCTGCTTCATCTAAAATAACAAGCTTAGGACGCATCGCGATTACTGAAGCTAATTCGATTCTCTTCCTCTCTCCTCCACTCAAATTTGCATCTACTTTTCGCTTAAGATAAATGTCCGGATTTAAATTAACTATTTCTAACGCTTCTGTCACTCTTTGCTCAATTAGATTTTTATCTTTGACACCGACACCAATATAGTCATAAACTGATAAACCATCAAACCTAGCTGGAGTCTGCCAAGCAAGTGTAATTCCTCTCTTTGCTCTCTCTGTAATAGTTAAGTCTGAAATATTTTCCCCTTCAAAAAATATCTTACCACTACATGGATGGTAAATTCCCATTATTGCATATCCTATGGTTGATTTTCCTGCTCCATTCGGCCCAATTATCGAATGAATGCTTCCTTCAATCACATCAAATGATATTGTATCAACAATATTACACTGCCTATCTTCCGAGAAAATAGAAATATCCTTAACTGAAAGTAAAACGTCTGATGACATAATTTCTAACAAATCATAGTTATGGGCTTAATTTTAAATTTGTTTTTATATTTTATTAGAAAGAACTAATAAATGTAAGATGATTTTTTTTCAGATTAAAATTTTGTTTATTTCCAACAATATACTAATATTTAATGAGTTTGAAGTAGAATCTTGTTTCCAAAACCAGCGTTTGATAAAAAAGATTTTCATTTCCGCCTTTATATAGAAAGAAAAAATAAAATTTTAATATTTTTAGGTAATAATTAGTTTATAAATGTGCAGCCACACCTACTGTAATTACGCCACCATCTACAACGATATTTTGAGCTGTAATGAAATCAGAGAGGGGTGAAGCTAAAAATACAGCAACTTTTGACACATCTTCAACTGTTCCCAATCTATTTAAGGGGGTTTTTATACCCTGAACCTCCATCGCGTCTTTTAATGCTTGTTCTGAATTATTATACAGTCCAGTTATATGGTATCCAGGAGCTATACTATTAACCGTCATTTTTGGTGCGAGTTGTGCTGCCAATATTTTTGTTAACGCAATAATTCCAGCCTTAGCTATGCTATACACGGGTGTTTGTGCTTCTGGCCGCACACCAGCTATTGAAGCCATATTAATTACCTTCCCAGATATTGGTTCAAATTTTTGTGGTTTCATTTTTCTACAGAACGCTTTAGCCATCAACCATTGACTTTTTAAATTAATATCTAAAATTTTATGCCAATCTTCTTCTGTTCTGGCAAGAATATTTTTAAAAGACGAGACACCTCCTCCTGCATTGTTAACTAGCACAAATATATTATCAAAAGTAGAAAAGGCTTTTTTCCTCATTTGATTTACTTCATCCCCAATTGACACATCAGCTTTAATAGGTAGAACTTCAGAACCAAATTTTGATTTCACCATTTTTGTGGTTTCTTCAAGTCCTTCCTCATTAATATCATTTAAAACCAAGTTTGCACCTAATTCTGCGTATTTTAAGGCAATATCTCTTCCAAACCCAGAAGCAGCGCCAGTTATAACGGCACCCTTTCCTTCTAAAAATTTATCAAAAATTTTTTATCACCTTTAAACATTTTAGTATATAAAGTTTGAAAAACTCTTAATTTAATTAAATGCATATAATTATATTAAATAATTTTAAATCAATTGGAGTCGATAAAAAATTTTTAATATTTTAATGGCAATCTTGCAAATATTAGGAAGCGCAGCGATTATTTGGTTTTGGATTGATTTTTTCAAGGTGCAAAATAAAAATCCGGAAAATTCAGAAGCTTATTTAAGCCATGAAAGAAGCTTTCCAGTACCTGACCTTGGCTGGGTTGTTCCGATCTTGATCTTGGCTGCAATCGGAAATTTTTTAGGAGAAAGTTTTGGAGTAATTTTCAGTTTAATTTCTGGAGGCGCTTTAGTGTTTTTAGGCTTAATAGATCTAACTTATAACAAACAGCAAGGTAGATTTAGTTCAAATAAAGGCGATCTCGTATTGAATCTCGTTGTTTTAATTGGGGGTATTATTTCCATAATTTATGGATGGTGGAATTTCTAGAAAAAAGTAATAAATTTTTCAATAACTAATAGAATATGGAATTCATATTTTTATGAAGTTATTTAAAAAGCGAAAAAAAAAGCCTACTGTCAGCATCAAAAAAGATAAGGAAAAGAAAGAAACCAAACCAAAAGATTTTTTAAAGATTATTGTCGCAGGAGAAGGTGGTGTAGGTAAAACAACTTTCTTACATCGATATGTAGAAGAAAAATTCATACCTGATACTAAGCTAACGGTAGGTGTTCAATTTTTTCTAAAAGAGATTATAATTGACGGAATGGGGTATAAGTTGCAACTCTGGGATTTAGGAGGAGAAATACAATTTCGATCAATTTTGCAGTATTATCTAAACGGAGCATACGGAGCTCTCTTGATGTTTGATCTCACTCGAATGACTACTCTTAATAGGATAGAAGAATGGGTTAAAATGATTCGAGATGAGGATCCAAACCTTCCGATCCTATTATTAGGAACAAAACTTGATTTAGGAGAAAAAATATCTGTGGATGATATTTATCCTTTAGAATTGAGAGAAAGGTATAATTTGGATGATTATTTAAAGGTATCTTCAAAAACTGGTATCAAAATTAATGAGCCTTTTGATATTTTAACAAGAAGAATATTCAAACAAGAACGCTTTTTAAAAACAAAGGTTGAGGGGTTATCTCTAACCGGTAATTGAAACGATTTCGGCTCCCCTCACTTTAAAATCTGCATCAATATATAACAAAAGAGAGTGCCCATGGTGCATATATACTAAAGCGACTGGGTAATCTTCTGCATCTTCAATTAAGCTATCTTTCACGTAAACATTTACATATTCGCCACAAATTCTGCAATATACGTTAATTATTTTCCCAATTTGATTAGGAATATGTTTAATTGAATTTTCAATTTTTGAAATAAAATCTTTAAAGAAATCATCTGTTCCAATATCAAAAATTTCTTTTAGAACATCTCCATAAATTTCAATAAATTTTATAGAAAGATGTTCAATTAATGCTTCAAGGATTTGATATTGGACTGAAATATGCCCCCCAATTATATAAATAAAACTATTTTTTTTAATATAAACTATTTTAACATCCCCCTTGTTCAATTGATAATATATATCGGTTTTGAGGGCATTCTTTGCAATTGCGTAATCAAAAATGAAAGCCTTTGGTCTATATTTTGATTTCCAAGAAAAATATATATGTTCCTTCGTTCCAAAATGAATAAAATATATTAAATTTGATACATCTGGAATATTCTTTGAAATTTCTCCACACCATTAATTTCTTATATGATATTAATTACTCTTTTATGATTTTAATAAATTTACTTTTTCTTTAATATCTTAGAAGTTAATAAAAATTTTCTCTTATATATCGTTTTTAGTTAATATTACAAAATAATTAATTATATACAAAACAATTACTTTTATTGAAACTCAAATTTTTGTGAGAATATTATGACCAAAGTATATATTTGTGAGAAAGGCAAAAGAAGTAGGATTGTTTTAGGGGTTGATCCTAAAGAAATTCAGCCAAATTCCACGGTTATTTTAGGATTTGCAGGAATCGGATTAATTGGACCAATTGTGACTAACGAGTTAGTTGAAAAAATTGAAGATATTAAACAAATTGGGTTTGTTGCAAGCGATTCATTTCCGCCTATTGCAGTGTTTACAGATGGGATCTTAAAGCGCCCCTTTAGATTATACTATTCTGAAAGTAAAAATATAGTTGTCGGTGTTTGCGATCTCCCCTTTTCTACCCCAAAAGATTATTCTGACCTCGCCAGGACAATTTGTAATTGGGCTTTGTCCCAAGATATAAAAGCTAAGGAAATGGTAATACTGCAAGGTATTCCAACATTGAATATGGTAGAAAAATTTAAAGTTTTCTTTGCTGCTGAGAAAGAGATAAAGGAAAAACTTGAAAAGCTTGGACTTGAAATTATACCCAAAGGTTTAGTCGTAGGACCTGAAGCCACAATATTAAATGAATGCTTAAACAACCCTATTGATGCATATATCTTATTTACTGATGCTTACCAGCAGATTCCGACACCAGAAGGAGGTGCAGAAATAATTAAGGCTCTTAATACTATTTATCAATTAGGAGTTGATGTCTCAGATTTATTAGAACGTGGTAAAGAAATAAAAAATAAGATGATGGAATTAGCCCAAAAAGCTCAACAGATGCATTTATCGCAAAAAGAACCCGGATCAAAGGAAAGATATTCGCAATTGTTTATGTAAATTTAAATCCCTACATTTTTTCTTCTTAATTTATATCCTAAATTAATTTTTATGAAATTTTTAAATATAATCGAATTTCGTATATAAAATAATTTTAAACTTTATATGAAATATTTGTATTAAATATAAAGATCAAGAATCAAAATTTTCTAATTCAATTATTTTCCTACTTAAATTTTAATTTAATAATTTTAGATAATATGTGAGTATTAACATTAAAATAAAAAAATGATGATTAAAATTGAATAATGAAGATAAAAACTTGGAGTCAAGAAAGCGAATAGAGAAGGAAATAAATTTAAAGGAATCTGAAGAAAAATACCGAACTATTTTCGAAAATACAGGTACTGCAACTGTTATAATCGAGAAGGACACCACTATTTCACTTGCAAACGAAAAATTTGAAGAACTCTCTGGTTATTCAAAAGAAGAGATTGAATGGAAAAAAAAATGGACTGAATTTGTTATCAAAGAAGAATTAGAGATGATGAAAAAGTATCATTACTCACGCAGAAAAACCTCTGACATTGCTCCAAAAAGTTACGAGTTTCATTTCATCAATAAAAGAGGTGATATTCGGGATATATTGCTAAATATCGATATGATTCCTAGAACAAAAAAAAGTGTAGCATCACTTCTAGATATAACCGAACGCAAGAAGGCAGAAGAAAATATAAAAGAATACGCAAGAAAAATGGAAATTTTAAACCGAATTATAATAGCAGTAAATAAAATTAAGGACTTATCATTGTTATTAGAAAATGTATTAAATTCAACCCTTGAATTGATGAATTTTGAAGGGGGAGGTATTTATTTAGTGGATGAAAGCACAAGGATTGCTGAATTAGCATGTTTTAAAGGGCTTCCTTCCGATTTTATTAAAGATGTGAAGCGAGTTAAAATCGATGAAGGTGCTTATAATATTGTTTTTAACGAAGGGCAGCCACTATTTGCCGAGGATTATTCTAAACTTAATCCTAGGCGTTCAAAAAAGTGGGGAATATTATCCCTTGCCAGTATCCCCTTTTTTGTAAAAAATAAAGTCTATGGAACAATAAATATAGCCTTTAAAAATCGTCATTTCTTCTCAAACGAAGAAAAAAATATATTTCAAACTATAGCACAAGAAACCGGTGCAATTATAGAAAAAATGCAAACCGAAGAAGCTCTTCAAGAAAGTCAGGCAAATTTACAAACGTTATTCGATTCTATGCAAGAATTAATATTTGTTCTGAATTTCGATGGGCGCTTTCTCAACATTAATCCTTCCGTTTTAAAAACCTTAAATTATTCAGAAGAGGAAATGCTAAAAATGAATATATTAAAAATTTATCCCCCTGCCCAAAACGATCGTGCGCTTAGAATTTTCAGAGACTTAGTTGAGGGTAAAATTAATTCTTGTAATATTCCATTTATTACCAAGGAAGAGAAAATAATTCCCGTTGAAACAATTTTTACTAAAGGTCGTTGGGATGATCAAGATGTCTTGTTCGGAATCAGCCGTGATATTACTGAGCGTGTGTTAGCAGAACGGAAGATTAAAGAATCCGAAGAAAAATATCGAGGAATTCTTGAAGATATTAAGGAAGGATATTATGAGGTAGATCTCAAAGGAAATCTCAAATTTTTCAATGATCGATTAGCTGAATATCTTGGATATACGAAAGCTGAATTATTGGGAAAGAATTATGGCACATTGATTCATACGGAAAATATTAAAGACATTTTTAAGAAGTTCAATATGGTTTATAAAGATGAGATTCCTCGAGCAACAATAGAATTTAAAACGAATAGAAAGGATGGACAACAACGATTTATTGAAAGTTCTGTTTATTTAAAACGTGATTCTGAAGGAAAAAAGATTGGGTTTTATGGTCTTATACGGGATATCACTGAAAGAAAAAATTGGGAACAAAAATTAAGGGAATCCGAAGAAAAATATCGACATTTATTCGAAAGTTCTCCATATTCCATAGGGCTTTTGGATTTAAAAGGAAATCTTATAGATTGTAATACTGCTACAAATCATTTTCTTTCTACGCATACAAAAGATTATTTAGTCGGAAGAAATTTCAGAGAAATTTTCTCATTTAATGAGAGAAATAAACCTCTTGTATCATTATTCGAAAAGCAATTCAATGAAGCGCTTAGAGGTGAAGTTACAGAATCATTTGAGTTTCCATTAAGTAGATCAATAGGAGGTATAATATGGACAAATCTCCATGGTTCTTTAATAAAGATAGAAGATCAATCATTGATACAATTTATAATACAGGATATCACAGAGAGGAAAAAAGCAGAACAAAAACTAAAAGAATCGGAAGAGAATTATCGTGAAGCTTATAATCGCGTTAATTTTTATAAGGATCTTTTTACTCACGATATGAATAATATTCTTCAAAATATATTATCTTCAATAGAAATTGCTACTCATTATTTAGGTGAGGAAATTATATTACCTGAAGTAAGAAGTATGTTTAATACCACAAAACAGCAAGTTAGAAGGGGTGCAACCTTGATCTCAAATATACAAAAACTTTCTGATTTGGATAAGGCTCAAATTCTTACACAATCTATAGAAGTTTGTAAGATTTTAAAGGAATCAGTTGAGATTTTGAAGAAAAATTTCCAGAAGAGAAAAATTAATATAGAGATTGAGACTGAAAAAAAAAAATTGTTTGCTAAAGCAAATGATCTCTTAATAGATGTATTTGAAAACATATTAATTAATGCTGTAAAATATAATGAACGCTCAATTGTTGAAATTCTCATTAAATTTTCAAAAATTAAAAAAGAGGGTAGTAAATTTCTTAAAATGGAATTTATTGATAATGGCTACGGAATTTCTGATGATCAAAAAGAGATAATTTTTGAAAGGGCTTATAGAGCAGATAAGAGCACAAGTGGTATGGGGTTGGGATTATCATTAGTAAAAAAAATTGTATCACTTTGTAATGGAGAAATTTGGGTGGAAGATAAAGTTCAAGGAGATTATTCAAAAGGGAGTAATTTTATTATAATAATTCCAGAGGTTTAGGAAAATAACCAATATTTTTATCGTTGAGGATGATCGAGCAATCCGAGATCTATATCAAAAATTATTGAGTTTTTGGGGATTTCAAATTATTGGGGTTGCAAAAAATGGGCAGGAAGCTGTTGATAAATTTAAATTATTTTCAGAAAAACCGGATATTATTATAATGGATCATCGGATGCCGATCAAAAGTGGGATTGATGCCACAAAAGAAATTATTAGTCTTGGAAAAAACCCAAAAATTATTTTTGCAAGTGCAGATAAGACTGTTCGAGAAGAAGCACTTTCAATTGGAGCGGCTGATTTTATTGAAAAACCTTTTGATTTTGAAGAATTAGTAAAAAAAATTAAAGAGGTTTTAAATTTTTAGGATCTTATCATTAATACCCTACAGTGATGATGTATATAATGAATTGATATTATTTAAGAAGTTTAAGATTTTCTTTATTACCATATCATGATATAATGACGATTTTATTTATTATTAAAAGATATTTTTGATATCTAAAAGAAAAATAAAGGTATTTTTATATGAAACAACAAGAGAAAAGAAAAGACAGAGATCTTTTATTAGAAAAATTAAGGAATGATGAGTCTTTTTATAAGGATATTTTATCAACCCAGATAGATTGGATTTGGGAAGTAAATAAAGACGGTATCTATACTTACTGTAGTGAACGTATAAAAGATTTTTTAGGATACACTTCCCAAGAAATATTAGGAAAGACTCCTTTCGATTTTATGCCATCAGAAGAGGCTACTCGAGTCTCTGCAATATTTAATGAAATAGCTGAAAAACAAAAACCAATTGTTAATTTAGAGAATTGGAACTTGCATAAAAATGGAAATCTTGTTTGTTTTTTAACAAACGGAATTTCCTTTTACGATAAAAATGGAAATTGGCTTGGTTATAGAGGTATAGATAAAGATATTTCAAAACTCAAAAAAGCTGAACAAAAATTACGGGAAAGTGAAGAGATGTACCGAGCAATTATCGAGACAGCTAAAGACTGCATCTTCATTAAGAATAGTTCATTGCAATATATTCAAGTAAACCCGGCGATGGAGAAGTTGTCTGGCATACCAGCAGAAGAATTAAAAAATAAAACAGATATCGACTTATTTGGAGAAAATGTAGGAAAACATTTGATGAAAGTAGACAGGCGTGTTATTAACGGAGAAATTATTGAAGGAGAACCAACGATACCTATTCGTGGAATCCCTCATACTTTTCACACAATCAAGGTGCCGCTTAAGGATTCCAATGGAAATATTTTTGGTCTTTGTGGTATCGCCAGAGACATCACTGAAGGAAAGAAGGTAGAAGAGGCATTAAAAGAAAGTGAGGAGAAATATCGACTTATATCAGAAAATGCGAAAGATATGATTGCCATTCTTAATGAAAAATTTAAATTTGAATACATTAATGAAATAACTACTCAGAAAATTTTAGGATATTCAAAAGACGATTTAATCGGTAAAGATGCAGTAGAATTTATACATAATGATGATTTTAAAAATCTCAGTAAAGTTTTTTGGGAAAGTTTTAAAAAAGGAGAAGCAATGGCCGAATTAAGAATTAAAAAAAAAGATGGAACTTATATTTGGGTCGAACTTGGAGGAAAAACATTTTTAGACAAAGAAGGGGCAATAAAAGGTGTTTTTGTTTCAAGAGATATCACCAATCGCAAAAAAGTGGAAGAAAAACTAAAAGAATCTGAAAAAAAATATCGAGGAATTCTTGAAAATATTATAGAAGGGTATTTTGAGGTAGATCTCAAGGGAAATTTAATTTTTTTCAATGATTATATGTGTAAACTTGTAGGATATTCAAGGAAGGATCTGATAGGTATGAATTATCGTGATATTTTGGACAAAGAAACAATAGAGGATGTATTTAAAAGTTTTAATAAGGTCTATAAAAATGAAATTCCAACATCAAATTTTGAAAGTAAGGTTTTAAGAAATGATGGGAAGATTCGATCTTTTGAAGGTTCAATATATTTAAAATATAGTACTCAAGGACAAAAGAATGGTTTTTATGGATTTACTCGAGATATTACTGAAAGAAAAAAAGCAGAACAAAAATTAATTAAATCTGAAGAAAAATATCGTGAAGCTTATAATCTTGCTGATTTTTATAAAGACTTATTTGCTCATGACATGAATAATATACTTCAAAATATATTATCCTCAGCAGCCTTATGTGAATTATATCTATATGAACCGGAAAAATTAAAAGATATGAGTAATTTATTGAAAATTCTTAAAGACCAAGTTAAAAGAGGCGCAAATCTAATTTCAAATGTTCTAAAATTATCACAATTGGAAGAAACTCAAATTATTACCCAATCAACGGAAGTTTATACTATTTTACAAAAAGCGGTAAAATTTATTCAAGACGGTATTCAAGAAAGGAAACTAAAAATAAAAGTTGACATCCCTTGGAAAAAGATACATATCTACGCGAATGACCTTTTGATAGATGTTTTTGAAAATATTCTATTTAATGCTGTAAAATATAATGAAAATCCAATTATAGAAATTTCTATTTTATTATCGAAAATTCAGAAAGAAGGGATTAAATATCTGAAAATTGAGTTCAAAGATAACGGCATAGGAATACAAGATTCTAAGAAAGAGATAATTTTTCAAAGAGGATATAAAAAAGATATATCCATAAAGGGGATGGGATTGGGATTATCGCTAGTGAAAAAAATATTAACAGGTTATAATGGAGAAATTTGGGTCGAGGATAGAGTCAAAGGAGACTACACGAAAGGAAGTAATTTTGTAATATTAATTCCCGAAGCTGTGTAAAATAGCAAGTAGATTTAAAATTGAAATTATCTAAAGTCGATTTATAAATTTTTCCTCTTATTAGAATAAATTCTATTTTTGATATCCAATTGGAATAATATATAATGGTTCAAAATTTTTTGGTAAATCTAATATTTTCTTTACCTCTTCATCATGGAATGCACCGATAGGAACGGATGCTAACCCTAACGCAACTGCTTCTAATTCAATATTTTGTGCGCAGTGGCCAATTTCCATATAAACGTATCTCACACCTCTTTTACCATAATGATCGCATGTTCTATTTAAATCAGCACAAATTATGATATTTATCGGTGCTTCATAGATAAACATCTGATCTAAAGATGCTTGAGCTAAATCTTTTCCAAAATCACTATCTTTTTTTAATTCCAATAGATTTTTATTAGAATTGTAATGAAAAAAACCCTTACTTTTAATTGTAATATATAACTCTAAAGGATAAGTGGCACCTGCAGATGGAACGGTCCTTTTATACCCTTTTTTACCTTGACCTGCCCATAAAATTTGGGATATTTTTTCGATTTCAATTTCCTTATCCTTAAAACTCCTAACACTTACCCTCTCAAATATACACTCTTCCAGACTTTTACTCCCTTTTATTCTTGGCTCAGTTAATTCAATACTCAAAAAAACCACTTCTTCTTTAGTTTTGATTTATAGAAATTAAGTTAATACAATATTTATTATAACTGTAAATAATAATTATAAAAAAACGATATATTAATTATAAAATATTAATAATTCAAACTATATTAGCTATTGGTGAAATTTTAATATGAAATATGTGTTATTTGGCCCCCCTGGAGGTGGTAAGGGCACATTTGCTGGACAAATTAAAAAAGTTTTACTTAAAATACCTCATATAAGCACAGGGGATATTTTTCGGGAGAATTTAAGGAATAAAACCGAATTAGGGTTGAAAGCAAAAAAGTACATGGATGATGGTGCTCTTGTTCCAGATGATGTTGTAATAGACATGATAAAAGATAGGTTAAGCCAAAATGATGTAAAAGAGAATGGCTTTCTACTTGATGGTTTTCCACGCACTATAGAACAAGCGGAAGCCCTTGATGAAATAACTGATATTGATGCCTTTTTATTATTAGAAGTATCACGCGATATTATCATGAAACGGCTAACAGGAAGGGTCTCCTGCCCTAAGTGTAATGAGATTTATAATATATATACTTTACCACCAAAAAAGGAAGGGATTTGTGATAAGTGTGGTGCCGAATTAAAACATCGTTCAGATGATACTGAAGAGACAGTAAATAACAGGTTGGATGTATATAAAAAAAATGCTGAACCAATAATAGGGCATTATAAGAATAAGAATTTACTACAAAAAATTGATTCTACTGATACATTAGCAATGTCTGAAGAAGAAATTAAAAAAACAATTGGTTATCGAGATTAAAATTTATTCTCTTTTATTCTTTTTTTCTTAAATTTAATTTAAATATTTAATAAAATAACTGTTAAAAAATAGAAAATGAATATTTGTATTCCAGTTCCAGTAGAAACAAATGAAATTCATCAATTGAAAAAAGAAATTGAAGAATTATTAAAATTAAGACCTAATATCATTGAATTTCGATTAGATTATATTAAGGATATTGAATCCTTAACTACACATTTCTTAAAAGAACTACTCACTTTTATTGGAGTTAAAATTCCCGTGATCTTTACTTTCAGAAAATTTAGTGAAGGTGGTAAGTTAGATATTGAAAATAAAAAACGATATGACATAATTAATCAAGTGATAAATCTAAGCCCAACCTATGTGGATATTGAAATGGATAATGATGATGAGTTCCTACAAAATGCAATTCAAAAAGCTTCTAATAAGAATGTTAAAATTATCTTTTCTTACCATAATTTTGATAAGACTCCTGATTATGAGACCGTTATAGAAATATTATCAAAATTTAAAGCAAAATTTGATAAACTTACTGTTAATTTAGAAAAATCTCCTTCAAATTATTTAATAAAATTGATTTTTTATGCGAAAAATTTTGAAGATAACATTATTCCTTTAAGAATTTGTAGAGAGTTGGGAACAGAAAACCAAAAAATTATTAGCTTTTGTATGGGCGAGTTGGGAATACTATCCCGAATCTTTTGTCTAAAAGCTGGCTCATATCTTACTTATGGGTCTTATAAAGAACAAACGGCTCCAGGACAAATATCAATCACTATAATAAGAGAAATTCTAAAATATGTTTCCTAATCTAAAATAAGATTAATTTTCAATGAACTAATTAAATACCAATTTTAATAATTATTTCAGAAACAATCTCATCAATACTCTTTCCAGTTGTATCGACTGTAAATACTGCATGAGCGCCATAAAAAGATGATCTAAATTTTAATAAAATCTTAATTTCCTCCATTGGATCTGGTTTATCTAGAAGCGGTCTTTTTTTTTCCCCCTCTTTCATTATTCTTTTCAATATTTCCTCAGGGGTTGCAGTTAATAAAACGATATGAAAATCACGCTTAATATAATCAATATTTATTTTATTTAAAACTACACCGCCCCCACAAGAGACAATAACGTTCTTTAATTGAGAAACTTTCTTACAGGCCGCAATTTCCAATTCTCTAAATCTAATTTCTCCATCTTCTTTAAAAATTTCTGGAATAGATTTTCCAGCCATCTCTTCAATAATCTCATCAGTCTCAATGAATTTATAGTCTTTATCCAATTGATTTGCTAAATTTTTTCCTACAACTGTTTTTCCAGTTCCCATAAAACCAATTAAAGCTATAGAATGCTTTTCCATTTATTTTTTCCTACATATCATTTAAATTAAATAATATCAAAACAAAAATATATTAAAAATTTAAGTATTAAGTATTATTTATTGATAAATCATGCCCACTATTACGGCAAAAACAAAGATACTTGGAGTTATTGGACACCCTATAAAGCATAGCATGAGTCCTATAATGCATAATACTGCAATTAATGATCTTAATCTTGATTATGTGTATTTAGCTTTTGATATTGAACCTCAAAATTTAAGTAAAGCAATAGATGGTTTTAGAGCATTAAATATCAAGGGAATTAGTGTCACTACACCTCATAAAGAGGCAATAATGGAATATTTAGATGAGATTGATCCCATTGCAAAAAATATTGGGGCTGTAAATACAATTAAAAACGAAAATGGTTATTTAAAAGCAAGAAATACCGATGGTGCTGGAGGAAAACAATCGTTAATTGAAAATGGTTTTGAACTATCAGATAAAAAGGTATTGTTTATAGGAGCCGGTGGAGCTGCAAGAGCATTGAGTTACTTCATAGCAGAAGATGTTGCTCAGATTATATTTTTAAATATTCGAAAAGAAAGATCAAAATTATTGGCGAAAGAATTAAATGAAAGAACTGGAGTAAAAACATTTGCCGATGCTATTTCTAATTACAACTTGAAAAAATTTTGTGCCACATCTGATATCTTAATTAATACTTCCCCGATTGGAATGTATCCAAAAATTGAAGAAACTCCAGTTCCTAAAGAATTTCTAAATAAAAACTTATTTGTTTTTGATATAATTTATAATCCATTGAAAACAAAATTACTAAAAAATGCTGAAGATATCGGTTGCAGGACATTGGGTGGGTTAGATATGCTTGTAAATCAAGGATTTTTAGCATTTGAATGGTGGACTGAAAAAGCTCCTAAAAAAGAACTTATGACAAATATTGTAAAAAAGTTTTTGGGGATTAAATAAAAATGTTAGGAAAAAAAATTACAATTATTGGGGGTTCGGGTGGATTAGGTAAAATATTTGCTAGATTTTTTAAAAAACACGGATTTGATGTAACGTTGATGGCAAGAAATGAAGAAAGGTTAAAGAATGTATCACAAGAAGTTGGTGTGAAGTATGAGTTGAATCTTCAAAAAAGTGTTTTAAATGCTGATATTGTGATGGTTGCAATCCCTATTAGATCTTCACCTGAAATGATAGAAAAAGTTGCTCAATATTTAAAAGTAAATGCTTTAATTTTCGATATAACTTCATTAAAATCTGAAGTCGTTAAATCATTAAAAAAAGTCCAAGAAAGATATCCAATAAATTGTTTTTCATTGCATCCTATGTTTGGACCTGGAATAAAAGATTTAAAGAATTATGTAATGTTATATCTAAAGATTGGCGGAACCGATCTATATGAGTCAATTACTAATGAGCTTTTTAGTCTTTTTAAAAAAGAAGGCCTTAAAATTACTGAAACTACAGAAGATTTTCATGATATGATGATAGCATTAACATTGGGGGTTCCACACATGTTTAACATTCTTTTTTTAAATCTAATAAAGGAATCAAATCAACCTCTTGATGAGCTAATGAAATATACCGGGACAACATTTTTATTACAAAAACTTTTCGCTGAAAGCATTATTCAAAAGGAAGTTGAAATGCTTGGAGAAATTCAGATGGATAATTTACAATTTCAAAAAATCCTTGAATTATTTGAACACTTATTAAAATCTTATAGAAAAACAATTAAAACAAAAGATATGGAGGGATTCAAGAAATTACTTTCCAACGGAATAGAATATTCAAAAAATGATAAACACTATAATAATGCATATAAGTATTTTTATCAATTCATAAAAATCTTAAAGAATGATGATTTTAAATGAATTCTCTTGAATTAACCTTATCAGCAATTAAAGGAATTCCTGAAAAGATTCCCTTTAATCCATTCATCATGCATCTCGCCCCGATGTTATTACATAAAAGTTATAACGAATATTGCCAAAATCCCGAAATTTTAGCGAATGCACAAATTAAATGTTCTAATTTTTTTGGAATTGATCATGTTAATGTTTCAACTGATGCCTATAGGGAAGCAAATGCATGGGGTGTCGAAATTAATTGGGATAGTCACACACCTGTTGCAAAAAAAAATATAAAAATTGAAGATTTTAGCTCCATTGAAACTCCTACTATTTTAGAAAATAAGAGAATTCAAAACAGAGTTGCTGCAGTTAAAAAACTTCACGAGAAAGTGGGAGGGAGTCAATGCATTGTTGGATGGATTGAAGCACCATTTGCTGAGATATGTTGTTTATTCGATTTAATAAATATTTTATTATTATGCAAAAAAGAAAATTGGGTAGAAGAAATTAAAGGGTTTATTAATAGAATTTTGCCCATCCAAAAAGAATTTGCTAAATTACAAATTGAAGCAGGAGCAGATATCATTGGCGCTGGTGATTCAGCAATATCACAAATTGGACCGATGAGATATGAGAAATGTTGCTTAGATGCCACCAGAGAATTATTTAACTACATCCAAAAAGATGTTCCTGTTCTATACCATATCTGCGGAGATAATTCAGTAATTGACAGAGAAGGTCGAGATATGTTAAAATTGGTCTCCAGCACAAAAGCAGCAATCTTAGATTTAGATTATCAAGTAGATTTAAAAATGGCAAAGGAGAAAATAGGAAAGAATAATTGCATTAGAGGTAATACCAACACCATGATAATTGGAAGCCCAAAATATTCACCTTTGGAAGTTATTAATGAAATTTCTAAAACAATTGAAGCTGGAAAACCAAGTGGAAGGTTCATGTATGCTGCAGGATGCGAGTGGCCATGGGAACCTTTTGAAATGGCGAGTAGGAATATTGGTTATGCTAAAGCATTAATAGAAAAATTTGGCCAATATTAATTCTTATTAAAAATCATGATCAGCTAAATGTGCCTCCATACAATCAGCGCAAAATGGAGAAGCGCCGCAATCAGGGCATGATCTTAAACATTTCTCACAAAAAATTTCTCCACAATCTTGGCATTTACCATAACTATCTTTATCTTTTATATCTAATTTTTTTCCGCAACCTTTACATTTTGTTTTTTTCAATTCTATATCACCAGTTTTCAACTTAATAAATATTCGATTCAAAAAAATTTTAATTATTTCTTTTAGTTTTTACTTAAATTTGGAAAAATAACCCATAAAGACCGTATACTTTTTTCAAAATCTTTATATTATTATAACTATAATTTTTTAAATACAACGAATTAGTTTAATAAAGATTAAAATTGAAAGGAATTAAAAGAATATGGAATTAAAAATTAATACAATTCCAAAAAATGAAAGAGGAAAACTTCCAGAAGATGAGAACACCTTAGGTTTTGGTAAAATCTTCACGGATCATATGTTTCTTATGTATTATGATGAAATGAAAGGTTGGCATAATGCAGAAATAAAAAAATATGAGCCTTTCATGCTTGATCCTGCTGCATGCGTCCTCCATTACGGACAAGCAATATTCGAAGGATTGAAAGCTTATAGAACAGAAGACCAAATCAATTTATTTAGACCAGAAAAAAACTTTGAAAGACTTCAAATGTCCGCCGTTAGAATGGTGATGCCCCGAATAGACGTCAATTTTGCCCTAGATGCTCTTAAAGAACTACTTACTATTGAACAACATTGGGTTCCTCATTCAGAAGGAACATCTCTCTACATAAGACCAACTTACATTGCTTCAGAACCGTTTCTTGGTGTGCATCCGAGTGGTCAATATATATTTTATATAATTTTATCCCCTGTTGGTGCTTATTACTCCACAGGTTTTGGTCCAGTAAAAATTAAGGTCGAAGATAAATATATTCGTGCAGCAGATGGTGGTGTTGGTCAAGCAAAAACTTGTGGAAATTATGCAGCTAGTTTATTTGCAACAAAAGAAGCGGAAAAAGAGGGATATGCACAAGTATTATGGCTAGACGCCCAAGAAAGAAAATATATAGAAGAAGTGGGCACAATGAATATTTTTTTCGTGATAGATGGAGTTGTAATAACCTCACCTCTAACAGGAACAATTTTACCTGGTATAACAAGAGACTCTGTGATACAGTTATGTAAATCCGAAGGAATAAAAGTCGAAGAGAGAAATCTATCCATAGATGAGGTTATTACTGCATTTGAGAATGGCAAATTAGATGAGGCATTTGGAAGTGGAACTGCAGCAGTAATTACACCTGTCGGATTATTAGGATATAAAGGCAAAGATTATAAGATTAACGACTTCAAAGTTGGAAAACTGACTCAAAAACTATATGATACAATAACTGGAATTCAATCAGGACATATGGAGGATAAGTTTGGTTGGATTCAAAAAGCAACCAAAGATTAAATTTTTTCTGTGAAAAAATTTCCTGAAGGCGAAAATTATACAGATTTTATATCGATGAGTAGACCTCTTATACACGAACCAGACCCTCCAAACGGTTAGAAAAGTGGTGATATCTCGCCAGCACATTGTATTAGCTGTAATTCATGTTATAAGACTATGTTTAACGGTGAAGTTTATTGTGTTGTTAGAAAGAGACTAGAATAAGAAATTACAAGTAGAAAAAAGATTTTAAAAAAAAATCTAAGATAAGTAACAATTCTTTTTTAATCTTCAAAAAATGACAATATTATTTCTTAGATAATAATTACCCTTAGTTTCATAAAAATCTGCTATTAAAATATATCACTCCTTTAATTTTTTGATCAAATAAATAAAATATAAGGACTAGTTTTATATTTAGATCTGTTTTTTATTTAAAACAGAATTCTAATTTAATTTAAAAACAAAACATATTTCGAGGTAGAAATATTTATGAGTAGTGAAGAAGAGAGTAAGAGAGTCTTAGATGAATGGTTTTGGAAACGATTGATAAGAAAACATTGGGTAATTACTATAATCTGTGGAGCTGCGGTAGTTGGAGCTTTAATAGTAGGAATTTTAGTCACTTTATTGTATATTCCAGCTTCAGAAGTTGGAGGCAACGGTGCATGGACATTTGATGAATTTTCTATGGGGACAGCCATTTTATGGGTATTGCTATTGATTTTATGGGAATTTTTGCTTGTTGTACTGCCAGTAGTAGCATTCTTTGCCATTTTATTCGCATTACTATGGTTTAAAATTTTACCGGCTGATGAGAAAGAAGATATTAAGAAGAGATTAAAAAAAGAAGAGATGGAAAGGGAGAAATGGAAGAGATTGAAAAATAGAAAGTATGAAGGTGGCGGTGGTGGTTTATCATTTTTCCTATTTATTGGAGTTTGTATTTACGTGGCTATTGATGGCAATTGGCTTACCCCATTTGGTAGTCTATCATATAGTTATTTCATCATCGCTTATCTAACGGTTGGTGTTTGGTTTTTGATAATTTTTGGAATTCCACTCGCAATTATCGCAATATTATGGCTTTTGAGTAAATTTGATAAAGAAGTTTAAAATCTTTTTTTTTTATTTTATTTATTTATCCTTTAGAATAAATTCCCAAGCACAAAAATATTCTTCCGGATGAGGATCTGGAGGACAACAAATGCATTTAGTTTCTATTCTTGGGTCTATTGTTTCAGCAAATAAACCGTATTCAACCAAACCAACTCCCTTACAAGGAAAATCTGGTAACCCTCGTTGCTTTCTTGCATACTGAACGCGGCAATTGTTCATTCGAAATACACAGCGATTTTCGGAAATCTCAACGATTTCTTGTACGTTAATATTCGCATAAACCCTGAATTTTAAAGCCTTAATCAATGCAGAAATACCTCCGTTTGGAGGAATATTAAATCTTTTCATAATTCTCTTAGCTTCAATAACTGTAAATCTCGTCCATTGTTTAATATTAAGTTCCATGGCTTTTTCAAGTCCTAGGTCATTTTCCACTGCCTGAAACCAGGTACCATCGAGCGCAATCCAGTTTTTAGATATATCTTCGATGTACTCAATTAGCTTTTCCTTAGTTAATTTTTCTAGGTCTTCTTTCATAGAATTAGCACAGTATTTTGATTAAATTAAAGTTTAATTCTTTTTTAGTTTATTGTCGCATAAATTATAAAATAAGTAGATAGTTACCTTTTTTTTATTCAATACAATAATCAATTTTTCATACCCAAACACTTCATAATTAGATATTTCAAAAATTAATAAATTATTAATAAAAAATAATTTATTCATAAATGTTCAAGTATCTGAAGTATTGGATATATTGGATAAAAAGTAAGATTTTAATAAATTTTGCCATCAATTTATAAAAATAAGTATTTTATTACTCTTTCTTTATTTAAAAATTCACATTTTAATTAATATATTAAAATAATAACTATTAAAAAAAAACCCCGAAAGATTAAAATATAGAGAAATGGATGCATATCATACAAATACATAAATGGGTACGGATAATAAATGATTGAGACAATGGCAAATGAAAAAAATACATTAATCCAAGCAGTCAAGAAATTATTAAAGATTGCTAATAATATATTGAATGATAATTTTATCATTTCGGAAAATGATAATATGTGGTTGCATTCTATATCTAGAGAAATGGAAGAAAAGGTGAATATGCTAGTATATTACGGTCTTCAAGGTGGAAAAATGCCAATTCAACGCAATAGTTCGATCAGGTTCGAAGAGATGAACTGCATACAAAATTTTTCTGTAAATATAATCGCAAAACAACCATTTGAAATGAAACATTTTGGCAAAATGGTAAAAGAAAAGTTGGAAAAATATCTTGGTTTAGTTGGCGAATCGTATAAGGAGGATATATCGGATAATAAGAATGTTTTTATTAGTCACGGTCAAGATACTGAAATGCTATACACAGTAAAAGAATATATAAATGAATTAGGATTAAATCCCATTCATATAGCAGAAGAACCTTATTCTGGAACGATACCCGATAAAATAACTCATTACCTAGATCGCTGTTTGTTTGCCATTGTATTATTTTCTCCCGATGATAAACTCGAAAACGGAAATAAGCAAGCAAGGCAAAATGTCATTGATGAATTTGGTATAATACGGGATAGAAAGAAGAAAGGTAAAATAAAAGAATTTTTTCTATTGCGTAGAAAGGAAACAGTCTTACCTAGCAATATAAGTAGTTATGTATGGGAAGATTTTGACGGAACTAATTGGAAAGATATGTTATTAAAAACATTAAGGAAAAGTGGGATAATAAAATGATGCTTTATAGTAAAGAAGACAAATTAAATGATAATCAAGCAAAAAAGATTGTGAAAGAATTAATCAAACAAAATAAATCTGGTATTAATATCAATAGTGATAATTTTTACTCAACACTTCAACGAACGGCTATTAATCTAGGGTATATAGAAGATCCACATAGTATGCACACAAACATTTTATCCCATGATGATGAAATGAAATGTATAGATGAGATATGGAATTATGTACTAACGGGTATCTTATCTCCAGGGGGTAAAAAACATTATAGAGATTCAAAATTCTTTCCACATCTCCACCTAACTGAATTGGGAAAGTATCTAATTGAAAATCAGGATTATGATCCGTATAGTTCTGATATTTATCTTAATAAACTTATGGAACTTAATTCTGATCTAGTAGATGATGTAGCACAAACATTTTTATTAGAGTCTCTACGATCATTTAAATTGAATTGTTATTTCGGTTCGGTTGTTTTATTGGGAATGTGTGCTGAAACAATATTTATGCATTTTATAGTCGATTTGAAAAAATTTGTGAAGATTGATATGTCTCATACAATAAGTACCACATTCAAGAATCTACTGGAAAGTTTAAAGCCATTAAAGAAGGAATTACCAAGCAATATAGGTCAAAATTTAGAATTGTGGCTAAGTGAATTTTTTAATTATATTCGACAAACTAGAAATGAATTTCATCAACCAATAGTAAATAATTTTTCCCATGAAGAAGTAAATGGAATTATTTTAAGATTTCCAACACATTTAGATAAATTAACTTGTTTATTAAGCTATTTTAAAAATAAGAAATAAGAATGATTTGATAATGAGCAGGAAATGATCATTTTAGATATGAAATTATTCCTCCCTTACAACAGTATGTACCATTAGAATTAATTTATGCTTAAATAAACTTCTGGAATATAATTATAAAAAATACCAAACACTCTTTTTCTGTTTATTTTTTCTTGTTTAAATGGAAACTCAATAATTATACGGAACCAAATTTAGGATTCATAACTCGATAAAAATGGACTTCTATTTGTTTAAATACTATTAAAAATTTACTAAATAAAATTAAAACTTTTAAATTTCAAAAGAAAAATGATGAAAAGTGATGAATAAAGTTTTAATCTTATATGGAACAAGATATGGCACTACTAAAGGAATATCGGACGAAATTGAAAAAGTAATTCAAGAAAAGGGAATATCTACTGAAAGTTACAATTTAAAAGAATATAATCTAAAAGAAATTCCTCCATTAGAAGAGTATGATGGGGTAATAATAGGTACGGGAATTAAAATAAAAAGGTGGACAAAAGTAGTTAAGAAATTTGTACAAAAAAGAAAGACAGAACTAAAGAAAAGGCAAAGTACATTGGGATTCTACGTATGCTGTGGAGTAGCCTCAAAAAAAAGCGATATAAGTAAAGCGATAAATGATTATATAACTTCAAAATTACAGAAATTAGGAATACAACCCGCTTTAGTTGATGCATTCGGAGGAGCTTATGATTTAACTGAAGGGTCTGCTTTAACTGGTTTAACACGAAAAATAGTAATTGGTATTATGAAGAACGAGGAAGGAATTGAGAATCCTGAAGGCAAAATGCATGATTATCGAGATTGGGAACAGATCAAAGATTTTGCCCATAAATTTGGTGAATTATTAAAAAAAGATTAATAATAATAATTATATTAAATTTGAATAACAAAAGAACAAGATATTTCTAAAATCATTATTCAAATTCATAGTATTTGCTACTCATTTTTATTTCTTAAATTAATTATTAAGAACTTTTATTCAAAAATTGGTCTACAATTGTTTTAAATATATTAAAAACAATTTTAAATGCAATATTATGATACTTACAGTATTATAAGTGATACAAAAAATGGATTTGGCTATTGAAACTAATAATCTGAAAAGATATTTTGGAGATATTCATGCTGTAGATGGAATTGATTTAGCTGTACCGAAAGGCTCGTTATTTGGATTTTTAGGTCCTAATGGTGCGGGGAAAACAACGACAATATCTATGTTGAGTACTGTTCTCCCTCCTACTAGTGGGAAAGCAAATATTCTAGGATATGACCTCAAAAAAGAATCTAACAAAATTAAAGAATGTATAGGAGTCTGTCCACAAGATATAGTTCTTTATGAAAGATTGACAGCACGTGAAAATATCCACCTAATAGCGCAGATGCATGGATTAAAAAAAGCAGATTATAAAGAAAGAACAGATGATCTTCTTGGTAGGATGAATCTTTTAGATAGAGTAAATTCTTTAGTAAAGACATATTCAGGAGGAATGAAACGTAGAGTTAATGTATTGATGGCAGTAATACATGAACCGGAATTAATCTTTTTTGATGAACCTACGGCCGGACTTGATCCTCAATCTCGCAGAGTTGTGTGGGATTTTATTAAAGATTTTCAAAAGAAAAAATCAACAATCATTTTAACTACTCATAATATGGAAGAAGCTGATGATTTATCTGATGAGTTAATTATCATAGATAACGGTAAAATAATTACTCAGGGAACCCCTAGCAATCTTAAGGGAAGATTAGGAGAAGGAGATATTGTGGAATTTAAAGTGGATGAAGCAATAAATAGAGAAAAAATAATCCCAAGAATAAAAGACTTAAATTTTGTTAAATGGGTAAAACCCATAGGAAAAAGAAGGATACTTTTAAATGGATTAGATGCATTAAGACATATTTCTAAGATAATGGATGCTGTAAAAGTAAAGATGTTAGATATCTCGATAAGAGAGAATACATTAGAAGATGTTTTTATTGATCTAACTGGTCGGAGGTTGAGAGATTAATGACAAACTCTGACTCTATTAATATGAAGAAGAAAAAACGGAAAAATAAGAATGTTTATAATCTCTATCATTTAACGATTAAAAACATTAAAACAATGTTTAGAGATCGTGGTCAATTAATATGGCTAATAGGATATCCTTTATTACTCATAATTATATTCTCTTTAGCTTTTGGTTTCTCTTCTTCAAGAACAGATTATAATCTTGTACTATTTAATTATGATATAGAAGATTCAGGAATCTCTGGAAATCCTGCTAATTACTCACTACTTCTAATAGATATTTTAGAAACGAATTTAAGTAATTCTATAGATATAATAGGAACTCAAGATAATTTTACAGAAGAAGAAGCAATCGAACTTTTAGAATATGAGAAAATTGATGCAATTGTTTATATTCCACATGATTTTACAGAGAAGATCTATTTTGGAATGGAACCTGAAATTAATATTACAACAGTTCCTGATCAAATTGCAGAGACTGTAATATATTCAATTCTAAAACAGATTGTTGATAATATTATTATTTATCATAATGGTGTAAACCCCTCTAAAATAAATAGTGAAATGGAATTAGAAACGGTAAAAATAACTTATTTTGATTCAATAGCACCAGGTTTTGTTATTTCTGGAGTTCTTGTATGTATAAGTCAATTAGCATTACATTTTGCTGAAGAAAAAAAAAATGGAACTCTAAGAAGATTAAGTACAACTCCAGTACCTAGAAGTTATATCTTATTTTCTGGTATGTTTTCTCAGCTTATAGTCGCGTTTTTCCAAACTATTATTTTACTTATATGTTTATTAATTTTTGGTGCTTACTTCCATCCAAATGCTAATATATTACTATTGATCTTAATCCCTATGCTATTTGCTTTTACTAGTCTTGGATTTGGAACACTTTTAGCATCACTTGTTCAATCTGAAGAGACTGCTGGATTATTAGCATGGTTTATTATTCTTCCCTTTCAATTCTTAGGTGGGCTGTTCTTCTATTTTGAAAGTCCAATTATGAAGTTCGTTCCAACTTCATATGCAGCTCACGCAATGCGTATGGTTATGGTAGAAGGAATAAATACATGGAATGCTATTGGTCAAGATATTTTGGTTTTAATAGGTTTTGGTGGAATTTCAACTTTGTTGGGAATAATATTATTCCAAAGAAAAACCGCAATTCTTTAAAAATATATATTCCCAATAAAGAGCACAATTTTTTTTTCCTAGTAAATATATTCGAGTTATGTTGTTTTTTGCACCACAAAAGCAACACTTGCCAATTATAATAAATTGAATTAGAGAAAAATTATAATTTTGGAATTTTTTACAATTCTTATGAGTGAAAAAATTAGACTTGAGAGGATTAAATCTATGCGTGCTGCGTATTTTCACGCATTTTCAGAGACGCCAGAAGATGATGCATGGAAAAAGACGGAAACCTGGGCAAAAGAGAAGGGGTTATTAAATAAGGGTTCCAAAACTCGAATTTTTGGGCGAAATACATATCCAACAGAGAAACCTGAACCGCATGGATATGGTTATTTTATAACAATTACACCTGATATTACGAATGAGAAAGGAATTTCTATTCGTATAATACCTGGGGGGCTTTATGCAGTAGCTCGATGTGAGGGGTTAGAAGAAATAGGTGAAATATGGGCGAGTTTATGGAAATGGGTCAATGAAAGCGAACATGAATACATAGGTGAAACAAAAGGAGAATATGGTTTTGAATTAGGTTTTGAAGAGTTTCTTAATTGGTATCCAGTTATGGTAAAGAAAAGCGAAAAGAAGTTTCTATTTGATATTATGCTTCAACTAAGGGAAGAATAAAGCTTAATATTTTATATCTTTTTGAGAAAAAAAGATAATAACTAGGAGTTATGCTGTTTTTTACAACACAATTGCAATAAATAATTTAAAAAATAGTCAATATAAGGGTAAAAATTAAAGATATCAACCGCCAAATTATATGAGACCGAATAAATTAATCTAGTTTAAATTCTAATAAGAATGATTTTTTAGAAATAATAGATGTCTGCTCTATAATTGAATAGTTGAGAGCGTTTTTCATAAAATTTTTAAAAAGATTTGGTGAAATCTTCGATTCTGTCCATAGCGATTTTAAGATTTTTCATGGAAGTAGCATAAGATATCCTTAATTTATCATTGGAAAAGCTTCCAAAAATAGAACCGGGAACTATTGCCACCCCTTTTTCTTCAATAATTTTCTTTGAGAAATCATCTGAAGAAATTTTAAAATTTGAGATACCTGGCATAATATAAAAGGCACCTTTCGGTTTCACCACATCAAACCCCATTTCGCTTAATCTTTTATAGCAAAACAATCTTCGAGCATTATAATCTTTTAAGATTTTTTCAAAGAATTGAGAATCCATTTTTAAAGCCGCGATAAAACCGAATTGGGCGGCATGGTTTGTACCAGCTACAGTATATTGTTGATATTTTTCCATTAGGTCTATAATATGTGTAGGTGCTGCGACATACCCCAGACGGATTCCTGTTGCTGAAAATAATTTTGACATGGCATTAAGTGTTATTGTTCTTTCTTGCATTCCATTTAATGATGCAGGACTAATGTGTATGGCATCATCATAAAGATAGTTTTCATATGCTTCATCGCTGATTAAATAAAGATCATTTTCAATAACAATGTCAGCAATATCTTCAATCTCTTTTTTATTCAAAACGTATCCAGTTGGATTATTAGGAGAATTAATAAGAATCGCTTTTGTTTTATCTGTAATCTTATCCTTTATATTATCAATATTGGGACTAAAATCTTTGTTTCTTTTTGATTCTATAACATTTATCCCGTAAAATATTCCACAATAGAAATAAGAAATGAAATTAGGTGAGCTTAAAATTAATTCATCACCAGGATTAAATAGAGAAGCAAATGAAAAGGTGATTGCTTGAGATCCACCATTAGTCACAATTACATTATCAGTTCCAACATCAAGATTATTTACCCTTTTTAGTTTTTTAGCAATTAATTCGATTAACTCAGGTTGCCCTCGAGTAGGAGCATACATTGTGATTCCATCCTCTAATGCTTTTATATTTGCCTTGATAATTGGTTCTGGTGTCCTAAAATCAGGTTGCCCTATTCCCAAACTAATGACATCTTTTCTGCCGGCTGCGATGTCAAACAATTCCCGTATCTGGGACTTAGGCGCTAATTTTACCTTTTTGGATAATTCTTTCATTTACCATCAAAATTATTTTAATTTAATAATCGAGTTTTGAGATTATACAAAAATATACAATTTTTATATAATTTCTCGCTATTAGAGATTATTTTTATAATACAAAAAACGTTTTTTTAAATATTAATTTTCTTAACATCTTTTAGAGAATTTCAATTCGAATTTAATTTCAAAATGAGATTGTCAGATTAGGAAATGCAATATATGGAAAAAGTGAATCTGAAGAAAACTCAGTTTCTTTTGAGATATACTGACAATTTTTTATCATTTCTAAGATATTTCCGCTAACATTTCCACCTTTTATTGGATTCGAGAATCTACCATTTTTAATGAAATATCCATTTCTTATTTCTGCTCCAAAAGAACCTGAAAATTCATCTGGATTTAGCCATGAACATTTTTCAATATAATAACCTTCTTTCACATTTGAAATCATTTCCTCTAAAGAAATATCACCCGGCAAAATTTGAAGATTTGTGTTCCCGTTAGTAATTGAACCATTTTCTGTCCTTATGCCATTTCCAGTTGAAATTGTGTTCCCTAAAATCGCATATTTTTGATCAAATAAGCGTTTTTTAAAAATTCCATTCTCAATTATTTCGTTTTTCTGTTGAGCATTTCCTTCTCCATCCCAAGAATTTGTCAGTAATCCTCCCTCAAGTAACCCGTTGTCAATAATAGTGAAATTATCGGATGCAACTTTCTCATTTAAATTAAATTTAGAAACTTTTTCGTGAAATGCTCTTCCCAATGCATGAAAACCAACAACGGGATTAATTGCATATTTTAAAAGGCTTGGTGTAAAAATAACAAGGGCTTGTTTATTTGATTTAGGAGGTTGTGCTTTTAAAGTATCCTTAGCAATCCTAGCCCATTTTTCAACTCGTTCATTAAAATTTAGATGCTCTCTCTCTTTAATATATTCACTTTCCCAACTTTCAGATAATTTTCCGTTTTCTTGTGCCTTCAAGGAAAATTCAAGGTAAAAAAAAGTTCTTAAATCATCTAAATCTATTCCATTGCTATTATTTAAGAATCTTTTTTGGATATGTATTCTAAAACGACCAAAAGTAGGTGTTACATCTTTATATTCATTGATTTCTGTTATTAATTCTTCACAAATCTCTTTTTTGGCTCTAATTGGATCTTTTATTAATTTCTGATCGGCTGTAATAATCTGCGAAATTGATTTTTTTTCAGGAAAGTTATATTTAGAAGTAGAGTTATTTTTTGCCAATAATAAACATGTATTTATATATTTCTCAATTTCTTTAGGATCTATCGAATTTCCCTTAACTATCCCAATTCCGGTTTCATTATTTCTCTGAGATAATATCCTAATTATATATTCTAAATCATTTATTTCTCTTTCAGAATCAATTTGATTTTTTAAAAATTGCGTTTCATAAATTTGTTGAGAAACAAGATATATTTCATATTCCTCAACATTTTTCGATTGAAGAGCTTTTCTAATTAATTCTACTTTTTCATTATTCATTTCTTTTTCACCCTGGACTAATTAAAGCATTTTTAACTCTAATAAAACTACCCCCAGTTGTTACCGGAATGAAGTCTTCAACACCTTTCCCACAAGTTCCTCCATGTAAATTTAAGTTATCATTACTAATTGCATCAATATTTTGTAATAATTCCAAAACTGGACCGCTTAAAGTAATGGATTTAAGTAATTTCGTTCGTTCGCCATTTTCAATCAAATATCCTTTCTTAGATGAGCATTGCATCCCACCACCTAATGGATCTTCCATTCCAAAATAACCTCGAGTTGGGATTACTCCATATTTAATTTCTGATATCATCTCATCAAGGTTATAGTCTCCTGGCTCAAAATAGGTGTTAGTCATTCTAACATAAACAGGATGAGCAAAAGATTCTCTTCTTCCATTTCCTTTAGGAATACCATTTAACAATGAAGCGGTGTGTCTATTGTGTAAAAAATTTTTTAAAATTCCCTCCTTAACTAAAATGTTTTTCCCAGCAGGAATTCCCTCATCATCAAAAAAATAGGATCCCAATTCATTTTTTAAATTTGGGGAGTCACATATTACACATATTTCAGAGGCAACCTTTTTATTTAATTTATCTTTTAAATAACTTCTATCCCTTAAAATCTGATCCGCTTCCAATCCATGTCCAAAACTCTCATGTGCTATTAGACCAGCCATATCGGGATCTAAAATGATGGGAAATTTTCCTGAAGGAGGAGTATCAGCCTTTAACATTTCCAAAGAATTTTTAGCAATTTGTTCTAACTTATTATCAAGTATTTCTTCGA
The DNA here is from genome assembly GCA_029856045.1 of Promethearchaeia archaeon. Classification (GTDB taxonomy): domain Archaea; phylum Asgardarchaeota; class Lokiarchaeia; order Sigyniarchaeales; family SOKP01; genus 6H3-1. The sequence goes on along the minus strand of JAHQWG010000047.1, from coordinate 152,225 downwards.
TTATCTCATAACCCTTTTCGCCTCCAGTAGAAAAATAATCGAAATCTATTGTTGATCCTTCTTTTACAACAGGTTGAATAAAAATTCTAATTCTAGGCAACACCTGCCGCAATTGACATCCTTCATTATTGAAAAAAATGCGTGTCATTAAACTTTCTGAGTAGAAAATTGTTGGATTAATAATTCTTTCATCATATTTACTTAAATAATTGAAAATACCTCTTATTTTTTGAATCTTTTCGTCTATGGGAATGTCAGAAGGATTAATCTTGGGTTTTATTTCTTTATTTATCTTCCATGCTTCAAATTCATTTATTTCTTCCCCTTTATTGATAACTTTTGGTAATTTTTTTTCAATGTTTTTTAATTCTGAGACATCTTGTGTAGCAAATTCCTTCCAAGATCCTATGAATGTTCGAGCAACAATTCCTGATTTTTTTGTATTGATTGAAATAGTTTCTTCTTTAAGTGATTTTTTAATCCTCACTGATGATATGGAATCAAATAAAATATCAAAATATTGATTCTCACGTTTAAAACTGTTAGAAATTTCCTCAAAAATTGGAAAAATCTCTTCATTTGATTTATTACTCATAATTAAACAAAATATCTTAAAATTCTATATTAAAAATATGAATTCAAACAAGAAGATAAGTATTATTATGACTTATTTTGTTTATATATTTAAAACTAAATTTTAATCTAATAAAAGTTTTTTAAAAAAAAGTAATTAAGGAACTTTAGTGCCACATTCCCTGCAAAATTGGGCGCCTTTTTCAAGTTCTTCTCCACAGAATTGACAGTATTCCTGTTTTACAGGTTCTTGAGATGCAACAACTTGATTTTGATCTTCTTGATTATATTCCACTTCAGTGGTTTGTAATTGACTAGATTTAGGTTGAGGAATGTAACCAGGTGATTGTGACGATACAATTGAATTACAGTGAATGCACCTATTCTCGCTTCGTGAGTAATAAATCATAAGATAAATTATTAGTCCAATTCCAGCTGTAAAAATTAATAAAATTATTGCTAGACACAAGTCAATCTCTTCTCTTGCAAGGAGCACGTTTTGCTTACATTGATCACAATATCCGTAAGTAATTTTTAAAGCCTCTTTTCTTCAATTTTTGTGTTTTTTTGATTTTAGGATTATTTTTTCATATAATGATTTTTATATTATTATAATAAAATTAAATAATTTTTGCACCGCAACCAGCACAAAAACGTGCATTTTCCTCAATTTTCTCTCCACAATAGGGACAATAGTTGGTTCTAATCTCTTTTTCAGGTGTAATATTTTGATTTTGTGATATTTCATAAATATCTTCTTGAGGTGTTTGAACTTCATAGGGCTGAGAAACTTTCTGAGAAGGAGGATGAACCTCATAAGGTTGAGTAGGTTGCTGTAAACCTGGAACTATAGAATAACAGTGCACACATCTATTTTCTGGTTTACTATAATAAATTATGAGATATATAAATAGTCCACAACCACAAGTGAAACAAATTAGAAAAAATGCTAACATCCAATCAATATCTTCGCGAACAAGAAGCACGTTTTGACGACAGTTTGGACAATATCCATATGGAATGTTTTTTTACACCCAATATTATATTTTTAATATTCTTTATTTTTAAAATATCAACTTAGCTATTTAAGGGTACTTTAGTCCATTTTCAATCCCCTTCATTTAAGTCGGCTCCACATTTAGAACATAAATTTTGTCCCTCATCAGAAATTTTAGAACCACAGAATGGGCAAAAAGCAATCTTTCTATAAAAAATAACAGTATTTTTAATCTGTGGAGTTTCTTGAACTTGTTCAGGTTCTAATAATTTTTCAGTGGTCTCTATCTCTGACTTTGAAGTATCCTTATAGACCTCTTCAGAGGGAATGGAATACATTTTTTTCGGTAATTCAACAATTTTAGTTAAATCTTGACCTGGAGGGATGATAATAACAATATTATTACATTTTTTACATCTATTCTTTTTTCTTCTAAAATATAGATAAATTAGCACTGGTGTTGCTAAACCTAATGTAATAATTAAAATTATTGTCCATATTATGAGTACATTATCATTAAAAGGTCTTCTCCCAATTTCTACATATTTTTTACAAATCGGACAAAAGTTTAACTGATTTTTCGATATCATTTTCTTCTAATTTTATAATCGTTTGTATTTTATTTAACTTTATTTTCTAATTTTTGATTTAATTTTCCATAATCATCTGGAAAAAATTTTTGTAATAATCTAACCCAATCATATCCAATTAATATTGCTCCAATTGATAATATAAACCAACCTATGATTCTTATAACCTCAAAATGAATATAAAAAATAATATATGGAAAAATATCAGTAGTAAAAATGATAAAATAAAAACCTGTTGATGTTAATATTATACCTATAAGGTAAGTATTTAAAGGTTTTTTAGTATAAAACTTATTCTTTTCATCACTTATTGATTCATTATCATTACCATTTGCATTTTTAGTAGAATTTAATGCAAAAAATTTTAAACTAATAACATCCTTCCAATCTCTTCCTAATAAAAAACCACCGAAATTTATGAGTAAAGTTAATATTATTACAATAAAGGTTCCAATTATGAATAATCCAGGTATTTTATTTTCTATAGGAACCCAAGTGAGCCGTATTAAGCATAATCCAATCGCTATTAATATTAAAATTATACCAGCGAACCCTTCATGCATATGATATTTCCCCTTTATAACATTACTTTCAAATTTTTGTTCATATTTTGTAATTAGATATAGTGATTGAACCGAAAAAAAAGGAGCAATGCAACACATGGTAAATACTTTTATGAATCCCCATTGAAATTGAGCGAGTTTCGTAAAAATCAGGAAATAACGACAAATGACGAAATTATAGGCCCATAAACTAATAATTATAACAAGAGATACAAAGAAGAGATATTTATAACTATTATAACTTAAATTGAAAAAAATAATTAAAAAAATTGAACTTACTATAAAAATAAACATACCCTTATATAATTCATTGCCTTGAGGATATTGGAAATAATTCCAAAAGCCATATCCAATAAAAATGGCAATCAAAATAAAAACTGACAAAATAATAATAGTATTTTTTCTATTCATTGATTAATTAAGTTTAATTACAATCTTATTTATTTTTTACATAATAATGGTACGAGCATTTATTGTTTTGGAAGGAATTGACGGAAGCGGAACTACAACTCATTCTCAATTATTATTAAAATTTTTAGTAGAAAAGGGATTAAATGTGTATTTAACACAAGAACCATCATCAAGTATAATTGGAGATTTATTAAAAAAGATTTTATTAGATGAAAATATCCCCCCAGAAACCGACGCCTTGCTATTTGCTGCAGATAGATTAATCCACTATAAAAATGAGATAGTGAAAAAACTTGAAGATGGTTATATTGTAATTTCAGATCGATATCTTGAATCTTCAATTGTATATCAATCTTCCCAAACTGATGAGATTTCCATTGATTGGATTGAAAATATCAACAAATTCGTTGGAATGCCAGATATAACAATAATTTTAGATCTACACCCTGAAGTCTCATTAAAAAGAAAATTATCTCATTTAAAATCAATAGGTAAAAATAAAGAAAAATTTGAAAATCAAGACTTTTTAGTAAAAGCACGCAGCAGATTTTTAGAGAGGGCAAAGGAGAAAGGATATAAAATCATAAATTCTGAGAATTCTATTGAATCAGTTCAAAAAGAAATTCAAAACTACATAAAAAGCCAATTGAAGTTATGAATAATTAAATAAAATACTTAACTAAAATATATAGATTAAATATCTTTTTAATTATCGGATTTTTATATGAGAGATAAACAACTTATTGCAGACAAGTATTTTGATGAAGATATTCTTTTTAAACATATTAAACATTTTTCTTATCCTCGATTATCTGGAACTGAGGGTGAAAAGCAAGCTATAAAAGAAGTTGCGGAAACTTTTAAAGAAATTGGATTTAATGATGATGAGATAACAACAGAAAGTTTTATTTTTTCTGATTTCTATTCTACAACGTTAATTAAATTTATAATGATGCTATCTCTTTTTAATATGTTCCTATTCTTTATATTTACATATTTTCACACTATTTTAAACACCGTTTTAGACTTAGTTTTAATTTCAATATCCGGAATTTTGGTATATTTTTTACTTAAAGGGTTAAAGCATCCCGAAGAAACAGCATTTGTAGCAAAATATTTTGGAACATTAATTGAATCAAAAAATGTGTTTACAAAAGTTCCTGCAAAAAAAATCAATCCTAATAAAGCTGGAAACATAATATTTTCAGCACATATTGATTCAAAATCTCAAGCTTATTCAACAACAATACGCGTATTAGTTTATAAAATATGGTTATATGCTGGATTTTTTGCGGCAATTTTTATTTTAATAGATATCATAACGGATATCGAATGGATAAAAATCGCAGCTAGGATTGCTACACTTGTAATTATGATAGATAATATCGTATTAATGCTTTTAACTACAGGAAACAAATCTCTTGGAGCATTAGATAATGCTTGTGGTATGACATGTGTCTTTGAAATTGCAAGATACTTTAGAGAACACCCACTCAATAATTTTAATATCTGGTGCTGTCAATTTGGCGCTGAAGAACTTGGAACTATGGGAAGCCGCAATTTTTGTAAGATTTATGAAGATCAATTTGTAGTTGGGAAAATCTTTCAATTCAATTTTGAGATGCTCGGAATTAAAGGAGTAAAACATAAAGTACAGATGATGGAAACATATGGCATTCCAAAAAAAAATATATCTCCCACTTTAACAAAATATTTAAAACAAGCTGCAAAAAAAGTTGGTTTATATATTGAAGGTTTTCATTTGGCTACAGGAGCTCATACTGATACAGTACCTTTTCATCAGCGTAACTATGATTCAATCGATGTAATGACTCGTGAGAGCGCAAGATATGCGCATACAGAAAATGATACTATAGATAAAGTTGATAAAAGTATTTCAAGGGAAGCATGTTTAATAACGGTTCAAGCTGCACTTTTACTTGATAAAAATTTTAAAAAATTAAGCTAAGTTTATGTATAGATAATGAATGATTGGATATCTTACTTAAAAGATGATCCAACGGAATGGTTATTAGAACCAGATAATCCCTCTGTGAGATATTTGACTTTAACTGAAATTTTAGGAAAATCTGTTAGTGATCCTCAAGTAAAGAAATCAAGAAATGAAATAATGAAAATAGGACCAGTTCCTAAAATCCTTGCAAAGCAAAATAATGAAGGATATTGGGGGATCGCTCGAGATTTTTATCAGAGATCTAAGTATAAAGGAACAGTTTGGTCCTTTATTATATTAGCAGAACTTGGTGTCGATGGAAATGATGAGCGAATTAAAAAAACTTGCGAATTTCTTCTTAAAATTTCCCAAGATTATGAAAGCGGAGGTTTTTCAAGTCGAGGCGATTTCAATAATGGAGGTAATCGTGACGCCATAATTCCTTGTTTAACCGGCAATATAGCTTGGTCTATGATTAGATTTGGTTATTTAGATGACCCGAGAATTGAAAAAGCAATTGCCTGGCTTGTAAAATATCAACGTTTTGATGATGGAATAGCAGAAGCTCTAAAAGGTTGGCCTTATAGATATGAAAAATGTTGGGGAACACACACATGCCAAATGGGTATAGTAAAGACGCTAAAAACACTCGCAGAAATTCCTCCAAATAAACGTTCTAAAAGTATTAAGAATACGATTGAGAACTCAGTTGACTACTTATTTAAACATCATCTCTATAAAAGAAGTCATGATTTATCTCAAATTGCCCATAAAGACTGGATAATTTTTGGATTTCCTCGTCTTTGGCAGACTGATGCCTTGGAAATGTTGGAAATCTTACTTAATTTAGGTTACAATGATGAGAGAATGCAAGATGCTATTGATCTTGTGATTAAAAAGCAAGATAATGTGGGTAAATGGAAAATGGAACGAACATTCAATGGACGTTTTCAAACAAGTATTGAACGAAAAGGAAAACTAAGCAAATGGAATACTTTGAACTCACTAAGAGTATTGAAAAGATTTTATAGCTAAAATCAATATCTTATATAATTATTTTTCAATTTATTTTGTGAAATTATTGACTGAAAATTCTGGAAAAACCATTGCTGAGAAGATTTTAAGCGAACATTCCTCCAACAAAACAATATCACCCGGAGAATTTATTGAAGCAGATATCGATCTTGTTATGGTTCATGAGCAACTTGGTGGACGCATCCATAAGGAATATGAAAAACTCGAGCTCGATAAAGTATGGGATCCAGATAAAATATTCTTTATTCTTGACCATTGGGTTCCGGCACCTTCAATAGAAGCAGCTAAAATGCACCAAGATTGTCGAAAATTTGCCAAAAAATATAAATTTAAACATGATATTGGTATGGATAAGGGAATATGCCATCAAGTTTTACCAGAATTAGGTTTCGCAAAACCGGGAATGTTAATTGTTGGTTCTGATAGCCATACAACAACATATGGAGCTTTCAATTGTTTCTCGACCGGTATTGGTGCAACCGACGTGTCGGTGGTGTTTGCAACAGGAAAATTGTGGTTTATGGTACCTGAGACACAAAAGTTCTCCCTTAAAGGACAATTAAGAGAAAATGTAATGTCTAAAGATTTAATCTTGCAAATAATTAGAGATCTTTCAATCGGTGGTGCAGAATATAAATCTATGGAGTTTCATGGAGATGGGATTAAATCTCTCTCTATTGATTCTCGAATGACAGTCTCCAACATGGTAGTAGAAGCAGGAGCGAAGAGTGGAATATTCATACCGGATAATGAATTAGTTGAATGGTTAAAAGGAAGGTCAATTTCTAACTATAAACTTACAATGCCTGATGATAATGCAGTCTATGTTGAAGAATTTAATTATGATTTATCCCAAATAGTGCCTGTTGTAGCAAAACCAGCAAGTCCTGATAATGTAGTGCCTGTATCAGAATTACCGGAAATAAAAATTGATCAAGCTTTCTTAGGAAGTTGCACAAATGGAAGGCTAGAAGATCTGCGTCAAGCAGCCCAAATTTTAAAAAATAAAAAAATTCACCCAGATGTTAGATTAATTGTTATTCCAGCTTCAAAAGAAATTTATTTAAAAGCAATAAGGGAAGGATTAATTGAAATCTTCCTTAATTCAGGAGCAATAGTTGGGAATCCAACTTGTGGACCTTGTTTTGGAGGTCATTTAGGTGTATTGGGTCCAAATGAGATTTGTATAAGTACTACGAATAGAAATTTTATTGGGAGAATGGGTGATATTACATCGCAAATATATTTAGCCTCACCAACAACCACTGTTGCTTCCGCATTAAAGGGAAAAATTGTTGATCCAAGAGAGGTGTAACACAATATTATGAAGGAGATTAAAGGCAGAGTTTTTTTATTCGGCGATAATATAAATACTGATGATATCATACCTCATCGATATTTAACTTTAAGGGATAATGGTGAAATTGCAAAACACGTTTTAGAGAATCTAAGACCAGATTTTGTTCAAAACGTGAGAAAAGGCGATATTATTGTTGCAGGTAAAAATTTTGGGTCGGGAAGTTCTAGAGAAGAAGCAGTTAATGTTTTAAAAGTTTTGGGAATTGAAGCTGTAATAGCAGAATCATTTGCTCGAATCTACTTCCGAAATCTAATTAATCTTGGTATCCCTGCACTAAAAATTAATGATGTAAAAAAGAAATTCTCTGAGGGAGATATTTTAAAAATTTCTATAAAGAATGAAGTAATTGTAAATGAAACAAAAAAGATCAAAATTCAGATGTGCAAAATTCCTAAATTTTTAGTAGAGATATTAGAAGTAGGTGGAATATTAAATAAGATAAAATAAAATTAATAAATGATAATAGAAATAAACTTAATGATTATACCTTTTTGCTCTCTTTGAAAAGCTCGAATACATCGAGCTCATAGTCCACAGTATCTTCGGGTAATTCCCTTGGTTCGCCTAATAATTTAGCAAATAAGTAGATTTTAGCGGTTCTTTCTACCATTTTTAAAACATCCAATGCTCCTTCTATATGGCTTCCACAACAGAGATTTCCATGATTAGCTAAAATAACAGCATTTGTATCGCCTAAAGCTTTAAGTGCATACTCGGCAATTTCTTCGGAACCAGATTCACCATATTCTGCCACTTTTACTTCTCCCCCAATATATGGAACAAACTCTTCAATTACGGGTGGTAGATTAAGATTTAAGAGACTTAGTACCGTTGAGTAAACTCCATGAGAATGGATAATTGCTCCTACATCAGGTCGGTTTTTATAAATAGTTAAGTGCATTATTTTTTCAACCGATGGATTTTTATCACCAATTAGAACATTTCCATCAAAATCTAAAACTAAGATATCTTTTGGTTTGATAAATTCATATTTTACATTACTTGGAGTTATAACAATTTTTTCTTCATCAGGAATTCTAATAGAAAAATTTCCTGAGGAGCCAGAAACAAAACCTTCTTTTAATAATTGTAATCCAATATCTGCTAATTTTTTTCGTAATTCATAATATGGAACATTAGAGTCTTCTGTTTTTTCTTTAAGAACTTTTCCAATTTTTCCTAAAACTTCGGGGTTTGCTATATTCTTAGGTGGTTCATTATCTAATATTGATAGCACATCATCAATAATCATTTTTGAATGTCTTTTTATAACACTAATTGTATTTCCACCATAATGAGGTAGCACTATTACATTTTCAAATTTTAAAAATTCATTATCTTCATCTATTGGTTCTAAAGGGAAAACATCAAGAGCAGCTCCAGCAATTTTTTTATCCATTAAAGCTTTCTTTAAAGCTCTATAATCTAAAACGCTTCCTTTTGCTGTATTAATCAAGTAAGCACTGGACTTCATTAATGAAATCATTTTTTCATTGATTAAATTATTAGTCGCTTCTATTGGGGGAAGATGTAAAGTTATAAAATCTGAACTACGCATTAATTCTTTTAATTCTACAAGAGTTCCAAATTCTTTCACTTTCTCTTTATCAATAAAAGGATCAGCGATTAAAAAATTCACCCCAAAAGGAATCAGTCTCTGTACAACTAATTTTCCTATATTGCCAAATCCAACAACTCCAATAGTCTTACCTTTAAGCTCAATTCCTTCAAATTTTTTATAATCCCTAACCCAATCTTCTAAATCATTTATTTCAAAATCCTCTGAATGTAAATATTTATCAACTTTAGTTAGATTTCTTGCGAGTGCTAAAATTAAACAAAGAGTCAGATCGGCTACTGAGTCAGAATTCCTTTTTGGTGTATAAATAACAGGTATCCTTTTTTCGGATGCCGTTTTAAAATCTATATTATTTGGATCGTTTCTACAGGAGGCGATTATCTTAAGTGAAGATTCTTCAATTACTCTTTTCTTTACATTATCGCCCTCGCTGATGAGAATATCTATTCCTTTTAATTTTTCAATTAGTTCATCTTCATCAAAATATAGTATACCTGATTCTTTCCAAGGTTCATATATAACTTCTATTCTTTCTTTTAATCTATTTAATTCACGTTCAGTAATTTCTGCTGTAATTAATGCTTTCAAGAGATACACCCTTTTTTTTAAAATAATAATTTCCGTAATTTTATCAAATTCCTTATTTTTCCTGCAATTACTTTAATTTTTCCTGAGGAATATGCACCAACAGCCCCAATTTCTCCATTAAACAAATTAATCATTACTTGTTCTGACTCAAAATGAATTTTCACAAGAGCATTATCATCTCCTACATTATCTTTTATTTCAATTCCTTGATCTTTTTTAACTATAATCATTGCTTTATGATTATTATCTAAAAATGTAAGTTCGATCGGCTCATCGTAATTAGCAAGTTTTTTTCTGATTTTTTCTTCGGAATTATAACGATCTATTATCATTTTAAATCCTTCTTGGATTGTACTAATTTCAGTCATTTTTTTTTTCATTTTATTTTTGAATTGATCAATTATTTTTAATCGTCTTATAGAATTAAATTAAGATTATTAAATTTTTTAAAATTTATTTTTAAAAGGATTTTATAGTTTTTAATGAATAATCTAAACAAAATTTAGTTGTTTTTTGATACGACTCCAACGATGATAAATCTTTTCATATTTCAATGCGATATCTTCATCAGGACTAATCTTAGTTAATTTAACAAGTTTATTTATTGCATTTCTATAATTCTGATAATATTCTAATCCAATTAAAACATTGATTGCTTCACCTGAAAATGCAGATTCTTTGATATTAGGCAGGTATAATTCTTTATTTAAAATATTTGAGAGAATTTGATTAAAACTTTTTGAGTTTGCCAAGCCTCCACTGAAAAATATCTCTTTATGATTACTTTCAAAATTTAATATTTGGATTAAATTTTCTAAAATCCCAAAACCTATATTTTCAAATATCGCTCTTAAAAAATTTTTTCTGTCTGAAAGAATTTCTGAAATTGAACCTGGAGTTGGTAATACAAAAACTCCTGGTTTAATATTAGTTTGACTATTTATATCCATTCTTTCTGGACCAAGAAAAGCAAGTGTAGAATTTGCACCTGGTTCTGTTTCTAATAAATATTCTTCAGTAATAGAGTTCAAATCATTGGATAACCCACTTAGAAATGAATCTTTATACCAATCATAAATTTTTCCGGTCATTCCAGTATTACTTTCAATTAACCATTTATCTTTAATGGCATGTAGTGTAGTCCACATATTTAAATTTGGGTCTATGCGGGGTGAATTAACCACAAGATATAAAGGAGCTGTTGTGCCTATAGTAATTCCAATTTGATTATCTTCAATACATGCAGTTCCTATTAAACTCGCTTGAGTATCAGCTCCAGTTTTAATAACAGGAATGGATTTGGGTAAATTAAATTTCTTGGCTATATCTGTCTTTAAATCTCCAACAATATCTGAAACTTGAATAATTTCTGGGAAAAGATCTCTATTAAAATCAAATGTATCAATAATTTTATCAGACCATTTACTTTTAGATATATCAAATATGAGAGATTCAGCTGCAGAAGTTGGATCAGTACAAAAGATATCAGTCAACTTATAGACAATCCAATCATCAAATAATAAAACTTTGCCAATTTTTTCAAATAAATCTTCTCTTTCTTCTTGGAACCATAGGAGTCTAGCAAGTGGAAATATTAATGGAGGATTATGTCCAGTGATATTAAATAGTTCTTCTTCTTCAAACTCATCATCTATTAAATATTGTGAATCAATTCCACGTACATCACAATTTGGACCAGCATATATTACTTCACCTTCATCAGAAACAAAAACACACGCTTGTCTTTGAGTGCATGAAGTAATTCCTAAAATATTCATTGGATTAATTTTAGATTTTCTAATCACATCTTTAATACAACTCATCAAGATGTTCCAGATCTCATCTGTATTGTAACTTTTTGCGAAACCTTCAATATCATCATTTTTAAAAAAGAAGTTTCTTTCAGTATTTGCTAAAATATCACAATTTTCACTTACAATTGCTACTTTTATTTTTTGAGAAGATACATCAATACATAAAATTCCATCTTCTTTGAACATAGATAAACCTCATATAACTGAATCTCAGTTATCAGTAAAAAATACTTTTTAAAGGATAATAAACTTTTTCTTTACATTTTTTTTTATTGAAATTCTCTATATAGAAAAAGTGGAAAAAAAAAAACAAAATAGTAAAAATGAAAGCACAAATGAGAATTTTTCTCAAGTTCTTATTTTTTTATTTTTTTTCTTGATAAATAGTACTCTTGTATATATTTCTCTAATTTTTCTAATGCTTCAGGCATGTTTTTTCTACCAAACCCAATTCTGAAATGCTTACCTCCAAAATCAAAATTTGTGCTAGACATCAATAAAACCCCTTTTTTTTTTAATAAATCACTATAAAATTTTTCAATATCTTCATTAAATTTTATCCGAGGGAAACCAATTACGCCTGCTTGTGGTTTTACCCATTCAAAGAGATGATTATAATCGTTAAAGAATTTATCTAATAACTTAAGATTATTTTCTATGAGGTTTAAATTTCTTTTTATAACATATTCTTTATTCTTTAAAACTAATATCGAAAAAAATTCACTTAGCGCACTATTGCATATTGATGTATAATGCTTAAAAGAAATAATTTTTTGTATTAAGGATTTATCCTTAGTTGCAATCCAGCCTATTCTTAATCCCGGAAGTGCAAATGTTTTAGACATATCTCCAAGAGAAATTCCTTTATTATATATATCACACATCGCTGGAAGCCTATCTTTTTCATCATATTCCAAAAATCTATATACTTCATCAGAGAAAATATAAATATCATTTTTTTTTGCAATATCAATGATCATCTGTAATTTTTCCTTAGACATTAAATAGCCGGTGGGATTATTTGGACAATTTATTACAATCGCTTTAGTATTATTTTTAATACTATTTTTTAAGAAATCAATCTCAAGTTCCCAATTATTTTGCTCATTCATTTCCCATTTAGTAACTTCACAACCTATTGAGATTGCAACTTCAAAAAGCGACTGATAAGCGGGATACTGAACTATAATGTGATCTCCTTTATCAAGAAAAACATTCATAAAAATAAAAATACCCTCTTCTGCTCCTAAAAGAACAACTACATCATCTAGATCTATGTTTTCATATAAGTTGGATATCTCTTTTCTAAGGGAGGGGTTACCTTGTGTTTCTGTATAACCTAATGACAATCCTTTTAAGTCTTCTTCTGAATTCTCATCTAATTCTAATAATTCCCCCACGCTAAATGATTCACAATCCGAGCAACATAATAAATAAGGAGCAATAAATTCATATTTAGTAAAAAATTGTTCTAACTTGAAATCCTTAATTCTCATAAATGAGAGTTAAGAAAATTCAAATTAATAAATTATCTATTTACTGCTTAGAGTTTAAATAACTCATTAGAAAAATAAAATAAAACTAAATAAGAATAATTTGAAATTACATCAATGCATTTAATTCTTTCTGAATATCTTCAATTCTTCTTTTAGATTTTAATAAAATTTTACTTCTACCATACTTTTTGAACCATTTATTGAATCTTTGTTGAATAGTAACTTCTTTATGCCCCGTGAAGTGCTTATCGGCTAAACATACAATTTTTTCTTCTAATGTTTGAGGTAAATAGTCTTTTCTTGGTAACCCCACACTTTCCGCATCTTCTGCATCAAGCCCACCAAGAATGTGTCTCTCACAAATTAGCGCTAACTCTTTTGGATACCCCAAATTCCTTAAAATTTTACCACCAATAAGAGAATGCTTAAATCCGTGGGTCTTTGAACGCCCAATATCATGCAGTAACGCGCCAATTTCAACTAAATTTTTATTGACTTCTGCTCTTTTTATCTTATTTGCAATTTCTAAAGCCTTTTTTGCAACTGCAATTGAATGTTTTCTAACATGAGCTGGAACTCTAACCTCTCTCAGTAATTCTAGGGTATGCTCTCTTGAAGGAATTATATATTCTTCTTGCTTCATTTCCTTAGCTTAAGCCTTTGATTTTGAGCGTAAAATTGATAAATTTCCAGAAAATTTTTTTAATAGTAATTATAGTAATAATATTATTTTATCCATAATAATGTTATCAATTCCTTGAAGTAATGCTCCTATGCGAAAAAAAACCTACGTCGAACCAATTTGCGCCTCATGCATATTTGAAATAGCATGTAAAACCCTTAATCTTTCTCTGGAACAAGTAAATCTTAATAAAGAAAAAAAGGAAGAAATTAAATTTAGAGGAATAAAACAAATTCTCAAAACTTTAGGAGAAGAATTTTCTGAATATAGCTATCCCTTTAGATTTTCTGCAAAAGTGTATGAATCCATAAAAAATATTACCGGTATAAAAGACCCTTATAAAAACCTAAAAGAACTTAGTAATAAAACGATTCTAAACCTTGAAGACTTCTTTTGGAAGGAAATAAATAAAGGTAAAACTTTTAAAGAAAAATTATATTTCGCAATTCTTGGCTCGATAACTGGAAATATAATCGATTTTGGCACTGCTGGCCATGAAATTAATCTTGATCCAGAAAATATTAAACAAGAGTTTTACCAAATTAAAACTCAAGGATTAAAAATAAATCAAATAGATCAATTAATCGAAAAACTCAATAAATATAAAAAAGTATGCTATATCCTCGATAATGCCGGCGAAATAGTGTTTGATAAAATTTTAATGAGATTATTAAAAGAAAATGGTATTAAATCCACTGCAATTGTAAAAGGAGGATCAATCACAAATGATGCCACATTAGATGACGCCAACATGGTTAAACTAGAAGAATTTACAGAAAATGTTATCACTACAGGATCAAATTCTTATGGAATTGACCCAGAATTAGTAGAGCCCAAATTTTTACAATGGCTTATAAACGAACCGTTAATTATTGCTAAAGGACAGGCAAATCTAGAAACATTCATGTCATTATTTGATAAAATTAAATTAAAAAATGTTTTTTTAATCCTCCGAGTTAAATGTGATGTATGCGCTCGCTTAATCGGAAATGTCGATAAAGGAGATAACGTTTTAAAATACAATAATTAAACGTCTAACGATTAAATAGACTTTTTTTTTTAAAATATATTAGAAATTTTAGAAAATTAAAATTTCATTTTTTTTTTTTAAATTATTGATATATTGCATATCTCATAATTAGATTATATCTTCATATGGACCGGAGGCAAAACCGAATGTGAAACCTCCTATTAATGAACCTAGAGTTCCGCCTAGAATAATTCCCAATGTAATTATTAAATCTTCACCAGAAAACATGCTTAACAAATCCACTCCAGATAAAATAGCAAAAAGAATCCATATAAGAAAATCGATTACAAAAACTAATAATGCAGCAACGATCCCTCTTTTAGTTCCCTTAGTGATACAGGCTGCAATTCCTCCCGTAAAAATCCATGCAAGCATATTACCGCTAAATAATCCCGTTATTACTCCCACAAAATTAGAAGGCAAGTGGGAAAAGAAACCAATTAAATTTAAATCTAATGAAAATGCCTTTCCAATCCATCTATACAGTCCTGTGCTCGGGGAAGTTTGCAAAGTTGTAATCATATCGCTGAAATCTGCCCATGCGGAAAATCCCCAAGCCAAAAAAAAACTAGCAAATATTCCTACGATAATTCCAATTGGTAATCTTCCAATTTTTCTCATTTTTTTTCTCTCTTATATGCAATTTAAAATTTTAACTTTTTTTCGGACTGTTATTTATTTAGAATATAACGTAAGAACTTAAATTTTAATCTTTTTTTTTAGAAATCAAAAATTATTAAAGTTATATTTTATTAGAGTTTAATATTAAGCTTATAAAAGATACTGTGTCAGAGATATTATGTCAGAGAAAAAAGACGATGGATTAAAGGAAGATTTCGAGGAGGATTTTAAGGAAGATTTTGAAGAAATTGAGGAAGAAGAAGTTGAAGAAGAATTTATTATTCCTGTAGAAGAAAAGCCTGAGGAAGAAGAAGTTGAGGAGATGGATGAGGAGATTAAGCAGATGTTTTTAAGTAGTGGAATTCATATTGGAACGAAGATTTTAAGTGGAAAACTTAGAAATATTCACCTCAACCATTTTAGCGCCAGTAATGACTTTATTTACAGGCAAACCAATTACGGACTCTACGTTCTCAATATACGCCGAACTGAAGAAAGACTTCACATTGCTGCCAAATGGATTGCCAAATTTATAGAAGAAGGGAAAACTCATGACGAATCATCTAAGATTGTTATATCTTCTGTGAGGAGGTATGGAAAAGAGCCTATAAGAAAATTTTCGGAAGTATTAGGTAAGAATGTGATTGCGAGGGATATTAGATTTGTTCCCGGCTCGTTAACTAACCCAAACATGGAGGCTTACATTAGAAACGTTTCATTAGTAATAATTGTTGATCCACATGCAGATAAACAAGCTCTGAAAGAAGCAAAAATAGCACGAATTCCAGTCTTATCGCTCATTGATACTGATGATGATCTAGCAAACGTAGACCTGGCAATTCCTGCCAATAACAGAGGTAAAAAGGCTCTTGGCTTAGTATTCTTTTTATTGGCTCGAGAAGTACTCAGATTAATCGGTCAAATAAGTTCTGATGAGGAATTTCCATATAATAGAGAGGATTTTGAGTCAAAAATTGTTCCTATAATGCGTGAATAAAATAATTTTGATAAATACTATTATTTGTAAATTAAATTGAAAAAAAAGAAAATCAGCTTTTCAGGAAAAGGTGGAGTTGGAAAATCCACTCTTGCAACTCTTTTTTTAAAATATCTCATTAATAATTATCCCGATCTTGAGATATTGGTTATTGATGCCGATCCCGATTCAAACATTGCTGATCTTTTAGGAAAGGAGGTTCCTTTTAAGGATACGGTGGGTGGAATTACTACTGAGTTAAAACATCAAATTGCTAATAGGTCTTTACCTCCAGGTATATCTAAAAATCAAATGATAGAAGCGGAAGTTTATGATTCACTAATAGAAGAGGATAAATTTGATTTAATGGTAATGGGAAGGAGCGAGGGGGAGGGATGTTATTGTTATATTAACTCAATTTTAAAGACTATTCTTGAAGATATTTCGAAAAACTATTCGATCACAATTTTGGATATGCCAGCTGGACTTGAGCATTTTGCAAGAAAAACGGATAAAGATGTGGATGATTTGGTAATTGTGACTGATCCCAGTAAGATGGGCTTTCATACAATGAATAGAATTATCGAAATCACTGATGAATTAACGTTAGAGTTTAAGAATATCTGGGTTATTGGAAATAGATTTTCAGATGGATTAAAATCGCAGTTAGAGGGAGAGGTCAAAAAAATTCTCAAAAAAAATGTTAAACTATTAGGTTTTATTCCCGAAGATGAAGAAATTAGTGAATTTAATTTTATAGGAACATCGATCTTGGAATTACCAAGAAATAATAAAACCTATAAAGAATTTTGTAGTATTATATCTCAAATTTTAAAATAAATAAATCACATAGATTTTATTATGACTGAAGAATCCATTCTTAATGAAATTGAGTCCAACAGAGAGGAATATATTAATTTTTTACAACGATTGATACAAATTAACACCTATAATCCTCCTGGAAATGAAATGGACTTGGCTGTTGAGATTGAAAAATATTTGAAAGAAGCCGGTATTGAAAGTGAGATTTTTCCTTTTGGAGATAATCGGGCTAATTTAATCGCCACTTTAAATGATAATTTTGATGGTCCTAACCTCCTTTATAATGGGCATATGGATACAGTCCCTCCTTCTTCTTTGGATGATTGGAAATATGATCCTCTTTCAGGTTTTATTAAGCGAAATAAGATTATGTATGGGCGCGGAACTACAGATATGAAGTCAGGATTAGCGGCAATGATTATTACTTTAAAAATATTGAAAAAATTAAATATTAAACTTGCTGGTAATTTGATATTAAATGCGGTTCCAGACGAAGAGACTGGCGGAAAAATGGGGACAAAATGGTTTATTGAAAACAAAATGAAATCAATTAAATGTGATTTTGTTATTGTAGGAGAAGCTACAGGGTATAATCCATTACCTAAAGCCATCATTCTTGGCGAAAAAGGTATTGTTCAAGTAAAAATTATCACAAATGGCATTGCATGTCATAGTTCTATTGCATTTCAAGGTAAAAACGCTATTTATATGATGTCCGAAATTATTGAAAATTTAGATAAGTTAGAGATTCCTGATGTAGATCCTCCAATGCCTGAAAAAGCGCTTTTAAAACTTCTAAGTTCCGCTTTCCCAAATGAAGAAACTTTCAAGAGAATTTACAACGAGCAACCACAATTGCAAAGTATTTTGAAATCCCTATTACAATCAACTAATAGTATGAATATGATAAACGGAGGAGTTAAAGAGAATATCGTTCCTGATCATTGTGAAGCAATCATTGATTTTAGGTTATTACCTGGTCAAAATTCAGAAATGGTGATCAACGCTTTAAAAAAATTAATTATTGATTTAGGCTATGAACTTAGTGATAGCCCTAAAGGAAAACCCAACCAGGTTTTTGTTTATTTGGATGTTTTTCTTCAATCAGAACCTTCTTATTGGAGAAATTGGGATGAATCTCAAAAGTTAAAAGATTTTAATAATATAGTTGAAAAAATCTATAAGAAAAAGCCGATAAATTTCTTATTCCCAGCAACAAGTGATGCTCAATATTATCGTAATAGTAAATATTGCGAAAAAACAATTCTTTTTGGCCCTGGAAATGCTGCTACAGCACATGCCATTAATGAAAATGTGGAAATTGAAGATTTTATTAACGCAATAAAAGTTTACACTCTATGGGCTTATAATTTCCTAAAATAAAAAATAAAAAATCGATTTTATTTATTTTATTCCTTTCATATTTTCAATAAAACCTTATTGATAATTAATTTTAGATTTCAGAATTTTCTTAGTGATAATTTTAAAATAGTTTCGGGTTTAAAATTCCAAGATATTTTTCAACAACATTTAGAATTTCTTCTTTTGTACCAAGATATCCGAATAATTGATGTTTAGCAAATCCTTGAGATTTTTGGTAAACGGTTCTGAATGGGTTTAATTGTAGTTCTATTTCACCAAACATTAGATTACTTTTGTCTGGAGATTCAGCGTTATAGGATTGAATTACTCCAATTTCAGCATCAGGGTGATCTCTGGATATATCAAAGCATTGTTCTTGAGAATCAGGAATATCAAAAGAAATCTTAATCATAAAACAATAATCCTCTGAATTTGGAATTTTTAATATATAACCAATTTTTCCTGCTCGCTTTAAATCAATATCTTCTGGTCGAATTGCAAGTTTATAGATATCGTCAACATCAATTTTGAACGCAACATATGTATCCATTATTTTTATACGGTCGTTTGGAATAGTTCTAAAATAGGATTGAGGTTTAGGATTTTTCTTAGTTGGAATCAACACAGTACCTGGATTCTCAGTACCACCCGATATTATCTGAGTTAAAGTCCAACCATTAATTTGTAGATCGGGTACGAAAAGCGTACAATCATCTAAATATTGAATCCCACAATATGCAACTCCAGTTTTAATTGGTTCCTTAACCAATGAAATGTATCGCTTTATTTTACCATTATAAGTTTTTTTATTTAATTGATTAGTTAAAGAAATATCTGAAGTAATAAGACAACTTGTATTGGAAGAAGAGGTTATTTTAAAATCTGCAGGATCGAGCCCTTCAGGACAAAACCAACTTTCCCACGATTCAGGATTTTTATAGAAAAATAACCTCTCAGGACTAATCCAGTACCGATCACCGCCAATATTCCACTCGTTTTTAGTAATAAGATCTTTTATTAAAGGATTAACCCATAGAAGATTAATGCATTCCTTTTTTGGAAACATACCTAATACTCGCGCACCATATTCAGAAACAACAACCGTGCCTTCGTTATAATTTAATTCTATGTATGCTATTAACCCTTTTAAACTATTAATTAGGTCACTTTTAGTAAAATAGTTCAAAATTTTAATTATTTGTTTTAATTCGAATTAATATAATTTAGAATTTCTTTTCTTTTATTTAGAGCTTTTTTTGCAGCAGAATTGACCATTATTTCCATTTGTTTGTAATCCTCAGGAGTTTTTTCTCCGATCTGCTTTTTTATTTTAGTATAAGCAGATTCTCTAAATCTCGGGAGAATTGTTGCAAAATTTTTATCTGCAGAGGCAAATCTCACTTCATTTGAATCATCAACAAGACCAATTTCAGAACATTTAATATCAATATCCTTTAAGTCATTGATTATATTTTCGCTTATCTTTTCATCACAATATATTAAGAGTGAATCTAACGATACACCTAAATAATCTACTCCCGTTTTATTTAGAAGATCTAAGACTCTGGGATTCACCAATTCCTTTACTTTTTTTTCTTGAATTAATACTCCGCATTTTGCTTCATAATTAATCTCATATAAATCTCCTCTTAAACCTCCATTAGTCACATCACACATGCAATGGATCTTATCTGTGTAATCAGAAGACAACAGTTTCTCACATGCTTTTAGAAATTTAATATTAAGGGTTTCTTTAACAACCTCATGATTACCTGAATAAATCGCAGTAGTTGTGATCGTGCCCCCTCCGGCTCCTTCAGTCATTAATATTTTATTGCCGGGAATTATATTTCGTCTAGCTAAAATTCTTTTACAAACACCTACTGCAGCTATTCCCCCCACAAGCCGATCTCCAATTACCATATCACCCCCAATTCTTAAAGTAGATCCTGCAGTTATAGGAACATTAGTTAATTCGGAAATTGTTGAGATCCCAACCATAAAATCAAAAAGTTTTCCAACATCAGCATCGTCACCTAAATGAACATCTACCATAATCGAAATCGGTTTTGCTCCCTTAACATATAAATCTCGAAGTGCAGCCCTTGTTACATGAAATCCACAAATAAATGGGAAATCACTTAATCGAGAGTGAATACCTTCCATTTTTGAAACAATAAATACATCGGAATTGACAAATTCTCTTCCTTTGAAATCAGTATAATTCCCCAATTGAATTGCTCCAGCATCATCAAGAGAAGTGGGTCCCAAGAACGCCTCACTTTTCGTAATAGAAAGCTCAGCAATTAATTTATGCACAAAAAAATCTCCTAGACCTCTACATCCAACTCCTTGTTTTCCAATTGAAACATTAGCTGTAGGAATTTCGAGTAGATTTTTAATAAATTTATTTCTTATCGAATTTGTATCACTCTTTACACATTCCTCATAGATTGCATTTGATAATAATTCTGCCTCTTGAGGAGATATATTTTTGTAATCAAGATATTCTTGCTTTAATCTTTCAATGATTTCAGTTTTAGAATTTTGTTTTCTAAGCAGGTTTCTTGTAAGACCTTCTAAATCACTCATTTTTGTTTCACAATTTTAATAAACTTAAAAATTAATGATATGCTAGAATATTTGATAGAAGTTATTTATTTTTGTCAATTGCCTTGGTGAAGTTATAATCAAAATCACTATAAAAACCCCGTGTAGAGTGCACTTCTCCTTAATTGATGAGAATGGGTATACTGGCAGAATTGATGGGGGGATTGGTCTTATGTTAGAATCCCCTAATATAGTGATAGAGGCTTCCAATAATTCTGATGAGTTAAAAATTGAATTTGATCAACCTCATGATGGATTTTTAACAACCATTAAAGAAAAAACTGAGGCTATAACAAATGCTCTTAATGTTAAAAATATAAAGTACCATTTCATAATTAAGGAATATTATCCGGAACATTTAGGAATTGGATCAAAAACCCAATTAAGCTTAGCAATCGGTTTAGCAATAGCTAAATTAGAGGGGGTAGATTTACCCGTAGAAAAGATTACTAAAATAGTTGGGAGAGGAGGTACGTCTGGAATTGGATGGAGGGGTTTTGAACAAGGAGGCTTCATTTTGGATGCTGGGCACGATTTTGGTAATGAAAAAGAGAAAGCAACTTACCTGCCTTCTTCAGCTTCTTTATCAACAGATCCTGCATTAACTCTTATTAGATACCCCATTCCCGAAAATTGGAGATTTATAATAATTATTCCTAACGTAAAACAAGGGGCTCATGACCAGGAGGAAGTAAATATCTTTCAAGAATATACGCCAATTAACCGAGAAGAAGTCAATGAAGTTTCACATCAAATTATTATGAAAGTTTTACCAGGAATAATTAAAAATGATTTAGATTGTTTTGGACAAGGAATAAAACGAATCCAAAAAATTGGATTCAAGAAAATCGAAATAGAATTACAACACCCATTTGTTAAAAAATTAATGAAATTTTTAGAAGCAGAAGGAGTAAAAGCTTATGGAATGTCCTCTTTTGGACCATGCGTAGTCGCAATTACTGAAAATGATGAGTCTGCAAAAATTTTAGAACCTAAATGTAAAGAATTCATTAAAGATGTCGGAGGTACTGTTTTAATTGCAAAACCTAATAATACTGGAGCAGAAATAAAAATTGAAAAAGAATAATACTGAAGAAAAGTTAGAAATTCATTTTACAAAAGATCTCAAGGATAAAGAGAGGGCAACTTTTGAAACAGGTATTAAATTAGGAGCTCTTTATCATATCTTATGTGGAATTCCTATTAATACAAATGAAAATGTCATTAAATCAATTGAAAATGGTATAGAACAAGCAATATCATGCCAACCTTATGTAAAATCCGTTAAAATTAACCTCAGAAGAGAAAATTTGAAAGGCATAAAAGAAAATGAATATGATTACGATGAAATTTCTGGTAAAACAATCGAAGCTGATCTCGTAGTTCAATTTAAAAATATTGAAGTTAAAGCCAAAATCAAATGGATTAATGAATTGGAATATCCTTTAATGTATATTTCAGAATTAAAAGTCTTGGAAAAATAAAAAGATCTTCATTCTGATATTATATTATAATAATTAGAATTCCAAAAAAAAAGAAAAAAGGTTGGAATTTAATTTTATTTTGTTAAAAACCATTCTTGCGGAAGATCATTATTTGGTCCCATCAAAAGATCTCCGTTTGGATAATGCGCACTAATATTGCACTGATTCCCATTAATTTTTACGGTAATAAATTCTAATGTCTGTTCAGAATATATATGACCGAAATCTACAAGATCCGTTTGACAACCCTCACCCGATAGCTGATAGTAATGATTTCCATCTGATGGGGAATAATCACCTGTAAAAAAGAGTGAAGGATTCCAGGGTCCTCGAGTATAAATATTGTTTTGATATACACCGCTAGATGTATTGTACCATGTTCGTTGATATGAAGAGGTCCCCCTTGTCATGATTGCATACTCTTTTTCTAGTTGAGCCCCACCACCACCAGTCATTATGTAAAGTACATCATTATGTTCCCAATCATGTGCAGGATTGTATATTAAACCATTTCCACCATATGTATAATTAAATGCTTCATACATATGATCATGCCCGTAGAAAACTGCAGTTACATTATATTTATCAAATAACGGCAACAAATTCTCCTGCAATTCGAAATATACGGCAGATGATCCACTTGAAATGATCGAAAGATGCATCGAGACGAATATCCAATCCGTATTATCACTTGAACTCGCTGTTTGAAGGTCTTCGTCAAGCCAACTTATCTGTTCATTTGTCATAAAGTAGAAATGCTCAAAATTATCAAGCACAATGAAATGAGAATTCAGATAATCATATGAATAATATCTTCCATTATTGGGATTTACATATGGATATGTAAATAGAGCAGCATAATTAGACCCTGTATCCAAGGATATACCAGCATACCCCATATAACCCCATTCATGATTACCGATTGTAGTCATTGTAGGATAATATGCTGATACTCGCGCAAGATTATCAAATACATCATGCCAATCCTCGAAATCCTCTCCCGATTCGGTTATGTCACCGATTTGAATCAGAAAATCAATATCTGCCTGACTTAATAATCCATTAACTAAAATTCGGTTCGATTCCTTGGTTATTGTATTCTTCGGTTGCATATCCCCAAATACCGCAAATTTATAAGCCCGATCAACAGATGGTGCTGTTGTGAAATTAAAGATTGTCGATTGATGGTTGGTGACAAAATTTTCTGGAATGGAATAGAAATATATAGTATTAGGGAGTAATGCAGTTAAAAAAACCTTATGAAGATAATTTCCAGTTCCCACTTGTTGCTGATCAAGATTATCTTGAGAAGTTCCATAATAAACCACCGTATTATTTACATCCGCAGTTAACCAGCTAATGCATATGCTTGTAGTTGGATTATCATGCCATGTGAGCCAGGGACCCTCTGTATATCCTGTACCACCCAGAATGCTAGCTCCAGGGAAAGTAACAAAATGTGTAAAAACAAATATACCTGAACCTACTGAAAAAATCAAGAAAATAGTACTAAATACTGCGAAAATCTCAAACTTCGGACGTTCAATGCGAATCTTCGGATTAATATTTTTGAGTCCAAAGTAAGCGAAGAGTGAAGCGCTCCCGAATATTAACCCAGCAATAAGGGATACAACCGCTTTAACATTAGCAAGCTCTGAAATGATATTATCTATATTCTCAAGTGAAATATTAGAATTGATAAAAAAATAAAGAAACGAAATAATATTTATAGAAAATGCAATTGGCAAGATAATAAACCATCGGAAATTGAATCTTCCTTCCACTCGCTGAAATGTGCTTTTAAATTTCTCATTTTTATCAAGAAACCACATTAAGAAAAATCCCACTATCGAGCCTATCATAGTGATGATAATGGCATCTTCTGCACCTGGTAAATCCAAATTAAAAAGGTAAAGCTCCATTAGTCCAATGAATATCAAACCGACTGTGGATACTAATGAAAATGTCCCAAAAATAATTTTAAGTAGATATTTAATATCTTTCATAAATACAAATAGAATCAAATATTTAATAATGCTTTTTATTTCCAAATCAAAAAATTAAATACTATAGGTATATGATAGAATTTTCTTCAATTCTATTAATTATTTGATGAGTATCTATCCAATATGTATATTCTATCATTTTCTTTAATTGGAGAATCAACTAAAATTCCAACGGTTATATGATTTCCTTTAGATGCCTTCGGTGTTTCTGTTACAATCTTTTTCTTAATTTGAAGAGATGATATTTTTTGACGAAGATAAGTATCGGTTTTTATTCCCATTATAATTATCTCATCTCCCACTTTTAATTGACCCCAAGTAAGTAAAATTTTCGCCGCTTTTTTCTTTCGAAAATAACTAAGAACTCGACCAACTTCTCTTTTTCTAAACTCTGAAACATTTCCAGATGTTTCACGTTCAATTTCAGTGGCTTGAGGCTGACCGAAATAAAAACCCGTAGAAAATCCTCTATTATATACTTTTTTTAGTTCTTTTAACCAATCTTCAACCTTTTCCTCTGTGTAGGTCCCATTATAATATGAATCAATTGCTTCCCGATAACATTTTGAAGTTATCTCCACATAAATAGGGTCCCGCATTCTTCCTTCAATTTTAAATGCATCTATATTCGCTTCAATAAGCTGTGGGATGTATTCAATCATGCATAAATCCTTTGTATTCAAAAAATAGACTCCATCATAAATAAAACTCTTTCCTGTATCATCAGTAACAATCCAACTCCTTCTACAAGGTTGTATACACTTTCCCCTATTAGCTGAAAACTCAGATGATTCTAAAACATCGGCTGAGAAGTAACATCTTCCTGATATTGAAGTGCATTGTGCCCCATGCACAAAAACCTCGATTTCAGTTCTCTCTAATTTTTGTTTTATTTCTTTAATTTGTTCAAGAGTAAGTTCTCTAGCAAGTATAAGCCTATTCGCCCCTAAACTTTCATAATATTTTGCAGACATCGAATTTGATATACTTGCTTGTGTTGAAATATGAAAATCAAGGTTTCTTTCTTTTGCTAGTTCGATTGCCCCTACATCATGGACAATAACTGCGTCAATTTCTGCGGTTGCAGCCTCATCTAAAACCTGCGAAAGTTTTTCTATTTCATTTTCGTAAATAATTATATTAGTTGTTAAGTACGTTTGAATATTATTTTCATGGCAAAATTTTACAACCCTTGGCAATTCCTCCAATTTAAAATTGTCTGCCATCATTCGCATGTTTAAAATTTCGATTCCGAAATAAACAGCATCAGCATTGCCCAGCATTGCTTTAAGAGATTTCCAATTCTTTGCGGGGCACATTAATTCAATTTTTCTCATTATCACTCTATGTTTAAATTATTTTAATAATTAATATATTATGATTATTGAATTTTCTCAAGAATCGAATCTTCAATTTTTGTAGAATTTTCCCAATTTTTAACTACAAATACTAAAGACGAGAATAATATTAAATATGTACCTTCCAAATCATGAAATTGGATTGTTGAATGCCTGGATATTAGTGATCCCTATTCTATTATTAAATTTTCTCCCCTATTTATTTTATAAAGAATTTGTAAAACGTGCCTCTGATACATCATATTATAAAAAAAGGGAAAAAATATTCGCTGGAATAACAAATATATTATTTTATGGCATTATGATTTATTGTATCTGGATTCCTCTCTCTCTGGAGACAATCTGGTTTTATATAGGTCTAATTATATATTGTCTAGCGATAATTTTTATGATTATTGCATACAAAAATTTTTTCACTCACTCATCAGATGAACCAGTTATAGAGGGCGTTTATAAAATATCAAGAAATCCAATGTATTTTTCTAGTTCCATTATATTTATTGGAATAGCAATTGCCTCTTTATCCTGGATTATGATTATATTAATATTAGTATATGCAATATTTTTGCATCTATTAATTTTAGCAGAAGAAAGATATTGTCTAGAAAAATATGGTGAAAAATATCGAATATATATGGAGAAAACCCCCAGATATTTTTTATTTTTTTAAGATATTAATGTTTTTATCAATATATTCCATAATAAAATTCATGGTTTTTAACGCATTTTTATTTTTAGAAAATTGATCAATTTGTTCCCTGTAATATAAGATCCTATCATAGATTTTTTCATACATTTCTCTGTTTTCTTTTTTAATTGCAATCCTTAACCTCGTTGTGAGAATAATTGATTCAAGAGCAAGATTTTCAGCCCTATTTTTAAGATGAAATGATTCTCTTCTCTTAATGAAATCAAAAAATTTAAAATTAGCTTGAAGAACATTATTTTCCCCAAGATGAGTGGCTTTAGTTATTATTTTATGCTCATCCAACTCTCCAAAAATTACCCCCCACGATTCCTTTAAGTAAGGAATTTCATCTTTTGAATCATAATAGGAATCTGGAAATTCTCTTTCAGTGTGACCTGAATTCTCACCCAATAAAGCGGCAAGTGCATAAAAATAAATATTATCAACAAAATTGATTGAAACATATGGACTTTTAATCAAATTCTTATATGTATCTGTCTCAAGATATGGAGTCATTTGAAATGTGTTATTATCAAGGAATTTAACGCCCATACAAGCAGAATTGGGAATAATTTTTTTTTCCTTCTCTAATTTTGCAAGAGTTACAGCTATTGTTTCATACAGATAATTAAAATTAATTCCGAATAATTCTTTAATGCTGCTCATAGTTCAATTTATTTTAAAAATGAAATATATAAAAAAAAGTTGTTTATTTTTAATTATTTATTTTTTAATCAATGATTCGAGTCTTTCAGCAAATATTTTTTCTGTCGCCTCCATTTCAGGAACAATATTTTTAAGTACACCAATCCAAAAGAATGGAATAAAAATCCAAAAGAAAATTGAAATCATCATTCCATAAACAAAACCAAATGTATCTGCAAAAATTGATCCAATCAATGGACCTATAGCTCTTCCAATAATATCAAAGCAATTAGAGGTTGCAAGCACAGTTCCACGATGTTCGGGAAGGTTTAAATCAACGACCGTTGCATACCAATTACCATTTACAGCACCATTTATAAATATTCCAATCATGAACAATATTAACCAAATTAAAATTCCGGGAATTAAATCCGGAGCTCTGAAAGGAATTATTAAAGCAATGAAGATAAATGGAATAGGAATTATATTTCCCAATAATGCAAGTTTTACACGTGCTTTTTTGCTGCCTTTTTTAAATTGTTTATCTCCAATAAAACCAAATACTATAGTCCCAATTAGTGTGGCAAGTAGAATGAATATTAAATAAATCAAAGTTACATCAGAAGAAATCCCATGATAGTCTTCCATATAAGCAAAGAGCAAAAATAATATAATACCAGTTGGAATTGTATCGACGAAATTGATGATTAACCAAATATTGGCTTTCTTTTTAAAGATTACTTTCAGGTCAGAAAAATTTATCCTATATGTATATTCCACTGCATCTTTTTCAAGCATGTATGAATAGTCTCTGCCAGCTCGAGATGGTTCTTGGAAAAAAATAAAGAGCAGACCACTAATAAACCCGGCAATGCCTATAACTGAATAAGAGATACGCCAATCCATGGTACCTAGAACTATTGCTAAAACCGTTCCGATGACCATTCCTATTAGCGACGATATTGAAAAGAAAGAGAAACCCTTAGATCGATCCTCTTGAGAGACAATATCACCTATCAATGAGAAGATACATGGAATCAAAGCGCCATATCCAATACCTGTTATGATTGTTAAGAAAAAAAATAAAAAATATCCTGTTAATCCTGATGGAATGAAGATCGTGAGAAATGAAAATATTGAAAAAATTATCGTTCCAATGAAGACAATCCATTTTCTTATTATTTTATCTGCTAAAATACCAAAGATCAACATTGCTATCCCTGTTAAGATGGTAAATGAAAATGTGAGTACTCCTAATGGAGTAGTATTCCCTCCAAATCCAAAATAGTTTGAAATAATGAGGAGATTTGGAGAAATCATATTTGAAATGGATGAAATTAACGTAACGATCGTTATAAACAAAATTATTGATAAAATAGGAATTTTTTTAGAATTATTTTTCATACTATTAATTTAATTAGAATTGCATAAAAAGATTCAATTTGATAAGAAAAGTTCTAATTTCCTAATTTTAACTCTTTTAAAAAGGTCCTTTTATGAAACCTCCATCTACTTGAATAACCGTTCCGGTTATATAACTAGCCTTTTCGGAAGCTAAAAATACGACTAAATTAGCAAACTCTTCAGGTTTTCCCAATCGACCTAAGGGAATTTGGCTTGTCCATGCTCTTTTAACTTCTATTTCCGATTTTCCTGTTTCTTTAACAGTTCTATTAATTAATTCCTTCATTCTATCTGTTAAATTTGGTCCAGGACATACAACATTTACTAAAATATTATCTTTTGCATACTCATTAGCAAGAGTTTTTGCATATCCAACAATACCAAGACGAGTTGTATTTGATAAAACCAAATTTTCTAAGGGCTGTTTTACTGAAACTGAAGTTATTGCTATTATCCTACCTGATTTCCGCTTCTGCATTATTGGTAATATCATTCGAGTAATCCAAATAAAAGAAAGTAAATTTAAATCAATAGAATTTAACCACTCTTC
The DNA here is from genome assembly GCA_029856045.1 of Promethearchaeia archaeon. Classification (GTDB taxonomy): domain Archaea; phylum Asgardarchaeota; class Lokiarchaeia; order Sigyniarchaeales; family SOKP01; genus 6H3-1. The sequence continues at coordinate 123,027 of JAHQWG010000047.1, read as the reverse complement.
TTTAGTAATTTTATTTATTGAACCCGATGGTGGACCTCCAGCGTTATGCACTAAAATATCTATTTTCCCAAATTCTTCTAAAACTTTATCAACAAGATTCTTTATATCTCCCTCTTTCAATAAATCTGCAACTACCGAAATGACTTTATTTTCTTTTGTTAAGGATTTAATTTGTTCGATTTCTTTTTTTGCTTTTATTAAATTCTCCTTTGATCTACTACAAATTACGACATTTACTCCTTCTTCATAAAGACCTTTAGCACTAGCTAACCCTAACCCCTTACTTGATGCTAAAACTAAAGCATTCTTTTGTTCTAATCCTAAATTCATGAATAATCTCTCATTTTCTATTATTAATTATGTCTGTTTTATTGCTTAAATTATTTTTTTATTAGGCAATAAATTATTTTTTAATTTTTTTTAAAAATTACATATTTTCAATATATCATTTTCTAATATATCAAATTCCGATATATTTAAATATCTATCCTTCTATGAATTATCTATATCTAAATTGATATATATAAAAAAAATTTATTTTGAATAGATTAATAATTTGTTTAAATTGGTGAATTAAAAAAAATGTTTTTTGGCAAAAGATTCAGCGGACATCACGGGGGTCATTCATCAGGATTGGAAATTCTAGTCTTATCTATGATTAAAAATAATGATGGTATTTCTGGATATGAAATAATTCAGAAAATAAATAAAAAATTTAAAAATGTATGGAAAGTTTCAACTGGTACAATTTATCCACTCTTAAATCGATTAGCAGAAAAGCAATTCGTTGATATAGAGGAAAAAACTGAAAATAATAGATTAAAAAAGATTTATAGACTAACTAAAAGGGGTATTGAAGGATTAAAAGAAGTGTTAGAAAATAATCTCCAGCCAAATATAGATACTCTTGGTGATTATATTCAAACTGTTCTAAAGGCTATACCGAGTAAAAAACATTTTGAACAAATGTTTTGTAGCTTTCCTTATGCTTTTCCAGAATTTCCAGGACATACTAAAAAAATTGACGAATCTGATTATACTTCAGATAATATAGAACGAATTCAAAGTATCGTCCAGGAATTAGAAGAGAAAAAAAAGCACTTTACAGAAAGAATTAACATGCTTGATGATAGATTAGAGAAATATAAATCAATTCTCGAGAAACTCAAGAATGAACGAGAAAAACATACAAGAGTTATTCCAATTATCGATGATGATGAAGATTTTTAGAAATTTAAGCAAATTAAATGAATTTAATAAATAAAAAAATAAAAAAGAGGTTAAAAAAAAGTATGTGTTATGAAGGAAGCTTTAATCCAAGATTTCTGCATAGCCATTTTCGATCTTCTCCACATGATATCGCCGCATTAAAGGGAATGGTTTTTAAAGGTATGAAACACGGTATGAAAATGTTTGAAGGTTGGGTACCTTACGATATACAAGAACACGAGAATGAATATTTAATCACTGTTCCTTTGCCAGGACTAACTAAAGACGATGTTAAAGTTTCAATTGTTGGGAGAAATTTAAATGTCACTGCAAAAAGATTAAAATCTGATGAGAAAGAAAGTGTAAGTGATGAGAGTAAAAAATCTTATGGAGTATATGGAGCACCATTTTTTATGGATTTTTTCTCATGGATGAGTAAAAAGGATATAGATCTCGATATTCCCTTACAAGTTGATGCAGATGAAAACCTGGTTAAATCAAAAATGGCTAATGGTCTTTTAGAAATAAAAATTGGAAAAAAGCCAGCAAAAAATATCGACATAAATACTGAAGGAAACAATTAATAGAAGTTTTAATAAAATTAATAGTGGAGCGCTTAAGAATTAATAATTTATCGCTTCAATGGGATAGAATTGAAAATTCATAATTCTGAAGCACCCTATTAATAATATTTTTTTTTATTTTTATATTTTTTTCAAGTTTATATTAAGATTTAATTAAACAGTTGTTAAATTTAAAATAAAATCTCACAAAAAAAAAGATACTAAAAAAATTAAATCAAATAATAAATCTTTTTATCTTCTAATTTTTCTTGCTTCTCGTTCAACTTCCCTTAATACAACAATATCATCTAAACGAACTGGCCCCTTAACGTTGCGAGTTAAAATTCTGTTTTTATCTGGCCCTTCTAAGATCCTGACCTTGACTTGCATTATCTCCCCTGTCATCCCAGTCTTTCCAACAACCTGAATGACCTGAGCTGGATAAGACCAATCTACATATCCTTCTTTACCCTTTTCTCTTTTACTCAATAAATCTCAACTTGATGTTTCTACTTTAATTTATTAACTTGGCTGATAATGTCTTTAATTGCCGCTTCATTATCTTCTCCAGGCATAATTATCGCAAGGGAGGATGTATCAATTTTTAAACCCACCGCTTTTCCCAAATTCTTTTTTGTGTTAACAAAAACATATGGAATATTCTTCTCATCACAGAGCAAGGGTAAATGGAAAACAACTTCTGGTGGATCTACATCTTCGGCAATGATAACCAGACGGGCGATTCCTCTTTCAATAGATTTAGTAACTTCATTCATTCCCTTTTTAATTTTTGTTTCAGAAGTCCTCGAAATATTTGAAATTGTATCAATTACTTTTTTTTTTAATTTGTCAGGTATTTCAATTTTTACATAACTCATTTTTTTAAAAAACCTCCTTCAAATATACAATAATATTTTCATTAATCATAGGATAATTCATTAAAGAAATCATTTTAATTAAAATTTATTATAATTTCTTATTGGTTTTCGCAAACAATTTTTGTCTTATTTTCTTTAAAATAAAAACAGATTAATAATTTTTATAACTAAGAGATATGTTATAAAGGATATTTGACTTTTATTTAAAAGATGATTTTAATATGAGAAGAAAAAATTTGGATTGGCCGGAGCAACCTAGAATTTATGAAATAAACACCTGGCCTTGGCTTCAAGCTTTATCAAATATTTATAAACACGAAATTACGCTTAATAATATCCCTCCTGAGGTTTTCAGTCAGGAATTAAAATTTTTCGATTTTATTTGGCTTATGGGTGTCTGGGAACGCAGTCCTCAAAGTAGAGAAATTGCTCTTAACCACACTGGGTTACAACAGGAATATCATAAAGCTTTAAGTGATTTTAAGACAGAAGATGTTGTAGGCTCGCCCTATTCCATCTTTGACTATCACGTAGATCCTCATCTTGGTGGTGAAGATAGTTTAAAAAACTTCCGTAAACAATTAACCGAACGGAATATACAATTATTATTAGATTATGTACCTAATCATGTTGCAATTGATCATCACTGGACATTAGAAAAATCAAATATTTTCATTGAAGGAACTATTAAAGATATGAATATATACCCGAATGAATTTTTTACTGTGGGAAATAAGGTTCTTGCTCATGGAAGAGATCCTTATTTTACTCCTTGGACAGATACAGTGCAAATAAACGCATTTTCATCGGAAGCCCGAAAGAAAGCAGTAAATATTTTAATCAACATTGCTGAACAATGTGATGGTGTTCGTTGTGATATGGCAATGTTAATGACTAATGATGTTTTTAGTCGTACTTGGGGTGAAAGAGCAGGAATTCAACCAGAGAAAGACTTTTGGCGGGAAGTAATCTCTGAGGTTTTGGAAAAATTTCCAGATTTTTTATTTATTGCAGAAGTATATTGGAATATGGAATGGGAATTACAGCAACAAGGATTTCATTTTTGCTATGATAAAAGGCTATATGATCGTATGTTATATAATAGTGCAGAAGCAATTCGTGACCATCTCCATGCAGAATGGGATTATCAAAGGAAGCTTTTACGATTTATAGAAAACCATGATGAGTCAAGAGCAATAACTGCATTTGGTGAAGAACGCTCTCAAGCCGCTGCAATTGTCAGTTTACCTTTACCTGGTGCAAAATTAGTCCATGAAGGACAAATGAAGGGGTATAAAGTAAAAATACCGGTTCAATTAGGAAGGCGTCCAGTTGAAGACGATAATCAAGATCTCCTAAATTTTTATCAAAAACTATTAAGTATTGTATCTGCAGAGGGATTAACAAAAGGTAAGTGGGCTCTCTGTAAGATTGAGCCGATAAATACTGAAAATTACACATATACTAATTTAATTTCTTATCAATGGAGGTCCAGAGAACAGCATCATCTTATAGTTGTAAATTATAGTCCAAATCCTGCGCAAGGGCATGTTAGAATTGAAGAATTAAATTACGATACTTATAATTGGAGTTTTACTGATTTACTAACACAAAAAAGATTTATCTATAAGGGCAAAGATCTTGATACTAATGGTCTTTATATCGATCTTTCTGCATGGAGCGGTCACATATTTTATATAAAGCAAATTGATTAAATTGTTCAATGAATTGTTCCATAGGAAATAGAATGATTTAATCTATATCTTATTATCCTTTAAGGAATGATTGTATACTTGAATTAACTAATTCAGGATCATCGTGCATAACCCAATGAGAAGCGTTTTCAATTCTAACAATTTTAAGATCTTTAATAAAATCTTCTAAACCTTCGAGTACTTTAGGTAATACAAACATATCTTTCATACCGAAGATAACCAAAGTCGGGACATTAATTATTCCAGACCATTCTTCATAACGACGATTTGCCCTGTAATAATTTACTCCTCCAGTTAATGCACCTGGTTGGGACCATGCTTCTATATATTTTTCTTTATCAAATTCACTAAATGCTTTTTTGTTTTTTGCTGTACCAAAAACAGATAATTGTAAAGCTTGAAAATTATTTTCAAAGAGAAAATTTTCACCTTCTTTTAAAAATCTGCCGATATAGCCACTGGCTTTCTTTTGGTCGTTATCTTTTGTAATTAACTTTCTAAATATTTTTGGATGAGGTGCATTCAATACTATTAATTTTTTCAATATTTCAGGGTATTTCTCGGCTAAGGCCCACGATACCATTCCTCCCCAATCATGTCCTACAAGATTAAATTCATTAAAGCCTAATTTCTCGCTTAAACCTTTAATATCTTCTATTAAAATGTCTAAAGTATAATTTTCAATTCCCTCTGGTTTTTCTGAAAGATTATACCCTCGCATATCAGGAACGATTAATTTAAATTCATCCTTTAGTCCTGAAATCACATTTTTCCAGCCATACCAAAAATCTGGAAATCCATGTAGCAATATGAGAGGTTCTCCAGAACCAGCAATAATTGTATGAAGTTTTAATCCATTAGTCTCTATAAATTTTTCTTCAATTTCATTAAATAAGTTCATAATATATATTCCAAATTTTATAATAAATTAATAATTTAAAGGATAAAGATAAAAGATAATTCTAAATAAAAAATAATAAAAAATGGGCGAGGGGGAATTCGAATCCCCGACCTCTCGGCCCCCAGCCGAGAATCATTTTGTTTTTTAATCAAATTAATAATTACCAAGCTAGACCACCCGCCCATATAATATGGGTAACTTTACAAATATTATACTATAATTTCTCTTAGTAAAACACAATATAAAATTGTTAATAATTTCAAAAAAAAATATTTAAAGTGTTAATCAATTTAAAAAATAGAGTTTAATAATGAGAAAGAGAACGCCGTATCTTATTTTTTGGCCCCAGTATTTTGATAAAAATCGAACAATCAGTCAAGGTCGGAGGTTACCTAAAAATCTTGCTATTGAAAAGATAACTTTGGAAGATATAGAAAAAGCTGTGAATGCGTTAGGCTATGAATATAGGATTGAAAATACTCCAAAGTATCCAAAGACATGGTGGGACAACCCCGGGCGTATTCTCATTGATTCTAAAGGCAAAAAGAAAAGAAAAATGTTATTTGAAATCGCAAAACAAATAAGGAAAATAAAAAGTTAATTGATCGGGGAGAGAAAAAAATACACGAGTTCGCTTTTGCATCCCAAATTTATCAAACTGCCTTAAACACAGCTTTAAAATATAATGCTATTAGAATTACAGAAGTATTTTTAGAAATCGGAGAATTGACACTTATTGTTCCTGAACTTTTAAAACAATCATTTAAAATAGCGACAACAGGAACTATTGCAGAGGGAGCCAAACTAAACATGCAAGTCACACCTGCAGAAATTCAATGTAATAAATGCGGTAAAATATCTTCAATTAGTTTTAAAGAAACAGATTCATTAACGGGATTGTTATTGTTTAAATGTAAATTTTGTGATTCTACTGATACTAAAATTATTAAGGGACGATCTGCAACTGTGAAAAATATAAAAATAGAAACAGACTGATTATTCTTTTATAAGAACAGCATTGATCATGCCATCTTGACCAGGGCGACTTGTTATTTTGGCTAATCCCTTTTCAGTATGAATTATTGCTCCTTTAGTTATAATATGTCTTCGAGAAAGCTCTTTTGAGGCGGGATTTTCTTCAAATCTGAGAATTTTCGTCTTTTCAGTTTTTTTACTTAAAGGGTCTGTTAGAATGCAAAAGGAGCTTGAAAATAATTTTAATTTATATTTCCCACCAAGAGTTCTTTGTTTTTTCTTTTTCTCAGTTCCAATTGTTGTTTCGATTGGAGGTCTTGCAATCTCCCTTTTTCTCTTTTTTCCAAAATGTTTATACTTTTTTCCAGTATATTTTCTATTACTTCTTTTTTGCGACCTTGCCATATTTCTTTAAATTTTTAAAATCTTTAAAATTTTATCATTTTTGATATATAGAGAAAAAAAATAAATATTAAAGAACTCATTATTACTTAAATTATATAAAAGATTGTGCAAGCAATTATGAACGAACACATTTTAAATAATAAATTTGATTCACAGACGTTAGATAATATTATCAAAACAGGTACAACTACGGTTGCACTCAAGATAGGTAATGGCGTGGTTGTAGGTACTGAATCTCAAGCAACAGCGGGATATTTTGTTGCAACAAAACAAGCCCAGAAATTGTTCAAAATAAACGATTTCTGTGCTGCCACGATTAGCGGTGGTGTAGCTGATTGTCAATATGTTGTGAATCAAGCCATTGCTTTATCTAATCTTAAGACTGTAGAAGAAGAAATGATCCCTGAACCGAAATATATTGCTAATACCGTTAGGAATCTACTTTATCAGGGTCGTTCATATTTTCTTACCTTAATGATAATTGCAGGATATTCTGAGAAAGAAGGCAAAGGAATGCTTTATGGTATCGACCTTCTTGGAACTTTATATGAAGAAGAAAAGTTCCTTAGTTTTGGTTCTGGTTCTCCCTACTCTCTAGGAGTTTTGGAAATGGAATGGAAAGAAAATATGACTGCCCCAGAGGGATTAAAATTGGTAGAAAAAGCTATAAATTCATCCCGAGCAAGAGATGCAGGTTCAGGCTTTAAATTGCAATTAGCGACTATAACAAAAGACGGGTTTAAGCAAAAAAAATAATTATTTTTGAATCTTTACATCTATTTGAATTATACCTTCTTTTAAAAATAAGAATCCATTCAATTTTTTCTTTTTTCCATCAATAATTGTCCAAATTTGATGTTTAAATCTTAGATCTCCCCAATCATAAAGCATTCTCATATAATTATAATCAACTCCACTTGGCATTGCAGAACCTGGATGAGAATGAAAAATGCTAATTAATCTCAAACTAAATTTTTTTGATGCTCTTTCAAAAATCTCTTTAAATTTTTCCAAATTATCCATTAAAAAAGCAACTGGAGAAGGTTTTGATGATTTTATACACTCAAATTTTTTCGCAGAATAGATGTATTGATATCCCTCTTTATTTTTTAACTCTTGAATATCTCCAAAAATCAAACCACATGCTTCATTTGGTGAAGCGTTCCTTGAACATTCCTGTAATTGAAAAAAAATGTTCTCTGGAATAATTATTTCAATATTTTTTTCGAATTTCATTTTATCTATATAATCTTAGTGTGATTTAATCCATATTAAAAAAGCTTAATGCAGAATTTGTTGCAACTAATCTCGCAATTCTTTCTTCTATTATCTCTTTTTGTTCTTTTCCCTTATTTTCTTTAATTTCTATGCTTGCTCCTCCAATAACAATAGTATCTTTATTCTGAAGGTTTAATTCTTTATATAAATAATCTAGAATATCCTTATTGATAGAAAAATCATAGATGAAATTTGATTTCTCTTTGAATCCTGGTAATTTAATTTGATTGTTCTCATATATTAAACAAGTAGCTCCAATATTATTTACTTTAATCGTGAAATTATAATCTTCAATCTTAATTTTTAAACCATCAACTATTTCTTTAATTTTTATTGTTGCGTCTCTCTGTGCCATTCCATCAGTTATTTTATTGAAAACATCCTTTATTTGAGCTATATAAAAACTTTCACCAAATGCCATTTTTGATAAAATTTTACTTCCTTTCTTAATGCAAACAATTTGTTCCTTTATTTTCTTTAAGATCTCATTTCCTTTTTTGGTTAGCTCATGCCCTTTCCTTTGAGATTTAGATTGTATCATATCAAATTTTTTTAATTTATTAAAGATAGATTTTGCCATTCCCGAGGAGATTAATAGTTCTTGTTCTAATCTGTATCTACCAAACCCTCCTGGGTATTCATTAAATAAAAATAGAGATAAAATTAAATGAGCATATTTAAAATTGGGTTTTAATGTTTGACTGTCATAAAATTGCTCAAATGATTCCATAGAAATTTCCACCTACAATTATAAAGTATATGTATTTTTAACCTTCATAAAAATCTTATGAATTTGATCTTTTCTGCATTTTCAAATAAATCATTTGAAGGAGCTTTTGTTAATCTTTTTAATTTCATCATTTGAGAATTACAAAAATAAATTGATTCAAAATCAGATTTTTCGTTCTCTTTTTTGCCAGGAACTACCATTAATCTTGCTGTTAATGGTTTTTCTAAAGATAAGCCTAAAGATGCAAGATCTAATAGTATGTAAAAAATCTCTCTCTCACTTACATCTCCTTGTAATGGTACGCAATCAAGTCCGGTTCCACAAGTTGCAGAATAAAGTAATAATGAATCAATTGTATATTTTCCTTCATCCAACCTTTTGGATAAAATAGAATCTTCAAGAATTGGCTGCATGAATCCCGAGAAACCAATTTTTTTAATATTTAAAGATTTGATAATATTCATTATCATATAAACGGCAAAAAATGTTCCTTGGGCACCAAAATATTCAATACCCATTTCTTCGATCACTTTACCGATACTTTTTAAATCTTCAGGAAATGGAGCAGGAGAAAAATCAATACCATGAAATTGAATATTGAATTTTTTCTCACAATTCTCACAAATATTTGAAATATTCTTAAATATCTCTTCAAATTTAGATTTGAGATTTTTTTGAAAATCATTTAAGCTATCTGATTGTTTTATTGTTGATACAACTTCATCGGCCATTTCTAATGCTATTGAGAATTTTGGTTTATCTGATAAGTGATAAGAAGCAGGGAAAAATGGTGTATCTTCTGGTACATTAACATTCACGCAGAATTTATGTGAATTAAATGGTTTATTAAGCGGTATTTGCTTTATTATTTTCGCACAATCTTTTATTGAAAGAAGGTTAATTCCATATTTTTGAGAAGCAACTTGAATAGAAGTAAAAAGATTTTCATAGTCTTCAAGAATCTTTGGAACTTTTTTAAGAAATTTTTGCTCTGTTAAATTATAATTCTCAAATTCATCAGCCAAAATAGTTAGACAAGCGACATAGTCAATATTGGCCTTTTTACAATAGGAAATTAATAATTCTATTCCTTTTCTAAGATTGTTCAAATTCTCATTAAAATTTGAGCTCTCTTTCAAAAAGGGATTTCCTTCTTTTTGATATAATGGTTGAGTACAAACCCTTGTAGTTTGTATTTCTATTCCAATTTTTTCAAATCTCTCTTTTAATTCATCTAATAATTCTTTAAAAGATTGAAATTGAACATCTAAAACTGATTCTAAATTTTTACTTCCTGAAGGCTGATAAAAGGGAAATTGTAATCCAATAGTAATAGCTCTTATTTTCATCTATTTCTAAAACCAGAAAATATTTTTTAAATTTACTGAGCCAGATTTAAAAATACGATATTATCTCCTCTTATTACAATCCGGCCAAGATTTTCATTCTCTTCTCTTATATTCCCATCATCATCCTGATACTCAAATATCTGAGTTGCTTCCTCTAAAAAAAGGTTTAAGTGCTCATCATAACCCTTCAATTTTGCACGAAAAAGTCTATTTTTTTTAACCTTTATTAGTATAACTTTATCAATACTACCTCTTAAAAAATCAAGGGGTTTCTGTTGTTGGCGGCTGTGCATCCTTTTTAAATACCTATCTCTTTAAGAAAAATTTTTAATCTTATTTTATTTTAAAATTATACTAATTAAAACCTTTTGTAAATTTACGGATCTTAAATAATATATAAAAAGAAGAATTGTTATAAAATTAGGTTTTAATAGAAAAAATTAACTTCTATAATAATTATAGCAATACCAAATTAATATTAGGTTTATTTGGTGAATAGAAGAGGACCCGTCGCGAAGCCTGGATCTCGCGCCACCCTCCTAAGGTGGTTTACGGGGGTTCAAATCCCTCCGGGTCCGTTTCTTATATTATCTTAAAATTTCTTAAATTAATCATGAATTGAAGGTTCACTAGCAATTAACTATTGAAGAATAATTTTAAAAAAATTTCTTCATTGATATTACTTTAAAAACAATATAAAAATATTAAACAATGAAGAGGGTTTGAAATGAGCAGTGATAAATGGGAAGTTTATGCCATTAGGCCTGAACAAATTTCAGAAATGTTAGCAATTAAAGGAACACCAGAACCACCCCTTGAAATCGATGATGAATCGGTTGAGAAAGCAAGAAGTACAATTCAAAAAATTATTAAAAAATTAAAAATTGAATCAGAAAAATATGAATTAAGCGAAATTGAATTAAGTCTAACTATTAGCGCATCAGGAAAATTATCAATAATCATTGCAAAAGCGGATGTTAAAGCAGAGGCATGTATAAAATTAAAAATTACTAAAGTAAAATCTTCCTAAATCTAAGATATGATATACCTTAAAAAATCCAATTTTTAAAAAATTCAAATTATCTTTTTTTCTTTTCATAATTCTTTATGTGAAAAAAATTGGAGATTTCATTGCTATTTTTATAATTACTTGTAAATAAAAAGAAAACACCCATATTATTGAAATTTCAGTGGGAATCGAATTTAAAAATAAATAAGCTAGTTAAAAAATCGAATCAAATCAAAAAGGAGTATAATAAATGTTGGGGCTTAGTATTATAATAACATTTATTTTAAGTGGAGTTATATTCTTTCTAATATATTTATTTCGCAAAAAATTGTGTAAAATTAGCAAGAGAGGTATTTGTGCGGAATTAAAATTTACAAGAAAATTTGCAAAGGTAAAAAAAATTTTAGCAATTGTTTTAATTATATTTATTGGTGCAAGTATAATTTTTTCTTCTCATAATATTAGTAATCGCCTTGCTTTCTTAAGAATAGGCATTTCTGGTCATTCGGAATGGTGTGATTCAAACGGACAAAAATATCTGTATGTAGAAGCAAACAATCATTATGATTTGGGTTATCAAACAGGTTATGCTCTTTCAGATAAAATCTTAGCTATGAAAGCTCTATTGTTAATATGTTCAAGTTCTTTTGGATTGTCTTATTTTGATATTGAAAAAATATGCAACGAGTATAATTCTTATATCCCGGAAAATTATAAACAAGAAATATTAGGGATGAGTGAGGGGGCTACTGCAGGGGGTGGATTTTTGATTTCTTATGCGGATATATTAGTTCAATCAGTATTTATTGAAGCTTTATATGGTAGACACATTCCTGCTGAATTATCAATTATGTCTGATTTCGGTTGCACAGCACTTGGAGCTATAAATAACGATGGAAGCGTTCTTGTGGGTCAGAATATGGATCTTATCAAACCTATGGGTTCATTCCAATCTTTTGTATTACATAAGTTAGGAAACGACCCATTGGTTTTTACCCATCGTTTAGGGGGGGGTCTAACTTCACCCATGGGAAAAAACGAATATGGATTAGTATTAACCGTTAATTTGGTGCAAACAAAAGAAGTTGCTCCCTATACGATTCCAACTTTTGTTTTAGTTCGGGAGGGTCTGGTAAAAGAAAAAAGTATAGAGGGGTTATATAATACCCTTTTTCCAAATAATTCAAGCTCATATAGTCATAATTACATAATCGCAAATAGTAGTTCAATACTCGCAGTACAGGCCCTTCCTTATAATCAAACTAAGACATATGCAGCTAATAGAATTGTATTTACTAATACCTTTTTAAACCCATTTTGGCAAGATACACTATTGGATCCTCAATATTCAAAAGAAAGGCAATCATATGCAGAGGCATTACTATTAGAATCTTATGAAGACAATAAATTAACAGAAGAGGAGTTGATTAAAATTTTAGGAGATAAACCCATAATATGTCGTGATGAAAATGGGTTTTTTTCTATGGGAACCATTAGTTTTATGACTTTTAACTCATTTGGTATTGGAACTCCCAATGGACATAAGGGCTCAATTCCAATTTAGATTGAACTTAATCTTTTTAATTTATCAATTATAACAATTTCCAATTTCTAATATAATATTGGAAATTATCTTACCAGTAAATGAAAGTTTACCTAAAGATGAGTCAAAAGAGTTATAATAATCATTATACCTTCATATTTTATGAAAATAATACCTATCAAATGTTAGGTGTATCTCATCTGTTTCTTCATCAATAAAAAATTGAACCTTTATTTTTCGATTTGGATATGCAATTGGAACGTAAAATTTTAATTCTTCTAAATTCTCAGGAGCTAAAGGTAAATTTCTTGGTTTAGGTTCAATAGGATTTTTAATTTTTGCAAAAAGAACACCATTATCAAGTGAAATATCCATAGTTTGCAATTCTTTGTAGATTTTATATTTTCCTGTTAATGATTTTAATTTATTATGAATTTTTATTAATGGAGCAGCTTCATCAAAATCTTTATCTAAAAGAATTGCAAGAAAAATACGAGCAATTGATCCTAGAACAATTGATGCATCACTATTCGCTCCTATAATAACACCAATCTTTTGGTTTGGAATGATAGCTAAAAATGCAGTAGATGTTCCTACATTTCCGCCATGTTGTAATAATTTATGTCCAAGAAAGTTTTTTTCTATAATCCAACCATAGCCATACCAAGAATCTCCCATGCTATAACTAGTTTCTTCTGGGATTTTTATATAAGGAGTCCACATTTTCTCTAATGAAGACTTTTGAATGATTTGTGATTGGTTAAACTTTCCGCCATTAATTAGAGCAATAATATAATTTTGCATTTCACTTACTGAGCTTAATAACCCTCCGGGTGCATATACAATCTTATCAAATGGATGCATAGCATCTTTAACGAGTTTCTTTTCATTAGAGGGGAGGTATCCAGTTAAAACATCATCATCTTTTTCAAAATCCTGCTTTAAATAGGTTGATCTATTCATTTCAAGCGGTTTTAGAATATTTTCTTTCATATAATCTTCGAATTTCATATTTGTAATTTTTTCAACAATCAATCCAAGGCATGTAAACATATCATTATTATAGAAGAAGTATTTTTCTGGCGAACCGAATATTTCTGTATTTGCACTATTCATGTGAAGCAAAAAGTCATCCCAACTGCTCATAGGAATGATTGGCTCTAAAATTCCTAAATGTCGTAATAATGCAACTTCATTACCATCAAGTTCAGGGATTCCTGTAGAATGTGAAAACATATGATAAATCTTTATTGGATTGTCCTTTTTTCCTAATTTGAAATTTAAATACATACCTACAGGATCTTGTATATTAATTTTCTCTTGTTCATAGAGTTGCATTACTGCTAAAGTCGTAAAAGATTTTGAAATGGACCCAATTCCAAACAGAGTATCTGGAGTAAAAGGAAGGTTTTTTTCTAAATTTCTTGCACCAAATCCTTTAATATATATGGATTTTCCATCTTTTACAACTCCAATGGAAAGACCAGGAATTTTAAATTCCCTCATTATCTCGACTATTCTTCCTTCAAATTCCTCAAATTGATTTTCGTTCATATTTCTCACATTTGAAAAAATAACCTACATAATAGTAAGTCGGGAATATTTTTTTATTATTTGATTTTGATAGAAAAAAAAATTAAATTATTGCTAGAATTATTATTCAAAATGAATCCAAATAATTCTTTAAAAATAACTAGTGTTGAAATCTTTAAATTCAATATTCCTATGAAATTTCCGTTCAAAATCTCATTAGGTACGATTTATGAAGCAAATAATTTGCTGGTTCGAATTAATACAAATAAGGATATTTATGGACTTGGGGAAGCATGTTCCTCATTAAGAATTACTGGTGATACTCAAAACACTGCTTATGAAGCAGGAATATTGATAGCTAAAGTTATTAAGGGTAAAGATCCATTAGCAATAGGTACCCGCATGAAAGAAATTAATCAAACTGTTGTTAAACAAACTCAAATTAAATCAGCATTTAATATTGCGCTTTATGATATTTTAGGTAAAGCTACAGGAGTTCCTCTTTATGTTATATTAGGTGGCGAAAAAAGAGATATCTTCACAGATTACACAATCGGCATTCAAGAAAATCTGGAGACTGCCATAAATGAAGTAAAAAATGTTATTGATATGGGTTTTTCAGCAATAAAGTTGAAAGTAGGATTAAATAAAAGGATGGATATAGAACTAATTAAGAAAATAAGAGAAGAAATAAGTAAAGATATTTCAATTCGAATTGATACAAACCAAGGTTGGGATTTAACAACGGCTATAGAGGTTCTTAAAGCAATGAAACCTTATAACCTAGAATATGCTGAGCAACCTCTTGCATACTGGGATTATGAAAATATGCGTCGATTAAGAGATATGGAAATAGCTCCAATTTGTGCAGATGAATCTGTATTCGATCACCATGATGCATTTAAATTGGCTTCTATGGGAGCTTGTGATTATTTAAATATCAAACTGGGAAAATCGGGAGGAATTTCTACGGCATTAAAAATAAATACTATTGCAGAAAGCTGTGGAATGAAATGTATGATCGGATGTTTTGGTGAATCTCGATTGGGGTTAACTGCAGCGGCTCACTTTGTAAGCGCTAATCCTAATGTAATTTTTGTTGACTTAGATTCTGCTTTAATGCATAAAGAGGACCCTGTTATAGGGGGAATTGAATATATTGAAAAAGATAATGGTAGAATTATTATTCCTGATTCTCCTGGTCATGGAGCAGATATTAAAGAAGAATTTCTTAAAAATTTAGAGAAAACAACAATTTAATGGATAATTTATCTTATATTTACTAGTAGATTAATTAAAATCAAAAAAAGTTAAGAAATCTATTAAATTTAAATCAAATATCACTTAGGATTTTCTTGATTTTGTGATTATAATTTGAGAAAATTTATTAATTTCAGAAATTTCTTTAATAATTTTAAGTTTTTTGATAATTTACTTAATAACTATGATTCTTATGAATTATTTATATTTTTTAAAAAACAGAATAAGATTATACCAAAATTAAAAAAATTATAATCAAACAAATGGTATAAAAATGACAGATCCTAATGCTATTGAAAATAATCCTTTTAAGGAATTAGGTGAAATTCCAGAGAAAAAATATCACGATGGTTATAAAATTAGCTCAACTTATATCCCAATGAGAGACGGAATAAAAATTGCAGCCACCATTTGCCTTCCTAAAGGTTTGTCTTCTAGTGAAAAATTACCTACCTTATTGGTGCAAACACGGTATTGGAGAGCAATGGAACTTCGAATTCCTTTTAGATGGATTTTGGATGATGTAATATCCTCTACACCTAATCCGGAAATTTATACAAGTCGAGGTTATGCAATAGTTTATACAGATGTGAGAGGAACTGGTGCATCAGAAGGTACAAGACCACATCCTTGGTATATTGATGAAATCAAAGATGGAGCTGATGTTGTTGATTGGATTATTTCTCAACCATGGTCAGATGGAAATGTAGTTTCTAATGGAATATCATATCCTGGCATTTGCTCAGAATTTTTTGCTTTAAATAATCATCCTGCTGTTAAGGCTATTATGCCGGGGCATGCTATGTGGGATGCATATATAGATCTCGCTTTTCCTGGAGGGTGTTATGATTGGAAATTTATGGAAATATGGTCTTTCTTAGGAAAAAATTTGGATAAAAATAATCCTAAAGTTTTCAAGCAATTACTTCCTGCAGTTTGGTTGATTGCAAAAGGAGTTAAACCTGTTGATTCGGATAAAGACCTAAAAATTTTAATTGGGGCTTTGAATCAACATAAATCTAATAGATATGTTTATGAAATGACGCTTGATAAAAACTATAGAGATGACCCTCTCCCTGATGGTACTAAAATCATTGATACTTGTATTTATCCACATAAAGAAGAGCTTGAAAAAACAAGAGTTCCTATTCTTGCTTGGTGTTCATGGCTTGATTCTGGTTATGTAGATGTAATTATACATCGATTTGCTAATTTAGATAATCCCCAGATCGCAATTTTAGGTGATTGGAATCATGGAGCTGGTTATCCCGCAAATCAATTTTTTCCTGAAAGAGTGAAAGTAACTCCTTCTCCAAGAGAACGTATTAATGCTTGGATTAATTTTTTTGATAAATGTGTGAAAGGTAATAGTGTACAAGGAAAAACACTTTATTATTATACTATGGTGGAAGAAAAATGGAAAAAAACTATTATATGGCCACCAAAGGGACAAAAAATGCAAAGATGGTACCTTTCGGAAAACAATTCTTTATCAAGAACTTTACCTCGAATCAAATCTGGTGCAGATTCCTATAAAATAAATTTCAGCGCTACTACAGGGAGAAATAATCGTTGGTGGACTTTATTAGGCTTACCAATAATCTATGAAAATAGAATAAAAATGGATGAAAAATTGCTTACTTATACAAGCGTACCATTAGAAGAGGATTTGGAAATTACTGGACATTGTATTGTTAGCATATATTTTTCTTCAACTCATGAAGATAATGCTGTATATGTATATTTAGAAGATATTGATGAAAAAGGTAATGTAACTTACATTACTGATGGTCAACTTCGCGTTATCCATCGAAAAATTTCAACAGATAAACCACCATATAAAATATTCATACCATATCATACATATAATGAGGAAGATGCTCAACCACTTACTCCTAGTGAGATTGCAGAATTAAAATTTGGACTACATGCAACTTCTGTTGTTATTCGTAAAAACCACAGAATTAGAATTGCTATAGCTGGTCATGATAAAGATACTTTTTATCGTTATCCCTCAAAAGGTAGACCAACAATTAAAATTGAAAGAAATGAGAAGTTTGCTTCCTATATTGATCTTCCTATAATTAAAAAAGAAATTTAATAATATAATAATCAAATGAAGTGATAAAAAAATGGAAGAAATAATTCCTTCTTTAAGAAATATGTTAAAACAAACCATTGAACATAAAGTTGATGAAAATAACTTAAAAATTACTTTAATTGTTAAAAAAGAAGTAAAAGGACCTTTAGCAGAACCAGATGAAGTTATAACGATGATTCAAATGTTAGGTGGATTAAAAGAAGAAATTCCTATGGAGATAAACATTGACAATAAAGCTCAAAAGATTAATATAAAATTTCAAACTAAAGAAGATTTAAATAAAATTAGAGCGATTATAAATAACATTTGGGATAATACTGTTGATCTTTTGGAAGAATTTATTGCTGGAGATTTAACTCGATTGAAAGATATTCCTGATTATTGATAATTATAATAATAAATTGTCTTAATAAAAGAGAGAAATTGTAAAAGTTTGAACACGGACATTTAGATTGCAGAATAAACGATTATTTCTCAACTGCGTTCTGGTATCAAACAGAACCCATAAAAAATTTAATTAACTCTTACCGGTGAATGAAAGATTACCCAGAGATGAACTATAAGAAATATATATTACCCAATAAAAAAATTTTAATTTTATTAATTTTTAAGAGCAGAAGTGAGTCGTTCCCTTTTTTGCTGATGAATTTCTTCTAATCTTACTTGAAGATCTTTTAATCTATCTCCATATAATGGATAAAAATATATAACAATTAAGCTGATTAATGAAGCAACAGCCGGCACTAAAAGAAACAATATTTTAATTCCAAATAATGCTTCAGGGGTCTGAATTATTTCATTTTGTGCATAACCATAGGTAGTTAATATTATTGTGGCAACTATTGGCCCAAGACTTTGTGCTGGCTTAGTAAAAAAAGCATTCATACCAAGAAACATCCCTTCTCTGCGAGTACCTTGATTTACTTCATCTTCATCCATGCTCAGACTCATGATCGGTACAGTAAACACACCATATCCTCCAAAAAACGTTGTCCAGATAAAACCGAACCAAATTAATGATTCTGTTATCGGATTTAAAATTAAAATAAATGTAATGAAAGCTCCTATAACTTTTAATATTCCAAATCGCAAAATAATTTTTTTCATGCTCCATTTAGATCTCAATTTCATACAAAGATAATTTGAACCATAGCCAATAAATAGAAAAACGCAAAAAAATAAAGCTATTGCTAAACCTGGATCAATACCAAGTATAAAAATATATGTAAAAAGGTAACTAAATCCAATAGAGCTATTAAATACACTGCAAAAATTATATCCGATAAAAACCAAGAATGATTTTAATTTAACTGTTTCCTTGATGGATTTCCATAGAGGAAAAACTTCGTCTTTTTGAAATTCTGGCTTTTCTTCAGACGTTTTTACAACAATCCAATAACAAATAATTGAAACAATTGCAATAATTGTATTTAAGATTTGAAACCATGGAAATCCTGCTGCTTTAAAAATTGGCAAAATGAAAAAAAAAGGTAATACGCCAATTACAGCCCAAATTAAAACAAAAAAATTAATTTTATTACGTTCATCGATATCAGTGGTCATTTCTGGCATAAGAGCCATCCAACAGAGAACTACGAGGGTTAACATCGTATCATATGCACAAATACTCACTACAAAATGAATGAAAAGTAATATTTGATTTTCAGGACCTACAAATGGAAAAAATGTAAATATAAGACTTATACCCCAGATCGGAGCACCCCATTTAATATAAGGTAATCTTCGACCTCCCCACTTTTTTCGATCTGTTCGGTCAGAAAGTTGACCAAGTAGAGGATCGTTAATTGCATTAACAATAGCATATATTATTTGACCAACGATAAAATATATGGGTAACAGTTGTAAATCATCAAAGAAAAATTCTACATAATATAGTGTGAAAACAAACGCTAATAATGCCATAGGAATGCCACCAAATGAATATCCTAGCATTTGTTTATTGGTGAGTTTCTCGGATTTGTTATTTTCCATTAATTATCAAATATTTATTTTTTAAATTAATATTTCTTATTCCATTTTGAACTATTTAATAATTATCAAGGAGAAAAATTTTAAAAAAAATTCTAAATATTAGTTTTCCATTAAAATTTTTTTGCGTTTTCGTAGTATCTTAAAAATTATCAACAACCCCACTGGGACACTGCATGCAATAATTATTATAATTATAATAAACGCAATAACTGGGTTTTCAACACCTGCCTTTAATGATTCAATATCAACAGAACTTAATTGAACTAAAACATTTTCATTGTATATTAAACTCACTTCAGTTGGATTAGTTGTCATTGGTATGGAAAAAGTCGTAGTACTATTTATCCAAACAATTTCATTGAATAAAATTTGTCCATTCGCGTCATATACCTGAAGTGGAATTTGTTGAGAATAAGGATAGTTATTATTTGCTTCATTGAGGTCTTCAACAGTAATATATAGTATGTTCTCATACAATTCGTAAATAACACTCGTAAAAACGTAGCTGGGAAGATATGGATTATCAAACCAAGGCAAAAAGAACCAATCCAATGATGTCCCAATGGTATCTTCAAAACAATGCTGTAAATCTGATAATAAAGCAATTTTATATTGATATCGCTCAAAGTAGAGTTTTAATCCTGAGAAAAAATTCACATCACCGATGCTATTACGAAATTTTTCTAAAATCAAGGGAGCTTTTTTATATGCGACATACCAATAATCAGTATAACTTGTATTACACTCATATATCGATTGGTTTATTCTATTTGGTAGTACTAATTCTTCGAAATAAGTCCTCACTTCGTTGATATATAGTTCATATTGAAAATATTTCCAATCAGAATGATATATCTCAGCATAATAATCTGTAGACCAACATGCGAGCATCTCATCTAAAAAACCCCAATCTACTTCATCATTTCCCACAAGATTATACCACCATTGATGACTAGTTTCATGTGCGATAATTTTCTCGAGAAACCATTGAGGATAATCCCAATAATCAATAGATTCTGTTATATAAACTTGATTTGGATATTCCATTCCCCCATAGTTTGTGTATTCCTCAACAATGTTAAATGTGGGATAAGGATATAAGCCAAATGTTTCATTATATAGGGTAATAGCATTAATACCATAATTTAATGCATTATTTTTCCAAATAGATTCGGATTTTGGTAAGTAATAAGTCGAAATATTGACACCATTTACTCTCTTGGAATCAACCATAAAATATTTTGAAGCTGAAAATGTGACCTCTCGAACAGGATAAATCGTATCAAAATGATAAATTGTATAGTTGCTATTATTTATTCTTTCAGTTAAATTTCCTGTTGCTGCTATAACCATTTCATTAGGGACTTCAACGAACAAGTGATAGTAAGCCATATCAAAATAGAATGGATCCCCTATTTTCAGATACGGATCTGTATTCCAACCATCATACTTATCATAAACACACGGCATGGGATAAAAACCTGAAACTTTATAAATTCGAGATTGGTTAATATCATCTCCGTGTGAATTTGCTCTATCAATACCCCCATCTGGTAGAGTAGCAGTAAAACTAATAATGAATGAAACCCGCTGAAATGATTCTAAAGTGGTGTCTAAAGTTACCCACATAATTTGCTCTTCTGAATCTACTTCAAATGCGAGACCAATATCGGGGTTATCTGCTTTTGTCACATTTACAATTTCAATATTACCTCTTCTACTTTCAAACTCCATTCCGGATAAATAGAGATGAAAAGGAAGTTTAATAAAACTTACAGGATCATTATTATAAAAATCAACACTCAAATTTCCTTGAATAATTGAACTGGCCTCATCCAATATAACAGATAGATTATAACTTGAGAAATTTCCCTCAATTGAAGCCATTTTGGGTAACTTTAAATTCTCTGTAGGAACACTTTCAGAAATTAGAATTTTCTCTTGTGAGGAATCAGAATAAATGGGAAGGCAAATCATATAAAAAACACTATAAATACTGAAAGAAGTAATTAAGATTATTAGAAGAAATCGATAAACATTTTTCATTTTAAGTATCAAAAAAATAAGATATCTAATGTTTATTAACTTTATTTTATCTATTTTAATTAACCTTGGTTCAAACTCTTCTTTTATATTCTTCTAATAACTGATCCGGAGATATATATCCTCGAATATTTTTAGGACCTTTAAAATATGTTGCTTTGGGAATTAATTTGAAAAAAAGAGCACTTGTAGGGCAATTTCGGGTACATTTAAAACAGAGTATGCACCTATTATGGTCAATTATAGGGCCATTTTTAAAAATTATAGCTTTAGTAGGGCATTCTTTCTCACAAGTTTTACATTTAATGCATTTTTTTGAGTTAAATCCAAATAAACGACTTAAAAGGTTATAAGATGGTCTTTCTAATATTTTAAAGTAGGCATAAATTACTCTACCAAAAGGTATAGGAAGTGATGACAAATCCAAAGTGCCTTTTCCCAATCTAATTATTTTGCCAAGTTTAATCCCAAATTGAAAAGATTTTTCAATATTCCTTCTTGACCACTTAACGTATTTAAAAAATTTCATCTCAAAAACTGAATCCCTTGTTGGAACTATTATTTCAAGTGCTCCTATAAATTCAAATTTTTTTTTTCCTAGGATTTTCCTTATATTTTTAATTGATGGTCCGGGCAGTCCAGCATTCGTATCGAATAAAAAGAATTTTATTTTTCTATTAACGCTTGGAATTTTTTTAACCCAATCTCTTATATTGGGAGTGAAAGACATGGCATAAATTGGGGCTCCAATTCCAAATACATTAATTCTATTAAAATCTAAATTCTTTTCCTTTAAAGAATTAAATGGAATCAATTCAGTTTTGAAATTAGCGAATTTTAACCCTTCACTAATTAATTGAGCTATGTATTTTGTATTACCAGAAGATGAGAAATAGATAATTGGAATTTTCATTATTATCTAATTATTTTATAGTTTTTAGAAAAAAAAAAATTTAGCGATTAAACGATATTCGCCTATATAGATTTTTTTTTAATATACCCAACCAAGGAATCCGAGAAATATTATATTAGCCAAAATCGCAAATCCATAAATAATTCCTAAAACTTTGAGTTTATTCTTATTATCTCTCATGTCATGTACCCAAAATGTAACTACATAGAAGTGAAAGTATCCAAGAAAGAAAATCAACCAAATCCCAGTGATAGAGGCGTTCCAAAAGGGATATTCCCAAACTAGAAGACCTCCAATATTCAAAAGGACTTCTATGAAAACACAAAAAACTGAAAATCCTATAGCTAAAGCCCAGCGATTCGGAATCCCCAAAATTTTTGCATTCTTATCTTCTGGAAGTGCATTTGCGAAAACGATGCCTGCTATTAAGAACATGAAAATAATCTCAACATTCCAACCCATCATCACCCGCAACGCAGTTTGGCCGGGTGTAGTCCAAAACGCTGAATGTTGTGTAAGATGATATACCCAACCATTCCAAGTTTCATTAATAAAATCCATGCCAAAAAGAGTCAAACCAGAATAAATAACATTCCAATTACCAGATTCACGGGCTTTCTTGATCTCGATTGTATAGATATATAAAACAATTGCAAGGAGGGGGATTACATACCATTTAAGCGTTGAAAGATCTCTAAGCCCCTCCAGCGCCTGTAGCGAAGCTTCTGTACTCATATTTATCAAAAATCTAATTTTTATTTAATAACTAATTTGTACTAATAATATATAAAATTATTCGATAGGCTTTTTGCAATTAATATTAATTAAAAAATTAGCGAATTCTACCTTAGTGTAGATTAATTTTTTTTATGCAATTAATTTGCATAATTTATTTTTTAATTCTTTTTTTTCAGTTAAAGAAAGATTTTTTGAATCTTTACCCATTGTATCGTAATAATCGAGAGGTATATTTTCTGAAAGTGAAAGAATTAGAATTATTGCATTTTGAATTAAATTCTTAATTTCAATTAAATTACTTGATTTTTCTTTCTTCTTAAATAATTTCATAAGTTCAATTATCATTGATTCCTTCCATCTCTCTGTTTCTTCTGCGTTTCTATTTTTCGAAGAAAAAAATTGAAGGATTTTATCATAATAATCAATCTCCGAGAAATTATCAAAATCACTCATTTTTAATTGTATACCTCTTCTAAACCCTATCATAATTCTCCCATTTAAATTTCGATAAAAAAATAAGATTTTTTTTTATAAAATTGGAACTCTAATTTTCTATTAAAATTAATGTATTCCAATTCTTGTCCATATTTTTAAAATATTTATTTAGAAGGAAGAAATATTGGACATACAATTTATTAAATAAGGTAAAAGAAAAGAGCTTAAATAATTACCAAGATATCTTTATTGCTTTTTCAGGGCATGCTTTAACACAATAGAAACAGCGTGTACAAACAGAGGGCCATACTGGTGTGATTCGCCAATGTTGTGGATTATATGGGTCCTCTTCTTTATAACCTAACGCTTCGTGCATTAAAAAGACACATGGATCACATACTTCAAGACATTTACGGCAATCTCTGGGGTCGACCTTCCCATTCTCTCCACATTTTGAATAATCTATTCTTATTTTTGTTTTACTCATATAATCACCTAGTATTTTCCATCAAATCCTGGATATTCTTCTCTTGGAATGAGGTGTAATGCATCAAATTTACATGCATGACGGCAGACCCCGCACCCAAAACATTTATCATAATCTATCATGACTCTATTTATTGAGGGTATAAATCTTATAGCGCTGAATTGACACATAGATACACATGCCTTACATCCTTCACATTTATCATGATCTAATTGAATAATATATTCTGCCTTATATACAGCTTTCAAATTGAAATCATTTCTTAAACGAAGTCCGCCACATTCAGGAGTTTCACATGAACATATAGCGCATATATACGGTACTGGTTGAAACCAGACAGAAGCTATATAGCCTTTTTTATTATGTTCTTCCAATCTCTCCATTGCTTGTTCTCGATCTAACATTACAACTCTGTCTTTTGGAATAAATCTTGGAAGTTTCTCTATAACTCCAGATAATACACCAAAATTGATGCAACAAGCTTCTTTTTTTCCTTTCTGCATCCATCGGCACATACAGTAGTTTTCCATTATTGGTTCAGCAGCTAACTCAGAGAGAATAATCTGTGCGTCCTCCAAAGGTAAAACTTGTCCAAAATGGCCATCAGCTCTCATAGGGTTTCTATTTTTACTTTCACTATGAATCATCCTCTCAGCTAGCCAACGTAATACCCTCCCAATAATAGGCATCTTGAGTTTGTATCCCAGACCTTTGGAAGAAATACCCATAATTTTTCTAATAAAAACAGTTTCAAAATTCATCCACTGTTCTGTTAAATAATCTTCCAAATCTAAATCCTTAGCAAGCTCATTAGAGTAATTTTTAGCATTCATATACCACTTTTTCCCATTACCATGTTTTAAACACCAATCACACAAAATTAAAAAAGCTCCATTTATTTTTAAAAAATTAACGAGTATTGTTAATTTAATTGTTATTACATCAATTTTAGTCTATATAAAGATTTCTAAAAATTAAACCAATGAAGTTAAATTAAGATAATATTACTACAAAGTTTCCTAAATATAATAAAATATTTTTTGTAGAAAAGAAAATTCTCTATAAGATTATTATTACGAATAGAGAGCAATTAAGAATTGAAAAAATTAGTTAATCCGATTTTATAGTGCGTAAATACTCTGTCATGCCCGTTCCAATTTCACCTGTGTCAATAGATTCCATAATGACCATCTGTTCAAATAATTCAGTATACCCTCCTGGAAACTCTCTTGCAAACCGTATATAACTATTTTGTTCCATTCGTTTTGACTTGATAGTATATGACTTACCTTCGATATCAGTGATAATATACATTGACGTAAGAGGACTTTGAAATTGATCAGTATCATTAATAGTTTTGATATCAAGCTGAGCAAGTGGAGTATTACCTTTTTCATTTGCAATATACCCTGAAAGGTTAATTTTATTCTTTTCATAATCTTTTCGGAATGCGCATGACCATTTTTTGAATTGGAAATGACCAGCGAACCATTTGTCAAATTGATGCCAATCTCTATACCCCCAACTTTTATCTCGTTCACCAAAACCATGAATCGTCCTAATACTATTATCTTTGAACTTTATTACACCTTTAACTATTCCTGACGCTTCAAAATGTCGATGCCAAGACCTAGAGGAATCTTGTCCAAAATTAAAAGGTGAAAATCTCGTTTTAAAAGTCAAGTTAAATTCAAATTTCCTACACTTATAATCTATCTCCCATGTTTGAAGGGGTTTAATCATTTTATAGGTTAATTTATTATCTCTTAACATGATATTAATGTCATTCACGTAGTTTTCTAAAAAAGGTTCCTTATAATAAACTTCCATTTTGTTGTCCAAGAAAAGAACAAAAACGAGTTCTCTTTTTTTATCGTTAGGTAATATTCCAATTGTAGAAAAACCTGAAATCTTGTTTTTTAGGTCCGCCCAATTGAAATAATAAGATTCTCTCCATTTTAAATCGTTATTAGGTTTGTGGAATAGTTCAAAATCTTCTGATAATGTATGATCCCTTTCTTCTGGAGTCATTTTAATTAATCCTCAGGTAGGAGATATAAGGAGGGTCCTTCCTTAGCTACTTGTCGCTTACTTCTGAATAATCTAGGTATGCCAGGATCAAAATCGCTTTCCATGAAGATTGGAATGTATTTATTCATCGTTCGTTCTGTGAGTTCCCAGTTTATTTGGTCTGTAATACCCACAAAATTAGTATACCTCGCATATCCATAGCAATAGGCAAATGCTCCCGCGATTAAACGCTGTTTCCTATCCCATTTTGAGAATTTTAGAAATAATTCTTTATTAGCTTTTACTGCATAATCACTAAATGCATCTATGACATCAAACTCAATAGGTTTCACAGTGTTTCCATCTCGTGTAAATAAAGCAACACCTGTTATATTTTCTGAGAAATTGAGAGGAGTAGTAGTCATTGTTGCGAAGTCATCAAATTTTGCATCTACATCTTTTAATCTAAATGCAAAAGCGATATTACTATAAGGTGCCTTTGCTTCAGTAGCCGACCATGGAAAGTGTGGTTTTTTACCGTCATATAGATGCATAATTTCTCTGAAGATCATAATTTCATTCTCACTGATTCTATAAGGTCCGTGGTCACATATTTTTGCTCTTGCTTCACATTCATCAAGAAATGAGACAACTTCAAGATTCCCCATTATTTTCTTAATCTCTACAGCCTTTTCACTAGTTACGTCCATGATTTGATTTATCGACCATTCTATATCAGGTTGATTTAAAGCAATATTTATCTTATTTGAATCATAAACAGTCAGTTTTTTATCAAGGAAATATGAAGAAGCTAAACATTTCCAGAAATCAAGAATAAACATAGTTTGTTCCCTCTTCTCTCTAGTTTCACTTTTTGGATCCCCATTATTTCTCTGGATTTCTCCCATCCTGCCAATCATATAATATAACGGAATATAGAACAGAGATAATGCATGGAGTTCTGAGAGAATCTTTCTACTCTCTTTCCCCATACGCTCTGGTGTGGTTTTTTCAGATATTTTTTTTAAAATATCATAAAGCATATCATAGGCATTATAAAAAGAAACACAAACATAAGCAGTTACTGGAAACAGTTGTGATTCCAAAAGACCTCTTTTCTTAACTTGGTAATCTATAATTTCAGAAATATGAGAAATGAGTTCATTTACTTCTTTAATATTCATATTAGCACAAATCTAAAGTTTTAAAAATATATTATAATTTTACACTTATTATTATTTAACAATTTATTTAACTAAATCTCAGAATTAAATGATTAAGATTGTCAAAAAAAACCTAGATTTTTTTTTTAATTTTTTTTTTTAATACAAATTTTTTATTTTTTAGAAAATGGTTGTAATATTAGATAGAAAATATTATATAGTTAAAGAATATTAAATTTCTTTGAACAATTAATTTCTGTTTAAAAAAGATGTAGTTGTAAGGGAATACATTATTAGTAAAAAAAAATTTAAAATCGAGTGAATTTTAAAAAGAGATATTCCATATAGGTGTAAATTTTTATGGGATCAAAAAAAAGAAAATCTATTGAAAAAATAAGAAATTCCGAGGAAAAATACCGCACACTTATTAATAGTATAATAGATGCTATTATAGAATTGGATTCAAATGGGACATTTACATTCGTAAATCCGCGATCTTTTGATTTGTTTGGGTATCAACTGGAGGAAATTATTGGAATGAATGCATTCAGTTTCGTCCATCCAGAAGATTTGCCAGAAATTGCAAAAAAAATGAATAAAGCAATTTATTCAGGAGATATTGTAGAAGTTATATATAGAACACGCCATAAAAATGGTCATTATATTCCTGTTCAAGCGAGAGGAGGAATATATAAGGATAATGGAAATACCAAATTCATTGCAGTTATTAGAGATATTACCAAACAAAAAAAAGCAGAACAAAAAATAAAAGAATCCCAAGAAAAGTATAAAGAATTATGCAAAAAGTTAGAACAAAAAGTTTCAGAAACAACAATAGATTTTAAAGAATCAGAAAAAAAATTTCGTCATTTATTTGAAACATCTCCATTTGCGATATTTCTACTAAAATTTCTAGGTATAATTATAGACTGCAATTCTGTTGCTGAAAGATTATTTAACCTAAAAAAAGATGAATTAATTGGCAGAAATTTTCTAGAATTGGCAGCATTTCCTTCAAAAGCATATACTAAGATTGAGAATGCTTATAAAAAGTTGTGTAGAGGAGAAAAGTTAAATCCTATTGAGATTCAAATTTATACCAAAGATGGTGAATTAATTTGGGTGAATGTTATAAATACTTTAGTTAAATTACAAAATGAAATCCAAATTCAAGTTATAGTTCAAGATATTTCTGAGCGAAAACTAACTGAAAAGGCTCCACAACCTTCAAAGCAAGAAATTACTTAATCTTGTAAAATTTTTTATTTATTTCAATTATTGAAATACTTAATTAGATTTTTCATATTATAATTACATCTACTGAATTATTTGCAACTGGCAAATTCTCAATCTCACCCCGCCTAAATTCTGTATTTTATTATTACTTTGTATATGTGTTGTTGTGAGTCCTATAAATTCTAGGAAACCATCTAGCCACTCTCTCGGTATAACTTACCCAATCTTGTCCAAATCGTCTTTTTAAATTAGGTTCCTCACTATAAACGATAAATCCATGTATTGCAAGAATTAAAATTGGTAGTATAATAAACATTGCTAAAAGATCCAGAAGAAATCCAAAACCTGCAAAAAAAAGAAATTGACCCTCCATCATAGGGTTCCTTACATGTCCATATGGCCCATAAGTGACCAACCTCTTAGTAGGCTCAGAAAACCCAGTAGTTCCTTGCCCTATCTTAAACTGAAGCCAGCTACTCCAAAAGATAAGAAACAACCCAAAAGCAGACAATAAAAGACCAAATATCCTGATTAGAAAATTAAACAAATTTGGTAATTTCAAAACATTATTAAGCCATACTGCCAAAAAGATTACAAAGAGATACTCACAAATCACTCCAATGTAATGTGCAATAGTTCCCAATCTCTTTGCACTGATCATTATTCTCTTCATAATTTTAACCTTCCCCATACTTCAGCGGGAGTCACTAAATGGCCCTCCTTTTTATAATGCTAAGGATAATTTTATACAACTCGTTTATATACTAATTCCATATAATATTTAATAAAACTAATAATATGTATTTTTTTTAAATGTCTATATCATATTCCCTATCCATTTTACTCTTAATTCAATTACCATAATAATCAATTGTAAAGTTAGGAATTCATATGATCATGGTGAGTTACATACACCATATTGAAGTTTCATTTTAGTTTTTCTGAAACACTATAGTATGATTTTTAAATATTACTCCTTTAGGCTTCTCTTTATAAATAATTTCAAAGTTATTTTTCTTCAAAAAATGGATTATATCATTAATTGTATAAAAACCATAATTCTTCACAATGGGATTAAAAATTCTAATAGAATTTACCATATTACCGACACTCAGCAATATCTTTGAATATGCGAGGTCAGAGAAAATAAGAAAACCTTTTGGCTTTAAAACTCGATTAATTTCTTTCAACGCCCTACCCCAATCATTTATATGATGCATAACCCATAGTGATAAGATAATCTCAAATTTATTATTCTCAAATGGAAGTTTTATAGCATCTGCTTTAATAAATTTTAAATTTTCATTCATTTTATTATATATTTTTGCTATTTTAATCTGCTCTTGATCTAAATCTGTTCCAACAACATCCATCTTATAATTCTTATTCAAATGTGCGGAAACTACTCCGACTCCGCATCCGATTTCCAATACTTTATTAACATTACTTAAATCGACTTTACTAAACAATTGATCAATAAGTTCTATATTCTTTTGAGCATGCCCTTTACTATTAACAAACTTCTTTTCTATTTTAGTCATTTTCATTTATTAACCACCAATTGCATTTAAATTAACGTTAAAGATTCCAGTTAATCACTTCTTGCAATTCCTTTTATCTCGATAATAATATTGCTAAAAAATAATATCTTCAAAATTATGAGAGTATCTATTCATTTTAAATTTCGATAAAAAAATGAAATTTTTATAAAAAAAATTAAAATTTACTTTATTAAAATATTTTTGTAGTCCAATTTTTTCCATTTTTTATAATTTCTATTCCTTAAAATTAACTAAGTCTAATTAAAAATAAAATTCGAGGATTAAATCATAATATTATCCATAATAATATTAATAATATGCCAAAGTGTCTTTATGTTACTCAATAATTGCCTACTAGTCAATTAGTTGATCTAAAATAATAACAAGGACTAGTTTTAAGGTTTCACTTTTATTATTATTTGATTTCTATATCTTTTTTCGAAAAAAAAAATTTTTAATATAAAATATTTGCATTTAATTTATCTATTTTACACCAATATACAATAACACGGTATATATTATCATTCCCATATTCACTACAAAAAATAAAACATCTTCTAAAAACGCGTTAAAAATCGAACAAATGCAAAATAAAAAGAACCCAAAAGAAATATATAAAAATTTTTTCCTCAATTCACCCGTTGATTGAATTGCTCTATATAATGCTCCAAATCCATTAAAAAAAAGGACAGATAAAAGAAATATTACTATTAATATGAATGCTGGACTTGTTAAATTTAAGTGAGATTTAATAAGATCTTCACCAGGAATAGCGGGATAATCATATGTAAAGGTTCCTTCTGTATCTAAAAATAAAAATATCTCAAAAATAATACCTAAAATCATATAAAATATTAGAATATATGTTTTCTTCTCTGGAGCGATAAGAACTGCACCAAGATACATTGCAAAAATTAAGCCTGGCGCCACCCACATATAACATAATATACCGTACAATCCAAAAGAATTATCCATATTATTCCCTGTAAAAAAGATTGATAAAAAATCTATGGAGGGACCGAGATACAGGAGTCCAACGCAAACAATCATTATTCCAAAATACTTAAGGAGTTTTTGTTCCAATTTTCTTGATTTATAATAAGAAAAAATTCCAACTACAATACCAAAAATCACAACTCCTACTGCAGTAATACCATCTAACCAACAAATAGTTGAAGCCATAATATTGAATCTTCTTTTTTTGTAATATTTATTTTTTCATTTAGATTTATTTAAACTTTTTTATAAATATCTTTTTATTTTCAGTCAATATAAAAAGATCTAATTTTTGTATCTAAGGCAAAATTAGAAGTTCCTACTGATAAACCAATTAATATTCTTATCAATTATATTTAATAGCTTATAATAAAAAATTTATTATATTTAATTGTAATTTTAGAATCAGCGATAAAAATCTATGATAATTACTTAAACTAAATAAATTGGGGGGAAAAAAAAAAGTTAAAAAATTTGAATTTTTTTTAAATTAAATTTTTAACCTTTTTAGAAAAAGGCTCTATTCCTAACTTTTCTTTAATATTATTAATTAACCTTTCATTATCGAAAGGTTTAATCTTAAAGGATAGTGCTCCTAATGACATAGCTAATTTTTCTGTAGTTATATCTGCACTAGCAAAAATAATCTTAGCATGTTTATCAATCTGTTGGATTTCCTTTGTAGCTTCAATGCCATCTTTTACAGGCATTCGATGATCCATTATTATAATATCAGGTTTTTTTAAAAATGATTTATACATATTTACTGCTTCCTCTCCATTTTTTGCCATCCCAATAATATCAAATCCAGAGGAAGTTAACAATATCTTATATATTTTTTGGATTGATAACTCGTCTTCCACAATCATTATTGTTGCTATTTTTATATCACCTCCGAAAGTAAAATGATAAAATTACTTCCTTTAGAGGGGTCTCCTTTAATTTTATCCTCAACCGAAATTTGTCCTTCATAAATAGAAAGAATTTTGCTCACAAGTAATAAGCCTAAGCCCATTCCTTTAGTTTTCCTTTTTATACTTAAAATATCCTTGAAAAGATGTTTTTTCAATGCATCTGGAACACCAATTCCATTATCTAAAAATTCAAATTTCACATATTTTTTCCTATCTTTATCCACTTTAGATATTTTAACTGAAATCTCAATTTTCGGATTTTCATTGTGTTTTACTGCATTGAATAGGATGTTTTCAAACAAATCTAATAGTAATTCATTTGCTTGAACAAAACCCTGTTTGATTTGAGAATCAATTTGAATATCTATCTCTTTATTATGATAACTTTTTTGAATAAAATTAATAGCTTCTTTTAAAACCTGAAATATTTCTACAGGTTCCAATGAGCTCTCGGTTTCCTCAATTTGAGACAGCTTCCGAATATTCCAAGCTAATTTTGAACCCCTTACGATTTGTTCTTCAATAATATTAGTTAATTCGTTAACTTCATCCGATTTTTCTAACATATTTTTAAAAGTTGAAAGAAGCTCCATGGAGGATTTCATATTTTGAAGTATATTATTAATATCATGAGTAAAAATATCCTTATAAAATTCTGCCCGATTATAAGCCACACGATATTTTTCCTCGGATTCTTTTAATTTTTGCTCAACTTCCATACGTTGTATAATCCTTCCCAACCTTTCGGTTAATGCGTCTATTAAAGCCTTCTCCTCTTTCATAAATGGTCCTTCGTCAATTTCAGGTTTTTCTTTTAGATAATAAATTTCAAATGTTCCCTCTAATTCTCCAAGTATCTTTATATCACTTTTTAAAACCCATTTTGTTTCTTCAAAATTCTCTGTTCTAAATTCTTGACCCTTTAATTTAATTCTAGCACAGGTTATTTCAGGATATTGCATGGATTTTGGAATCATATTGATAATTTTTTGTATTAAGATTTCTTCCTTAATATTAGGTTCCTCTACAATTTTAGAAAGTTCATAAAAAGCTTCGAGTTCCTTCATTCTCTCTTTTAAAGCTTTTTCCACCTTCTCACGTTCTTCCTCAAGTTCAATGCTATAAAGTGCAAAAGCAATATCATTCGCGACTTCTTTAAATAATTTTTGCTCATCTTCATCCTTAACTACATTTCTAGGAATGGATAAAGATAACCAACCGAAAATTTTTTCTCCACGTTCCAACCGAACGACCATTGCAGCTCTACCTTCATATTTTTTTGATAAAGAACAGTCAAGGCAAGTCAAACGGGGCTCTTCAATTATTAATACTTCGGATTGAGTTAGTGCTGTCTGGCCGCATTTAGTAAACTCTCCTTTTTTTAACGTTTCAACTATAGGTAAAAAATCTTCACCCAAACCAGATTCAGCGGTCATAATAACATTGTGGGAATTATCTAATAAGGCGACCCAAGCATTAAAATAGCCACGAGTTTCTGTAAGGTTATCACAAATACCTTGAAGTAATTTTTCACAACTCTTTTCTGTTGTAATAAGTTGATTAACATTCCTAATGGCTCGCAACACTAAATTTAGATGTTTTATCTTCTCTTCCGCCTTCTTGCGCTCGGTGATATCCAATCCAGAACTTAATGTTGCGTAAATCTTACCTTGCTCATCCTTTAATATTGTATTGTGCCATTCAATAATTCTTTCCTTACCTTTCTTTGTTATGATTGGATTCTCAAAAAATTCAATAGGTTCGATTTTTCCAGCCATTAATTCATCAAATACTGATTTTACTTTATTTTTCATTGTTTCTGGAATAAAATTATCGAACCAATTTTTACCAATAACATCTTCCTTATTATAACCTAAAAGTTCACAACCCTTTTTATTGATAAAGCTAACTCTTTGATCAGCTTCAATAACTACAATTAAAACACCTGCAAAATCAAGATATTTCTGAAATCTTTTTTCCTCTAAATTTATATTCATGTCATTCAAAATTGATCACAAAATTGCTTCTAATTCATTAATATCGATAAAATCAAAGATAATTTTTTTTATTCTGTCTATAATAATTAATTCTTCTCAACTAAAATAAATAAATATTCATTTATTAACTTGTTAAGTTTCTAAGAACTACTTTTATTATCTTTTAATAATTTTAATTTCAGAATCAACGATAGAAATCTAAGATTATTACATAAATTGGAAAAAAAAAAAAAGAAAAAGTTAAAAAATTTGAATTTTTTTAAACTAAATTTATAATGTACTGATTGCTAGAGTCATATCCGATAAGGTTAATTTCTTTCTACCAGCGTGTCGGCAAAATTCTAGAGCTTTACAAGTGACATTTTTTGCTAATTTTTCAAGATATCCAATTAATGCGTCTACTGCATCTTTTGCAACCATTTCAGCACCATTATTTTTCATAAGTGAGCGGATTGGGCTCCATGCAAATACTTTTTTGACCATAATTTATTTCCTCCAATTTTTTATTTTTAAAATTTTTTAATTTTTAATTTTAAGGTGTATATTTATCATTTCTTCTTTCTCATTAATAAATGTTGCGATAAATAGTAGTTTGGTTAAAATTTTTGATGCTTCGACAAAAATATTGATTTTCTATAAGTATGATGCTGGAAACATCTCTGAGCCATTAAATCAGAGATCTCAAACTAAAATTAGAAAATTGAGAATATGAAAATCGACTAAAAAAAATAATGCCATAAACCCTAACTAATCGTTAAAGAAATTTAAAAATTCATAAATTATTATTACAAATCTTCACGAAAATAGCCTAAGAAAAAAGATTTTAAATCTCTAAAATTATTAATGCTCTGATAATCCATGATTAAAATTATTTGCTAATATTCTAATTAAAATTAGTTTTTAGATTATTTATTGTAGATAAATTAGTTTATTAAATCTTGAGATTTAGTAGTTAATTAATTCAAACAAGTCATTAGTTATATGCTTCTTTTTTTAAAGTTTTAATTTTCCTTAAAATTTGAAAAAAAAAAGAGATATAAAAAAAATTATAATTGAGTGCCGCAACGGAAGCAGAATTTTGCATTGGGGTTAAATTCAATGCCACATTCGGGACAGAATTTACTATTTTCCATTTTTGTGGTTGCATTCGGTGTAATCACATCTCCTAATTTTTGCCCGCATTGTTCACAGAATTTGACTTCTCCATTAACTTTCGCACCACAAGAATGACATCTAGATAGGATTTTCATTCCACAATTATTACAAAATTGAGATGTCCCTTCAAGCCTTTTTCCACATTTTGGGCAAATTTTTATATTCCCCTCAGTAAAATATTGAATCGTGGTAACAAGAACAGCAATTAACACTCCAAAAACAGGAAACCACATCCAAAACTGCCACACTCTGAAAATAGTTATCGTGAGCATGATCATGACAATTATAACAATAATAAAAGCTGTGCATGATCCAATAACTGCTTCTCGATATTCTAATCTAGTTTTTATTTCATCCATAAAGTTTTCTCCTTTTATTTTTGATAATAATTTATTTAATTATTTTTAAATCTTCTATGAGCCAATTTTTATCAATAAAAAATTGAGTTATTTGCATTTTTAATTGTTCTAATATACTTATTTTTTAAATAATGTTCTAAAATATTATTATTAGGTGTCTGAATTAATATGGAAACAAAAAAAATTGCGATTATAAAGGGGGATGGAGTAGGTCCCGAAGTGGTAAATGAAGGATTAAAAATTCTTAAGATTATTAATGAGTATTCAGATTTAAGTATGGAATATATTGAGGCTCCTGCTGGTGGATCTATCTATAAAACTTACGGGGAAAGCCTCCCAGAAAAATCGTTAAATATTATAAAAAAGTCGGATGCAATTCTTTTTGGTGCGATAGGATTACCTGATTTACCACCTGGTGTTGCTGAGCTTGCTATCTTAAAAATAAGACAAAATTTTGATTTATATATAAACCTAAGACCTGTTAAATTATTTGATACGATAAGAGATTGTTGTCCGTTGAAAGATGAATATATAGGAGATGGTATTGATATGACTATCGTTCGAGAGAATACTGAGGGCTTATATGCAAAAATTGGGGGAATCTTAAGAGATGAAATTGCTACAAATATTATGCTTTATACCCGTAAAGGATGCGAGAGAGTTATCAAATATGCTTTTGAATATACAAAAAAAAGGAATCATAAAAAAATCACTTCAGTTGATAAAGCTAATGTCTTAGCATGCAGTCAATTGTGGAGAAAGATATTTGAAGAAATAGGTATGAAATATCCCAATATCGATAAAGAGAACTTCTTAATTGATTCGTTTTGTCAATGGATAATTCGCAAACCATATACATGTCAAACTGTAGTTACTGGTAACTTATTTGGAGATATTATTAGCGACGAGGCTGCTTATCTTTTAGGAAGTCTGGGCATGGCACCGAGCGGTAATATTAATCCTGGGAATCTATCAATGTACGAACCAATTCATGGCGCTGCTCCCGATATTGCGGGTCAAGGAATTGCAAACCCTGTGGGAACAATATTAAGTGTAAAATTGATGGTTGAAGAATCTTTTCAACGGAAAGATTTAGGTAAAGATATTGAGAATTGTGTAGAACAGGCCTTAGGTGAAGGTAGAACCATGGACATTAAATCAGATAACTTAAAAATTCTATCAACAATTGACATGGGTAATTTAATTACTAATAAATTAAAAGAAAGGTTGAAAAAGTAAATAATTTAGTTATGATAGTGTTTGAAAAAAAATTTAAATAAATATTTCAAAAAATTGTTTGTTTTAAATTCTATTCCTTGCCCTTTTTTTCGATTTGTACAGTACAATTTTTGTATCTGAACTTATACGTTCAATTCACACGCTGGGTGATTATATATAAGATTCAATGGGTATTTTCAAGGTGAGTAAATAGTTGAATTTAGTACTTTACTATTCTTATTTACACACAACTCTCTCCTTACACACACAAAACTAGATCTAAGTAGGAGATGAAATAGCATTTATTACGATAAATTTAAATATATTAAAAATTATATACAATTTTGCTAACAAAACTATAAAAAGACAAGAATGTGAAAATTTATATGAAATATAAAAAATTAACCAAATTATCATTTAGTGCTCTTCTTATCATTTTGTTTTGTATATTCATTCCTAATGCTCTATCTGATACTTCAAATGGTTCTGTTATCATAAATTCAACAAGCCCGTCTGTTACAGCAATTGCATTGCCATCTTCTACAGATGTAAATACATATTTTTACATTAATGCAACTATTAGTGATGATAATACTTTGAATGATATTGATAATCTAACTTTCTACATTTATAACTCTAATTATTCTGCTTGGGATGGAACGGATAATGTCACTGATCATTTTACACTCACATATGTAAATTCTACTGATACTTGGACATCTTCTCCTTCTGGTTATGTAGATTCTGCTAATTCTATAGAACCTAGTGATAAAACTGTAGTAAGTGGAGACTATAAAGCATATTTCAAATTCTCAACAGTATCGCAAGCTGTTGGGGCTTATTGGTATGTTAGAGTAAAAGCAACTGATAATGATGGTAATGAAGGTACTATGACTTCTACTGCTTTTACAGTTAATAAGTATTTCTCACTTGACATCAGCGAGGCGAATTTTAATTTTGGTAGCGTTAATCCTGGAACAGATGATAATGTGATCGCAGATCCTGTTTCTGGTTACTTAACTATTACGGCTATTGCGAATTATAATTACACAATGCAATTGAGTAGGAGCTCTTGGAGTTCTCTCGATTCAAAATTCGAAATAACTCGTGATTCGGGTGGTGGAACTGAAATAACAACAAATGCAGCTGATTGGAAGACGAACCAAGATGCACCTTCAGCAGAAGCTGGCACAACGCACCAATTATCTCTATTCCTCGATGTTGATACGGGCGTTCCCGATACAACATATACATTTACTCTTACTGCAACTATAGCTTCGGTATAAAACTAGTATGTGAATAATGGTTGAAATTTGTAAAAGCAAAAATAAAATCTTTTTTTTCTTTTTTATTATTATATTCCGTTATAATTAATTTAATAATATTTTCAACTTCGCATCCAATTAATAGAATTCAATACATAAATCAAATTTTTTCTCCGCATACTGCTAATACAGGCATAGGTATATCATATTCCCCAGAAATAGAACATCTTGTCGTTTGCCAAGGTCAATTTATTAACGGTAGCCAAAATACGATTAGAATTTATAATACTGGTGATGAGGATCTCATCATCTCTATTGGCTTTCAAAAGAGTGGAATAACTTTTTCTCCTAATCAAAATAATTTCCTTCTCGAGAAAGGAACTAATCAAGCAGTTGATTTCTCGATTAATATAACAGACCCCGCCATAACAGGAATCAGCAGTATTAATATTTTAGGATTAAGCGGAGAACAGGCTGGAAACCCAGTAGTAACATCCGCAAAAATTAACATCTTGTTTGAAATTTTAGAAACTCGTAAAATAACCTTTATTGTGAAAAATAATATAACTGATGAGATAATTCCAAATGTGGAAGTTGTAATACATCGTTTGATGGATACGAATAACTATTTAGAATATACATCTGAGTTTACCCATAATGGAAGTGGTTTTTTCTTGGTAGCAGCTGGCATATATAAACTTGAAGTATATCAAGAAGCTGTTTTAATCGGACAAAAAATTGTTACGGTAACATCCGAAGATATAGAAATTGTGATTTATTGTGAACCTATTCCCGAAGGTTTAGATTTCACTTGGTTTTTTGTTCTGATTATAATAATAATTGGTTCCTTTGCTGGAATTTTCGCTTATATACTGATTCAGAAAAGAAGAAAACAAAAAAAGATAAATCTAAATGAATAATCCCAACTTTCTACAGCTTTTAAGGATCTAGTCAATTTTCAGCATTTATTCGTTTTAAATAAGATGTACGTTAAAATAATATTATCTCAATCTCTTGCATTAGTAGAGATTCAGAAATATGATATAGGAAATGATATTGAGAATTGTATAGAACAGGCCTTAGGTGAAGGTAGAACTGTGGATATTAAATCAGATAAATTAAAAATTCTTTCTACAGTTGATATGGGCAATCTAATTACTAATAAATTAAAAGAAAGGTTGAAAAAGTAAATATTACATGTTCTTGAAAAGATATTTTATTTAAACTTAGGTAAATAATCCTTCTGAATCTCAATCATCTCGTTATATATATTTTCAGCCATTTTAAAACTTCCACAATTTGTGTCAATTGCCAAGCAAGCAATTGCGAGATCCTTAGATTCTTTTAGAATTGCTTCAACACATAAATCTTGAATTGAAGCTTCAATCCTCAAAATGGCAGCAATATTTTTAGGTATTATTCCAATTTTTTTTCCATGAACACCATCCTTATTAACAATGGCAGAACATTCAATAAATAAATCTTTGGGTAGGTTTTCGATAATATTATCGTTGGGAATATTTACAGCTGTTTCATGGGAGTTTTTATCTTCAATAATTGCTTCAATAACAGGGATTGCCCTTTCTCCTGAAGGGTTTTTAAGAAACATACCTTTTCTTGGATATCTTCCGTTTCTAAGTCTTTTATGATATCGAAAGACTTTGTCATTTATCACTTTTCCTGATCCTTCCATTAATTTTATCCAATCTCGGATATCTTCGATTTTAATATAATTAGATGACCATTGGACATATTCACATATGTGATTATCACCTACATACGGGAAATATCCAAAACGAGAAAATATTTCAAAAGTTAAATCTGCAAACTCAAATCGATCCCATTTGTCCTTAAAATATTCAATACATTTTGAATTAAATTCTGGCATTAAATCTATTCCTGTTGTTAAATCTTTTATTCCAAGGATAAAAGCAAAGTGATTTAATCCTCCTGTAGTTATTTGCATATCTTCTAACTTCCGATTTAGCATTCTAGATAGATGATAATTTGTCAAAAGCTCTATTTGATGACAAAGGCCGATACACTTCAAATCTGGAGCAACTCTTTTAATTGCTAAACAAATTCGAGACATAGGATTTGAATAATTGATAAATAAAGCATCAGGGCATATTTTTTCAACATCCTTTACAATCTTCACAATTTCTGGAATTTGTCGAGCTGAATGGAAAAAACCTCCTGGACCACCATTTTCAGCCATCATTTCAGTCGAGCCATGTTTTCTTGGGAATGTATTATCTTGCCAACGCAACTTGAATCTATCACCTTTTTCAATAGAACATAATATAAAATCTGCATTCTTAAGTGCTGTAGTTCTGCTTATAGTTTTTTCTATTTTAAATTTATTTCCAGTTCTTTCATTCTCAACTACAACTAAATCATAAATCATTTCTAATTTTTCTTCATTAATATCATGCAAAACTATTGTTGAATCGCTTAATACCTTACTCAGGAAGATATCAGTCAAAGTAGGTGGTCCAAACATTGCACTACCAGCCCCTATAAGTACTATTTTTTTATTCATATATTTCAACTCTATTTGAATTTATAGGTTAAATTTACGAATTCTTAGTCTTTTTAACGAGCTTTAGTAAATAAATCATTCTCACTAAAATCTGTTTTCTCAAAAATTTTTCTATTTTAAAGGAAGACGATATAGTTATCAATGAATGAAGAATAAACCAATAATTAATTATTCATTTGAAATATTTAAAAAATTTGAATAAACAAACATTTATTAGAATTACTTATTTTATAAGAAAGAGCTTATTGTACTAATCCAAGTATTGAATTGATCCAAAAATTCCAATCGATATTCAGTAGTTATTTTAAAGAATAATATGGAAATCATCTTTTTTTCAAGATATTCATTTAAGTTAAATTCTTCGATGAGTCTAGACCAAACTCCTGTTTGAGTATGGTCTTCGGAAGTTCTTAAGCCAATTAATACACTCGTATTTTCATTCATCTTATCTAAACCGTTAATTACTAAATTTCGCCATTCTAAATCAATGGATTTTTTATTTCTAGCATCAAATATAAATAAAACTCCATCAGATTCTCTAATCTCTCCAATATGATTTATATAATTTTGAACAATAACTTTATCATTAAATGAATAAATTTTTTCTAATTCTTCATTTTTCAATGTCTTCATTTCACCCCAATCTCGAAATTCAGTAAACAATTGTAGAGCAGGATTCCAGTATTTATTTAAACCAATAAATGATAAAATTAATTTACCTTTAACATCAATTATTCTATTAATTTCTGAAATTAGATTCTCTTTTACTATTTTTTCCTCTTCAAGTTGTGATTTTACTATATAGTGATAGGAGATTAAAGAGAACGCATCTTCTACATTTTCCCCTGTTTTTGCACTAGTTTCTATATAAGAAGCTCTTAGCTTATTTGCTAATGAAACACCCTCTTGATAAGATATTTTTCTTTCCTTACTTAAATCGGTTTTATTCCCCACAACAACAACCGGAATATCTATACTAATAAAACCCTTTAATTCATTATACCAATTTTCAAGATTCTCAAAAGAAGATCTATTTGTAAGATCGAATACTAAAAATGCTGAATGAGCTCCTTGATAATAAGTCTTTCGAACTCTTTGGAAGAATTTTTGGGCTCCAATATCCCAAATCATTAAATTAATCACTGTATTTAAGAATTTATAGTTATGTGTTAAAATATTTAAACCAATAGTGGCACGATAATCGGTTGAAAATC
Source organism: Promethearchaeia archaeon (assembly GCA_029856045.1). Classification (GTDB taxonomy): domain Archaea; phylum Asgardarchaeota; class Lokiarchaeia; order Sigyniarchaeales; family SOKP01; genus 6H3-1. The sequence goes on along the minus strand of JAHQWG010000047.1, from coordinate 81,360 downwards.
TGTTTTCAACAAATCTCATTACGATTGATGTCTTACCAACCGTGTGGTCACCAACAATAATAAATTTAAATTTATATTGTCCCTTGGCGAGTCTCATTTGATAAATTTGATTTTTTAACCTATCAAACTCTTGTCTTTCGTCATATTCAAAATTTGGAATATATATCTGAATCCGATTTATGTTATCCTCTGTCAATATTTGGGCACATTTTTCAGCTAAGAAGTAGGCATAGGGAGCAGTTTTATCAATAGAAGCAAGTGTGTTTAATATAATACTTACAGTAGCATTATCTTTTACAGATACAAATAAAATTCTAGAATCTTCAGTTTCAAAACTAGCAGTTCCAAATTTTTTAAAAGAAAATTCGTACCTAATTCTTTCTAAAATTGGGTTTACAAGAGAAGAAAGTACAGATATAGAATCCGTTTTTTCCTCAAGAGATTTATCTAATTTCGCAGCAATTATCAACCCTTCATCGTCAGAAACAATTACCGCTTCAACATCAGGTACAACACTTATAAAATTTTTTAGCAAACCATTAAATAATTCTAATTTTGACATAAGATGCTCAAAATGAAAATACAAAAAAATATTAATATATCTTTTGTATATTTTAATGAAATTAATTAAGAAAAAAATAAATTTTTTAATATCTAATCACTCTTATAGTGTAGAAGCTTTATTGAATTTGGTGCAAAATGCCTACTTGTATAATTTGCCATGAAAAAATTGAAATAGAAGAAGGTTCTAACATTAAAAGCTACACTTGCCCAAACGGACATCAAGTTCATAGAAAATGTTTAGAAGAATGGTTAGTTCATTCTCAAGTTTGTCCATTATGCACTGAAAAATATGACTCAAATACAATTTCAGAATTTACAGACTATTTTAATAAAATAGAAGCACAAAAAGAGCAAGAAAAACAGATAAAAGTTGATATAGAACTAGAGAAAGTTTTTAGTAGTATTGCGGATGATATTATTCTTTTAGAAAAATTGGAACTTCCACGGAAATTAATCAAACAAAAGGAGTTTAAAAAGGCATTAGAAAAGTTATTTGTTTTGATAGATGATAACGGCCAAAATTTAGATGTTTTATTTTTAATAGGAAAAGCGTTTTATTTAGATAAACAATTTGCATTAGCTGTAAATCATTTAATGAAACTAGTAAAAAAAGATTTTAAATATCCTCAAGGTTTTTATTATTTAGGAAAAACATACCAAGCCTTGGGTCTTGATGACAAAGCAAAATGGGCATTTGATCGAGTTCCTTCTGAAGAATCAAAGTCCTAATTTTAAAGCAAAAGAAGTATTTTCATGGAAAAAATATTTTGTTTAACAATTGCAGGAACCGACCCAAGCTGTGGTGCCGGAATTCAGGCTGATATTAGAACTTTTGAGAAATTTGAAGTCTATCCTTTTTCCGTTATTACTGCTGTTACATATCAAACGGCAGATTCATTTTCAGGGTATTTTCCGATTCCAATTAAGTCTTTAGAGGAACAATTAAAAATATTATTTGAAAAATACCCCATAAAATATGCAAAAACTGGTATGATTCCAACAAAAGAATCTGTAAAAATTATCGCAGAATATTTAAATAAATATCAAGTACATTACGTTGTTGATCCAGTAACTGTTTCTAGCGTTGGAGTGAGACTAGCAGAAGAAGGTACTGAATCAGAGCTTAAAAAAACTCTCTTCCCAAGTGCACAAATTATTACTCCTAATCTTAAAGAAGCAGAGTATTTCTCCGGTATTAATATTAAAACACAAGAATTTGATGATATTGAATTAATGAGAAAGGCAGCCTTAGAAATTTTATCTATGATGACTAATGAAAGAATTGAGCATAAATCTAAGGCAGTTATTATTAAAGGGGGTCATCCTGAAAAAAACAAAATAGCTGACATAGCATTAATATCTGATTTTGAAAACAAGAAAAAAAAACAATATTTCTTAAAATTCTTAAAAGATCAGAAACCAATTGAACAAAACGTTCATGGCACTGGATGTGTTTTTTCAGCTGCTTTAACAGCTGCATTAGCCATTAAAAAGGATTTAAATTTTGCAATACAAAATGCAGAAGAATTTTTTGATAAAAATTTTGAAAATATCACGAAAATTAGCGATAGAGCATATATTCTAGCATTGGATTATTCACCAGAAAAAAAAGCAGTATTAAATCAAGTAAAAGAAATTTATAACTTTATTTCAAGTTCAAAAAATTTCTCAAGATTAATTCCAGAAGTTAGAACTAATATCTCTGTATCTTTACCTAATGCGCAATCGACAATTGAGGTTGCTGCGATTGAAGGGCGAATTAGTATCATTAATGGGTATCCTAAGGCTATAGGAAAAATAAAATTCGGTGTATCTGATCATACTGCAAGACTGATATTAACCGCTAAAAAATTTGATAATTCACTAAACATTGTCATGAATATGAAATATGTTCCGGATTTAATACAAAAATTAGAAAACGACTCATTCTTTAAGATTGCGGAAATAGATAGAAGCAAACAACCTGAAAATATAAGCTTAAAAGAGGAATCAACAATGCAGTGGATAATAAAGAAAATTTTTGAACAACATGGAACAATTCCAGATATTATATGGGATAAAGGTGAAATTGGTAAAGAGCCAATTATGAGAGTTTTTGCAAAAAACGCAGAGGAAATGATTATGAAAATTGAAAAAATATTAAATTATTTAGAAAAATCTAATTGAACATGTTCGTTAATCGTTTTAAATTGTATTTTCTTATAAAAAATAATCACAATTTTGAAATTTGCGTTTCAATCTTAATAAAATGAACAATATAAATTAATTTTAAGAATTAAATAAATAATTGTTAGGGATAATCTTTGGTATATAAACTGGGAATATTCTATGGAACCGACTCAGACACAGAGATGTTAACTCAAAGATTTGTAGGTAATTTGATTAACGATGACAAATTTTGTGAAGCTTGCGAGGAAATGGTAGTTAAAATAAAATGTGATCATTGCAGAGAACATTTGAAAAGCTATGCTGATATCATTTTTTTTTATGAGCAAATTGGCGAAAATCTTCCTGAATTTGTTGAAGAACCGCTGAATTTTTTTCCTAAAAATCTTCCTGAAGTGGATTTCCTTTTAGTAGTTGGAATTCATCCAGACCTATTAACTGGACTTCCGGAATATTTAAAAGATCAAAATATAAAGGCAGTTATTATTCCAATCGAAGATCCAAAATGGGTATCTCCAGGACTTCAACAACAAGTATTAGAAGAATTTGAAAAATTCGGAATTCAAGCAGCATTTCCAAAACCATTTTGTTCCCTGAGTAAAGAAATAAATGAACTAAATAAACCCGGCTTTAATATAACACAAGAAAGTTCTAATATTGATGAGTTTATTGATTATTTTAAGATTGGAGAGCCGATTATTTCTTTTTTAATAAGTAAAGATAGAAAAACAATTGAAGATACATGCGTAATACAATCCGCTCCATGCGGTTCTACTTATTATATTGCCCAGCAATTGAAATCAAAAGAGATTAACGATAAAGAGCTTTCCTTAAATGAATATATTAGTAAAGCCCATCACTCATATCCTTGTAATGCCTCTATGGATCAAGATAATATATTAAAGGATACAATCCTTCATATAGGGGGCATATTAGTTAGAAATGCCATTAGAAGAACATTAAATCTTAAAGAAGATGTAGGAATTAAACTTTCTTATGTTATCGTTTAAATAATATTTTATTTTGGTTTATGCTACCAAAAATTAACTTCTATTACTTATACAAATTTTTATATTCAAATCATAATCGTTCTTTTATTTTAAATTTAAACTTATAACTTATAAAAAATAGAATTAATTATGAATCGAACTGCTAAAGTCAATCAAGTAATTTTAATTGTTATTGATGATGTTAGGGCTTCGCATCTTTATGGATGGATTAACCGAGGAAAACTTCCAAACATGGCACAACTTGCTAAAAATGGAATCTCGTGCCAGAATTGTATTACAACTTTTCCGAGCATCACTTATCCTTGTTATTGCAATATTATAACTGGCGCTTATTCAGGTTATTACCCTAAAGAAGGAAGTGGTATTCCGACTTATCATTGGGTTAATCGAACAGACCCCCCCACATCAGAAGGTAAAAAGCTTCCTTTTATTCGCAATTACGGAGATGGACGGCAAGTATGGAAAATTAGTAAAGATCTGGGACCTAATGTTCAAACAATTTTCGAACAAGCTGGTGAAGGAAACTTTCTAAGCGCATTAAACGTAATATTTCGTGGTTCACTTTTTCAGACTCCTAAAAAATTTGAAACAGAAACAACATTAAAAACTATTGAGGAGGCTTACCAAGAACCAGAAAAATTCTTTTCTATTAAGGAAGTTCCAAAAATCACTGTAGGATATATACCAAAAACGGATGATCTTATGCACCATAAAGGATTTGACCATCCAGATTATATTAATGAAGTCTTAAGTTGTGATGAGTATATTGGGTCTTTACTTAGCACACTTAAAGATACAGGATATTATGAGGATACAGCAATTTGTATTATTTCAGATCATGGTAATTATAAAGCACAAAATATGTATGACCTAGAGCCTTTCTTCCAGAAAAAAGGATTAATCCCTTATATCCCTAAAAAAGAAGTTGGCGATTTTGACGCAGCATTCGGCTCTATCGGATTTTTCAATTTCCGAGGAGATACTTGGCATCATCATCCTACTATTAAACAAATGCGAAATTTTGAACCAAGTGGAATAGGGAGTAAAAAATTGGATTTATTCGAAACCTTATGGGAAATTCCAGGTGTAAAATTAATGTATTATCGTGATGATAACAATACACCAGATCGAGGTATAATCCATCTTGAGCGACGGGATAAAAAGACGGGAAAAATTTTGAAAGGTAGGATTGAATATGATGGACATGGAAAAAACCAAAAAACAAAATACACTTTTGATAGTCAGGATTTATTTGGGTACGAGAATCATGAGGATGCAAAAAGGTTTTTAGATTATAAAGCACACAGTATTGATGAATGGTTAATAGCAACTAACCAAATCGATTATCCTATCTTCATAGACCAACTTCCACGATATTTCAAAAATCCAAGGGCATGTGATATTATGATCTCTACAATTGGTGAATATGGTTTTGGATACGAACACGGTAAGACAGTTGCTACTTATCCATATTCTCACGACATTGCTATTAAAAAATCAATGACCGTCCCGTTGATTATAGGAGGCTCTCTTGAAATTCCATCTCTCGAGATTCCTTATTGTAAAACTACGGATGTAGTTCCAACCTTATTAGATTTGTTGGGTATTAAACCGCATTGGAGTGTTGTAGGAAAATCCCTGTTGAATTATAAGTGAGATTTAGTTTTTAAGATTTTTCTCTAATCTAAAAGCCTTTTTTCTCCCTTTAGATTTTGTATATCAGTAATTTCTTGAGATACTTCTAAAGTTCCTAAATAATTTCCCTCCTTATCACGCACTGCAAAATATCGAATATATACAAATAGATCTCCCAAATGTATCCAAAATTGCGCAACATCTCTCTTATTCTGTTTAAAATCATTTAAAATAGCTTCTACTTTATCAATACTTTTAGGTGGATGACATTTTTGAACTTTTCTTCCAATTACAGCAGGACTTCGCTTGAATATTCTTTTATCCCCCTTACTATAATACCTAACCGTATCTTCCGCGTCAATAAAAGATATTTCAACAGGTAAACTATCTATAATTTTCTCTATCAAACCTATAGGTAAATTTTCTAACATTATTATAACACTATTTCTGATATAGTTTTATATCCAAAATTTATTTTTATAATATATTAATTTTTATAAAAATGGATATGCCTTGTTTGAGTTTGTAATGAAGTTCATTTATGACTTAAAAAAACTCATTAGGATTTCAATTTAAATTAAATTAAAATTATTTAATGTGAAAAAATTACTTTAAATTATTATGTTAAAAAAAAATTATAAAGACGTAGATAGTATTCCCGTAGCTTTAGAGAATACCAAAGATGCTTATGTAAGGTGGCTGATTGATGAAAGTGATGGAGCTAAATACTATGCTATGAGACGATTTGAAGTAAAACCAAAAGGTAGTATTCCTCTTCATGAACACTCCGAAGATCATGAAATCTATATTTTAAGAGGTAATGCAAGCTTTTATAATGACGCTGGACAAGAGGAAATAGTAAATGAAGGAGACGTATTATATATTCCTCCCAATGAAAAACATGGAATAAAAAATTTAGGCCAAAATGATTTAATTTTTATTTGTATTGTTCCAATTATCAGAAATAAAAGTTAGCCTTTTTTCTTTTTAGATCTGCTTAAAGCTTCCTTCAGTATTTTAATTGCGCAGAAGTCTCCGCACATAGAGCAAGGCTCCATATCCATAGATTCTCCACTTCTATTATGTATGCTTCTCGCTGTTTCGGGATCTATTGATAACTTTATCATTTCTTTCCAATTTAAATTATTGCGTGCAATATTCATTTTTCGATCCCAATTTGAAGCACGTTCTCCGTATTTTGAAATATTTACAGCATGTGCTGCTATTTTCGTTGCAATTACCCCTCGTTTTACTTCTTCGATATTAGGAAGGCTTAAATGTTCCGATGGAGTAACATAACATAAAAAGTCAGCTCCGGCTAACCCTGCAATTGTTCCACCAATTGCACTTACAATTTCATCATAACCACTTGCAATATCAGTAACTAAAGGACCCAAAACATAAAAAGGGGCATCATTACATATTGATTTTTGGAGTTTTACATTCCGTTCAATCTCATGAGCTGGAATGTGTCCCGGACCTTCAACCATAACTTGTATATTTTTTTTCCAACATCTTTTTACTAATTTTGATATCGTTAATAATTCTTGGATTTGCACATAATCTGTTGAATCAAAAATCCCTCCTGGGCGCATTCCATCTCCTAAAGAGAGTGAAAAATCATACTCTCTTGCCATTTCGAGAAGGTAATCAAAATTTTTATAATAAGGATTTTCTAAATCATGATGAATTATCCAAGCAGCCAAAAAAGTCCCTCCTCTTGAAACTACGCCCATCATTCTAGGATGATCTTTCAGGTAATTAATAATCTCTTTAGTTACGCCTGCATGAATTGTAAAAAAATCTACACCTTCTTTGGCTTGTTCCTCTACAATCTTAAACATATCATCTTCGGTCATATCTATGATGGCTCCATCTCTTTCCAAACTCCTTAGACCTACTTGATATATCGGAACCGTTCCGAGGGGGACTTTTACTTCTTTTAGAATATTTTTCCTAATATTAATTAAATTTTGTTCAGTTACACCAGTGCTTAAATCCATAACAGTATCAGCGCCAAATTTCACCGCAATTTTTGCTTTTTCTAATTCTTCCTCAATATTACAAATAGTCATGCTTGATCCAATATTGGCATTTATCTTGACTAACAAACCCTTTCCAATACCAATTGGTTCATAATCACGTATGTTAGATTTTGGTATGATAATCCTGCCGGCTTCTAATCCTTTTCTAACAAATTCAGCATCTACACCTTCTTTCTGAGCAACTATTTTCATTTCTTCTGAAATTTTTCCTTGCTTTGCTATATCAACTTGCGTTGTCATAAAAAATCTTTAAAGAGTGCTATTATAATGTAATAAATTAAACAATTCTTAAGAATATAAATATAAATATGGATATTTGATTATTATTCTTATTTTTTATTAAAATGTAATTCCTTTTTCAATTTTTATAAAAAAAATAATCTCTATTTGAGTATTTTTAAGTTTTTTAATAATTGGAATTTTTATTTTCAAAATAATATGTTAAGTTGCAGTTAAAACAGAAATTCAACTTATCCATCTATAAAGTTCTTTATCTTCTTTTGAAGAATCGCATAAGAATAGTTGCAAAAAAAATCAAATTAAACCAGACAAAAAAAAAAAAGAATTTGAAAGATTTTTGTTGTTTTTTGACTACTCTGGTATTTCTAATCCTACTATTCCTAAGGCTTCTTCGAATGTACTCCAAACTTCAAATGAAAATTCAAATCCCTCTATGTCCATGTACTGTTGGTTATCCTTTTGTCGATTTTTTAAAACTTCTTCAAGTTTCCCTTCTTTTACAATTATAATGTTTAAAACTCTTATTCCATCTGTAGTTACTTTTACAGGCGATGCAACGTTTTCTCCGAGAGATTCATCCAAGGGATATTTTTTTCTTACTTGAAGATATCTTTTCACAATTTCATTTTGTTTGTGACTCGGATATGCAAAAGTTGTAATAACAATTGGCATTTTCTTAAACCTCATTTAATAGTTTTTTTTTTTAATAATTTAGATTCTACCAGATCGATAATTCGATATTTTCGTATTTAAATTTTTACATATTTATAAAAAGAATTATAGCTTTCAAATAAAAATCAGAAGAAATTTTCCAAAAAAGAAGTATTCTCTATTTCAAAAATATTATACTTAATCTTTTTTTTCCACATAACTTACTTAGTCGAACCCAATTTTTAACTGTTTTAAAAGTTCGATTAAAGAATCAGTCAATTGATATTTATTCAATTCCTCAAATGGAACAAATTTAGCTTCTAAAGCGTCAGAAGATGCTTTTGGAGGTTGAGAAAAATCTCCCTCAACTTGTTCGACAAAATAATTGATTAGTACATAATGATATTCTATTCTGTTATTCTCATCATACATTATTTTATCAATTATTCCAGCTAATTTTGTTACTTTAACCTTAAAACCAGTTTCTTCAAAACCTTCCCTTTCTGCTGCATGCTGAGTCCTCTCTCCTAGCTCCAAATGACCCCCTGGAATACTCCAATATCCTGCATCAGGATCAAATTTTCTTTTAACTAATAATAAATTATCATCCCTAACTAAGAGAATACCTACGCCAATATGAGGTCTAACAGGATATTTTCGTGTGTCATATGTTGTTAATTTCTTTTTTTTTCTCACAGTATTTTTCACTCTTACTATTCTTTTATATTTGAAGAATTTATAAATGGGAATTGAGTAGTGAAAATTTTAATTTTGAAAACAAATTACTATTGTAACTAAACCAATCGTAAATTAATTTTTTTGTTTAATATGGAAAAATCCGATTATATTTATATGATAAAAGATAATGTATTGGTTCTAGGTATTCAATTACCAGATCATCTACAAGGGGAGAATCTTGAAAAATATTTGACCATACTTCCCCTTGATACATTAGAACATATTGTAGGTTTTGATAAAAAATTTTTAGAATTCTTTTTTCATAAATTAAAAGGGATATCAAACCAAGATTTTGTTAATTTTTTAAATAAATTAAATAAAATTTCTTATCTTGTAGGGCCATTAGGTGAATTATCATATTTAACCGAAGAACAAGTCAAATACATTCTTGAAAAAATTGAGATTTTAAAAATGGAAGATATTGTTTCTGAAAAAATAAATCAAATTGCAGATGAATTCTTGGAGAAAGAATTTGGAGGTTCTCTTAATCAGCAACAGATTTCTTTTGATAATACACTACAAAATATTCGATTTTATCTTAGAGAAATGGGATACCCACATGAAGAAATAGAACAAAGAATTAAAGAAGCAGGTGAAGATCCAAAAAACTTGGATACATTATTTTCATTACCAGAAAAAACTATTTATTCTCAACCTTCGCAACCTCAAAGAACATCTCCAGGTGAAACGATAGGACAAGGTCTATCTGAAGGTGTAGGAGGGGCTGATGACACATTAGAATTTTCCCCTCAAGATCTACGAAGGCAAGTTCCCGAAATTACTGAGGAGCGAGCAAAAAAAGTTGAGGAAATAATGAAATTAATTAAAGAAAAAGCTAAAGATTCACTTACAGAAGATCAAGAATCAATTTTTCACGAAATCCATCCAGATAGATTAAATCGAATTAATAATATTTTAAAAAATTTTAATCGAAAGAGTAAAAGATTCAATTTATTGTTGGAATGGTTTAAATTATCCTACTATTTAGAAAATATTGATGTAAAAGTAGAACATTGGCAAGTTTCCTCCCAAGCAACAAGGTCCCAAGCAGGAGTGTATACTGCGGGAATTCCATTCGGTCGGTATGACAGAATTGTAGAAGAATTTTCTGAAAGAAAATTAGAAAAAGTTATAAAAATTATGAATAGGCTTCTTGCAAATCCAACAAAAGAGCGAATCCAGAAGTTAGGGCAAGATCTAACTGCTGAAACAGGATTTGATGAACATTTATATTTTACTGATTAATTAATTCAATTTTTTTATAGAAACCTTGTTTTTATCCTTGTAAATTAAATTAAATTTTATTTACTTAATAGCGAGAAAAAAAAATAATTTTTAAAAATTAGAAAATTCAATTAGCGTTGCAAATATTTCCTGAAGTATCTCTAAAATTGAATTTGCAAGAGTTTAATAATTATGAAATATTTTTTTATTTAACAAATGATGAAAAAAGCAAACTTTGAAAGTGAATTTCAGTGAATTTCGAAGAATTAGATATTAGCGTAGAACGTATTAATGCTTTAAAAAGCAATATGAATATTACATCACCAACACCAGTTCAAGAAAAAGCTATTCCTTTAATTCTAGAGAATCATAATATAATGGCTCAAGCCAAGACTGGAACGGGAAAGACCTTAGCATATGTTATTCCAATTGTGGAAAAATTAAAGTTTCATAATAATGAATGTCTAATTTTAGTACCCACACGCGAACTTGCAAAACAAGTTTATGAAGTAATAAATGATTTGAGAGATAATAGAGTAAAATCTTTACCTATATATGGTGGAGTTTCAATTACTAATCAGATAAGAAAATTGGAGCAAGGTATCCATATAATCATTGCAACACCCGGAAGACTCATTGATCTCTACAAAAGAGGTAAAATAAATTTTAATAATATTAAATTTGTGGTTTTAGATGAAGGAGACAGGCTCTGGGATATGGGATTTGCACCGGACATTAAATACATCTTAAGCTTAATTAAAACTAAATATCAATTTATGTTATTCTCAGCCACATTAGATTATGATATAAGAGAGTTAGTTAAAAAATATACAAGAAATAAATTTACATTTCTTAATTTAAGTAGAGATGACCTAACTGTAAGAAGTACCAGACAATTTTTTTATTTAATTGATTTATTTGAACAAAAATTTAGCACTTTTCTTCAAATTTTAAAAAAAGAAAACCCCAAAAATGTTCTTTTATTTGTCAATACAAAAAAAACAGCATCTTGGCTGTTTAATAAATTAAATAGAAAGAAAACATGGTATAAAATCGGATTATTATCCGGTGATTTATCCCAATTTCAGCGAGAAAAAATCTTAAAAGAATTTAAATCTCATAAGATTAATATGCTCATCGCTACTGATGTGGCTGCAAGAGGTTTAGATATTGAAAATATTTCTCATGTTATAAATTATGATTTACCAAAGTACTCGGAAAACTATGTACATCGGATAGGAAGAACATCTCGCATGAGTAAAAAAGGAACAGCAATTACCCTCTGTTTAAAGGATGAATATGAGTATTTATGTAAAATTGAAGGGCTTATTAATAAAGAAATTAAACGAAAATATCTAAAAGATCAGGCACAAGCAAGAAATGCATTCCCTTTTTATTAAATTCATTCCAATATGTTTTCATATTAAATTACTACTTTTTCCCCCTATAATAATGATAAACTCAATGCCATTACAATCATTCCTGCAATAATTCCTAAAATTGAGAGATGTTCTTTACCAAACGAACGAGAAACGGGTAGTAATTCATCCAATGAAATAAACACCATAAATCCTCCAACAATAGATAACATTACTCCTAATATGAAATCATTCAAAAAAGGCAAAAGTATTAATCCTGCAATTAGAGCACCTATAGGTTCACTAACTCCAGAGAAAAAGGACCATAAAAAAGCTTTTTTACTGCTTTTTGTTGATTGATAAACAGGAACTGCCACTGCTATTCCTTCCGGAATATTATGAAGTGCAATAGCGACCGCCAATAAAATCCCTATTTCAACATCTTTTAATGTACCCGCAAATGTAGCCATTCCTTCTGGAAAGTTATGGATAAAAATACCAAGGCAAACTAATAGTGAGGTTTTTTCTAATTTAGGTTCTCTTTTTTCAATTTCCTCTTTTTTATAAGAATCTTCAAATTCATATTTATGTGAAATCCCCAAATCAATTGCAAACATAGCTATCATTCCAATAAAAAACCATAGATGTCCATTAAAAAATCCTAAGGAATCTATACCTTGCTGTAATAGTTCAACAAAAGATACGAGAATCATTACTCCAGCGGAAAAGCCCATAGAGATTGTAATAAATTTTGGACCGGGTTCCTTAAAAAAAATCGCAATTACACTACCAATTGTGGTTGATAAACCAGCAATAGTCGTTAATATTAGAGCAAATATGAAATTTTCCATATTACAAACAAACTCGCTTTAATTGTTTCAAAATAAGATTACCTTTATTACTAAACACATTCGCGCTATTAATGTTTTTTTATTTCAAGTCCTCAGCTAATTCAAGAAATTCTCTGTATGCAATAGCCGTCCAACTTTCTGCGAAAGTAGCCCCCGCAGAACGGGAAAGTAGCGAAACTTTTGCAGCTTCTTTTTCATCTATCACTTCAAAAATATCAAGAAAGTCATAAGGACCTAATATAGCATAATGTGCGATCCATTTAATATCTGGAACTTTTTCTCTGACTAGCTTTAACCACTTTTCACCCTGTTCTTTCCTTTTCTTAACTAGGTCAGGATGTTGAAGTTTGGTTGCAAGTATATATATAGGCATAATATAAATATGGGCTAGATTACACTTTAAATCTTACTATTAATTTTTAAGCCTTACAAACAATTATCGTTATATAATATAGAATCAATTCCTGTTTTAATTAAATTATAAGAAGTAAAATTTGATTCTTATATTTGAGGTGAAATTTTATCGGTTTTTAGAAGAATGCAAGACGATAGAGGTATTAAAATCATTACAAAAGTAAAAAAAAGGAGAAAAATCATTATATAAAATGTATTGCCTTGCTTGCATTATAAAATTTGAAAAATCTTAAATTAAATGATGGCATGAAAATTTTTTTGGTTAAATTTTAAGTATTAATTTTTTATAATTTATAAGAATAAAAATTAAATTATGTATATTGTTCGCATAATTACCACAATTAAAAATAAAATTATTAAGATGATATAAAATGGATGAAAATTTGATTGATATTCGTAGAAAAAAGGAAAAATTATTAAAAGAAATGCTTATTATGCCGCAAATGCCACGAGATGTTCTACATCTTAAAAACTCCTCTGAATTGGAAAACTTAGCAAATAAATATCCTAATACAGTTATAATAATAGATTGTTCGGCAGTTTGGTGCGGTCCATGCCAATGGTTTTCTCCTATTTTCGAAAAACTTCAAACAGAATTAGGAAACGATTTTATTTTTGCCAATGTTGATGTTGATGAAGCTCGGGATATTGCTATGCAATTTGCTATTGCCGTGGTTCCTACGACAGTTTTCTTAAAAGGTGGAAAAATGATTAATCAATTAAAAGGAGCATTACCTTATGAAAAAATGAAAGAACTCCTTCTGAGGTTTAAATCATAAAAAATCTGAGGAGATAAGATTTTGGAAAATTTAAACCAACTTCTAAAACGTGGAAATTTTTCAAATAAAGATTTATTCAAATGCACATTAGGTTTAAATCAGGTTGAGATTGAGGTTTTATATTATCTAATTGAAAATCATGCCTCAGAAACATTAGAAATAGCTCAAAACCTAAAGAAAGATAGAAGTACAATTCAAAGGGCTTTACAAAACCTTATAAATTTGGAATTAATTCTACGTGAACCAATTTCTATTAAAGAATTAAATAAAAAATCGAAGAAAAATAATAGGAAAAGTGGTTATTTATATCTTTATGATACCATCGATAAAAAACAGATTAAGAAAAGATTTAATACCCTTTTAGAAGAGTGGTATAGCCAAATGAAACGGTTTATTCAGAATTTCAAGGTTGATTAAGGAAATGTTTAAAGAGAAGTTTATCCCTGTTCAAATTGATCCCGATTTATGCATAAGATGCGAACGATGTTTGAGAGCTTGCAAAAATAATGCTATTTATTTTGAAAATAGCCTAAGACACATAGATTATACTAAGTGCAAAGGTTGTTTAACATGTGTTCAAGTTTGTCCAAGGAATGCAATTGTTATCACTTCTGTAACAACGTCCAACCAAGTACTTACTATTAAAATAGATCATCATAAATGCACAATGTGTAAGGAATGCTTAAAAGATGATGGCTCATTTTGTCCTAATAACTTATTTTATCTTGGAAAGGCAAAAGTTAATGGTAATGAAACTGAAATAATAAAATTTAATTATAAAGTGGTTGGTAAGTGTAAGGGTTGTTTAAAATGCGAAACACTTTGCCCAGAACATGCAATTATACCTCTTGAATATGAAATCTGATATTTTTTTTTCCCCTCCTCCTATTTTTTTATTATCAAGTTTTTTAAAATTGATTTCTCTATTATTATCTAATGAAAAGTAACAATTCAAAAATAGATATTGAAGATATTTTAGCCCTTGACAGAGTTATTAATTTAATTAAAGATTTTTCCAATAAGAATCCAATTAAGAAGTATAAAATTAATTTTAAGAATATTAAAGAAAAAGTAAATCAATTAAAATGTTTAAAAGATAAAGATAATGAATCGAAATATAATTTATTTAAAATCATTTTAAGAAAATTAAAGTTAATTGTCAAGCGAGAATTCCATCCAGAATTATTTTTCATTATTGGAGGTCATGGAGGTGTAATAATCAATGATCTTGGTTTTTGTGAATTTGACTCTCCAAAATTTGCAATAAATCGCTTGTTAGAAAAAATGGAACTCGCAATTAAGACCAATATGCCCTATCATATTGAAATTGCAATAAGTTGTTTGGAATGGTTGAATAAAAAATATCCCGAAAAAATCTCAGAATTTTTAAGATTATTTAAACTCGGTAGGTTTGAGATAATTAATCCTACTTTTTCACAACCATACAGTTTAATCATTGGTGCGGAGTCGAATATTAAGCAATTCGAATACGGATTAAATGTATTAAAACAATTGGGATTAGATTGCAAGATTTATTATTGTTCAGAAAGTTCGATATATCCTCAAATCCCTCAAATTTTAAAAGGATTTGAAATTGAATTTGGTTCTTTAAGGACGCGGCTTATTGGATTAAATCCTACTACCCCCTCTGGAAATATCGATTGGATTGGTTTAGACAATACTAAAATAAATACAATCACAGAGCAGTCTGGAGTTTTTAATGGAGAATATTGGCATGGAACATTTTTTAAAGAAATCCCAAATCTTTTATTTCAATCTGTTTCTCGTCCATTCATGAATTCCATTGTATATTCTTCCATTGAGGATTTTATTATGCCACAACCTTATCAAGAAGAGATTTGGAGGATTTCGAGATTTTCTGAGATATTTGGAAAATTTATTTCATGTTCTGAATTTTTTCAAAAAATTGAAAAGGATGGAGAGTTCAAATTTCTCCGGGATAATTTCGTATTAGCAGATAGTATCTTTGTTTCAAATGAACTATTCCTTAATAATAAAAAATGTGAGATTAGTTTATTATCTGCCGAGATTTTAAATTGCATTTTGGGGTTATATAATGAAACATCAAGTGATTTTTTTTTTGATGATTTGTGGAAGAAACTATTACTTACTCAAGCCCATGATAATTATGCGGTTCCATTTATACGATCAGGAGACTATTCTGCGCAACAATTGAGTCGTGAAGAATTACATAAATTGGAGATAGAATATGATAAAATTTCAATTTCTGAATTAAGTCTTAAATTACAGAATGAAATCCAAAATCGATGTAGAGATTATTCTCGTGAGGCTCTTTCTAAATTAGCAGAAAAATTGGGCTCAAAAACTAAAGTTATTAAAAACAATAATATCAGTTTTCTAATATTCAACCCGACGGCAATTCCGAGACGAGATGCCTTTTCAATTCAATTATGGTTAGAAAATCCTTCCAAAATGAGACTTATTGAAGATAATGAAGAAATTCCCTTTCAATATCAAAATTCTACCTTAAAATTTATGGCTGAAATCCCAGGAATAGGTTTCAAGATATATTCATTAACTCAACAAAATGCTAAAATCTCTAAACCAAATACAGTTTATTCTTATATAGTGAAAATTCTGGAAGATCATAAAACAATTGAGATAAAATATAAGGATAAAAATGTATGTGAATTGAAATTTCAATCAAAATTTGATTACAACCTATCAATAAAGAAGCATTATAAAGATAACATTGAAGAAAAATTCATATTGACCGGAGAATTGGATGAAAAAACTTTCCAAATTGAACTTATTCAATATAACGGTGTGAATAGACTTGAATTCAATTTGGATTCTAATTTATTAAGAGAAATAATACTTATTCCCAAAATTAAGATTTCAAAAGTTTTTATTAATTATCCATTTGGTATCGAAGAGACAAAAAGAACAAATATTAAGGCGCTTGACTTTCTATGGTTAAAAGGAAAAAATGAAGGCATTATTTTCATGCAAAAAAATAGTCAGAAATTCCATATTGACCGTCATAATTTCAAAATACGTAATTTTTTAACTTCTAAGGGAAGATTTGAATTTGCTTTATCAATTACTAATGGGGATGAATTACATTCTGCCTTAAACTATACAAATTCATTTCAATTTAGATTATTGGGGATAAGAATTAATAATAATTATAAATTTGAAAAGAAATCTATGTCATTTCTTACAATAAACCAACCGGTTAAACTTATTAACTTATGGAGACGGAAAAATAATTCCTATTTACGTATATTTAATCCCAGTGATAAACAAAATAATATCCAATTTGAAGGAGCATTAGTTAGAAAACAACTAAGAGAAATCAATTTTAATTACAATGAAATAAAATCTAAAAAAAATCGAATAGATAAAATTAATCCATGGAAAATTCGAACTTTTAAAATTTAAACCTTATTCATTATATCAATATTTATTTAAGATATTAACAAATATAATAAAATTAAATTCCAAAAGAATTGTATTGAAAAGAAATGAAAGAAAAATTTCAAAAATTTGCTGAATTAATACTTGAATCAGAAAATATATTAGCGCTTACTGGAGCGGGGATGTCCACAGAAAGCGGTATTCCAGATTTTCGCAGTCCCGGCACAGGATTGTGGGAGCGAATGGATCCTTCATTTGCAGATATATCTACTTTTACGCGAAATCCAACTGCGTTCTATAAGACGATGTTAGAAATGGGTCTTAATATGATTAAAGCTAAACCAAATGCAGGCCATAAAAGCCTGACAAAATTGCAAAAAATGGGAAAATTAAATGGGTTAATGACCCAGAATATAGATGGTCTACACAAAAGAGCTCATACTAAAAATGTAATTGAATTACACGGTAGTATAAATGAAGCGATATGCATGGGGAAATGTGGAAAAATATTTCCTATAACAACTCTAGTTACTCAATTATTAAGTAGAAACCCATCAACAAAATGTCCTGATTGTGGTGGTATTTTAAAACCAAATGCAGTTTTTTTTGGAGAACAATTACCTATAGAAGCACTTGAAAGAACTGATGACCTAATTGCAAACTGTGACTTAATGATGATTTTGGGCACAAGCCTTTTAGTATCACCGGCAAATTTTTTACCATATAAAGCTTTAAACGTTGATGCCAAATTAGGCATAATAAATAGAGAAAAAACAAATATTGACCATCAATGTCTTGTTGTCATACATGGAAGTATCGCAGAAATTCTTCCAAAAATTGTTGAAATTGTCGAAATTGAATACAATAAAAAATAAATTTCAATATAAATAAATATTTAAATTTAAAACCTAAATCAATAATGGAACCTTTCCAACTTTTAATTAAACCAGTCTCTTTTGATTGTAATCTAAGATGCAAGTATTGTTTTTATTTGAGAGTGGCTGATTTATATTCAAATAATGTACACCCTCGTATGGATTATAAAGTTCTCGAAAGAATAATATCAAAATTCTTGCAATATCGTTTTAATGAATCTGTTTTCAATTGGCAAGGCGGGGAACCTACTTTAATTGGGCTCAATTTCTATAAAAAAGTTGTAGAATTCCAACAACAGTATGGTATCTCTGGGCAAGTAATTGGAAATGCTCTTCAAACTAATGGAATTCTTATTAACGATGATTGGGGAAAATTTTTTAATGAATATCACTTTTTGATTGGCTTAAGTCTTGATGGTCCTAAGCAAATCCATGATCGTTATAGAAAAAGTATTGGCAGTAAGTCAATTTGGGAAAAAGTAATGAAAACCACTGAATGCTTAAAAAAAAACAATGTAGAATTCAATATATTATGTGTCGTAAGTAAAGCAAATGTCAATCGAGTTAGGGAGGTTTATAATTTCTTCATTGATAACGGTTTTTATTATTTGCAATTTATTCCCGCTCTTGAAGCAGATAAGACAGGAAAAAAAGCATCTTATTGCATTAATGCATCCCAGTATGGTAAATTTTTATGTGACCTCTACGACGAGTGGATAAATTCTAATCGAAAAGCATCAATAAGAACTTTCGATGCAACTTTGGCTGGTCATTTAGGATATCCAAAAGGATACTGCGCTCTCGAGGAAAAATGTGCAAATTATATGGTTGTAGAATGGAACGGAGATATATATCCTTGTGATTTTTTTGTATATGAAAAATATAAATTAGGGAATATAATGCAAAATAGTTTTGCAGAATTAATTGAAAAACGCAACACTACATTTGCCATACAAAAAGAAAAACTTCCTCAAGACTGCTTGGAATGTGAATGGAAAAAATTGTGTTTCGGAGGATGTCTCAAAGATAGATTTTTCACAGATAATCCACATCCAGAAAAAACATACTTTTGTGAAAGTTATAAGAACTTTTTTTCATATACGTTTAAGGAACAAGCGAATATTTTAAAAAAAAGGATTTAATTCTATTATTAATTTATTATGAAATAACACTTTTATCACGAACTTTTATACGAGGCTGTCAATTATTACTTCAAATTCGAACTCTAATAACGATAAAAATTCAAAATTATCAATAAAACAAAGAATAAAAACAGCATTCAATTCAGCAAAACCACTTTTGTTAAGACATCATCCAATATGTGAAAAATTTGAAGGACATACATTTAAAATTAAAGGAATCGATTTCTGCATTGGATGCTTTATTGGATACCCAACTGCAATAATTACAATTATTACTTTACCTTTTACGGGAATATTCAATATTTTAGTTCCTACGGATTTGTTAATAATTTCAATTATTTTATTATCCAGTTTTTTACTCAGTCTATTTGGCTTAACAAAAAGAAAATCCATTAAAATTATATCTAAGATTTCAATCGGTGTTGGAGCTGGTTTTCTTTTCTGGAGTATATTTACCTCACCAAATCCAAATAGTGTCAATTTTATTATATTTGGAATTACTTTTTTCATATTACTATCCATATTAAATGCGTACCATGGATACGGAACCTATAGAATATGTAAAAGATGTGAATATAAAGCTGATTGGAATAATTGCCCTGGTATGAGTTTCTTTAATGAACAAGGTAATTTTAAAAAGAAAAATATTGAAGAAAAATGAAAAAAAGAATTTATATTTTAGTTCCACAGTTAGGGCAATAAATTACTTCAGATGATAATTCAGCTCCACATAGAGGACAAAATTTATACTCCCTTTTAGGAGGAATATCAGCCGTATTTGATGGGGGTGTTATAATGATTGTTTGTGGTACTGGTTGAGTAGTTGGAGCAAATACTTCTGGCTGAGCTGGTGAAAAAGAAGTACTCCCACAAAATGGACAGACAGGTGATTGTAAGACATAATAAATTAAATAAAGAATCCATAAACACCCAGTACAACAAAATAGAAGGAGAAAGGCCCCAACATTGAAATCTGGAGATTTTGGTACCACATTTCTTTTACATATATTACAGTATCTTGCCAATTTTCACGCCCTTAAAATTTTTATTTGACAATTAATATAGTAAAAAACTAAGTTTTTATACTTATATATTAGTTCGAAATAAACAAATTTTGATAATTAAAAAATTTTGATAATGCATATCTTGCTCTTTTTTAGACAGAAAGTATTTTAATTTCAGAAAATTATGAGTATTTATGTTAATTGGAGACATTGAGATAAACCCTACAAAAATAATATGCTTAGGTCTCAATTATAAAGATCACATCGAAGAAACGAGACCCGGACAAGCCCTGCCCACTGAACCCGTATTATTCACAAAATCTCTAAATTGCCTAATCCAAAACAAAGAACCAATCGTATATCCTAAAATGTTATATGAAAATCGAAAATACAATCGCGTGGATTATGAAGTAGAACTAGCTTTTATTATAAAAGATAAATGCAAAAATGTTTCTATTGAAGATGCATACGACCATATCTTAGGATACACAATATTTAATGATGTAACCGCCCGCAAAATGCAAATAAAGGATTATGCCTCAAATAAACCATGGTTTCGCTCAAAAAGCCTCGATACATTTGGACCAATAGGTCCTAAGATTGTTGATACAAATACAATTTCAGATCCCCATAACTTGAAAATTGAATTAAAGCTAAATGGAGAAATAAAACAATCATCAAACACTAAAAACCTTCTATTCAATGTTCCGGAAATCTTACATTATATATGTAAGTTTTTTACAATGGAACCGGGCGATATAATCGCAACTGGCACTCCAAGCGGAATAAGTCCAATTAAACCCGGAGACCTAATTGAAGCAACAATCGAAAAAATTGGGACTTTATCAAACCCTGTAATATTAGAAGGTGAATAATAGGAATTAATTGTTATAAAAAAATAGAATTTAAAAAATTTTAAAATTAAACTTTCTGATTTTTCTTTTCTTCTTTTTCTTTTTCCTTTTCTTTTTCTTCTCTCTCGGCTTCTTCCTTACTTTCAATCCGAAGAACATCGATAATCTTTATGATTTCCGCAGCTTGTTTATATCTCTCGTCTCTAAATTTATCCTTATTTAATTTCTTATCGAAATTAATTGGAGTACCAATCTTCATTTTTAGCTTAGTACTAGGAATGATGTTAAACAACGTCTTCTGTTCTGTATATATCGCTAAAGGAATTATTGGTGCATCAGCAGCAACTGCAAACTTTATAATCGCTGCCATTGACTTGAGCTGCACCTCGTCAGATGCTTTCGCTTGAGGTGTCATCGCCACAAGATCACCCTTTTTGTTTAAATAATCGAAAACTTTCTCGATAGGCTCCATATCTTCCTTATTCTCTGTACTTCGAAACATTCCTAACATCTTTAAAACTGGCCCAGCAACAGGATTTCTTATTAGTTTTACGGGCAACATAAAATGTATCTTTCTTCCGGATACTTGACTTATGATGAGCATATCAAGCATCACATTTTTACTAATCGTTGAAAGAATTGCTTTTCCGAACAACGGAACATTTTCCTGGCCGTTAATTGCTAAATCGTTAAATAACATTAACGCAGAACCACCAATATATTTTAAGGCTCCATAAAGTAAATCACCAGTCACCGCTTTCATATTCACTTTCTCGGACTCCTTTTCTTCTTCAAGAGAAACTGGCTTATCAACTTTTGTTATCTCAGATTTTTCATTACTATTCGATTCCATATTTCTTTACCTCTCTTTACAATTTATATATAAATTCATTTAATTCATCCATACGTTTTTCATAAAATGATTTTAAATCTTTCTCAGATACAAAATTCGGTATCACTGTTTCCGTAAAATAATCAAATATGGTTGATAATTTTGTCTTATGCTTTAAAGTGTCTAAATATTCTTTTCCCATATCAATTAATTGTTCAAAAAATTTGGACATCTCTAAAACAACTCTTTTTTATTCATTTTTTTTTAACCTTACAATATATATAAAGAATTTATTGACCGAAAAATAATCTATAATTCTGGAAATAATATTAAATCTCTCTATCGTTTCTCTCCTCCTTAGAATACTTCCCATTTACCGCATCTGCTACCCCATCTGGCAATAACTTCATTAGTTTCAACGATGGAGCATTCTACTATGGAACAATTATTAGGGCAATCCCCACAATTGAATGTTCTCGTCCTAAAATCAATATCAGTCATTCTAAGCCCTCTAAACACTGTATCAATTTCATTATTTATATAATATTCTCGTGAAAGAATTGCCATTCCAAGCGCTCCCATTAATACATTCAAACCTCCCCCAGGAACAGTTATTTTACAACCTAAATGTCGTTCAAATGATTTAATAATACCCTTATTAGATGAAACTCCTCCTTGAAATACAATAGGCTCTTCCAAATCTTTTCCTTTTGATAAATTATTTAAATAATTCCTTACTAAAGAATCGCATAACCCAGCAATAATATCCTCCTTTGAATATCCAGCATTTTGCTTGTGAATCATGTCCGATTCTGCAAACACCGTGCATCGACCAGCAATTGAAGCAGGATTTTTTGAATTCACGGCATAATCACCAAAATCCTCAATTGGAATATTAAGGCGAGTTGCTTGGTGATCGAGAAAACTACCAGTCCCAGCTGCACATACAGAATTCATAGCGAAGTCCACAATGATTCCATCTCTTAAAATTATTATTTTAGAGTCCTGACCCCCAATTTCCAAGATCGTTCTCACATCAGGGTACATCGATTGGGTTGCTACCGCGTGAGCTATAATCTCCGTTTTGGCAAGGTCTCCTCCGACCACCGCCTTGGTTAAATATCTTGCTGACCCTGTTGTTCCGCAAGCTCTTATTGCATATTCCTGCAGCTCTGGATTTTTCTCAATTTTACTCCTCATTTCTGCCATTCCAAGTTTGACGGAATCTATTGGACTGCCTTGATTTCGCAAAAAAACATTAGATAAAACCCTTTGATCATTATCCATTAATACAAATTTGAGAGTAACCGACCCAACATCTATACCTAGATAACTATCACGCTTTCCATCTTTTGACACGTGTATTTTTTCGTTAACTTGAACCATATTTCATAAATACCTATCCTGTTTGAATAAATTGCACTATGTTATTATATAGACTACCCCCATGAATCTCATATAAGGGCTCTTTTGATTTCTCTTCTAATTTAATTTCCTTCTTATGTTTTTTTTGTTCTCTCCTTCCTTGAATTAAATCTACAAACGCTTCTAAACGTGTTCTGAAGCCACTTTCAGCAGCATGTTCATCAAATGAGAAGTAAATTATTGGCAAATCATATTTTTTATGTAATACGTTCGTTATAATGGTTCTAGCACTGATCTCAGGCATACAGGTGAAAGGATATGCATGGATGAAACCATCGAAACCAGACCTTGCTCTGTCGATGTACTCGCCAATAACCCATACGGCTTCACCCCCGATATCCATTGGCATATAAGGACGCGCTAAATATTCCAACCATTTTCTATGATAATTTAAATGAAATTTATGAATAACCCAATCGTAAACACTTAGGTTTTGATATAATTGAACTCCCATTTCACCGAGTTTGCGACGAATATCGAGATTATCATTTGGCTCTAATGTGATATGGATCTCTCCTGATAATGCCACTTTCAAAGGGTTGCGGCTTCGGTCTATATCAATTTTTTTAAACTCATTTGTGATAACAGATTTGAATTTGCGTAATTCATTTATTTTATTAGTTTCATCAAGTTTTATTAGGAGTTTCTTTACAACCCGAGTGGTATCCCCCTTATTTCGTTCATAGCATCGGATTAATCCCTCTGCGGTCGAAATATCATCAATATATTTGGTTTTTTTTATAAAATATTGAACTGCTTTAACAGCTTTTGTATATAGAAATAGATTTTTTGTTGGAGTTACTTCAAACAAGGTTTTTACCCATTTAAATTCTAATAAGTCTGCTTGGTCAAGAGGTATCACACGGACATCTTTATATCCCATATCATGTAAAATACGTTCTTGAACAGCATGGTAAAATCCAAATCTACAGGGGCCACAATCTATAGCCATAACCAAAGTATCCGCTCCCTTTTTAATCGCACTTACAAAATCTCCAAGAGTTGCTTTAAAGGGAAAGCAGACAAACTCAGGAGAGTATTTGACTCCGATTTTCACAGCTTCACGATTTGTGGGATCTGGTAATACCACTTTCACACCCATACACTCAATGAGAGTCTTGAAAGCAGGCCAACTATATCCCATGTTTGGAAATGATACTATCATTAAATTCTTATTGCTCCTCTTCTATCTTTATACTTTGAATCATTAGCTCTAAGCTATATCTCTATTAGACTTTATTTTCTCGAGTTTTTTAATAATTAAATGCAAACATATTTTCTCAAATAACTTTCTATACAAATAGGTAAGATCATATAAAAAAATTATGAATTATTTCATATTTTTAGAATTCTTAGAAAATGACGCTTTAAATTTAAATTGCCATAAATTTTTTGCATATAAATTTATTTCCCTTCGTTTTTTTCTATGCTACTTCAAAGATTTTTAAATCTTGCTTTTCTTTCATTGCATCTAGTTTTCTTTTTTTCCGCTTAATCATTTCCACGAAACTTTCGATTCTTGTTAGCAGTCCAGCTTCACCTGTATGCTCATCCATTATTATCTGCAAGAAAGGAAGCCCGATCACTTTCATGTCTCTCATAATTAACTCAGCTATCAAACTGTCAGGACCACACGCAAAGCTGATTAGAAATATGACTCCGTCAATCTCTTTACGTCCTTGGACTAGAAAATATCTAACTGCGGCTAAGATTTCATCTTCATGAAGCCAATACGGTCTAAATTGCTTATTAATAATTACTGGCTCCTTGAATAGAATTTCTGGTAAATTTTCAATAGTTAGCACATCTACTCCATGTTTAGTTAGTTTTTTCTGAAAATCTAGATTTACAAAGGTATCAAAAATATTATATCCATGCCCAAGTAAGAGAAATTTGATATTTTTAGGGCTTTTCTTTTTAAGTATTTTAAAAGGTTTGTCTTTTTCTACAAGTTTTAATGCATATCCGACGGGGATTTCTTTTCTCAAGAAGTCTTGATATTGTTTATGGTATTTTTTTGCTATTTCATATGCCTGTAAGGCTTCGCGTTGTCCTTTTCCAAGCGTTTTAGCAAGTGAAATAATTGAATTTGAGATTGGATTTTCTTTCACATTAACAGTAAAGGTTAAGATTTTGGGGATATTTGGCAAGGTTCTAATAACGTCGGGGAGTGATAAAAACTTAGGACAAAAATATCCCTCTACTCGCTCGGATACATATCGTGGGACAAAAATATAATCCAATTCGGGATGTT
The DNA here is from genome assembly GCA_029856045.1 of Promethearchaeia archaeon. GTDB lineage: Archaea > Asgardarchaeota > Lokiarchaeia > Sigyniarchaeales > SOKP01 > 6H3-1. Next base: position 55,897 of record JAHQWG010000047.1, on the reverse strand, counting down.
CTCTAATTAAATATAATGTATGCCCATAATATACTTTTACAGGCAAGCAGAGTTCCCCAAATCCTTGAAAAGCCCCTTCTTCCACTATTTGTTTATTAGTGTGAGGACTAAGTATAAGTTCGCAACCTAACTCTTCCAATAATTTTTTCCAAAAAGGAAAAAACCTATAAAAATGAAGAGCTCGGGGAATGCCCACTTTGATCTTCGATTTCTGGTCATATCGATAAGATTCCAATGCATCTTTTAAATGTTTTAGTTCTCGTTGGTTTGTCGTTTTCTTCGACTGCATTCTAGTTGAAAACCTCGAACCACTTACAGACCTGGTGAGTTGTAAACTTGTAAATCCTTAATTCGAGCCATCATTTTACTTGTTAAATCCTTTAACACTTCAAATGATGGCATTTCTGGTGCATCCCAATATTTTGCATGTTCCATAAAAGGTTCTCCCGCTTTCAATACACATGATTTTCCGAAATTGAGCATCTTTGCGTGTTTGGGGTATATATTCTCAGTACCAGTAATTCCAACTGGAATGATTGGAACTTTTGCCTCTATTGCTAATCGAACAGCTCCTGTATGTCCTTCTAAAAGTTGACCATTACCAGGATTTGTAGTTCCCTCCGGATATGTACACACAAGTTGTTCGGCTTCTAGCAGTTCTTTAGCATAAAGAAAACTCTCTACATCATGTCCACCTCGTTTAAGTGGGAAAGCATGATGATTCCTAACCCATGCATTTACAATCGGAGTTCTGAATAGTGATTGTTTAGACATCTGATGTAATATTCGTTTTGGTTTTTGAGTAATAGCTGTAGCAATCATAATTACGTCCCATTCAGAATTATGACTTGGAGCAATCACGGCGGCTCCTTCTTTTGGAATATATTTATCGAAGTCAATGGTTTTATATGGAATTAAAGTATTACACAACTGATGCACGAGGTTTCCAGAAAACATTTGTATTGCTTCTTGAAAGTGTGTTCGCAAATCAAAAACTTCTAAAGCTCTCAAAAATCCATACCATGTATCATCGATGAATTTTAGAATTTTTTTAGCAGTAGTTTTGGGTTTTAAATGACTTTTCAATGCATCATTTTTTTGGAATTTTATCATATCTGATAGATTTTCTATAGAGAGCTCAGGATCTTTCTCTAATCCCTTGCTATACCCCATTTGAATTAAATCTTTGATTTTTTCTCTGAGATCATCCGATAATTTCTTAGCATCTGGATAGGTGAGTTCTTTTGCGTAGTAATCAGTGTAATATATTGGTTTTCCAATGCGAACAAGCACTTGTGTAGGTTTCATTAATAATTTACCCTTAGCCAAAGCACCAGCGGTTCCTAATACGCAAGCTGGAACAATTGGACAACCTGTTTCTACCGCTAATCGAATTGTACCTGTATGAAATTCTTCTTTGAGAATACCATCATATGAACGAGTTCCTTCTGGAAACATACCTAAGTATTCACCGTTTAAAATAATCTTTGTTGCTGTACTATAAGCTTTCAAATCTTGCTCCCCACGATGTAAGGGGAAAGCTCCAAGATTTGTAAAGAGTGTCGTCACTAATGGTGTTTCAAAATTTTCAATTTTACTCATCCAACGAATTCGTCTCTGAACGGCTGAACTGACAAAGAAAGGATCTAAATGTGAAACATGATTTGATGCAACTATTCCGCCACCGTAATCTGGAAACATTTCTCCTTCAACTCGCATATTCCAATACATTCGACAAATATTTCGAATTATTGGAAATGCACCCCAATAAAACAGTCTATCGGTTTTATCTAATAGATCAAATGTCCCGAAAAATTTCCTAACCAGCCTATTTAAAGGATCAATCGGATTATATTTCAAGATAAAATTAAGTATTTCTTGAAATTGTTTTGAAGCGCCAGAGACATGCTTCTTCTCATCTTTAATTTCTTCTGCTTTAGTTGTTTGTATAGACAAACTTTCGAGATCGATTTCTTCCATTTCCATTTTTTATTACCTCATGATGATTCTGTTTTTAACTTTTTATGAGCTTGAGATTTAGTAATGCGACCAGTATCGACTCCAAGCAAAGTAAGGATATCAGCAATTGATTCTAATAGTAAATCTGGCTCGTATTCAGCTAAAAGCTCCCTATTACAAAGACCACTCAATACTCCTATTGTCCAGAAACCTGCTTTTTTACCTGCTTCAATATCTGAAGGCATATCTCCAATAACAATAAAATCCTCTTTGGTGTAGGATTTGTAATGATTCAAGGGAGGTTCAACACTTGCAGGGTCTGGTTTTAGTGCTGGGAGCTTATCTTGACCGTAAATATCTAGAAAATAACCCTCAAGTTCTTCCCGCTTTAAATGGCGTAAGACACTTTCTGTAATATTATGTGATATAATAAAAAGATCACAATGTTTTGAGAGAGTTTCTAAAAGTAATTTTGAGCCTAGATGGAATTTTGCTTCTTTTGTAAGTTCTTGATATTTAGCAAAAATTTCTATAGCAATCCTTAATTTTTTAAATAACCGGTAATTTTCAAGCACGGTAACGTATTTGAACATTTGGTAAGATTGGAGTATTATTTGGGACATTGGATATCCTTGAACTGATTCTAAAACTGCACCGATTTGTTGTAATGCAACATCCATGTTTACATTAATAGAGCGTTTATTGAAAACCTTATCAACTGCTTCATTAAGAGGTTCTCTAACGTCAAGGAGCACTCCATCAAAATCAAATATAACTCCCTTAATATTATGCCTTTGAAGTCGTTCAATGAGTTCTTGATCGCGTTTCATTATTTGTTTTTCTCTATTTTGAGAAATTTATTAAAAAATTTGCAAATTTTTATTAAAATCTAGCCTTGGAACTGGCTAAATTAATTCAAATAATAACTTATTTGTATAAGGTATTATTTTTATAATACTTTTAATACTTTTCATCTAAAACAGAATTTTAATAGTATTATAATTAAAAATCTCTGAATTGATTACCTCTAATAATTCCCAGTCCAAAATTATAAAATAAAGATATAAACGTTTTCAATATGAAAAATAAATAGATCGATGGGAATAAATTGGACTGTTTCAGACTTTTATATAAATTTGATTCTAAAATTTAATATAATCTGTAATATTAACTGCAATATCACTGATTTCAGTTATATTTCATTGATACTATAGTTTTGTCGGTGTAAATCTTAAATTCCCTTACTTATTCTATTTTTTATTTTTAATGACCCCCCTCTCTATAGACAATTGTTCACTTTAAATGTAATAATCACCCAGATTTGTAAATCAATAAAAATAATTTATTTTAAAGAAGACTGAGGAAAAATTAAAAATTTGTCGAGGGGTTAAATAATAAATCTTAGTGAAAATTCTTTAATAAGATGGAGTTGCTTTCAGGCTACGCATATCACAAAGAAAACAGCAAATATCCTTTAATTCCGAGTGGGGATTCTAAACTAGATGAATTATTACAAGGAGGATTTCACAAAGAATTAATATATTTACTATATGGCTCCAAAAAAATCACAAATGATATTTTGCATTCGACGGCGGTAAGTTTTCAAAAAAGATTTCTTGATGACGGTCTCGGTGGGAGAATCGCCTACATCGATGCAACAAATAGATTCAGTCCCTATAAAATAAGTACTCTAGCCTTATCAATGCGATTAAGTCCTTCATTAGTGTTAGGCAATATTTTGATCTCTCGGGCATTCACATGGCCTCAAATGGTCGAAATCTTAGAGAATAAGTTATTAAAGATTGATGATATAAGAATGGTTCTGGTTTCTGGAATAACCAAGCTATTTGGGAATTATGAACAAAGTACATTTGAAGACTTATCAAGGGCTATAAATGGCATAAAGAAAGTCGCACAAAAAACGAAATCATTGGTTATTCTAACGGCACCACTTCATGAATATTCTTATGTTCGAGTAAAGGGGGGTAATATACTCTCTCATTTCGCAAATGTATTAGTTCTGATTAACGATGAGGATCGCTTTACTGAGTATCGACTAATCCAACATCCATACTTGCCTAATAAAAAGGTTGTCAGATGGAAAGCCCGCAAGCAAAAAGTAGATAGATCTAAAACCTTAAAAAATACGACATTAGATTTTTGGTTTTCCTAAAACCAAGCTAAAATAAAAATTGAGGTGAAATAATTGGGTAGAACAGTTCCGTCTTTCCGTCCAGCGCTTGAAATGGAGATTGAGAGCTGGAAAGATTTCAAAAGGGCTCTAAGCCCTGAAGAGAGAAAATTTTTCGATCAAGTAATGGATCACGCTCGAATTCATGCTGATGCTGGGAGTATGGCAGCTAGACCTGTGTTATCTGAATTTCTCTTTTTCTCAGTAGCACTTGAACAAGAGAAAAGAATTGAGGAATTAGAAAAAAGAATAAGCGAATTGGAAAAAAGTAAATGACTGAGATAAAGAACTTCTACGGATGGATATTGGACGTCACCACATATGCAAGTGGGATTATTTTATGGGTCAAAACAAAAAAAGAAAACCAAGTAGTTCAGATTAAATCTGAGTTTCAGCCAGAATTTTTCGCAGTTCCAAAAAAAGGGCGATTTGGAAGCGATTTTCCAAGGCTGAAGCAGATCCTCAAATCCCACCCAAATATTGTCAGAGCAAGACTTTGCAGTAAGTATGTCTCGATTGACGATTGCGAAAAAAGGATGATTTTTGGGGTGTCAGTAAAAAAGCCTTCTGTATTTAAATCTACAATAAAAGATATCGAAAAACTTGATTATTTCACGTTATATAATACTGACATTCCAATTGCTCAAATGTATTTCTACGTGAATAGTCTCTTTCCAATGGCTTTGTGTTGCTTTTCAGTGAGTTTGGGTGAAAATAATGAAATGTATTTGCTCTCTTATGAGTTAAAGGATAACAACGAAGATTTGTTTTATGAGACGCCTCCCTTGAGGGCGGTTTGGTTGGAGATCAAAGTCCAGCAGAAGGGTTTGAAACCACAATTCAATGAGCCAATGGCATACGCGGAAATAGGAATTGTCGAGAATGAAAGAAAGGCAGACATGCCTAGAGCCGATTCTCCGATTAGAAGAACCATACTTATTGATAATGGTGACGAGGAGGAAAATTTGTTGGAGATAGTCCGAACTATCGAAAGAATTGATCCAGATATTATTCTTACAACAAGGGGTGACGAATTTGGAATGCCCTATTTAGTTGCCCGGGCTTCAACAAATCGAATTACAAGAAGATTTTATCTCTCTCGGACTAAAACTCCCCTTAAGAGCGGAATATTCAAGTTAAATGGTGAGGACCATTTTTTTTCCTACGGGATCATATATCGTCGTTCGCAAACCCAATGTTATTTAACTGGTCGATTTCATTTGGACTCTTCAGCCTACGGAAGCCTTCATTTCATCGATGGCAACATACCAGGGGTCCTTGAAGTTGCGCGAGTGTCCCGAGTTCCAATACAACGACTTACCCGAGTTACAATTGGTGGCGCCCTACAATCAATTCAATTCTATAACGCTTATCAGTCGGATATTCTTATTCCACCTTTAAAAAGTAATGCAGAAGACTTCAAAACAGCTCTCGATTTAATTTTAGCAGATAGGGGTGGGCATATCTTTGAGCCAAAGATCGGAGTGTTTAATAATGTTGCTGAATTAGATTTTGCTTCAATGTACCCCTCATTAATGAGTATATATAATATCTCACCCGAAACCCTCAATTGTAAATGTTGCAAAGATGATCCTTCAGCAATTCAAGTTCCGGGATTGAACTTTCATATCTGTAAGAAACGACGGGGTATTGTTTCAAAATCAATTGAGATTCCTTTGAGAAAAAGATTAGTATACAAACGAATCGCGAAAGAGACTGGAGATATTAAGTACAAATATATGCAGAAAGCGTTAAAATGGATACTCGTTGTTTCATTTGGATATTTGGGATTCAAGAATTCACGATTTGGGCGAATAGAGGCGCATCAAACTGTTTGTGCGTATTCTCGTGAGTTCTTACTGCAATCGGCAGAAATTGCTCGTGAATATGGCTATAAAATAATTCACGGCATTGTAGACTCCCTATTCATAGAAAATAAAAAAGGTACCTCAAGTGAGCAATTTAGTAAAGATTGCGAAGAAATTTGCAAAAGAATAGAAGAAGCAACAAAAATTCCAATTAATATTGAAGGAATATATAATTTCATTGTATTCATGCCCTCTCGTGCGAATCCAAAAATACCTACACTCAATCATTACTGGGGGGTAAGAGTCGATGGGACAACTAAACTGAGAGGAATTGATATTAGACGCAGAGATACACCAAGAATCGTGAAAGAGGCACAGAAGGCAATGATTAATGTCTTTTTGAATGTGAAAACCAAAGAACAATTTTTGTCAAAGATCCCTGAAGCAAAACGCGTTTTATATCATTATTTAGATAAAATTGATAGTGGAAATGTAACGACTGAAGAGCTTAGCGTCATAATAAGAGTTTCCCGAAAACCTTCGCAGTACAAAGTAAATTCATATCAAGCAGTTGCTGCTAACCAAAAGGAGAAGGCAGGGGTGCCAGTGTCTGCGGGTCAAAAAGTAAAATTTATCATTACAAACGCTGAAGCTGACCCAGGTTCAGCACATAAGAAAGTAATCCTTTCGGAACTGTACAACCCAAAAAAACATCAATATGATAAGGAGAAATATAAAGAACTCCTAACTCGTGCATTTAAAAATATCATCCCCTTTGAATTGCCAGATTTGGAAAATTCAATAAAATCGAGAAATGAAGAAAGAAAACTTCAAAAGACGCTGTTGAATTTTGCTTAATTTGTTAAGAATGCTAATTATTAAATAGCCTATTTACTAAAAAGAATGTGAGCTATGCAAAAAATTGAAATTCAGGAAGTCCAAAAATTTAAAGAAATTCCCCAACAAAAATATGGTTCATCTGAACCAATTCTTGCTTTTATTCTCTATACTATATTGACTATATTAGGTTGTTTAATTCTTTTTATTCATCTTGAGAGTTTTAACTTTATTATGTATGATCCTAGAGTTGTAGTAGATTTTTTATGGATTTCCGTCTGTTTACTCTGTATCATTAAGTTCCTTTTATCATATTTTATGAGAAAGAATGCATCAATATATCACATCCGTTATTATAGAAATGTAAGCAATAAAGTTCACATAGAATTAGGAAATGAAACATTTTGTAGAGGTTGCGGAGTTATTATTTCTAACGAAATATTTAGGAATAAAAATAGACAATTCATTAAACCCAAAACATTTTTTTCAACTAAGGGCTATTATTGTAAAAAATGCTATAATAAATATCAAAGAAGAGTAAACATTGGAATTTTTTTATTAATAGTTGTTCTTTATGTATTCTTATTACAAATTTTTCGTTTCTATCAGCTAGAATATTTCCCAATATTATTTTTTTTTATTTTTTATCCGTTTATCCTTATTTTCTTCAGTTTTTTAATAACATTAATAATAATATATTATGTCAGGCTAATTAAAACATTCAATTAAATATGGCGTATAAAAAAATGATCCTCACAGAATTGTACGACTCCAAAAAACATCAATATGATAAGAAAAAATATAAAGAACTCCTAACTCGTGCATTTGAAAATATCTTCCCCTTTGAATTGTCAGATCTGGAAAATTCAATAAAATCGAGAAATGAAAAAAAAAAATTCCAAGAGACTCTTCTGAATTTTGTTTAAGTTTCTTTAATAAAATGCCATTTTTTATCATTTTATTTAAATTTTCGTTTTAATTCTGAAAATCTTGTTTCTTTTTTATGATAAATATTTTTACGCCCTAATTTTGGACGTTAGAAAGGAAGTAAATATTTTAATAAAAAAATTAATAATTGCAAATGACTTTGGGATGCAAAGCCTTATATATCACAGAGTGCTTTATAATTATAAATTAAATTAAATTACCAAAAAATCAAAAAAAAATAAGGTGGTCAAAAATTACTGAAAGTTATGCTATAAGGACCCAAAACCTTACAAAAAATTTTGGGAATGTTCTTGCAGTTAATAATTTGAATTTACAGATTCCTTACGGAAAAACTTATGGTCTATTAGGACCAAATGGGGCAGGTAAAACCACAACTGTAAGAGTACTTAACGCAATTATTTCTAGAACTTCTGGGAATGCATCGGTTGGCGGGTATAATTTAATTACTCAAAGCGATGATATAAGAAGGATTTGCGGATTTTTACCAGAATCTCCTGGTTTATATTCTAAACTTAGTGCGAGAGAATTCTTAGAATTTATCGGTGAGTTGTATTACTTACCGAAAGATGTGATTTCCACTCGCATTGATGAGTTATTAGAGATGTTTGACTTAGAAGGTCGAGAAAACGATCTTTTAGAGAGTTATTCTAGGGGTATGAAACAGAAGGTTTGTTTATGTGCAGCGTTGATCCAAGATCCTGAAATAATCTTTTTAGACGAACCGACATCGAATTTAGACCCTGCTGCTGCCAGAATGGTAAAAGACCTTATTTCTGAACTCGCTAAAAAAGCGGACAAGACCATTTTCATTTGTACTCACTTTCTCGATGCGGCTGAAGAATTATGCGATATGATTGGTATTATTATTGACGGAGAACTAAAAGTTGAAGGTACTCCAAAAGAAATAATTGAATCTGTTGGTGCTAAAGACTTGGAAGAAGCGTACTTAAAAATTACCGGTGCGTCTCATATCGATGATTTATTAGCTTGGAGAGACGAAAACTCTAATAATTACGAATACAATAATAAGAAGGAAAGAAAAAGAAAGAAAAAAAACAAAAAATCGAGGTAGATTTCAAATGACATTATTAACCACAGAAGAAATGTTGGAAACTTCTGTCAGCGATGAAAGTAAACAACGCACAATTGATATAAGATATAAAAAGAAGAGTTTATGGAAGCCTATTGCGAAAAACGAGATAAGAATTAGAACAAGCGGCGTCCGAAACCATCGAATATTATTTTTTACTTCATTATATTCGCTACTACTCTTGTGGGCGTTTATAGTCGCACCACTCCTATTTGATTTGTTTATGCCGACTTTAGCTGTGCAATACTCCGATATTTTCAAACCTGTTGTTGCGATACTCATCGAATCGATTATGATGATGATGTTTTTATTTCTTTTGATGTATCCGTTAAACAATGTGTATAGTAGAAGCGAAACTGGTTTTAAAGAATCATTGTTAGCGACACCTGTTAAGCCAAACGACATCTTTCTAGGAGAATTTTTAGGTAAGATGCCGATATATACGATGTTTGTTTTAATATTTGCTCCAATAGTAGTTGGTTTGATAAATCCTATCATAGATTTGACTTTCATACAATATGTGGCGATATACGGGTGTGTTTTTGCAACCGTATATTTTGCTAATCTGGTTGGTTCAATTATAGCGAGTTGGATTGAACATAAAATTTCGAAGAGCGAGAAAGCAAGAGATTATGGAAAGGCGTTAATATGGGTTTTAACGATTGTCTCGATTGTTATAATGTATGGGGTAATGTTTTTCCTTAACGAACTGATGGCACATCCCGAACTTAAAAATTGGTTAGCGTTTTACCCATCTCTGTGGTATTCAAATATTATCTTGTATAGCATAGATCCGATTTTACTTGATGCATTCATTTTAAATATATGGGTTAACCTTTTACTCGCTGTCAGCGTTCCATTAGCAATTCTATATGTTTCTTATAAAAAAGCTGAATCTTTTTATAGCTTAGAAGGTGAAGGCGAGATGAGCAGTATAACTGTTGTTGAACACGAAAATGCGTTTTATAAGCTCGTAAGAAAAGCGTCAGGGCGCAAGTGGGGTGGCTTAATTGTCATGCAGTTAAAGAGGTTTTTTAGGAAAAAAGCAAACTTAGGTAGAGTTGCTTATGTAGTCGGTCTTCTAGGATTTATGACATGGTTTATCTCAAGTATGGCATCTGATATCTTTGGATTCGGATTTGGAACAGCAATGTTAATTGCAATTGGTGGAGGCATAGGAAGCATAATTCTCGGACATCTAGCTTTCGTCGATTCTAAAGATCTAATATGGGTTTACAAAAGATCTCCAAGAGGATTAAAAGGACTTGTTTATTCATACTTGTTAGCATTGTTTGTATTTAACATTATCTTAGCAACTGTCATTACAACTATATTCTCAATTCTGGCAAATCTCGATATCGTAAGAGTGGTGATCTTCTTTGGCGAGTTTTTGGCATTTTCGCAAATCTCCATGTGTTCAGCTATGGGTATTCAATGTATATCTCCTGCATTTGGAGAAAAAGACTCAAAAATGAAAGGAAACACTATGATATCAATGCTTTTACTGCAACCATTATTATTTCTGCCGATTGGTCTGGGAATTATGTTGGACATGTTCCTGAGATTACCAGGCGAATCAATGATGTTTATTATGCATGGGAGTGTATTTCTCTACAATATTGGGGTTAGCCTTCCACTGTTATATTTTGGCATGAAGAAATTGAATAAGTTAGAGTGAAATCTGAAAAATTAATAAATACCAATTTTTATTTTTTTTTATTTCCGTCGATTCTTGATCGTTTCGGTTAAGCATGGCAATGGAAATGAAAGTTGATAATGAAAAAGGAGGTGAATAGAAAAGAATGGTAAAAAAAGAATACAGCGAAGAAGAGCGCAAATTGCTTGCTCTAGCGTCTTTTACGTGCATTTTTGTATGTATGGAGATGCCATTTAACATGTTTTTTGCAAACGAATTATTAGGATTTTTATTTACAATAGTTAATGGGGTAATAATCGGGTTTTTGATATATTATCTCGTAAAAGTAAATAAGATAGCAAAATTGTATAAAAGCGGCAATATTATACAAGTTAAAAATATAAGTTAAATGTGGAAAATATGGCTGAAAATGTTGATTTAAAGGCGCTCGATAAAAAAATATTTAAAACAACCAACGAGGATGGTTTAATGGATATCTATTTTGGCATTTTATTTATGAGCTTGGGGATACAAGCACTTTTTCGTGATATATTGCCTGGAGTTATGGGATATTTAGGAATATATTTAATTTTAATAGCTTTTGCATTTACATTTTTAATCATAGGCAAGAAAAAAATTACCACCCCCCGTATGGGTATCGTTAAACTCAGCGTAAAAACGAGTCCAACCAAGAAGAAATTAGTAATAACCCTAAGTATTAATGTAGTCGTTTCCTTTATCTTTTTCATTTTGACGTTTTTAGATTTATTTCAATTCGTTCAAATTGATCCAATTATTTTTACGTTATCTATTGGATTAGGTATCATTGCTCTACCTATAAGCTTATTAGCTTATTTTTCGAAAACGCCTCGCTGGTACATAATTGCAATAGTATTGGGGTTGGGTTTTTTTCTCACCGAAATCTTTTATCCCGTAGTCGGTAGCCCTCTTGATAGCCTCATAGCTTTTAGCATTACCGGGGGGTCTATAATAGTTATGGGATTAGTTGTTTTATCTCGATTTATTAAAAAATATCCGTTAAAAAATAGTGAGCCAATTAATGAATGAGATGAAAAAATGGAAGAAAATATCGATTTAAAGACGGTTGAGAAAAAGATTTTCAAGACTAGCGGCGAAGATGGGATATTAGATATTTATTTAGCAATTTTATTCATTGGAATGGGATTTTTTGGAGTATTTTGGGAGTTGATCCCACTACCCTGGAATATTGTTTTATTATATTCTATCATAATTTCGATAGCGTTCCCATTTTATTACTTTGCTAAGAAATATATTGCCGCTCCCCGCACAGGTATTGCTAAAATCAGCGTTAAAACAAGCCCGACTAGCAAAAGGTTATTGTTATTTCTATTAATCAATGTAATCATCACCTTTATTATATTCATTTTTACGCTAATAAGACCATTTGGGATTCAAACAGACCCCATACTTACTATGTTAGTCATAGGTTTATTATTCTTAACTTTACCAATGAGTGGTTTAGCCTATTTTTTAAAAACGCCACGATTATATATAACGGCGATAGTTATGGGATTAAGTTTGCTTGTCTCTGAACTAATTCACCCCTTTATCGATAGCCCTTTTCACTTTGCTATAGCGTTTAGTATTTCGGGAAGTATTATATTAATTATGGGAGTTGTAGTTTTAATCCGCTTTTTTCGAAAATATCCATTACCAAAAGAGGAGTAGATCAATGAGCGAAAACGAAATAAATAGCAGTGAAGGACTGAAATCTCTAACCGACATTGACAAAATATTCTACGCGCCCGCCCGCGTAATGATTTTGGCGTATCTATATATTAGCAAAGAAGCAGATTTCGTATTTTTAAGAGGGCAAACTGGTCTGACAGATGGTAATTTATCTTCGCACATGAGCAAACTCGAGGATGCGAACTATATCATAGTTAAAAAGGAATTCAAGGGAAAAAAGCCACATACAATGTATAAACTCACTGGGGTGGGAAGAAACGCCTTCGAAGATTATCGGAAAAAGATGAAGCAGGTATTGGACTTGAGTAAAAAGAGAAAAAAGAATGGTAAAGAGAGTATTAAAAATATAAAAAAATAAAATTAAAAGAAACAACAAAAGTTCCAATTAATATTGAAGTAAAACCAATTCTTAGTTTTGTTTAATTGTTTAACATAATTTTGAATTTTACATCTTAATGGATTAATTTTTGCATTATATAAAATATTGAGCTATAATCTTTAGAATTCTTTTTAACCATATCTATTTCATTTTGATGCTTTTTAAATATCTTAAGAGTTTCTGGATCATTATCATATTTTTTACGTAGTTCTTTGATTCGTTTTTCTAGAGGATTATAATATTCTGTCCACCAAACATCCTCGGGCAATGAAAAATAATTTATAAGTTTATAGCCATAGTTAGGTATCTTCTTAAGCTTATTTGAAATATTTTTTCTCGCATCATGGACAACTAAGAAACCGTTAGTTTTAAGTAACCGACTCCATTCCTTAAGACCTGTTTCAAAACCAATTATAAATATTGAACCTTCAGACCAGATGATATCGAAGCTATCATCAGGGAAATCGATCTCGAATAAAGAGCATTTTAAAGCTTTCATTCGATTTGAAAAGCCTTTTTCATCAATCTTTCTATTCAGTTTATCTAGGAGAGATTGGTCGATATCTATTCCAATTATTTCACCATTACTCAACTTTGCCAATTCAATAGTTGCAACACCCGAACCACACCCTATATCAAGAATACGTGGATTTTCCAATTCAGGAAGCAGTCGAAATGCTTTTCTTGTATATTTATTAAAGTTTTCTCTAAAATGGTCTAGATACATTTCGAATAATAGGTCTTTAGACATAAATTTACATCCTATTTTGTATTAAGAAATCTTTTATCAGGAATTTTTTTAAACTTCAATTAATAATTTGTGAAATTCTTTCTAATGCTTCTTTGATTCTCTCTATTGGTTGAGTTAACGCAAATCTAACAAAACCTTCTCCATATTGACCAAATCCAATTCCTGGAGTAATAACAACACCAACTTCTATCAGATTTTTCACAAAATCCATGCAACTCTTTTTACCTGGAGGGATTGGTGTCCAAACATAAAAAGTTGCTTGTGGTTTTTCAGTTTTCCATCCAATTTCATTTAATCCATTTATTAAGACATCTCGTCTTTTTTCATATATTTTCATATTTTTTTCCACAAATTTTGGTTTTTTTTCCGATTTATATTCATTTAAACCTTTGATAACAGCCTTCTGGATAAAAATAGGACACCCTGAGTCAATTTGAGATTTTATCTTCCTTAATCCACTAATTAAATAATCATCTCCAGCTGCCCAACCACATCTAAATCCAGTCATACAAAACATTTTTGAAGCAGAGTTAATCTCTATATGATTCTGGTTAATTTGTAAAAGGGTTGGGGCGATATAATCGTTAAATGTGAATTCAGAATAGGGATTATCATAGACAATAAAAAAATTATAATCTTCCGCATAATCAACAACTTTTTTAAGGAAATTTATTGGTGCAATCGCCCCAGTTGGGTTATTTGGGTAATTTAAATACATCATTTTAGCTTTTCTGAGAATATTTGTCTCTATTATCTCTAAATCCGGAAGAAAATTATTTTCTTTTAATAATGGCATTAGATATGGCTTACCATCACAGAATTTTGTGGCACCATTTTCATAAACCGGATACCCAGGATTTGGACATAAAACTATATCGCCCGGGTTAATAAAAGCTCTGGCTATATTTGCAACTCCTTCTTTTCCACCTATTAAATTTGAAATCTCATTTTCGGGGTTAAAATCCAATCCAAACCGTACTTTATACCAATTAGCTACTGCAGTTCTAAAATCTTCCTCTCCCATACTTGCTGGATAATTCTGATTTTTTGGTAATTTAACTTGTTCAATCATTTCATTAAGTATAAATTCGGGAGTTGTTAAATCTGGATCTCCTATCCCGAGTGAAATTAAATCCATTCCCTCTCTTTCTTTTTTCAACTTGAGTTCTTTTATTGCCGTAAAAATGTATTCAGGTAATTTTTTAACACGATCTGCTAATTCAATTTTTATACTAAACACCCTAAAAGTTAAAAATTTGAAGATGAAATATGTGAGAACTATTAAATATTTTACTTCAATGACTTATTAATTAAAAATTAATTTTTTATTTCTTAGAGGTGCCGAATTAATAAAAAATCTGACTATAAATAATTAAAATAATAAGTTTGATAATACTTTTTTATTTTATAAGATATAAATTTTTAATTTATAACTTGTATAGATAAAAAGATAGTAAGTATTAAATTTTTAAAAAAAAAAAAATAGTAATTTTATATTTCTAAATGATGGGATATGGGAAGACCTCATAGAATTCGCCACATTGAAAAATTTCCAGATTTTACGTATTTTAGACCCCACGGTGATACTTTTCAAAAAGGTTTTGAAGTAATTTTAACTGTTGCAGAATTTGAGGCAATGAGATTGAAACATCATGAAGGAAAAACACAGATAGAATGTGCTGAACTGATGAATATCTCACAACCTACTTTCTCTCGAGTATTAGATTTGGCCCATAAAAAAATTGCAGAGGCATTAATACACGGTAAGGCAATTCGAATTGCAGGTGGTTCCATCGGAATAAAAAAATTCTTTTTTGGATACGGTTGTTTGAATTGTATGAACGAATGGGAAGATAAACAAGCATCAGAAATCAATAAAGAATCTTTAGTATGTCCTGAATGTAAATCAAAAAATGTGTATTTTTTAAAAAAAGATTTGTTGCAACAAATGCCTTAAGCTATTTTTTACTTTCAAGATATTTTTTTAATACTTTCTGTAATGTATTTATAGCGAGAACAGGACAATGAGTATGACTTGAAGGTAATCCTTCTAGTACTTTTAAAATATCATCAGGTGTAATTTTTAAGGTCTCTTCAATACTTTTATTTTCTGCCATAATCGTGAGTTGGCTTCCCGAAGCAACTGAGGGCCCACAACCATCAGTTACAAAAGTTATTTTCTCTATAATATTCTCTTTTTTGTTGATTTTTAAAAAAAATTGCATTGTATCTCCGCAAGGTCCTAAGAATTTATCTTCGACTGTTGGATTTTCCATTTTTCCCCAATTTTTAGGATTATGAGATAACTCAATCACTCGTCTAGAAAATATCTTGGACTCTTCTTCGTCAATCTCCTTTTGGAGGTTTTTGATGAATTCTTCGAATTGATCATTCAGATTATTCATAGTAAAAAGAAATTAAAGAAAAATAAAAATTTTGTCTTTAAATATTTCCTTTATATTTTACTCATGAGAATGTCCATCTTCTTTTGCAATTCCGTAACCCTTTCCACCACCTGGAGAACACAAACTTTCTCCTCCTTCTAATGTTCCATCTTTTATTTTTTGGATGACATTATCGATTCTTCCAGTAATTCCAAGAATTACATCTATTCCATATTGTTTGAAAAAATCTTGAGCACGCCATCCCATCCCACCCGCGATCATAACATTTACTCCATTTTGGCTCAAAAATTGAGGAATAGCTCCAGTAGCGTGACCTGGATTACCAATCTCAGTTCGATTAATTATTTCTCCATTTTCGATATCTAATAAAGTATAGGAAGGGCATCTTCCAAAATGTGCAGAAACTGTTCCAGAATCTGTACTAATTGCAACTCTCATATTATTTACACCTTATATTTTAAATTTATAAATTTACAATTTTATTTATATTCAATTTTTATAAAAAATAATTATGCTTTTTGTATTATATTTTTAATATTTTTATATATCCCTTTTATAGCAATACTTGCGCTTGAGTTTGGGGCATATTCAACAACTGGTTGTGCATTTGAAATGGCCCGTGCCACGGAAAAATCAAAAGGAATTCTCCCAATAACATTATAGTTATTTTCTCTTATATATTGCTTAAATTTTTCTTGAAATTCACTTTCTAAATCTGCTTTATTTACAATAATACTAAATGGAATTTTAAATTGATTAGCTACTTCAATCACTCGTATCACATCGTGTAAAGCAGAGGGTGTAGGTTCTACAATAGCAATAACATAGTTAAGTCCGGAAATTGTTGCAATTACCGGGCATCCAATTCCAGGTGGTCCGTCTATTACTTCTAACTGTGCAGAAATTGATTTATTTACTTCTTCAGCAAAATTCTTACATTCAGTAACCGTCTTACCTGAAGTTGTAGAGCCTAATATAGTTTCGCCGTATATTAAAGGTATATCATTTATTGTTGTATAAGATTTAATTGCTCCACTCTTTACTGCTTCAATTAAAAATGCTTTTTCAGGACATAAATATGCGCACGCTCCACAGCCTTCACATGAAAGATAATCTATAATTGGAATTTGTTGTTCATCATTCCAATTTAGTGCATTAAATTCACAATAATGTTCGTCAATACATTTTTTACAATGCACACATTTCTCTTCCAGAAAATTAGCTTTTAATGTAGTATATAAGTCTTTGTTCACAATATCACTCTTCGATTTGAATAGTAAAGCTAAATTTGGTGCATCTACATCACAATCTAATAAAATTACACCTTTAATCTCTGGATCTTTCCTTGCCAGATATCCCAAAGATGCAGCAATAGAAGTTTTTCCGACTCCTCCCTTTCCGCTTAAGATACCTATTTTAAATGGTTCACTCTGACTCAGCTTTATTACGCCTCTCCTTTGATATTTGTCCATTCAAGTAAATTATTAAAAACCCTTTCGAAACCTATATATCCTTTTCCATTAGTATCAAATTTAGTATTTTCATCCATTATTGGCACGCCAATTGCATAGGAATTGACAATTTCCTTATCTAATGGAATATCTCCTAATGCGTTTATTCCATCACTACTTAATTCTCTTAAAAAAATTTCTTTATTTCCAAGTAATGATGAACGATTTAGTATAACTTTAGTCGATTTACCTAATAATTTTATGAGTTTTATTATTCTTCTTAAGTCAAGAGCACCAAAAGGAGTTGGTTCCGTTACACTGATTACATAATCTGCGGTTGAGATTCCTTTCTCAACATCACAATGGGCTCCTGGCGCTGTATCTAAAATAACAATATCATATTTGTCAGGATTTGTTTCTATTTCCTTTTCCATGTTGTCAATTAATTTTTCTATAATTGCAGCTGAACGTGCTTCTCCAACTTTTAATTCCCCAACCCATAAATCTATATCTCTAATTTTTGTTTCATATGTCCATCCGATTATTTTTGAACTAGATATAATCGCCTTGACTGGACATAATTTATAACACAATTTGCATCCTGAACATAATGTTAACATTGGAATAGGATATTGATCTTTTACCTGAAGTATTGCATGAGCCATGCAATTTTCTGAACATAATCCACATTTCGTGCATATATCGTTATTAAATTCAGGAAGAAAAAAAGGCACTTCTTTTTGATTTTCTAATTTTCCACTTAATAACAAATAAGTATTGGGATTATCAACATCACAATCGATTAATAATACCTTCTTACCAAGATTTTTAAACATTATAGCAAAATTAACGGCAATTAAAGTCTTTCCGGTTCCTCCTTTCCCACCGGTTACAGCAATTATTTTTGGTTTCATAACGTTTATTCTTTTTTGTATCTAATATGAAAAAATAGTTAAGATTGGCGTCGTCCCATACCGCCCCCGCCACCCATGCCTCGACCACCGCCCATGCCTCGACCACCGCCCATGCCTCCACCACCGCCCATGCCTCCACCAACTCCATAATGTGCTCCAACATTTGCATTACTTAAAGGAGTAAGTTTTCCTTCAATAAGTAATTTAATTGCTTCATTAACCGTTATATTTTGTTGCCCTATTTGGTATATTGTTAAATTTAATGAATTAAGTCCATAAAATGCATTTGGACCTAACTGTCCAACAATAACTTCTGTTGCACCATTATTTCCTAATATCTGTGCTGATTGAATTCCAGCACCACCCATTGCTCCTGCAGCTGCATTACTAACAACATTCACGGATGCAATTTCATTATTGAGGAGCTTAACAAATGTAAATGATTCACACCTACCAAATCGTGGATTAATAAAGGACTGAAGACCTCCTTCTCCAAAAGTAGGCACTGCAATAATTCTATCTACCATAATTAATAATTCCACTTTATTTTTAATATTTGTATTTGAATATGATTTAAAAATTTTCTTATAAAAAATTATAAAAAAAAAAAAATTTATTCTGATTTTTCTGATGTTTGGTTTTTCTGTAATTCTGAAAGCCTTTTATCAATATCTCCTAGCGCACCTTTCATTGAATTTAATTCTGCCTCAAGAAATTTTCTTTCTTGTTCTAGCATGGCAGATTCTGATTGAGGCGATACTCCTGGAGCCACAGGATAACCTGCTGTGATAGGTGAATATACCGGAGCTGTTATCGGATATCCTGGATAAATCCCAAGACCTCTTCCATAACCTCTACCCCATCCCATGCCTCTTCCATAACCTCTACCTCTTCCCCAACCTCTACCCCAGCCAAGACCCAAACCGCCGCCTTTTGTATATCCTGGAGTAGAATAACCTGCACAATACCCTAAAGCCCTTCCTGTCATTGGTCCCAAACCACCAGGACCAGTTCTATCTCCACCTGGCATTTTTTACATACACTTCCTTTTTTTAATTTTTTTATTTTAATTCTGAATAATTATTCATAATAAAAAAATATAAATTAATATTTAAATTTAACTTTTTTAAAAAATAATCCCAAGTAAAATTAATTATATCTAATATTAGAAAAATTTCCTAACTAAAGCTGGAAGATCATTTAAAATTTCATCAGAAATCTTGTTTGCTTTCAATTTTATTATTAGGCTTTTATTTTCATTTCCTTTAGACTTTAACTGGATATTAATCATATGCATCTCTGAAGCACTTCCACCATTACCCGACCAATGCTCTTCCATTCGGTTGGCAATTATGGCGCTTTTTTTTTTAGAGTTTTCGCTGTTAAAATTCATTTTCTTATTTTCTGACAATTAAATCAAATCATAGTTCTTTTTTGTTTCATCAATATCTATGTTTTTAAATAAAACTAAAATTTTACCCTAAAATTGATATAATTTTTTCAATTAAATTTATTTTAAATTAGTTTTAAAAACAAAAATTGTTCAATATTTGAATTTAATTTTAAAATTCATATGATGTCGTTAAAAAAATCGGAAATTTTAATCAATTTATTAGTATTCATATCCATAATTAATCTTACCATTACACCTTTTGTTAATAATACATTATCTGATTTCCTATAACATTCATGATTAAATGTCATAGAATTATTACCAATTTTTAAAAGACGACTATGAACTTTTATAATATCCCCAAAAATGGCAGAATTTACATATTCAATTTCAACTTTTTTCACAGGAAATACGATGCCACTTTTAACAGATTCGAATACATTAAAATTTAATTTAGAGGTAATACTCACAAATCCAAAATCAAAATAATTTAGATATTCATTAAAATGCACGATGGACATAAAATCTACATCTTCAGCTCTCACAGCAACTTCAATATAATCTTCTATTCCCCGAAGTTTTTCCTTGATTTGTTTATCTCTTTCTTCATTGACAGACATTTAAACCAATAATTTCTATTTCTAATTGTTTTTTTTAATTTCACATTTATTTTAATTTTATTGAATGAAACTTAAACAAATTAATATATTCTCAAACTTATCTTTAACTATGAGTGAATCCAAGAAATATACCTTTACTTTAAGCGGGATTTATTTTGCTAATTGTATATTATTATTATTTAAATTTTTTCCCTATTCCGAATTTATAGATATTATAGGTCTATTTTGGCCAATCTTGGGGTTCTGGGCAATTTGTGAGTTTTTAAGGAAGGATCGCTGGGGTTGGGGTGGAATAATTTCCCAACCATTTTTATTTTATTGTGCAATTTATTTTCCAATAATTGTAATCATTAATTTGTTTACTTTATCTTTTACAGCAGACTTTTTTATAGATTTGAGCCTTGCTATTTTAGGTGTAATTCAAATGATTGTATACTATGATTAAAAGAATGTAATGAAGTAAGGTTTTTAAAAATGGGAAAAAAAATATTTTTATCTCCACATTCTCACTATGATTATTTATGGTGTGATACACCTGATGGAATGGGCAGCAAAAATGCTAAGTTGATAAAAGAAGCCTTACTGATTATGAGAAAACATGAAAAATATCGTTATATTATTGATTCAGTGATGGCTTGTGAATATTTTCGCATAAATCATCCTGATATGTGGGAAGAACTCCAACAGCGGGTGAAAGAAAGGAAAATTGAGTTAATTGGAGGAGATATTGTAGCTCCGGATACTCTCTTACCCAACGGGGAAAGCCTTGTAAGGCAATTTTTATATGGTTGTAGGTATTTTAAAAAACATTTTGGAATCGATTCAAAGATTGCATATCTTATTGATTCATTTGGTCAAACACCCCAACTTCCACAGATATTAAAAAAAGCTGGTTTTGAATTTTTTATTTTTGTTAGAGGAGCAAGAAATAGAAGCCTCCCACAAGAATTTTGGTGGAAAAGTTTCGATGGTTCCAAAATTCTTACTCATTGGATGTATTCAACTTATACATATATACCTCCTCCTTTTGCAATGACGATTTTACCTCCTATTTTTCCATTCGTTCCAATTCCCGGAACTCTCCAAGTAATCCCACAAAATTTCAGAGTGTATGAATTTTTAATAAAAATTTTTCCTCCATTTAAATACATTTTTCGTAGATTATCAAACACCGGGTTAGGAATTTCAGTATTCGGATTGGATATGGGGGGCTTAAAGTTTTCAATTAAAAATAGAATTGTTAGGTCAACTACTGATAATATTCTAATTTTAAATGGAACAGATAATCTTCCTCCGAGTACCAATATCCTTGATGCAGTTGATTATTATAACAAAAAAAATAAGAAAAATAAAGTAATTATTGCAATTCCTTCAGAATTTCACTCTGCTCTAAAAAAATCAAGGAAGAAATTTGGTGTTGTAGAAAACTATGAATTTTTAGGACCTCCAGATTTATTCCCAGGAACGTTTGGTAATCGACCTAAATTAAAGCACCAAATACGTTTCTTAGAGAATCAATTTTACTTAACAGAATTATCTTCGACATTATCCAATTTATTAAATAATATTCCTTATCCTAAAGAAGAAATTAATAAGGCTATTAATCGAATTCTTTGTTGTGATTTCCATGATGGAATAACTGGAGTTCATATAGATGCAGCATATGATAATATAATGAAGCAATTAAAACTCTCGGAATTACAATTAAAAAGACTATTTAAAAGTGCATTAAGTTATTTCATTAAAAATATAGATACATCTAATATCTTAAAAAATGATATGCCCCTTTTAATCTTCAATCCACTCTCTTGGGAACGCACAAGCATTGAAAAGATAAAAATACCCAATGAAATAAAAGAATTTAGTATATTAAATCAAATTGGTAAACAAATCCCTTATCAAAAAGAAAAAATCAATGAGAAAGAAAATTCTTACATTTTCTTGGCTAAAGATATTCCTCCAATCGGTTATACCTCATATTCCATTAGGAAAAACCAATCTTTAAATCAGGGGCAATCTATATTAGAAAAAAAAAAAATCAGCACCCTAACTATTGAAAATAATATTCTTAGATTGAGTTTTAAAGATGGAAAATTAATTAGTATTTTTAATAAAAAAGATAAATTTGAGCTTAATTCTAAAGGAAAATATTCAATTGGAGGTTTAAGAATACACAATGATCGAGGAGATGGTTATTACATTGGAAGAATTGGAAAAATCCATCATATGTATGATCTTCAACTGGAAGTTCTCGAAAAAGGACCAGTTAGAACCGTCGTTAAATTAAATGCGAAATTAAAATGCAAAAGTAAGATTTTATTTAAATCAATTAACGAAATCACTCAATATATCATAATGCCTAATTTTGGTGATGTAAGAATTGATTTTATTACTATATTTTACAATAACATAAGAAACATTCGTATTCAAGCATGTTTTCCAATACCTATATCAAACCCTACTATAAGATCTGAAATTCCATATGGATTTATTGAGCGAAATATTGAACCAAAAGTGGGAAAATCATGGAAGGAAATAAATAAACATTTTGAACATTATGATAGAATAAAACCTGTTATTAATTGGATGGACTTTTCGAATATTAAGGAGAAAAAAGGAGTTTCAATTATAAATTATGGAATACCAGAATATGAAATTGGCAAAAATAAAGACTCCTGCCTCCTGACTCTAATGCGAAGTACTGGATTACTTACAAATATAATATATGGAACTGTTCCCGCCATGGCTGGACCTTTTTATAGGATTCCTAAAGCTTATGCAATTGGAGATCATACATTTAAATACTCTTTATATTTACACAATGGTGATTTTTCTAATAACCTAATAGCTAGAGAAGCTCAAAATTTTAACATACCCTTGATTGTTCGGAAGATCAAGCATAATAAGGGCAAATTAGGAAGTGAATTTAGTCTTTTTTCAATTGAACCCGAAAATTTTATAGTAACATCAATTAAAAAACCTGAAGATGGAAATAATGGACTCTTAATTAGATTATTAGAAACATCTGGAAAAAAATCAAAAGGTACAGTAAAATTCAATCAAAAAATTAAGAATGTTAAAAAAGTAAATTTATTAGAATTACCAATTGAGGAGATGAAGATTGAGAATGACAATTCATTTACTTATGAATCAAATCCACAAGAGATATTGAGCTTCATTATTAAAATATGAAATATTAATGCAACCAAAAAATTAAATCAAAGAGCTTCCAACCATGCTTGGATGTGCTTTTCTACCTAGCATTTGTAATAATGTTGGAACAATATCTGTTGTTGCACAATAAGGAATTTCTTTATGAGAAATTTCTGAAGAACCTCCAATTAATAAAGGCACAATTGCACAGTCTCTAAGACCCAAATCATGGAAATAAATATTTTCACTTTTTCGCTTACCATGGGTAATATTAAAAATAACACTCCCATCGGTGCTTAGGATAATATCACCACTTCGAGGGTTTTTAAAATGACGTGGAATTAAATCAGGATACATTGGAAAATCAAGATGATATGTGCCGTCCATCCATTCGCTATTTGAATGAAATTTACCATCTAGTAATTTACTAGCAGTTTTATCCTTTAAATAACCAAATATATCATTATCACCATCTTCAGAAGTGTATTTAGTCTTATAATCTATGTTTGTCCCTTTATATTCTATTTTACCAATGTATATCTTTCCAGTTTTCTTATCTTTTCGTTTTAAATATACAATCCCTTTACGATGAGTATTGTTATCATCTTTATAATACATCAATTGACTGTGTTCAATATTAAATAATTTATCTAATAGATTAACCCGTTTTGGTCCAAAATTTTCAAGTTCCTTCAAAATAGGCAGTGTCCATTGATATTTATTCTCTTGAAGTAAATTATTGCGTCCTCTGAAATAAAAAAAGCCAACGCCACCAAATTCAGCCAAATTAAAATTCCCTTTATAACTTGCACGTGGTTCATATTGCTTCAAACCGTTTTTTAAATAAAAAGAATTTAAATCTCCAACTTTACTCGCTCGATAATTTCCATGATCAGATGTAATTGCTATTGCAGTTTCTTCTAAATAACCCAATTCCTCTAATCCATCTAATAGAACACCCACAACTTTATCAATATGCATTAAATTTAGCTTATACAATTGGCTATCGTATCCAAAAACATGCATTAAAAGATCAGAAGATAAAAAATAGATTAAACTCCCAATTGGAGGTTCTTTGTTTCGAAAATAATTTTTTGGGTTTTTAAAATTATCTAACAGTAAATGTATCACTTTTGAATTGAATCTAGCAATTGCTTTTTTCAAATTTGGGTAATATTTTAATAATAAATAATAAAATCCTATTCTTATTTTGGATTTGGGGAAGAAATAAGATGTTCCCCGATTACAAAACTGAGTGATACTTGTTTTATTTCCATCTCCAACCATTTCAAGAAGAGTTTTGCAATTTTTGCCCAAATCCTCATTCATTTTAAAAATTTGTATGCTCTTGGAACCATAATCTCTAAGGATTGGAGGTGAAAAATCGCGATCCATCCATTTAAAACAAGGGATTCCATGGCAATATTCTTTCCGATAATCTCCAGTATATGTGCCCGTTATTATCGTTGGTTGAGTAGGCAACGTTACAGATGGAAAATCAGTAATACAATTTTTAGAAAAAATACCTTCATCCTTTAACCTTTTAAAATTCGGAAGAAGACCGCTATTGATAAATTTAAACAAATGTTCTGCTCGAAGACAATCAATTATGCATAAAATTACGCGATTTATTTTATTCAAATTTTTTGTTTTGCCGCCCCTTAATTTAAAAATTAATAAGAGAAGCCCCCGAAGGGATTTGAACCCCTGACCGTCAGATTACAAGTCTGACGCTCTACCAGCTAAGCTACGGAGGCATATTTTTAAAATTAAACACTTTTTAATTCATATAATTTTTCTGATCAAATCTAAATTCTATAATAATTTAGAGATTTAATATCTATTAATTTTTGTTTTCTTATTGAATTTTCTGCCTTATTTCACTATTTAAACATCTATTTACAGAAAAGGAAATTAAATATCAAAAAGATTTTTAGTTTGGTAATTTATATTAAAAATTAAGGAAACTACTGATTAAATTACTAATTTGTTATAACACCAAAAACTTTGCTTAAAATCGTAACAAATATATAGTAAACTTACTTCAATTATTAGGAATTTAGTATAGGAAAAATAATTAAGAAAGAGGATATATTTGCCTATTAAGAAAGAAGATATACAAATTCTGGCATACCGGCAATATAAATATAATGAATCTTACGAACATATTTGCTGGCGTTTAGCTGAACTAACAGAGACTATAAAGAAAAATATTACTAATGGACATGACATCGAAGCTTTAGAGTCTGATAATTTAGTTTTCTTTTTAAAAAATGATACGTTTATAGAGCCAAGCCGTGATGATATTGCAGAATCTGCAGAAAAAATTTATCATAACTCTCCAGAGAAATCAAAATTGCATTGGTTTATAGCAGAAAAAACCTTATTATTAGATGAAATAAAAAAAGCTTTAGTCAGAAATGGCTAAAAGAAACTTATTTCTAAGAGAATTAAATTAATTATTTTTTTTAAAAAAAGGAATCCATTTTCTTTATTCCTCTAATTTCTTCATAAGATATGCCTAATGCGTCAAGAAGTTGTTCAACTGCACTTTTTAACAAATTTTTATACGCTTTCCCATCAATATCTTCGAGTTTGGCTAATTCTAATGGTTTAACTCCTTCACTATCTCTTGTTTTAACAAATGAAACTATATCTCTCTCTTGTAGTTCTTTTTTAGTAACATTTTTTAGGATTCGTGCAGCTTTTACGTGTTGAGGAGTTGTTTTGATATATTTATCCAATGATCTTTGTAATTCTAAAGAGATCATATAATCATCTAAAGTAAATCCATTCTTTTTCCCAATTGCATTTCGATCTTTTCTGATAATATCAATAATTTTTTGGCGCGATTTATCAAATTCTTCGTTATTAGTAATCTCTCTTAATATTTCCGTTAATTGACCAAAAGTCTTCTTAATAAAGTTAGGAGTATTGCTCTTTTTAGCAGTCATCCCTTTAATATCAATAGTTTTTGTATCTGCATATACTCCTATATAATTCTTTTTTCGTTTTGATAATGCTAAAAATTGATAAGTTTTTTCTTCTTCTAAATCTAAATCCAATTCATCTTTACTCCAATTAGAAATTTCATTTAATTGGCTCTTTGTTGGACTTTTTAAGAAAATTGAGTCAGTATCGCCGTAAAGAACCTGAATATCGAGGGTTTCCGCTTTCTTTGCTGCAGATTGAATCGAATATCGACCAATACCTGTTGTGCTTTCAGCAACTGGCAAACAAAATAAGGGGAAATTTGGACTTCCAAATACACCATATGAACCATTAATAAACACTTTTAGTGCTTGTTGTAAAACTTGGTATATATTTCTCTGTTTTTGTGGTATGGTTTTATCCGATGATTTTGGTTTAAAATATTTAACTCTAACATCTCTGAAAAATCCAGTTACATAAGAAAATATGCCGGTTCTTTTATTGCAAACGTGATAAGAAATTCCTTTTATTAAATTATCTTTACAAGTTTCATGGGGACACTGAACTGTTTCGTAAGATAAGTTATATTCTTTTATAATCGAAGGATACAGACTAGCAAAATCTAATACAACCACATTGTAATGTATGCCAGGAACAGGATCTATAACTAAAGCACCTTGAAATCCTTTCCCTTCAATTATTGACTTCGATGTCCCTCCCTTTTTTAATTCACTTATTTCAGATCTTCTTGGGATTAGATAATCTTTTTCCCTATGTTCAAAAAAAAATATATTTTTTATCCAAGCAGAAATTTGGTGTCGAATTAAATCATGAAGAGGCATTTTTGTCATTCTCAAAAGGATAGTAATAAGGTTCATCACTACTGAATCATTGAACCTTGTTAATTCCAATGTAATTTCAGAATCTTTATAATTATAATAGATTAATTTATTGTATTGCATTTCATGTATCTCTACCTCATGCTTATATTTTCCTTCACCTAATAAAGCTGTAGTTATCAAATCTAAAGAGTTTCTTTCATATGCCCCTCCAAAAGCATAACCTTTAATACTCCGATTTGAAAAAAAGCTATATAAATCAATATGTAATCCTTTCTTTAAATTACATTCAGCGTTCCGCATAGGTCCAAATCCGGCTCTAACAAGAATAGGATTTAATAGTTCAGGAATTTTAAGCTTTTTTGCTCTATGGAATAAATAATTAAGATCAAAATTATCACCATTGAATGTTATAATTACGGGATATTTCCACAAGATTCGAAAAGTTTCTATCAACAAATCCTTTTCATCCTTAAAAAATACAATTTCCAAGTCATTGGGAGTATCCTGAATTCTTTCTCCCATTGAAAAACCTTCTCTTTCTAATACATAGACCTTTTTTAATCCATCTATCCCAACAAAAGATATACTAATAATACTGTTTTTAGATTTACTTGCATCTGGTATTCTCTTCTCATCAGGATTCATATATATTTCGATATCAATCGCAACCCTTTTTAAATCAATAATGGGCGTATTAAAAATCTCAAGATACCTATTAGCAAAATCTTTTAGTGCTTTACTCTCATCTTTAAAGATATCTGAAAGTTCTTTCGCTCTTTCAATTGTCTCCTTTGTACTTCCGCTAAAATCTTTTTTAATTAATTTATTATTTTTTATTTCATAAATCAATCCTGGTATTAATCCCTCATCATAAATATAATTTTGATGATATCTAATATCAGCTTCCCAAGCATTTTCTTTACCTAAAATATCCCTTATAGCTTTTCCTCGAGCACCGATACTTGTGGGTGTTTTTCCGTAGACTTTTGTCATATCAATTTCCTTATCAAGTAATAAATCATATCGTTTAACTGTCTCATTTCTTACAAATCCATCGAAATTCGTTAGATCAATATCGTTATCAAGTTCATTTTTGCTTCTTTTACTTAAACAGTAAGGTGTATGACCAGTTGTGTCAATCCAAATTTTAATCTCCTTTGATTCTAAATCATAAAATTTACAGTATGCCTTATTTTGCCCTCCATCATAATCAACATCTAGTAAAACCCCATTTTCTAAATTCGTGGTAATTATTCTATTTTCAATTAAAAACCTAACATAAGCAGCTTCTGGAGATTCTCTTTCCTTCTTTTTGAATTGAGTGTTTTTTTCAAGTAATCCAAAATTAGTGGATTTAAGTTTATAATATAAATTTCTAGGAATCTCTCCTAATGCTTCTTTTTGTGAAACTTTTTCCCAAGGTTCTACAACATCGAGCTCTTTTTTTTCAACAATTTTTAACGGTTCCTTTATCCCTAGAATTTCCCTTTCGATTTGTTCTTTGGTAACTATTTGCGGCTGTTCTTCTTCAATAATTCCTTTTTTAGGTTTTTTTTTTTCAATAAATGAAGAAAGAGATACCTGTTCTCTCACTTTCCTCGTTTCCTTTTTACCTTTCTTTTTGGGTTGAGCCAAGACCTTATTACCTTATTTTAATTTTCTTAATATTTCCAAATATAATTAATCAAGGTTTAATAAAATATACTCTTATTACAATTTTAATATAAAAAACAATTTGAAAATTTGTTAAAAAAAATTAAATTGAAAAATTATAAAATGAAAAAAGAATTTAAATCTAAAATTAAAGAATTTTAAAATAAATTGTTGAATACAAATTGAAAGAAAAACATGGACCTCCCGTAGGTAAAGAGTTCCCTCGCGCGCATCTTATACATACTATCCTTCCAATTATTTTTACAATAATATGGATATTAGATACTTTTGTTTTTCAATTCTCAACAGGACTTAACTTATTTATCCCTGAAGTGATTCGAATAATTATATTCATTATTACAATGATTATTTCTTTTACATTAATGGGATTAGTGAGTAAAGCTTTATTTCAAGGAAAACAAGAGACTCCAACACTAATAACAAATGGTATCTTTGCTCATGTTCGTCATCCTATGTACCTTGGTATTCTTTTAATTTATATAGCATTTATCTTTTTATCAATATCGATTATCTGCATTATTCATTGGATATTTATCATCATCCCCTATAATATTATGGCAACCTATGAAGAGAAGGATCTTGAAAAGATATTCGGAGAGGAATATCTAAAATATAAAAATGAAGTTCCAAAATGGATTCCAAGATAATTTATACCAAGGGTACAAAATTTTAAAGTAGGATTCAATGAAAATAAAGCAACTCACTTGAAATCTCATCAAAAACAACTCATTCTTTTTTCTTTAAATTTAAAAAAATAATAATATTATCTTTAATTCTATCACATAATTCAATTTAAAAGTTAAGTTAAATCTTAAAGATAATAAATCTGAGTTGATGATTTTAATGGAAAGAAAAGATGTTTATATATGTTATGCTAAAAGAACTGCTATTGGTACCTTTGGCGGAGGTCTTTTGCCATATAATGCGGGAAAGTTACTAAGTTTTGTGATAAAGGATTGTGTTGAATCCACTGGAATTGATCCATCCATCATTTCCGATATAAAATCAGGGTGTTGTATGGAACATCAAGAAGAAATGAATACTGCTAGAGTAGGTGCGCTTATAGCAGGAATTCCACAAGAAGTACCAGCTATGACAATTAATAGAGTCTGTACATCTGCTATGGAAGCTATAAGAGCCGGAATGGTTGATATACAAATGGGTTATTCTGATGTTGTTTTAGCGGGTGGTGTTGAATCAATGAGTAATGTTCCGTATTATCTTCCCTCCTTGCGATTTGGAGCAAGATTAAGAAATACAGAAGCAAAATGTGGACTGATGGAAGGTTTGCATGCTGGGAGTAAAGCTTTTGCTCCACCTGGTTATATTATGGGCCTTACTGCAGAAAGTTGTGCTGAAAAATATGGAATCACGCGTGAAATGCAAGACGAAGCGGCTTTAAGATCTCATAATAATGCAGAAAATGCAACAGTGTCGGGAAGATTTAAGGATGAAATTATCCCAATTGAAGTAAAAACTAGGAAAAAAACATATATATTTGATAAAGATGAACACTTTAGACCAGGTTTAACTATGGAAGCTTTACAAGCATTAAGACCTGTATTTAGTAAAGATGGAACGGTAACTGCTGGCAATTCTTCGGGAATTAATGACGGTGCGTGTATGACACTTTTAACGACTAAAGATCGAGCAGGAGAACTGGGACTGACTCCTTTAGCAAAAATAATCACGATCTCACTAACAGGTAATGATCCGGCATACATGGGTATGGGACCAATGTATTCAGCTCCAAAAGCTCTTAAACAAGCAAATATGGAATATAAGGATATCGATTTGGTTGAATGTAATGAAGCGTTCGCTGCACAATATATGGCCGTTGCAAAACAATTAAATTGGAATATTGAAAAAACTAACGTAAATGGTTCAGGAATGGGTTTAGGGCATCCAGTGGGTTGTACAGGTGCAAGAATAATAGTAACTTTGATTCATGAGATGAAAAAAAGAAATCTTTCTTATGGTCTAGCCACATTATGTGGTGGAGGCGGTGTTTCAGAAGCGACGATTATTGAAAATATTTAAAATATATTTTTTTTTGATTTTTTTTCTTCTTTATTTTAACGCAGATGCTTTTGTTTCGATTTTTCCTCTTAATAGATAGAAAATTATGAGTCCAATTAAAATTATAATGCCTTGGATTAGGATTATTAGCCAATCAAAAGTGAAAAGTAGTCCGATACAAACGACAGAGCCCAATAGCGCCACAATAGGCACCCAACCAATATTTGGTCGAAGTTTAAAAGGTCTTTTATCATCAGGATTCTTCTTTCTTAGCACAATAACGCATATGTTCACTATAAGAAAATTGATTAATACTCCAAATACAGTTGCACTTGCTACAATAGAAATATCAGTAAAAAATGTAAAGACCATTGTTAGTATCATTGTTAAAAACACAGAGATAATTGGTGTTCTATGTTTTTCCGATAGCTTACATAGAGATTCTGGTAGGGCTTTATCTCTAGCCATTCCATACATCATACGAGAGGTAACTATTAACATTATTAAAACCGTATTAGCGGTTGCAAAAAGTGCAATCAATGACATTATTAAACCCCCAACGGGACCTAAGGCAGCTGTTGTAACAGCACTTAAAGGATCAGGTGATGCAGCAATTTCTGAAAAAGGCAAGATACTTACGACGGAAATTGCGGTTAAACAATATAAAATTGTTGTAATAATTAAAGAATAGATTATTGCTTTAGGTAAATTTTTCTCCGGTTTCTTAACTTCTTCTGCTATATTGGCAATATCCTCAAAGCCAATATACGCGAAGAAAATTAGTGCGATTGAAGAGAATACAGCTGTAAAAGTTACTCCAACTGGAAGCTCAATATAATTAACTGAACCAAAATAAGGTATTCCTATTATAATAATAAATACAAGACCGGCAGCTTCTATTAAAGTAAATAAAATATTTGTCCATGTTGAACTTTTTATACCCGCAAAGTTTATCATGCTAAGAATTCCAACCAAAATTATTGCTAATGGAACGATTAGAAATATAGAATCTATGTTGAGCAACGCAGCTAAATAATTCGCAAAGCCCAGTGCAACTGTAGCACTAGAGAAAAGACCTGAAAAAATTATAATCCATCCTAAAATGAACGATAAAACTCGTATGTTGAAAGCTTTCTCCGCATATACAAATTCAGCAGCACTTTTTGGGTACATGGCTGAAAGTTCGGCATAAGATAAGCCAGTTAAAGCTCCAGTAATTGCAGCTAAAACGAAAGATAGCCAAGATAAATTTCCCGTGATACCTACTACTTCACCTATTAGGGCATAAATACCAGCTCCTAAAATATTTCCAACTCCATACATTGTAACAGCGAATAAAGAAACTCTTCGTTTTAATTGTGGTGTTTCACTTTCTTTTTCCATCATTATAATCGCTCCTCAGAGTTTATAGTTTTATATTTAAGTGTATAAAAAATATTAGAATGAAAAAGTTTTAAGTATAATCATTTAAAATTGGAAATTTCTTTAATTATTTTCAAAATATTTTATAAGATTTTAATATAGGAAATAAATTTAAATTGAATTGATTAATATTTTCTTAGATTTACTGAGAAAACAAAGCTGAAAATTAAGATCATATATTATGAAAGAGACCGGAATAATATTTAACATCAAAAAATTCGCAATTCATGATGGTTCCGGTATTCGAACTACAATTTTTCTAAAAGGGTGTCCATTAAGTTGCTGGTGGTGTCATAACCCTGAAGGTCTTAGATTAGAACCTCAAAAAATAACTATTGAAAACAATAATAAAAAAGAAAAACCTGCATTCTGGGAAACTCAAGAGATAATCGGACGGGAAATGTCTGTAAATGAGATAATGGAAGAAATTGAAAAAGATATTATTTTTTATGAGGAATCAAATGGAGGAGTCACATTTTCTGGGGGAGAACCTTTAATGCAACTTGAATTTTTATATTCATTATTACATGAATGCAAAAAGCAGCACATCCATACCGCCTTGGATACTTCTGGATATTCATCTTTAGAAGATCTAAAGAAAATTAATAATTTTGTTGACTTATATCTATATGATTTGAAAATCATGGAAGATCAAAACCATATTAAATATACAGGAGTGTCCAACAAACAGATTATTAAAAATTTAAAGTATTTATCACAAAATGGGAAGCAAACATTGATTAGGATTCCTATAATTCCAGAAATTACTGATACAGCAATAAATATTACACAACTTGGAGAATTTATCTCCTCCTTAAATAACGTTAAAAGAGTAAATCTTTTACCTTATCATCGAATCGGAAAAAATAAGTACGATAAATTGAAGATGGAATACAAAATGAAGGACATACAATCTCCAACGAATGAAAAAATGGAGGAAATAAAAAATTATTTTGAAAATTTTGGTTTTCAAGTGAAAATAGGTGGATAAATTATTAATGAAAGAATAATAAAACTACGTGAGCAGAGTCGTAAGGCAATACCAAGCTTTTCCCACGAGAGAGCGTTATTAATTACAGATTTTTATAAAAGTGGTGCAGCACATAAACTTTCTGCTCCAGTTGCAAGAGCTCTTGCTTTCAAATATATTTTGGAACATAAAAAAATCTGTATTAACGATGAGGAGCTTATTGTAGGAGAAAGAGGTCCCGAACCAAAAGCTACACCAACATATCCGGAAGTATGTTGTCATAGTCTTAAAGACCTTGATATTCTCAACTCTCGAGAAAAGATTTCTTTTATAGTAAGTGATGAGACAAAACAATTAACTAAGGATATTATTATCCCGTTTTGGAAAGGGCGTTCAATTAGAGATAAGATTTTTGAAAAACTAGATTCAGAATGGATAGAAGCATATGAAGCAGGAGTTTTTACTGAATTTATGGAACAAAGAGCACCTGGTCACACAGTGGGCGATAAAAAAATCTTTACGAAAGGATTTCTGGATTTAAAAAAGGAAATTAAAGAAAGTATTGAAAATTTAGATTTTTATAATGATCCCGACGCTTTCAATAAAAGAGAAGAATTAAAAGCAATGGATATTTGTGCAGATGCGTTAATAATCTTTGCTAAACTCCATTCTGAAAAAGCAAAAGATTTAGCAAGAGATGAAGAAAATGTCAAGAGAAAGCATGAATTAGAAAAAATAGCAGAGATTTGCGAATATGTTCCGGCACATGCACCTAGAACTATATGGGAGGCACTGCAACATTATTGGTTTATTCATCTTGGGGTGATCACAGAATATAACACATGGGATTCCTTTAATCCAGGTCATCTTGATCAACATTTATATCCCTTCTATAAGAAAGATCGAGAGAATGGAACAATCACATATGAAGATGCAAAAGAATTATTAGAAGCTTTCTGGGTCAAATTTAATAACCAACCTGCTCCTCCAAAAGTGGGGGTTACAGCTGAGGAAAGTAATACTTATACGGATTTTTGCAATATAAACTTGGGTGGCTTAAAAGAAGATGGAACAAATGCTGTTAATGAACTTTCATATATGATTCTTGATGTTATAGAGGAGATGAGAATTGTTCAACCAAGTTCCAATGTGCAAATCAGCAAAAAAACACCGAATGAATTTTTAAAACGGGCTCTTCAAATCGTCAAAACAGGATTCGGACAACCATCTATATTTAATATTGATGCTATTATTCAAGAATTAACTAGGCAAGGGAAATCAATAATTGATGCTCGAACTGGTGGTGCCAGCGGTTGTGTTGAAGCAGGTGCTTTTGGAAAGGAGGCTTATATTCTTACGGGTTATTTCAATCTCGTAAAGATATTAGAGATTACATTGAATAATGGTATTGATCCAATAACTGGTAAAGAGATCGGGTTGAAAACTGGTGATCCAACAAAATTTCAAATTTTTAAGGAAGTCTTTGAAGCATTTTCAAAACAAGTAAATTATTTTATTGATATTAAAATTAAAGGAAATAATATTATCGAGCAGCTATGGGCTCAAACACTGCCAGCACCTTTTATGTCCTTATTAATAAATGATTGTATCTTAAAAGGAAAAGATTATAATAATGGTGGAGCCAGATATAATACATCCTATATTCAAGGCGTTGGTTTGGGTAGTATAACTGATTCTTTAGTTTCAATTAAATATAACGTATTTGATAAGAAACGGATAAATATGCAGCAAATGTTAAGGATTTTAAAAGATAATTTCAAGAATTCGGAAACCTTACGACAACTATTTATAACTGATACACCGAAATATGGAAACGATGATGATTATGCAGATGAGACTATGCAACAAATTTTTGAATTATATTATAAAGCAATTGATGGACGACCTAACACTAAAGGCGGTCATCATCGCGTGAATCTTCTTCCAACAACGGTACATATTTACTTTGGTAGCGTAATTGGGGCAACTCCTGATGGTCGAAAGGCATATACTCCATTATCCGAAGGAATTTCACCTGTTCAAGGGGCAGATACCCATGGTCCTACAGCCGTTATAAAATCCGCAGCAAAGATTGATCATCTTAGAACTGGAGGTACATTACTAAATCAAAAATTTACACCAAAATTATTAGCTGACGATATTGGTATTGAAAAACTGGCGCATTTAATCAGAGCTTATTTTAAAATGGATGGACATCACGTTCAATTTAATGTAGTCTCAGCAGAGACTTTACGCGAAGCTCAAAAAAATCCAGAAAAATATAGAAATTTGATAGTGCGAGTTGCTGGTTATAGTGATTATTATGTTAATCTTGGTGTTGATTTACAAAATGAAATCATTGAAAGAACAGAACATGGTGCTTATTAAAAGTTAGATTTAAAACTTGGAGATAATTAATTGATTTTTTTAGAAATATATAATTATTTAAACCGAATTAATATAATCATTTAAAATTACTATTCTTTTTTTTAAAGTATTTTCAAAATTGTCTTAAAAATATTACAAAAATTTTAAGAGGAAATAATTAATTTTAATTGAATATATTATGATTGAGTATATAATATTGGCAATTCTTCAAGGGCTTTTTGAATGGCTCCCCATTTCCTCCTCTGGACAGGTTATGATCTTTTCAATCAACGTTTTTGGAATACCTCCAGATCAAGCATTCAGTTTGGCCATATGGCTTCATTTAGGAACGACAATTGCGGTTCTTTTGAAATTTAGGACTGATTATACAAAAATAATTCAATCTTTTTTGCCCAATATATTTGAAGTAGAGGATATTGATATTAAAAAAAGAAATTGGGTGATCTTTGCAACCATTGGTACGGCTATTACGGCTTTACCACTCTATTTCTTAATTAAGGATAGTTTTTCTGCATTTCAAGGAGATTTAATAACTTTAATCATTTCAGGATTTCTAATTATTACTGGTATTATTTTACTAAAAATAAGAAAAGATTATGGAAAGAATACAATAAATGACATTGAAGATCAAAAAATCTTTAAACATAGCTTCTTAGCTGGTTTAATTCAAGGATGTTCAATTTTGCCAGGTATATCTCGTTCTGGTGTCACCGTTTCGACAATACTTGGAGAAAAATACGAGCATTCTTCTGCATTGAAGCTGAGTTTTTTAATGTCTGCTCCTGTAGCTATTGCTTCCATTGGAGTAGATATTATATTTGGAGAGGGATCTATCTTGGGAACTTTAGATCCGATAATTATAATTCTATCAACATTGATTAGTTTTGGAGTCGGATACTTAACTATTGAATTTTTAATTAGAGTTGCTCAAAAGATACAATTTGGGTATTTTTGCATATTATATGGGATAATTTCTATCATAATAGTGATTCCCATATTATTGCTATCTTCAATTTAATTTTAAATTTAGGTGAAAAAACTGAGTCTCGAAAAATTAGAGAATGTGGAAAGTGCTTCCCATAAAGAAGCGACAAAGTATTCATATGAAATTATGCCTTTTCTTCAAGGTGATTCAAGTCGATCTCCATTATACGCTGTGATGGTTTCAATTTATAAAGGGAAAAATACTCTTGAAAAGATTTACGATTATTTTAAGGTTTTTTACAGTAATGAGATGAGTTATATAAAGTTAACTCAAACTATATTGGATGAGCTAATTCAAGGAGGGATTAATAATAGCCTAATTCAAAAAGAGGGTGAAATTCTTTCATTATCTGAAAAAGGAAAGGAAATTTTAATTAAAGGTAGAAAAGTAATTTTAACTGAATCAAAATTTCTAAGGTTTTTCTTTAATGAAAAAGTTGTTTTAGCATTTTCCTTGATTTGTCTAATTATTATGTCTTCTCTAAAAATTATAATAGGATTAAATAGTGGAAGTGATGCCTTGTTTAACGAAGGTATTGAAAATTTTACCGATATCATAAAAGTTTTCATAATCTTCTTTAGTATAAAATTTAAGAAAGATAAACAGGGTTCTCTAATAATAATAATCTTAATGCTGTTTACTGGAATAAGTCTTGTAATTTCCTCTTTTTTTTCGCTAATTAATACCGAGATTATTACCCCTAATTATTTTACATTTGTGTTAATGTTCCTTTCAATTATAATAAATTTTATATTATTGTTTCTTAAAAATTTTGTTGGTAAATTGTCAGGAAATTTTTCATTGCTTTCCGATGCAAAAGATAATCGAAATAATATTAGATTATCAATAGGTGTTATTATTGGGTTATTTTTTGCTATATTTGAAATATATTTCATAGATGCTCTTATTGGTATTTTTATTGCTTCTCTAATTATCTACGATGGCGCTGAAACCTTAAAAGAGTTAATTAAATCGGGAGATAAAATCGAAATTGATACTTTTAAATTAAAAATAGATGAAGCATTTGAATTTAAGATAGCTCATTGGATTTTGATAACTATTCATGAAAAATCCTTATCTAAGGAAAAATTAAATAATAGATTCATTGAAGCTATTGAAAAGGGTTATGAAATTTATGATATCTGGGCAATGTTTGGTCTCTATGATATTAAAAAATATGGAATTTATAAAATTTTAAACCTTATGGAAAAAAGAGGTCTATTCATTGAGAAAGATAATAAAACCTCTTTAACTGATAAAGGAAAGAAACAGTATAATAGAGCAATCACGCGGGAATTTAGAACAGTAACACAAGAAAAGAAAAAATACAGAGATTGGAAACCTCCCAGCAAAAAAGTAAAAATATTATGGGGGCTATTAAGCGTTATTTTTCCGATAGTCATAATCTTACTATTAATATTTGTAGGACCTACTGTTTATGATTTTATTATCAATTTTTTGAAAAGCTTTATTACATAACAGTCTAAGAATAGGCAGTCTAATATTGATTCTTTAATTTTTGGGTTAATTCTTTAATACCATTTGATAATTTTAATCTAAAAAGGTTTAATTGTTCTAATTTTTTATATTCTTCCGGTAATTTTTCCATATTTTTAAAATAAAATTGTTGGATCTCATCCAAAGCCGGTAATTCATAGATCAATTTTCCTTTTTTCATAATTGGGATCATAATTGGCTCGGTTTCTTCAGGCGAAGTTTCATTTTTTAGCATTAGTATATCTTTTGTAAATTTTCCATTCTCATCATATACTCTATAAACCTGTTTTTTTCCAGGATATGTGATTTTTCCTTCGCTAATTTTAATCTTAGGAATTCCATTATGTTGTATCAGTTTGTAAACGCTATTCACAACAGGATCATCCCGACTTGTAACCATTTCAGTACCTACACCAAAAGCATCAGCGGGCGCCCCTTTTTCGATTAAATCTTTTATTTTATGCTCATTTAAATCGCTACTTAATGTAATAATTGCATTCTTAAGACCATTTTCATCCAATATTTTTCTCACAATTTTCGAATTTTCCGCAAGATCACCCGAATCAATCCTCACACCTTTTATATCCTTAGCTGTCTTACATGCATTTAATGTACCTTTTTTAATATCATATGTATCTATGAGTAGAATTGAGTTCTTTCCATAAATTTTATAAAAAGCTTTAAAACTCTCTAGCTCTGTAGGGAATCTTTGAACCCATGAATGAGCCATTGTTCCAGATGCTTTAATACCCAACTCCAAATCAGCCACACAGTTGCTCGTACCATTAAATCCTGCAATATAACTTGCACGGGCAGCATAAATTCCTGCTAATGGGCTATGAGAACGTCTCGTTCCAAAATCTAAAATTATTCGGTTTCCAGACACATTTCTTATTCTTGACGCTTTAGATGCTACTGCAGTTTGATAAGTAATCACATTCAGTATGTATGTTTCAGCTAACTGTGCTTGAATTGTTGGCCCCTCAATTCTCATGATTGGCTCATTTGGGAAAAAAAATTGTCCTTCTGGGATTGACCACACATCGAGATCAAATTTAAAATTAGGTAGATACTCGTCGAAAAATTTAGGATTTATATTATTAAAATCTTCTCTACTTCGGAAATATTCGATCGTTCTTTCATTAAATCGTGCATTTTTTAAATAATGTATGACTTGTTCAAGCCCAGCAAAAATTAGATAATTTCTGTTTCGAGGAAGTTTTCTTACAAATATTTCAAAAGTTGATATGTCATTTTGATCATCAATAGAATTCTCTAAATTATATTGAAAATATCCGGCACTCATTGTTAATTCATAAAAATCAGTTGCTAAAATAATATTATTATCAGTTAAAAAACCACTTTTAGGAATAATAGGATTAATACTAATCAAATCCTTTTTTCAATTTTATTAAAAAAAATAGTAGTTTTTAAAATAAAAAAAGTTATTTATTAATAGATCTTTCCAGCTCCTCCATGTGTGAGTTTTTCCCCTAATGCTAATCTCACTAAGTTGCTAATGATGTATGGTTCCAATCCTTGAGCTTTTGCTCGACTTCTAAGGGGAAGAACGCATAATGGACATAAGAAAACCATTGCTTCAGCTCCCGCTTCCTTTGCATCCATAATATTACTCATCCGCCTTTTATTTGATTCTTCTTTACCTAAATTTAACATCACACTTATTACTCCTCCACAGCACTGGGCATCAATTCGATCGTATTTTCTATCTACTCTTTCAACCCCTATAAGTTCAAACAGTTCATCAAGTATTTTGTCATTTTCTTCAAAGGCATATCTTGATGCGCAGGGTTGCTGGTAGGCAACTTTCATGTTTAATTTTTTTATTTGGTTATTATGTTCCTTAACATAATCTCTTAGATATTCTAATATATGAATCGGTTTAAATGGCAAATCTATTCCGAATTCTTTGACCTTATTGGTTAGCATCGCATAGCAATCGTCGTGATAACATATTATTTCCTCAGCACCAATTTTTGCGAGATTATCTACAAAGATTTGGGCATTTTCAATAACCATACTTGGCTTTCCTGCATGGATCCACCCAAAATAACAAAAAAAATCACCTCCTTTAAGAAATGTCATTCCATCGAAGAGCTGCCCTTCAATAACTCCAGGAAGTATATCTCCTACTGAACAGAGATTCATAATTGGCTTTTCAGGATCACCTTTAATAACTTTGGATGGCATTTTTGACGCCATTTTCATCATTCCAATCCAGTCATCGGTAACTTTAAATGTTCCTGTCTCTTCTTGCCTATCGTTAATTAAATCAAAAGGATTGGCACCTTCAGGACAGAACATATTACAGGCAGCACACGTAATACACTCCGCAGTTATTGGCGTAGGTTCACCATCTATTAATTTTTTAAACTCTTCCTTAGCTTTCTCCTCGGAATATGCCAAATAGGGGCATTTCATCAAACATTCTCCACAAACGGTACATCTATCTTTAAAAAACATTTTTATTCCTCATTAATAATTCATTAATTGATGTTAGATTATTTAAAATTATTAATTAGATTAGGAGAGAATGCTTTATAATTTTTAATTTACTTTTTTTGAATTTTTGTTACTCTTTTTAATACAAGAGCATCCAAAAAATTATCTTTAGTAAGGGAACCATTTAAGGATGTTTTATCTCCTACCTTTAAATCTGCATCAATTTGCTTTTTTTCGCTGATTCTTGCTTTAATTTCTTCAAACTCTTCTAATTCATTTTCATTAAAATCTGATTTTTTTTTTATTTGAGGCCCTAACTTACCGTCTTTTAGTGTTGCAATATAGTATCTAGTAATATTACCTTGAAAATCGTCCTCCTTAAACTCTAAATCGGAGACAGTTCCATCATACACAGTTGTTCTTGAATTTAAAAATTTTAAAAGTTTTGCATCATCAGAAGTTTCATCAAAAATCCTTAATTGTTCTATTGATTTATCTTTTGATATAGTAGAAATTTGAATATTTTTTATTCGCTTTCCGAAATCTTTAGGTAATTTAGTAGTAGTCCAATTTTTCAAATCAAAAAACCCTTTTTTTAATGAAACAATAAATCCAACCCAAAAATGAGGACAAAAACCTCCAGCGGACCCAATTCGACATTCACAAATTCTCTCTGGATCGGAAATATTTATATCTTTAATACTAAGATAAAATTCATTCATCCATTTAAAGCCCTTAAATTTAATCTCAATTTCATGTTCTTTAGGATTTATTATCTTAATATTTTGCACGGATTCACGTTCATTACCTCTAATGATATCAAATGCCCTATTTATTTCCCTAGTAACAATATCCATTTCTCTTTCTTTTAGTAATTCCGCTACTTCTTCTTCAGCCAAACTATCAATTAAAAAATTAGTCAAATCTACCTTACCAAACTTTGAAAAGCCTTTTATATTAAAAGATCTACATATTTCCATTAATTCATCTTTATTTAAGGATAATAAAAGATATTTTAAATAAACTTCATCAGATATTTGACGAGACATTTTTACTACTATTAGATTTTGTTTGTATTGATTTAATTATTGTTTTTTCCAATTTTAATTTCTTTCTATAACAAAGTTAAAAAAAGAGGGAAAAAAATAAAACATTTAATAATTTACAGAACTCCAACCCATATTGGTCCAATCCAAACAACAACAATAATTATCAAAACGTACTTTTATTCTATTAATAGTTGCTACGGATTAATTCTTATTGGATAAGAATGGAATTTTTTTATATTACTTATTTTTGATAATATTGATAAATTTTTCTAGCGAAATCTTCTTGTTTTTTAGTTTCAAGTGAGCATGGTCTTTTTTTTCTCAACCACTTTACTGGATCCATGTCCTTTGGAATTTGATTATTTTTAGATGCCCACACGATAATCATTTGACCGGTTCTACCACAGCCAGCCACACAGTGCGTAACCATTGCTTCTCCATTTGTGCCGTGTTTATCTGTGATCTCAATATATTTCAATATTTGTGATTCAGTTGGCAATCCAAAATCCGGGATATTGATGTGATAATAATTAAAATTACCCGGGATATCGTTACGATTGTCAAACTCGCTGCAATTAATAATTACCTTTATGCCTTCGTTTTTATAAATTTGAAAAACTTCTCTATCAGGCCACCAAGAAGCAGCCATTTTCCCCCTAATTATCCAATTAAAAGGGTCTGCTCTATGCTTATTTTCTTCCACTGACCAATAAAATGGTCGCAATTAATCATCCAATCCTTTTTAAGATTTTATATTTTAAAATATAAAAAATTATAATTAATAAAAATATTAAATTACATGAGAAATTAAATATTTTAATTTAAATATTAAATTACGTGACACGAGCTTACATTAATGCAAAACAATAAAAATTGGACATTTAAAATTGATTGGCTTAAAATAGTTCAAATGCTTTCATTAGATTCTATCGAACAAATTCCGGAATATAAAAAACAAAAAGCTATTTTAAAATTAGAAAAAGAATTTGGTTCTGAAAACCTAACTGAAATGGATCCTGATTATTTAGAAGAATTAATCGGCGTTGAACTTCGAAAATTAATGCAGAAAGAATTAATTGACATTAAAAAAAAGGAAAAAGAACTTAGAAAGAAAAGTAGAATAATTCCTCTAAAACAAGGAGGTATAATTAAAATTGACGCCTCTGATTTTAAAGATCTGAAAAATATGGAAGGGGATATTCAGGATATGCTGAAAGGTTTTCTGGATAAATACTTCAATCAAGAAGATGATGATCCAGATCCTGGAGAAGACGAAGACTCTACTGGCTACTACATCTAAATTTTAATGAAATATTCTTTTAAGTGATATAAATTTTATTTCATTTTAAAAAAAATGGAAAAAAAATCTTTTTGTTAATAATCCTTTTTATTTTTGTATTTACATCTTCTTACTTTTTGAATTTTTTAATTGTAAAACCTAATATTTATGAATAAGTAGTTAAAAATAGGTTGCTTAAAATATAAAAAAAATTAAAATAAAATAAAAATTATTTCTTTTTCTTTTTACCTCGTTCAAGTTTCTGAATTATTACCTTCTCTGCATGTATTTTGCAATTTATAAGAGTTACTTTGAAACCACCAATTCCACCAGCTCCAGGAATCATCATCGTCTGCGTCCCCGCCGGAATCATTGCTCCTTCCTCTTCCCACTCTTCCTCCTCTTCCTCTTCTTCCCAACGTTCCTCAATCGGATGTTTTTTTTCTCTTAGCCAATCTTTCAATTTGCTTAAATCATCAACTTCTTTCTCTGTTGCAATTAAATCACGCCATTCTTCAGGTAAAAGGTCGTACATACGTTCTTTAACATTAGTTACCATCCAAACACATCGCGAGAATCCCCCATCAACCTGTTGAAACTTTGGAGAGGCTAGGTATTGCACCGAAATACCGTTAAAGCCTGGTAATTGCTTGCCCCCACCGGTCTGGTTTGCCATCGCGCTAAAGGGAAGCCCATTAATTGCGGGACCATCAAACCCTCGATCAACAACTCCAAATCCATCTACTTCGGGAATGTAAAAATATACCGCCTCAAAGCAACCGCAACTTGTATGCGGATTAGTCATCGAAGAATAGATCCAAATCCTATCGACTTCACCCAAAGATCTTTTTTTTAATGTTTCATTTACTCCCGTATATTCTCCGGCAAAATCATCTAAACATTCACCGGGTGGAATTTCAAAGATAGGTCCCTTCGGATCGACTTTCGCCGCAGCTCTTGCATCAAACCAACTGATTGAACCACATGAACTGGTTCTATCTGGTGTTATGCAACAGCAATGGCTCGGAGCGAAACTCTGACAGAGCACACAACCGTAAAACATATCAACATCCTCATCGTGCAATCCACGGGCTCGTTCATCTCTCTGGTCATAAATTTTCATTGCTTCTTCATGTGGTTTAGCTATTGAATCTTTATCTGTAAAAAATGTTACTTGTGCTTGTTTTACAATTGGAAGTTCCGCTTTATATAAACGGATGAGAATTGTCCCTAAAAACTTCAAAGAATTGAATCCATCCTCATAAGCTTTTTTGGATAATCGTAACCAGTTTGTATATCTTTGATTGAGATGCATAATCCCATTAACGAAATTACAAAATTCATGTATTCTTCTTTCAAGAACGGCTTCAATATCTATCTCTAATTCTGGACCGGCGGTTTCAACAAGAATTCCAATGGGATATGATTTTCCTTCTTCCATATCTGAAAGGTCGGGTCCAACTATTTTTACATCTCCATCTTTTATCTCTTTTGGATCTTTAACTCTAACGAGTTCAAATTTCTTTTCAATTTTTGGACCGCCCAGTTCAACATACATTTGCTTAGCTCTAATTCTTTCTCCTTCATATACGGGTCCAACATCTACGGGTAAATCACTAAAACTCATCTTTCTTTACCTTTTTTTATTTTTTTAATAATAAAGATTTTTAATTAATTCATTCATTCACAAATTTACGGTTAATTTTTCTAAAAATTCTTTCCATTCTTCGTCGCTTAAATTAGCTAGGGAGAATCTCGCATTTGGATGGGCATATTTATCCAAGTCAATTGTT
Organism: Promethearchaeia archaeon; assembly: GCA_029856045.1. Classification (GTDB taxonomy): domain Archaea; phylum Asgardarchaeota; class Lokiarchaeia; order Sigyniarchaeales; family SOKP01; genus 6H3-1. Next base: position 11,319 of record JAHQWG010000047.1, on the reverse strand, counting down.
CTTAAATATGTGGTAAAATTTTTCAGATTACTTAAGGTTTGACTCACATAAAAAACAATATGTCCTCCAAAAATAGCCATGTCATATTGACCATTACCATCGATTCCTTTCCAGTTTGGGTCTGAGAGTCTTTGCGTGATATTGATTAGAGACATCATTGTAACTTTGTCCTTCCCGAGTTTTTCAGATAAATATTTATATGAATGCCCTGTAGCAACGACCGGCACATCTAATTTTTTAACAATTTCGATGAAATAATCCACGAGTTTTTTACCATCGAGTTCCCAAGTTAAAGATTCTGCGCCAATTATAAAAAGCTTACGTTTTCCTTGAACTTTTAAGATATTTGCCATAGTCTCCGGTTCGAAGACTGTAACCCCCATATCGGGGTTTATATTTGGTTTTTGGTAGGGTTTAACCATTTTTGTATTATCTCAGTAAATCATTAAAAATTTTTCAAATCTATTGTTAAAAATCAATTGTCAATTGTTTAAAAAAATTGTTTTTATGCACAATAATGACATCGAAATTTGAATTTTCAACAATTAAAATATATTATAAGTGTATTTTTTTTCTTATAATATTGGAATTATTAGTTAAAGTTGAAAACTCTAATCTCAATTAACTTGGTCGCATTCTAATTGTCAAATTTTGATAAAGTGAATTTAATTCAAATTTATCTCTAAGTAGGAGTAATTCTTAGAACTAATGATTCATTTCTTGAAAAAAATTCGACTTCACACTCTTTTTGAGTCCTTAATAACTCACTGAAATAATTTCCCCAGAAATCGCTAAATTTTTTTTTATGAAAATCGTGATAGAAAGACATTTGATAGGTTCCCTTACTCCCAATTTCAATATCAATTTTATAAAAATAATTTGCTACTAACCAAATATTTTTAATTGATTTTAAAAGCTCGCTGAGGGTTAAATCATCAATATTTTTCCCCCTATACCATTCTATGAGTTCAATCGCAATATTTTTTTTAAATGCTTTTTCGTAATCTCCAGATATATAAGAAAGAAAAGTTGTTTTACCAACTAAAACCATATTAAGTTCCTCTTTTATTCTATTCCAAGTTTGCTGAGACTCATTTTTTTCGGGATTATAATGTTTATCAAGTAATTCTAATGCTTTTTCTATAACTTTTGATTTATTTCCAAAGATTTTTTGGTTATGTTTATCCTCCAATTTCGCATAATTTTCTAGTAATTCATAACTTTCATTAGAAATAGTTGTATGAATAGATTTTCTCTCACTCTTATCCCTATTTTGTTCCATTTTCTGTTTTTCCGTATTTTTACTCAATTACTTCACCTAATTATCTTAGAATATGTTCAATATTATATCAAATTATGAACATAGATTATAAAAATATCATCATAAAGATTTAAAATATTTTCTTTTAAAATTATTTTCAATATATTATATAATAATGTTCAAATACTTATAAAAGATGCCCATAGACAAACGTTGAGATGACCACAAGATTTATAAATATGGACAATTATTTATTAATTGAATTTGAAAATAAATAAAATGCAAACTCTTCCAAACCCATAAACATTAATTTAATATTAAAAAAAGAGGTAAATATTATGATTCGAGAGAAAGAAATAATGGAAAAAAAGTCCAGATTATCATATATTATAATAAAAAACAAAGAAAATAGAAATCAAATGGAGCAAACGCCAAGATTATCGTATATTATAATAGAAAATAAAATAAAAGTTTAAAAAAAAATTAGGAGACAATTAAGCCTTCTAAATATGAATATAAAAAAAAAAGGAGGGAATAAATATGGGTCGATTTTTTCGTCATTATAAATTAAAAGGAATTTTTGCTATTTTTGTATTAGTTTTAGGAATTACAAGTGTTTCAATTTTAGTATGTTCCTTTGAGCAAATAGATTTTAATGAATATGGATTAAAGCAAAATATTTGGACGAGAGAATTTAGTGAAGAAATTTATGAAGAAGGATTATATTATATTGATCCATTACATACTTTTTTACGATTTCCGAGTACTTGGCAAACCATTGAATTTACTCCCGATTTTTATTCTGATGATATTCCATTAAGTACTCAAACTAAAGATGGTCTTGAAGTAACTGTTGATGTGAGTTTTCAATTCCGACTAAGAAAACAGGATTTGCTTATATTATATTCTTCATATGGTATGGATTATAAAGATTATTTTATAAGGGTTTCTCGTTCTGCATTAAGGGAGGTTTGTGGTGAATTTTCGGCAATAGAATTTTATGCCAATCGTTCAATAGTAAATTTAGTAATGAAAACCTCTCTTAATGATTCTTTAGCATCTTTAATTGAAGTAGGAGAATTTCAGCTGAGAGATATAGATTTACCGGATTCGTTTGAAGCAGCAACTGAAGAACTGGAAGTTGCAAGAATACAAATTCAAATTGCACAATACGCACAGGAAGCTACAATTATTGAAGCACAGACCTTAATCATTCAAGCTCAAGCAGATGCGAATATAACCATTATTGACGCTCAAGCTGCAGCAGATGCATTGAATATAACTCTTACGGCAGAGGGATTATTATTAGCCGAGCTTGCAGCTGCTATTGGATTAAATAGCACAGAATTGCTTACATATCTTTGGATTCAAGCGATATTAGAACACGATTCTTCATATCTCATAATTGGAGAAAATACACCGATTTTATGGGAACTTTAAAATTTAAATTAATCTTTTTTTTTTCTTCTTAGTTGATATAACTTTTAATTAAAAGAACTGATCTTTATATACCTACATTTAACTATTACATAATAGGGTTAAATGAAAATAATAATAAATCCAATTTCAATAAGGATTGGGAGGTCTAAAGAGAGAAAATAGACAAAGTATATTCTGAGGATATGCCTCATTATGAAATTTGTTGTTGTGTAGTTATTATATTGGTAATTATCATTTTAATATTGATTTTCTTTGGATAATATCTTAAATTTGTCAGATCCGAGCACAGCAAGAATTAATATTTATCTTTAAATACCTTTTTTAAATATTTTATCACCACTAATTTTAAAATACTTATTATATTACTTTCTCTTAGTGATTTTAGTAAAAAAGAGAAAAAAAAAAGAAGTGATTTATCATTTGTGAATTTAAAGTATTAAAAATGGAAGGGAATGATTTAAATCAAGTTGCGGACGAGATTTTGGTTTTCAAATATGATGAAGATACAGGAACTTCTGCATTTTATGGAATTCTTGGGGAGAAAGTTGAATTAAATAATGCATTAGTTTTGGAGGTTAATATGATACCTAAAAGGCATGATATCGTTGTAATTCAATCTCCTTTGGTCTCTGATTTTGTTTCAATTGTAAAAAAGATAAATAAGGGTTCGGTTACAAAAGATCAAATAGAACATTTTCAAGGGAAATTAGAGGAAATTAAAGCGAAATTGTAATTTATTAAATATTTCGCACTTCTACTTTTAAATACTCATTAATTTATTTAAAAAAAAAGATTTGATTAGTAATATCAAGCACTTAATCATATTATTTATCTAGATTCTCAGATCGAAGTTGATAGGATTGATGCTAAAATCCAGCTAAATAGGAATGCATTGAGAAATGCGCCCACGTAATAGCGGGAACTGATATGATAGCTCCACACGGTAATAATTACTGCAATAGCAAACATTGGGGTGAACATGTAGAAGAATAGGAAGACATAACCAATCATACCAGGTAAGACAACAATGCCAGCGATATATCCCACACCAATTTGAATAGCAATGAGAACGGCATAAAACAAACATTTGAAAAATATTGCTTTAAAGCTACAAGATAATTGGGTATACATCCATTTTTTTTTAATTTTGGTTCTCATGGCTCCCATCAACCACATACCTTCAACTAAAAAGTATGGAATGAAACAAATTAGGTAAATTGGAGCAATTAAAGCTCGGTTTGGGGTCAAATCATTAAGTATAGGCAGGAAACAGCGAAAATCGAGTGCTAAGACAACATCTAGCAAGAGAGTCCAGGCATATAACCAGAATATAACCAATAGTGATAATAAGGCACTTTTTATGATAACTCGTGAAACTTCATGAGATTCACCTTGTTTTTCCTTAAATTGGATATTGTGTCTTATTTTAGGCCGAAAATGAAGGATTAGATAAAATATTCCTGCAGATATAAGCCCTACTCCTAAGAAGTATGTAAGGATTGAAGTTCCATAACTCTGAGGGATTACTATAATACTTCCTATAAGTAGACCAATCACCATTAATGGAATATATAAACCAAATCCTATACCTCCATAGATTAAACCTAACCCAAAATATGACTTGGTACTTAAAATATATTCACCTTCAGCTAACTTCTTTTTATTCTTAAGATCCTTGAAAAATGGAAGATTAATTAAAATTAGAAGAAGTGGGAAAATTGACACGAATACTCCAATAGAAGCGATTAAACCCCCAATCATGAAGAATGGGTAAAATAAATTCTCTTTCGGTAGCCAATACTCATCTTCAGCACCTCCTTTTAAACTATTTTTCATCCATTCAACTGTTTCACTAATTACAATAGGATCTATAGTAACGAACAGATGATTTGTCTTGGGGAGGATGATTTTTCGTGCTGTTCCATCGCTGAAATCCCCATATAAAGTATTCAACTCGATTGAAGATATATTAAAGGAAATTTCTAGTGAAGAGATATCTATGGGATAAGATGACAATTCATCGAACTGACCTGTAGCAACGAGCATGTTGTGTGGATAGGTTGCATTAGCTGTTGATCTGACACCAGCACCTACAAGAACGAGTGAATTGACCATGATTGTTGAATCTTCGATTGCGCTCCAGGAGATTCCACCGCCCATGCTATGTCCAATAAGACCAATAGAAGAACTATCTACGTAAGGTAGACTAGATATAAATTCAAGTGCTGCAGTACCACTTCCGGTACCAGGTTCAGAGTTGCCATGACTATTTGCATCGATTGTAAGTACAACGAAACCACGTCGTGCCAACTCTATTCCAAACCCCATAAGCCATTCCTTACTCTGTAAAGAACCATGAATAACAACAACACCAGGTAAAGGGTTAGATCCTGAAGCATATGTTGGAACCTGAAGGGTGCTATGGATCCAAGATCCATCTCCTGCAGTTTGAAAATCAACCTCCACAACATTGACATTTCCAAAATTACTCTGTATTCCACCGGCAATAGTTGTTCCAATCAAAAGAACCACAATACTAAGAATTAAAACCAAATATCGTGGTCTAATTCTAATTTTTTTTTTAAAATTTTCAAACATCTTAATCACTTATAAAGATTTTATAAAAATATTAGCTTAATTTGTTTATAAGGCTAAGTTTTTAACATTGTCAATAATACTATTGTGTTTTATATTCGCTTTATTGTGTTTCCTATTTGATCAAATTTCTTTTGTGATAGAAATCTTAAGTCTTTCAATCTATTTCTTCTTAACTGGGATATTTATAGTAATAGGGATATTAGTAGTGTATATTGATTTTATTAAATTAGAATTAAGATGATGCAGTATGCAATTTTCTTTTTTTTTTATGGATATTAAAAAATTAAAAATCTACAATGATATCATATTTAAATACTGAAGTTCTTTTTATTTATTTGTGGAGTTCTACGGTATAAATATTACTGAGTTCATTGAAAAATATGAAGGAAAATTAATAACAGAGATTTTCACAAACCATAAAGTTAAAAATAATGAAATGGGTTCCTTCCTTGATATTTTTTGGGAGGAAAAACTTCCTTTTAATTCAAAGATTTCTTCTACTAGAAAACGATTGCTTAGAAATTTAAAAACTGTTCATCAAATTGGGGAGAAGACAGAATCATATCTAAAAAAACGTGGCGTCAATAATCTATTTGATTTAATTGGACACTGTGGATATCAAAAAAACGCAATGAAACTTATTAATATGATTAAGGAAAAAAATTTTCAACTCCTTGAAAAAAACTATTATATCAAAGATATTGACTTATTATTTTGCTTTAAATTGGAAGATTTACTATTTCTAGATATAGAAAGCACTGGATTGTACGGATCGAGTGTTTTTCTCATAGGTTTAGGATATTTTAAAAATAGAATATTTAAAATCAAACAATATTTTGCAAGAACATTAGATGATGAAATTTCAATATTTGAGAGGTTAAAGCATTTTTTTAAAAAATTTAAATGTTTTGTATCTTATAACGGTAAATCATTTGATATTCCTGTCTTAGCTGACAGATTTTTATATTTTTTTGATGAAAATCCAATGATTTCTGAAGATGATGACCCATATGAACAAAATAACACATTATATCACCATGTCGATTTATTCCATAATAGTAGGCGATTGTGGAAGGGAAAATATATTAATTATAAATTATCAACAATCGAGCAAGAAGTTTTAGAATTAAAAAGAGATGATGATGTCCCGGGTGCATATATGGGGCATTTTTATGATATGTATTCCCAAAATCCGGAAAAATATTGTGGATTAATTCAAGCTTGTATTGAGCATAATTATAATGATGTGAAAAATCTGCCCCTAATATTAGATGTAATGCTTAAATTTTAAAAAAAAAAGAATTTGGAATTATGAGAGTATTTTAAAAATTTTTTTTTATGTTTTACCCATTACTTTAAACACATCTTTAACTCCCAATAAACTTTCTATTCTCAATGAAAACCCTTCAATATCCCAGAATGGCTGAAACGTTTTTGTTATATGCATCAAGGTTTCATCTCCCTTATCCTTCTCCGTCATTATAAGATTATATCCCTTAAATCCACGCTCACTGTCGGGACAAGTAAAAATCTGCCATTTCTTTATAAAAGAAGGCAATGGACCTTTAATTGCTTTAAGAAATAGTTCCATTATCTCTTTCGCCTTATTAGTTGGATACCACTGAGTTGCCATAATAATCATTCACATTTTACCTCTTTTTTAAATTATTTTTAATTAAATTGGATTCTAAAACGATTGATTATTGAATTGAGCTATATTTAAATTTTTACTTTTTTATCGAAAATAAAAAATTTAATAATCAAAAAATAAAATATAATAAATTTTAAGAAATATTAGTTAGAATATATTATGGAGATTCCGCATAACAAGTATGATGTGACCCAAAAGGCATTAGATGGAGTTAAATCAAAAATCGATGCCATGGAAGAATCTGCTTCAAATAAATACATTTTTCTTGGATTTGATGGTTATATAGATTCTCTCTATTCTTTAGTTGCAAATCGAGAAGATGTTAGTAATTGGACGTTAATGAATTCAATGACGCAGATGGCTGAGCGTATTATTGATTCAGCTGGAAGTTCGACGAATATTGAGCGGGTTTTGAAGCGAAAAGTTGCGGGGGGTTTTGCACCAAATACAGGAAAAGCATTATGGAATTTGGGACTTCGAGTTTTTTTAGTAGCTGCTATGGGTCTTCCAAAAGCTAAGGAGATCTTTAAGATCTACCCAGAATTCGTGGAAGATATATCTATAAACGAACCTGGACGAACTGTAGGTTTAGAATTTAATGATGGTAAGGTTATGATTACCGATTTCCACAACATTTATGATATCTCTTGGGATAGAATTATCAAAAAATTGAAAATCCCAAAATTAATTGATAGATTTAATATTTGTGATGGATATGGTTTTGGGCATTGGTCATTATTGCTTGAAATGAATAATATATGGATGAAAATCAAGACTGAAATATTTCCATCTGTTTCAAATCTAAGAGAAAAAATCTTTTTTATTGATTTAGCTGATCTCAGGAAACGGAAAGATGAAGATATAAAAAAAATGATCGATTTACTATTAGAACTTGAAGATCAAGTCCCAATATGTCTTAGTTTAAATGATAAAGAAGCAATTGATATTTCAAGGGTAATTGACGGAGTTGATGAGATTGATCCTAATCAGCCAAATTTTGAAGGTTATATTGAAGCGGGTAAAAAAATTAATGAAATCTTGAATTTCTCTTATTTGATCATTCATGAATCACATTTTGCTACTATTACAAGTAAGAAAGACCATTCTTGGGTGTCTCAAGCTTATACAAGTACACCAAGATTTAGTACTGGTGCGGGAGATCATTTTAACGGAGCAACCTTAGCTGGACTGGTTCTAAATTTAGATCCAGCTGAAGCAATATTATTTGGTAATATTAATACTGCAATATTCGTGAGAACCGGAGAATCCCCGAGATTTAAACATATGAAAGCATTTATGAAAAATTATATGGATTATTTAAAAAATGAGAATCTAGATTTTAAAATGAAATAAAATAAAATTAATGAAAATTTCAATTAATTAGTGATATAATTTTGGAAATAACAGAATCCTTACGTAAAAAATTGTATGAAGAGAAATGGAATTTTAAAAACAGAGACGCTCTTATTGACAAATTGCAGAAAGAAACTTACGATATTATTATTATCGGTGGAGGCATCACAGGAGCTGGAGTTGCAAGAGAAGCTGCCCTAAGGGGCTTAAAAGTTGCTTTAATCGATAAACAAGATTTTGCTGCAGGAACTTCTTCTAGAAGCACTAAAATGGCACATGGTGGGATTAGATATTTGGAAAGTTATGAATTTAGATTAGTTCGCGAAGCAACTACCGAAAGAAATTGGTTAATGGCTCATCTTCCTCATTTAATTAGACCAATTCGATTAATACCAACTGCATGGAAGGGTGGAAAAGATAGTGTATCTCGAGTTCATTTAGGTGTCCGGATTTACGACTTTTTAAGCAATTCATTCTCTAAATTTAAAACTTATAAAAAACATGAATTCTTAGAACCGGAAGAAATCATAGAGCTCGAACCTGCTATGAAAAAGGATGGTCTTTTAGGAGGCGCTTCATATTATGATACATTTGTGGACGATGCAAGATTAGTATTGGAATCTATTAAGGAAGCAATTATTAGAGGAACTGACGCACTTAACTATGTTGAATTTAAATCTTTTATTAAGGAAAACGGAAAAATTGTTGGAATTAAATGCTCGGATCTTGAAAAAAATAATAAATTCGAAATAAAAGGAAAACAAATCGTAAATGCAACTGGAATATGGACCGATAATATCGTTGAAAATTATCCAGATGATATTCCAGAACCCGTTATTAGACCTACAAAAGGAGTTCATTTGGTATACCCTATTGATAAAATAAAAGTAAATAATGCAATACCTATTCGGTCAATTGATGATAATCGCGGGATGTTTTTATTGCGTCGAGGAAATATCGCTTTAATAGGAACTACGGATACAGATTATGAAGAAGACCTTGATAATCCATACTGTACTAAGGAGGATGCAGATTATGTAATTAGAGCTGTGAAAAATATATTTCCTCAATCAGAATTAGGATATGAAAACATTATTTCTACATTTGCAGGAATTCGACCTTTAGTGATGCAAAAAGGAAAATCTGAAAGTGAACTTTCAAGAGATCATTTGATTTTTTGGTCCAATGATGGTTTACTTACAATCACTGGCGGTAAATTAACTACTAATAGAAAAATGGCTGAAGATTTATTTAGAGAACTTATAAAACATAAAGTTTTTAGCGGCATTAGAAGAAAGAAGAATTTCTCCAAACAAAAATTCATTATCGGCCTAGAAAAGTCTGAATGGCAAAAATTTATAGAAAATAATAGTCCAAAATTAGATCAAGATATTTTAAACCACCTTTATCAACAATATGGACATGGTGCCATTAAAATAATAGAATTATGTCTAAAAGATAATGCCTTAAAAGAGCGCCTCTTACCTGAACATCCCTTTATTACCGGAGAAATTGTGTATTCGCTTAGAAATGAGCAAGTTCCCCATTTGATTGATATATTTTGCAGACGAACTGAAATGGCAATCTTAATACATCATAAAAAACAGAAAATCATCGCCCAAAAAGTCGCTGAAATTATGGCTAAAGAATATGGATGGAATGAAGAAAAAAAAAGTGAGGAAATCAAAACCCATCTTGACCACATCAAAAAAACCATCTTTTTTTAAATTTTCATTGTGACAAAAATCGGACGCAATAAATATTTAAAATTAAAAATTCATCTAATACTTAAAATTATAATATTTTAGAAAATGTGATGTTTAATGATTTTTCAAATTTGGGATATTTTTCAAGATTTTTTTGATTGGATTGCAGAATCAGGCGCAATCATGTTAATCTTAGCGGGTTTGATAGCAATTACATGGTTTGGCTATGAAAGTAAGCGACGTCGTAGCATTACTAAAAGGAAAGTAGATGAGTATGAGTTTAATGTTACTAAATTTTTAAGAATTTTATCGTACATAGGAATAATTGTGGGAGTATTTTGTATTTTTTCTGGAGCAGTTAGCCTGCTTCGAAATCTTCCTCCAAGTTTCAAATATGAGGAATTATATGGCCCTAATGCAGGAGCTAATATCTTTACTTCAATAAGCTTAATTGTAATTGGCTTAATTTGCTTTCTAAAACCAATAAATGATTTACCTTGGGCTGGCATAATTGGCTTAATCGTTGGTGGCATAATAACATTTTTCATTGCAATATCTGTTCCAGATCAACTTGTGGAAGTAATTGCTGTTTTTATTGACCCACGTTGGGTGTTAGGGATATTATTTGTTTTAATAGTAGCTATCGTTGCCTTAACTGTAAAATTCTACATTTCCGGGCTGATGGCAATATCGAAAGTGCTTTCTTGGCCTCCAATAGCCTTGATAATAATGTTATACTGCTTCATACAGGGATTTTCGCTGTGGATTTTTGGTTTTTCAGTAGTTCCAAACCTATTTTAATTTAAAACTAAATTTAAAACACTTTTTCTTTTTAATTTTTTTATTGAGTAGAAACCCATTGATCTAATTCTTCTGTAGTAGTGGACGTTATTTTCTTGCGCAATTTACTCATAATATCCTTATCTTTTATTTCTCCCTCTTCTATTAATTTATCCAAGGCACAATGCACCCATTGAATATTATTTTGGGTACTTTCATCATATCCTTTATCATACCAGTACTCTGATACAGGGTCTTCTTTAAAAACTGCAGAGTATCCTCCCTTTTGTAGTAAATTTTCAATCTCTTTCTCATAATCTGTCAGACCAAAATCTTCTGCTTCATTTTCCTTATGATAAAAAACAGGACAATCATGACCAAAAAGATTACAAGAAAATTTATTTCTCTCATTTTCATCTCTCAATTTGAATTCTTCGACTAGGGGGCCATAAGGGCACCATCCAAGTCTATGGCAAGGTTTTATTGCATTTTCATCATTAATCTTTTTGGTATTTAACCATTCACCAACC
>JAHQWG010000051.1 GCA_029856045.1 Promethearchaeia archaeon | reverse complement strand
TAGCGAAAGTTAACCCAGAAACAGGCGAACTCTATAAAAATGAAAGGGGTTTTTGTGTAAAATGCAAACTTGGAGATATTGGAATGGCTCTGATTAAAATAGATAAAAAAACATTTTTTACAGGATACAAAGATATAGAAAAAACTCAAAAGAGAATATTACATAACGTTTTTAAAAAGAATGATAAGTATTTCAATACAAGTGATATGTTAAAGCTGCATGAAGATCTCTGGGTATCTTTCGCTGATAGATTTGGAGACGCATTTCGATGGAAAGGGGAAAATGTTTCCACTTTAGAGATTGAAGCAATTTTAAACTCCTATAAAGCAATATATATGTCTGCAGTTTATGGTGTAGGAATTTCTAATATGGAAGGGAAGGCAGGCATGGCAGCTATCAAATTAAATCAGTCAATTAATTTTGAAATTGATGAATTTTCTCGATTCGTTGTCGAAGTATTACCAAGTTATTCTATCCCCAGATTTTTTAGGTTTTGTGATGAACTTGAAACTACTGGACCAGAAAAAATAAAAAAAACAGATCTCCGAAAAGAAGCATATAATATTGAAATAATTAAAGATCCACTTTTTTTCTGGGATTCAAAGAAGAAGCAATATATGACACTCAACAATTCTGTATATCAAAAAATAAAGGAAGGAAAAATAAAATTTTAGAATTTGATTTTTCAATCAATAACATATAATATAATCTGATAAAAAGAGAGATAGATAAATTTCAAAGAAATTCTAAAATAGAACTAAAGGAATTAATGATCTTATAGGGTTTTATTAACATTTCTGAGGGTGTTATAGATTGGCTTTTCCCAGTTTTTACTAACACACCTTTAATACCAGCATTGTTTGCTCCTTGGATATCAGATTCAAGGTCATCACCAATGACAATAGTTTTATTTGCAGTAAGATTAATTTTTTTTAAAGCATTATTGAAATAGTCTGCCGAGGGTTTCCCAAATATTCTTGGAGTAACATTGGTTGCATTGGCGATCATTTGCACGAAAGAACCTGTATCAATAACCGGCTCACCATTACGATCAAGATAATATCGATTTCCCTGTGTTCCCAGAAGTTTTGCACCCTTTAATACATATTTAAATGCTTCATTGAGCCGATCAACACTCCAATCATCATGAAAATCACTTATGATAACAAAATCAGCTTTTTCAGACCCTTTAACCTGAGTAATATCATGAAATTCCATTTCAACTTCTTTTGTAGTCACCAAATAAGATTTTTTATTGGGAAAATTTGACAAAAATTCCTTTAAAGCAATAATGGGCGTAAAAACTTCTTCATCTTTAATATTAAACCCATATTCTTGAAGGGTTTTTATTACTGTTCGTGGTGATTTACTGTCTGTATTCGTTAAAAAAATAAGTTTAATGCCAGCATCACGAAGTCTGGAGACGGTTTCTATTGCTCCTGGAATTGGGGCTCCTTTAAAATATAGTGTTCCATCTATATCTGTTAATATTCCCTTGACAAAATCAAGTTCCTTATTGTTTTTTTTCATAATAAGTCAATAATTATTATATTAATTTAGCTTGATTTCTGATATGATTAATTTTAAATAAGAAACAGAAATAAAAAAAAGAGAGTGAAATTTTATATTTTTATGTTATATTTATTTCGACTTCAGTAGTTTTTTTTAAGAACTTTCAGACGTTTCATATCCTTTTATTATAATCATCACTGCACTTCCAATTGCCCCACCTAATGCACCAAACAAAGTTCCAACCAGCAAAATAATAATAAAAATCAACCAGCCAAACCCGGGTCCAATAAGAAGCGCTCCAAATTGATCCATCAACGTGTAAGCATTAATTACTACCATGCCGTAGATCATAATTATTAGCCAACAAACACATACACCTGCAGCACCGCTTAAAGTTCCCTTCTTCATTGTTCGATTCAATAATCCAGCTACTATTCCAGCAATAAGAACCAAGTGCCACAATGGAATTAAGCTTAAAATTCCAGCAAGAACTGCACCAACTAAGATACTTAATAAAAAGTATTTTTCTTTTTCAATTATTTCCAAATTTAAGCACCTCCTGCTGTAAAATATATTCTTGATTCTATAGAACTCGTTGGAAAGTTAGTGGGAGTGTTTGTAAAATATTGTACGTGATACTTTCCAAGAAGAAACAAATTCTCCACTTGATCCGAATAATGTTTACTATTAGAATGACCACTTTGTCCCGATGGAATTACACTAATTGTATTATTTAAATTACTGAAGTCCACAATTAATCTCTCTGATGATCCACCTCTTGCTCTTCCAACTCCAGTTCTAATGTTTACTCCAGAGGGAGTTATACAGTGTCCACTTCCAGACCATTCAAAAGGACCTACACTTAACGCTTCTAATCCAGTTAAATGACCATAGTAAACTGTATGGATATCTCCCCACCTCCATGATGTAGGATCGCTTGAATCATAGAAGTTTTCGAGCCAGTCAATTGTGTCATCTAAGGCAGTTAGAATGATATCATCCCGTTTTTCAACAGCTGATGTGCTTATATCATCAAACCAATGAGAATTTGGAACTTCTCTCATTAAATACTCTAAGATATTTAAACCTGGTCCACTGGCAGCTTTATATGCTTCAATTTCATCATCAAAAGTATAATCATCGAAATAGTCTCTCCATTTTCTATAAATGGTGGGTGCAGCCAAATCTTTATCCATAACATATTTCCAATCTTTTAAAATCGTTAGAACCCCATTAATTTGAGTGTCAGATGGATTAGAACCATATTTAGTCTCAATTGCATTTATTAGATAAGGAGTAAATGCTTGAGCAGAGCTTGAATTAAAATCCATTTGAATTTCAATCATTTTCTCTACACTAACAGTCCCATCAGGAGCTTTACTTAGCAATTCGTTAATTCTTCTGGCTCTGTAACCATCAGAATATGAATTTTGCAAGAAATATTCAATATAATCAGGACCAGTAGCTATTTGATTTGCACTTGCTAAATAATGCTGAGAAGGGTCTAATGTATTCGGTAATTTTTCGAATGGAATATACCCAGTCCATTCTCCCTCACCCGCGGAACCATTGTAAGGGAAGGTTCCATTTCCTACTCTAATAGGAACTAAACCTGTTGGACGGATCGCTATGTGGCCATCAACATCCGCGTAGACCATATTTTGAGCAGGATTATGAAAATATTCTGATGCTTCATCAAATTCAGTTCTATTATGTGCATGACTAAAACCATAAAGAGCTAAAAACTCAAGAGTCACATTATTTGAAGTCCATCTAGGCGCTAATACAACATCTCCAAAAGCTTCTGTAATACTACTACCAAGGAAATCATTTAAAACAGGTCCATGGACTGTTTCTTTAACTGTAAATTCTTCTGGATCTTGCCCTTTAACGTTGATGGAATAACTTCTTGTTGTATAAGCAGTCGATGTACCGTCGTAAATATAATGATCTTCATCGATTGAATTATAATAATACCAGTCCATAACATCATACGCAACATTCGTAAATCCCCATGCAACATGTTCGTTATGTCCTACAATGGGTACATTTACACCGGCCAGAGTGAAACAGTAAATATTCAAATCGGTATCGGAGGAGACTAAATGAGCCTCATACCAAATACCTGGCATATTCCATGCTAAATGCATATCATTGCAGAGTATTGGTTTCCCAGTATTACTTAGTGTCCCATCTACAACCCAATTATTTGAACCTATTAGATTTTCATTTTGTAATTCAATTAATTCTCTTTGTGAATCAATTTTTTTTATTTCAGTTAAAAAGTTCGAATATACAGAGCTCATCGAAGGATTTGGAGTATATCCTGTCCAAAAACCACCAGGAGGAGCATCGTACTCGCCATAATCAGGACAAATTGGGATTTGATAAGGTGTAGGTAAGCCGAAAATCTCAGTATAATTAATAGCACCAAAAGCTTCGAAATTTATTGCTCTATATAAATCACTATATTGCCATGTTAGCATTTCAGCCATATATTTCGAATAAATCATAGAATCCAAGGCAGTCCATTTAGTTGGTTCGAAACCTAAAAGATAGTATTCCAATGGTTTTTCATTTCTTAATCTTTGTTGTTCTAGATAATAATTTACTCCTTCAACATAACTATACAACCTATCTATAATATCAATCTCTCCAGATTCATCCATTTGAATTAATGCTTGGAGTGATTTATTCGCCCAATATTCTTTTCCAGTTGCAAGATTAAATTTATCCATACTTAAAGCAGAGGGACCAATAATCTCTGATAACCTCCCACGGACAGATCTCCTTGCTAAATCCATCTGGAAAAATCTATCCTGTGCATGACAATATCCAAGAGCAAAATTCATATCAGTTTCATTAGAAGCATAAATATGTGGTACTCCCCATTCATCTCGAATAACAGTGACATCAGCGGACAAACCAGGAATTGTATGTGTTTCTACTGCTGGGACTTCCCCTGGTACCTTCCACAATCCATTACCTGGAAATAAAAGGCTTCCAAGTGGGGGAATTATTCCTAAGTCCAGAGAGAAAAGAGACATTGAGACAATTGTAATCACGATTACAGCCGTAAGTTTAATAGTCAACTTTTTTTCTAGATTTCTCATATTTATTTTCCTTTTTAATAAATTTTATTTAGATTTAGATTTCAAAATATTAAGATAGAATAAGATTTGATATTATTTATTATTAAAATATTCTTTTTTTAAATTATAAAATAAATTTGTCTTAAAATTTAAACCGAAATATAATTTAATTATCGATGATAGAATAAAGTAATTGAAAAAGGTGATTATATGGAAAAGCCAATAAAGGTAGTATTGTTTAATGGAAGTCCTCGAGAAAAGGGAAACACGTATCACTGCCTTCGAATGGTAATGAACGAGCTCGAACAAGAACAAATTAAATGTGAATTGATTTGGATTGGTATGGAGAAATTGAGCCAATGTAGAGAGTGTTATCTTTGCAAAGAAAATCAAAATAAAAAGTGCAGTATTAAGGACGATAAAATGAACGAATATATTGCTAAGATGCTTGATGCAGATGGAATTATTATAGGGTCTCCAACATTTTTTAGTAATGTATCAACTACTGTAAAAGCTTTGATTGACAGAGCAGGACTAGTATCTAAGGTAAACGGTGATATGTTTAAAAGAAAAGTAGGTGCAGCTGTTATTGCCGTAAGAAGAGCAGGTGCTACAACTGTTATGAGCGCTATTAATTACTTCTTTTTAATAAACCAAATGATAATACCTGGTTCAAGCTATTGGAACATGGGTTTCGGATTAGAACCGGGAGAAGTAGAAGATGATGAAGAAGGTATAAGAACTTTTGAGAATTTAGGGAAAAATATGGCTTGGTTATTAAAAAAAATTTATTAAAATCTCGATTTTTTAACTTTTTTTCATATTAATTGATATTTATTTTCTACTTTATTCACAATTACTTCATTAAAGACTATTATACTAAGGAGAAATTTTAAATTTGATCACCGATAGAGGGAATTGCAAAATTAATATTCCATTTATTGCGTATTCATTTCTCTCTTATTTAATTTCCTTATAATTTTTTCATTAAATTTTATATTGTCTTACAGCCAATTTCCATTTTTATTATGATTTATTTTAATTCATGTTTAATATTTGATCTATTTCGATCATTTTATTATGAAGATCTCTTAATTTAACAAGAAATGATTAATTTATTAATCAGAATTCTTAAAAGTTTGTGATCCAGAATATTAAATTTAGATATAAATACGAAATATTTTATTTTGATCTTAGATAATAATAAGAAGTGACAAAAAGTAGGAAAATGAAATCTCTATTTAAAGAAATTGTGGAAAATGATCACATTTAAATACTCATTTATCGTAATATATCATTAGTGAAAAATTGCGATTTAATATCGCAATAAAAAAAATTTTGAAAATGATGTAAAAATGTGTAATAATTGTTATTGTGAAAATCAAGAAAAGTGTTCCGTAGTCGGTTACCAACCTTATGGATTTTGTTGCAACTTATGTGTTTATTACGATGCAACACTTCCTTCGAAATGTTCAAGAGGAATCGAACAAACAATAGATCAATTTCAAGATATTTTAGAGTCTTAAATAGTCAATCTTGAGTAGGGAATTAAATACTAAAGGAACAGAAAAAATCATAGAAATTCATCATAATTGAAAGAGGAGTAAAAAAAATGTGTAATAATTGTAATTGTGATAACTACGATAAATGTTCAATTGTAGGACATATGCCTGTTGGATTCTGTTGTTCAAAATGTTACCTTTATGATGAAGAGCATACATGTTTAGCTAATAAGGGAATGCTCACAACGGGAACGAAATCTGAAGAGAAGAGAACCCCTATTCTTCCAATTAGTACAACCATTGAGGATGGACTATTAAAAGTAGTTGTAGAAGAGAAAGGGAAAGAAATTCCGATTTATATCGATCTCCAAAAGCAATTAGATTCTTAATTTTTAGGAAAAATTTAATTTTTATATTTCTTATTTTTATTGTTTTTTTATAGAATTTAAGAGAAAGAATAAAAAAATATTTTTTTTTAATCCTCAAGACCAGCCCCGCAATGACTACAAAATTTTTCTTCGCCCATTATTTTTTCTCCACACATAGGACAAAAAGAAGGCATAATATCTGTTTTTTGAACTTCATGGAATGTTTTTTCAGGGGGTACTCTCTCTCGAGGTATTTCTGGAGTTATTTGTCCTTTTTTTGGTTTGCTTTTAGCTTTTAAAAACATTAATGTGCTAAAAATTAATCCTGCAATTGATCCAATAATTATGATTATGAAAAGAAGTTCTTCATTGAAACTATCTATTTCCACTAATTTCACTAAAATTGATTTTATTTCTTCAGCATTACCTGCCGCATCGATTGCTTGATACGATATATTATAATCACCAACATTATATGTAGATAAGGCAAAAGGGGCATTATATTCAATCCAATCAGAATCATTGATTTTATACCTTATCAAAGAAACTCCAGAGCCCAAACCATCATCGGTGGTAATTTTAAAAGTTGTTGATTTATTCACTACATTATTTCCTTCATGTGGTATAAATGATATCGATGAAATTGGCGAAATAGTATCTTTTAAGATAGTAACGTTAGCAGATCCTATATGGCCTAAAGTATCATCTGCATAGAACAAAATGGTCACTAAACCCTCTCCCTTCTTATCCCATTCTGTTTGATTAATTGTCCCTGATAATCCACTAAATGTAGTATTTGTTATTCCATCATCTATTGAATACCAAGTACTGTTTAAATTTGGTTCAATTATGGAAATATCAAAATTTGGAGCCGTTATTCCACAAGATCCGTTTTGATTCGGTGAATTTATTGTAATTTCGGGAGGATTAAAATCCACAGAAAAATATCTTACATCAGATTGATACATAGTTCCAAATGAGTCGTTTCCAAACACTTGAATCGAATGTGATCCATCATATGGTACCGGAATAGTTGTATTACCAAAAATTGTTTTGTTATTCAGTTCATCTAATGAATATCCCATCCAGCTTAAGGTTTCATTAGTTTCAAAGTTAAGCAATAAACCTTCTTGAGTATTTTCTCCAATATTATAATTGGGATCCCAAGAATAACTTACAGCGTCGAAATAAAAAGAGTAATCTTGATGAGTTGTCCATGTATAAAATCTAAAATAATCAAGAGTTGATCTGCTATTTTCAAATTCTGAATCATCTGCTTCTAAAACACCATCAATATACCAATCATAAGTATCAAAATCACAATTAAAAACAATTTTATGATGGTACCATTGGTCTGGACTTACTGATTTAACATTATGGAATCCCCCAGAATCATAATACTGTAATTGATCAGTGATTGCCCATCTTAAAGTTGGACCACCCCCAATTTTTATATGTCCTGCAACACCAGATTTTGATTGACGCCACCACCATTCAACTGTCCCATTTGCCTGCGGAGTAAAATCATTACGTATATTTGACCATCCAGTCCCAGATTGATCCCAACACTCCAAAACCTTCTTATATCCATCAAGCCCAGAAATAACGTTAGCACCGCACACAGCATCTGAAGTATCAGCCCAACCAAAAGGTACATTTCCATCAATATCATGTTCAAACCCAAATGTCGCTAAATAATAGCCACTCATCGGTTCTGTGTAGGTTTTATTTTCCGGTGTGGTTATATTGATATTTTGATCACTCAGTTTTGGTAAAATTTCTTCTTTAATATCAGCTTCAATGAAATTAATTTCAATTTGATTAAATTGCATAAAATTGCTTATGCAAAATAGGAAGAAAAATCCTAAGATTATATATTTCTTTTCTAAATTTTTAATGTTTTTTACACCTAATTATATTAGATTCCTTTACTTCACATTTATGTTAAATTATATGAATGTATGTAAAACTTAAATATATATGTTGTATTTAAATCTTTTTTTTCATCGAATTAAAATAACATTTTTACTTATAAACAGAAGGTATTTATTTTTGCTTTAAACATTATCTGATGGGAAAGAAATGCACAATATTTTTTTTTCTTATTTGATAAAATTCTATTTTTAATAGATGAATAGCAGCTTCATTTTTCTTATCCTTACTATCCCAAGCACATTTTATTCCTAGAAGACATGCGCTGCAGAGCCACATTTTCCTTTTATTTTTTACTTTTATAGTATTATTGTAAAAATTTTTTAAAATTTAATCGAATTTATACATATATCCATTCGGTATAATCTCAAATATTAAATCATTATTCTGCTTTTATTTTTCTTTCCATCGATACCCGCTTAACGCTAAAAGTAAAAGTGCAGGTTCATAAAAAACCCATGTAAAATAATGCGTAATAATTCTTAATGTTCCAGGATCTAGAGATATATTTAATCCTACGAGAAAATCAGCAATATAAAAACAAATCATTCCGATTGAAATCATCAAGGCATTTTTCTTTGAAAAAAATCCTATTCGAAATGTCATCCAACCTGTCCATAAAGATATTGAAACTAAAATAGCGTAAATTATAATAACTACAAATAGATCACTTCCCACTAAATTAGGGTAAATTATAAAAATGAATATTAAAATGGTGATAAGAGAAATTATAGCAGCCAAGAGAATCCCCCATCTTAAACGATCTTTCAAGGTCTCTGTTTGATTGTAATTTCGAAAGCCCTGTCCATTCCGCCATATGAGTAAAATTTGAGTTAATGCAAATATTATTACACCCATAATATATATGTCAAGTAAGAAGATTATTTCTCCCACTGCAATTGAAATAAAAACAATTCGAATTTTTTTTGTATCACTTTTATTAAAACCATCAATCCCTGTAATCCACGCTAAAGTGGCACATAAAAATGCAGAAGAAACTTTAGCAATGCGCGTATAAGGAATCTCTGGTTGTACCACTGGGGCTATATCGAAAAAGAAAAGAGTCCAGTCTAGTGTTACAAAACTACCATAAAGGAAAAAAATTATACCTAAAATCAGAAAGAAAATTTTCTGCTTTGTAATATTTTTTAACATCAATGTTTCACCAATTCTGGAGTAATTAAATATAAAAATTTCTTTTAAAAAAATTTTTTTATTTTATTTCATTCGATAAAATTATATTTTTTTAAGTAATATAATAATTTTTCAGATGCTTCCTCACGTTGTTTCCAATCCAGATAAAATTCATTGCGCCTTGGGCAATCTGTATCAAGCGAGCATATATTTATATCTTCAAGATAAATCAAAGGATAATACCGACATCCCTCGGGTCTAAACTCATAAATACTGCACAATTTGGTTTTTTCATCAAAAAAGTAGCAATGTTTATTCACATTTTTTAATTGCCAGTACCCATCTTCATTTTTAAACGTAAAAACATCGACTTTTAAAGGTGCATTGTAATTAGTAAGAATTGTTTTAATATCATCATCTGTTATTAACATTTCAGTTTTATAGCAGCAAATCCCGCAATTTTCACAAATCAATTTTAACTCAATAAAATATAATCTAAAAATAATTAAATTCTTTTTCCGTGTTCTTTTTAGATTCAAATATTATTTATAAAAAGGATTTAAGGAAGATAAAATAAGAAAATTTTTACTTTCATTACTTTCTTTATCTTTTATTAAAAATTTAAATAAAAGGATTTAATATTTCAAAATATCATTAAAATATATTAAAGAAATTTAAAAAACCCATTAATTTAAAGATCAACCCATCAAAGAGAGAATTAATGTGAGTGAAAAAGTTGTTACTTTTGGAGAAATAATGCTTAGACTTTCACCTCCAAGTTATTTGCGTTTTATACAAGCTAGAACATTTGAAGTAATTTATGGAGGAGGAGAGGCTAATGTAGCTGTATCATTGGCGAATTTTGGCATCCCCGTATATTATGTGACAAGATTGCCCCAAAATGAAATTGGAGATGCATGTATTCAATTTTTACGTCAGTATGGTGTTAAAACTAATAAAATTATAAGGGGTGGAGATCGGCTTGGTATATATTATCTTGAGAAAGGAGCCTCAACCCGAGGAAGTAAGGTAATTTATGATCGAGCAAATTCATCTATTTCAACTGCTAAAATTGGTATGTTTGAATGGGATAAAATTTTTGAAGAAATAAATTGGTTTCATTGGACAGGGATTACTCCAGCAATTTCACAAGATTTAGCAGATATTTGTCTCGAAGCAGTAAAAGTAGCAAAAAATAAAGGAGTTTTTATTTCTTGTGATTTAAATTATAGAAGTAAATTATGGAAATATGGAAAAAAACCATCTGATATTATGTCAGAACTTGTTAATTACTGCGATCTTGCAATTGGGAATGAAGAGGATGCAGATAAAGTCTTTAGCATTAAAGCACCAGAAACTGACATATCCTCTGGGAAAATAAATGCACAAAAATATAAATTTGTAGGAGAACAATTGATGAAAAAATTTCCAAATTTAAAAAATATTGCTATAACTTTGCGAGGTTCAATATCTGCGAGTCATAATACTTGGTCAGGTGTTCTTTTTAATGGAGACAAATTATATATTGGACCAAATTATGATATAACTCAAATAGTAGACCGAGTTGGTGGAGGCGATTCCTTCGCTGCAGGTATAATCTTTGGATTTCTAAGGTATAAAGATGATTACCAAAAAATATTAAATTTTGCAGTATCAGCGTCATGTTTAAAACATACAATATATGGAGATTTTAATTTAGTGTCTATCGATGAAGTTCTTAAATTGATGGGAGGAGACACTTCTGGGCGTGTTTCTAGATAATTAATTAAAAAAGGTGATTAATTTTGGCAAGATTTTCAAGTTTGGAAGTATATAACACAATTCTTGAGCAAGGTCTTATACCAGTTTTTTATAATAATAATTTTGACATTGCTCGAAAAATTGTCGAGTGTATTGCAAAAGGTGGTGGGAAAATTGTTGAATTTACAAATAGAGGTGATTTTGCTTATGATGTTTTCACTAAACTTGTTAAATATTTTGAAAAAGAAAAACCACAGTTAATTTTTGGAGTTGGATCGGTTATTGACCCTTATACTGCTGCTCTTTATATTAATAACGGAGCCAGCTTTGTAGTAGGTCCATTATTAAATCCATCTATCGCCAAACTATGTAATAGAAGAAGAATTCCCTATTGTCCGGGTTGCGGAACACCTTCTGAAATATCAAAAGCAGAGGAGTTGGGATGTGAAATAATAAAAATTTTTCCAGCTGGTGAATTAGGTGGCCCAAAATTTGCTAAAGCCATATTAGCACCAATGCCTTGGGTAAAATTAATGCCAACTGGAGGAGTTAATATAACCGAAGAAAATATTAATGCATGGTTTGATGCAGGAGTTATTGCACTTGGTATTGGATCAAAATTAATAACGAAAGAGTATATTGAATCTGAAAATTGGGGAAAAATAGAAGAAAATATAGCTAGAACACTAAAATTAATTAAAAAATTCAAAAATCAAAAAATTGGGTGAGAATATAATGAAAGGATATGAAAAAACAATTATAACTGCAACAACTGCAAATTCTTGGATTTATCCAAACGTTAAAAATTGGGCTGAAACAACTGATGCGTTAATCAAAGATGTAGTAGAATGCTATGAGGCAGGTGCAGCTATAGCTCATGTACATCTTCCTAGAGGAGAAGAGGTTGAAATTGTTAATAAGATTAGAGAAAAATGTGATGTAATAATTCAAGGAGGTATGTCTAGTGATATTATCCCTGATAGAAAAGGAGATTTTGAAGCAAGACCAGATATGCTTTCTATTATCTTGAATCACCATGATGAACATTTTACCCAATTGAACTTAAATCGAATTCACTCTCTAGAAGAATTGGAAGAATATTGTATAAAATGTAGAGAGTTTAACATTAAACCTGAGTGGGAGGTATGGCACACGGGATCATATTGGAATTTGAACTATTTAATAAAGAAAGGTTTGATTGAAAGTCCTCATGTCTTAACATTATTTTTTAACTGGCCTGGTGGCACATGGTCTCCTCCCACAGCTGATGAATATTTGCATCGGATAAAATATATGCCAGAAAATTGCTTACATACTATTAGTGTTATGGGAGAAAAACAAACAAAAATCGCTACCTTAGCTATTGCACATGGTGGCAATGTTCGTGTTGGAACTGAAGATTATCCTTTCATAAGGCAAGAAGTTCCCGCAAAAAATAATGCGGAATTAGTAGGTCGAATGGTGAGAATTTGTAAAGAAATGGGCCGTGATGCAGCTGATCCTTCTGAAGCGCGAAAAATTATTATGTTATAATTAATCCATGTTTAACAATAAGAGGGAAAAAAAATGAAATTAGAAGGAAAAGTATCTGTCATCACTGGAGCCGGAGCTGGTATTGGAGAGGCAACAGCTATTCTATTTGCTAAGGAAGGATCTAAAGTTTGTTGCAACTCAATATCTGAATCTGCATTAAAAGTTGTAAATGCCATTAAAAGCTCAGGTGGTGATGCTATATTCGTCCAAGGTGATATTTCGAAAGAAGAAGATACTAAAAGAATTATTGAGAAAACGATTGAAAAATATGGAAAAATTGATATTCTTTTTAATAATGCGGGTGTTGTTCTCCCAGGAAGAATAGATAATATTTCTACCAAGGATTGGGACAGAACAATGGCTGTAAATGTACGGGGGGTTTATTTAGTATCAAAATATTCTATTCCTTATTTGAAAAAAACTAAAGGAACAATAATAAATAATGCATCATCTGTTGCATTTAAAGGAGTTAAGGAAAGAGCTGCGTATACTGCATCTAAAGGTGCAGTGTTATCTATGACGAGAGCCATGGCTATTGATTATATCGAAGATCGAATAAGAGTAAACTGTATTTGCCCAGGTACAACTGATACACCTTCTCTAGCTAAACGATTAGCAAAATTTGAACACCCTGAGGAAGCAAGACGTCAATTTATTGCACGCCAACTTTTGGGAAGGTTAGGATCACCCGAAGAAATTGCAGAAGGTGTGCTATTTCTCGCTCTCAATGAATTTTGCACCGGAATAAGCTTGTCTATTGATGGTGGCATGACGGTCTAAATAAATATAATACACAACTTTTTCGAGAAAAGATTTATTAACTGATTAAATCAATTAGTGATTATATATTTTATAAAAAAGAGAAAATAGATGAGCTGAAAGAAATGGATGCTTCTTTATATTGGCTTGGGGTCTTCCTAGCAATTACTTCGGGATGCGTGAATAATATCGGGTTAGTTTTCCAGAAAAAAGTAGTTAATGAAGTTGTTGCAGAGGAGGAGAAATTTTTCCGTAATTTAGTGAAAAAACCGCTTTGGATAACGGGTTTATTGATGGAACTAGCAATAGGATCAATATTTTTCATGTTAGCTCAGGTATATATTGGTCCAGCTTTAATTCCGGGATTAATGGCTTTTGGTTTAATTTTTCTTGCTATCGGATCTGTCAAAATTGTTAGTGAAACCTTAAAAAAAGAAGAAATAACAGGAATATTATTAATGATAATTGCGATTTTCTTACTCGGTATTAGTGAATTGTCAATTGATATCACTAATATAGATTTATTAGAAATAGGTCTTGTTTTTAGAATGGCTATTTTTACTGTAACTTTATTTTTAGGATCTGTTTTATGTGAAATTCTTCAAAGAAAAAGTAAAAAGTTTAAAGGGATTTTATTAGCAATTTCTTCAGGATTCCAATTTTCACTCACGAACTTCTGGATTGCACCATTGATGGGCGTCATCGCTCATATCTTCGGAGGAACTTCTAGTTTAGGAGAATTTATTTTATTTCTTTGTTGCGTAGCAATTTTAATTGTAGGTAGTATTATTGGAATCATGAAAATTACGCAAGCTTTTCAAGTTGCTCAGGCATCAAATATGATTCCTATTCAACAAGTTCCCATTCAAGTGACGCCAGTATTATTTTACTTTATAGTATTCATGTTAGCACCTCCTAGCTTCCTTTCTATTATCTACATGAGTGTCGGTGTGATTATTATCTTAATAAGTTCGTTTTTACTATCAAAAAGGCAAGCGCAATTAGAAGCAATAAAATAATAGGGGAAAATCTAATAGATGCAAGAAAATTTGAAAATATCGTTTGAAAATTGCTAAATCAACAAAAGATATATAAAAAATTATATAAATTACAAAAACAAAACATTTCTTAATTAAAAATAAAAGCTTTAATAAAAAAAGGAAAATAGATAATTAATAAAGTAATTGAAAGGTGTATTTAATGGCTACTGCTGAAGAAATTAAGGATGCTCTAAATAGATGGGTCAAATTATTAGACGATCCAGAAATTGCAGATGAATTTGAAGGATTTAATAAAACAATGCAATTCGACTTTCCAGATATTGATTACAAACTAAAAATGATTATTGAGAATAAAACAGCAAGATTAGAGGATGGCTCTGACGAAAATGCGGAAATGGGTTTGGAAGTTAACTCAGATGTCTTTATTGGTATTTCTACTGGAGAAGAAGATCCAATGGAGGCATTTATGGAGGGAAAACTTAAAACCAAAGGAGATATGGGAAGTCTACAAAAATTAGAGATATTTATGGATATAGATTAGAAATTTTAAGCTGTTATTTATTTTTTTTATTTAATTGAAAAAGATTTTGAAAATTACAACTAAATTAATAATTAATGATTTGAAATAAAATGGAACCAATTGGTTTTAGTAAAGAAAAAGCGCGCAATAGTTTGGAAAAATATGATATTGATGTGTTGATTGCTTCTATTCCGGTAAATGTATTTTATACAACTGGCTTACCAACGTTACATGTGGCTCCCAATCCTATTTTATATGTCTTATATAATCAATATCCAAGTTTATCTTTAGTAAGGAGGGATGGGGAAGAAAGTTTAATAACTTGGATTATGTACAGTAGTGTAGATAAATTTTCTTGGGTTAAGGATGTAAGTGGAATTGGGTCTCCTAAAGCAGCAATGGTAGAAGTATCAGATAGAATTGAAAAATGGGGGTTATCAGAAAAAAATATAGGATATGAATCTCTAATGCCCTCTTATCAATCTGAATATTTAAGAAATAAATTTCCGAATGCGACCTTTGTTAATGGTGATCAAGCTTTTTTGGACATGCGGTTAATTAAATCAGAAGAGGAAGTGAAACGCATAAGAAAGTCTACGGAAATTTCTGAAAAGGCAATAAAAGCCATGATTGATGCGGCTCATGAAGGAATAACCGATAATGAATTATTACAAATAGCTAGAAGAACTATAATTGATGAGGGTGCAGAAGGATGGGATCACCTTACAATGAACTTGGGACCCTCTGATCCCGAAGCACCAGGAATAGGAACCACCCTGAAATCCGGAGATCTTAATAGATTTGATATTGGAACCATTTGGAAAGGATATGTATCAGATGTTAGTAGGGAACTCGTGATAGGACAAATACCAGATAGTGCTGAAGAAGTTATGGATCGAATAATTATGGTACAAGAATATTGCGTAGAGAACATTAAACCTGGCTTAAACATGAAAGAATTATACAACAATGCTAAAAAGTATCATAAATCTCTTGCAAGGCGAGGAAGTTGTTTCATTACAGGTCATAGCATTGGATTAGAATGTGAGGAAACTCATTTGTTCAGTCCAATGAAGACCCTTGATATTCCGTTTGAAGAGAATATGGTTCTTGATATTGAAATTTGGCAAAATTTTAAAAATCAGGGTTTGATTGGGGTAGAAGATTGCTATAGGATTACCAAATCTGGTTGTGAAAGGCTTTCAAGTTTAGATAAAAACATTTTTGTTAAATAAAGTCGAATAAAAAATGAGAATAATATTTATTTATTTCTAATATTCGTGCAAAAACTTAAGAAATTCATTCACGAAATTATAAAATGTTAGAGGTATGATTTTATGGATTTTATTAAATTTGGTATAATTGGGACGGGGGCAGTATGGCGTTTTCATAAGCTTGGCTCCAAAAATAATCCGAAAATAAAGTTCGTTTCTGCATATGATATCGACGAGAAAAAACTAAACAGGGTTGCCAAATATTCTAAACTAGAGACTTATTTAAGTTTAGATAATTTTTTTAAGAGCGATATTGATGCTGTACTCATCATGGTCCCTCATTATCTTCATAAAGATATGGTTGTTGCTGCAGCTGAATCAGGGAAACACGTAATTTGCGAAAAACCGATGGCAACGACGCTTGAAGAATGCGATGAAATGATAGCAGCAACTAAAAAAGCAAACGTGAAATTCATGATTGCAGAAAATCATCGTTTTCTTCCTGCCCATCAATTTATAAAGGATGCTATAGAT
>JAHQWG010000050.1 GCA_029856045.1 Promethearchaeia archaeon | reverse complement strand
TCTTACCATTATCAACACGGTAAAAGGTTGTATCTAATCCGGCTCCAATATTAACTACAGTGGTATTCGGATTTTTCTCCATATACTTTTTTAGAGCATTATCAAAACTCCTGGCTCTAACTAAAAGCCCAAGTCCTCGCCATTCATCTAAAAATTCTTGAACTTCAGAGAAATCATAATCAAGCTTTTTAATAATTTGAGATGCTTTAGGGTCATTAAGCAAATCTGGGTATTTTTCACTGTAAGTTGCTCGAGCCCATAAAGGACCAAGCATAGTTGTTTCAATCGTGCCATTCTTAAGATTTAATTTAAGTGTCATATATCCTAAAATTAACTTTGTCTAAATTTATAATTTGTGTTCTTGTTTTGTAGAAAGACTTTATTATGCACCTATGATAGAATTATTTACTTTTTATCTATATTCTTTTTTAAAAATTAATTACCTTTAAAGCTTTTTTAAGGTGAGATTTTGCAAAATATTTTTAATATTTTACATATGTTCTTATATATTTAAGGAAGGTGTTAATAAATTGCAAAGTGAAAAAATTGAACCTACTTATATTGGTCACAACGATGGCTGTGAGTTTATAATTCCTAAAAAACTCTTTCAGATGATATTAAAAGGAGATATTCCACCAGAAGATCTAAAACTATTTAGTAAATATATGAGAAAGACGATTATAGGATTTGATAAAGCATTTAAAACAAAATATGGAAATAAAAACAAAACTAAAACAGAAACAACGCCAGAATTTTGGGAAAGATTTGAAAGTAAAGCTAAAGAATTAGGTGCAGACCTTATTGGCTACACACCAGTTAATGAAAACTACATCTTTAAAAACCTCACCATCTATGGAAAAAATGCCATTGTTCTTTGTATGGAGCTAGACTGGGAAAAAATTAAGACTGCCCCGAGTTATTTTTGTGCTATGGAAGCCTTTAGAGTCTATAAAGAATTAGGGGATGCAGTTATCGAATTAACCAAATACTTACAAGAACAAGGCTATAAGGCTGAAGCACACCATCCTTTCGGTGGAAAATTATTATTTCCTTACCACGCTGTGGTTGCAAATATTGGAATAATAGGAAAACTTGGATTGCTTATTACCCCTGAATTTGGTCCAAGACAACGTATTGGAATAATAACAACTGACGCTGATATTCCACTGAATAGAAAAAAAAGAGACTTTAGTGAATTGGAAGAGTTCTGTAGTAATTGTGAGGCTTGCGTTAAGAGTTGTAAAGCTGCATTGGAAGAACCTGTTGAAAAAGTCAAAGGTTCTGGAGTAATATCGCGCATAGATCGCTCAGAATGTATAGAAAGATTAATAGATGATAACTACTGCTCAATTTGTCTAAAAATTTGCTCTTTAGGACACCCCAAATAAAATTTTCGTTTTGTTTTTATTTTCTAAAACAAATTAATCCAAATCGATATATCCAACGTTTTGGAGGCCATTCTAACTTAAAATTTAAGGATTTTACCGTTTTATCCACATTAATCCCTACCGCCTCCATCGAATATCTCATTTCATCCGGATAACGACATGGTTCTCCACTATCATATGTACAATCCCCATCTCGCCGATCATGACAAATTTGACAGTGACCTCCAACCAAAATTATTTTTTCTTGGAAAGGTTCTTGACTCATTTCTAAAAATTGATTTATTTCTATATCAAGCCCTTTTCGTGTGATTTCTTTGGAAAATACTCTGTTTCTTATTCTCTCTTCACTCCAATTGGGGTGTTTTGATCGAGTTTCTCTTATATAGGATTTTAAATCAAATTGAAAGTATGTTAGAAAAAATTTTTGAAAGCATGAGATTTCTTCTTCTAAATAGGGCGCCACTGGGGGACAAGACCAATTATGATGATAATTTGGGCATTTAAAGTTCGGATTAACACAATATGTTTGAACCTTCGGATCGAAAACAATATCATTAAACTTAATTTCAATAAAAGGCATAAAAATATCTTTAAAAGTGTTTAAAATAATATAATTTCTTCTATTATCATTATTAAATAAGAGTTTAAAATGGAAAAAATTAAAAAAAAAAAAAAAAAAATTGAAATTTTTATTGTTTTATGTTTTTACTAATTATGGTAATAGTGCATCTTTTACTTTCTCAATAGCTATTACATAATGATTGATAGCATTTCCATAATTACCCTCATTCCATAATTCTTGAGCTTCATTGTAATGATTCCAAGCATTTTCGATAGGATTGCTGATTGCGTTCATTAATGCAAATTCTGCATCAACGATCTTGAGATATACAACATCTTTTATATTGTTCATAATCGATTCAATTATGTCTGAAGTGTTTACACCATATCCTTCTGCTTCTAACAAGAAATAAATCACATCTTCGAGTCTATAAAATGAACCTTCAAGATTGCTCGCATTTGCCTTTTCTATAGCAATTATCAATTTACTTTCAGCATTATTAAGGCTGGCCATTGCATCATCTGAGATATCTCCTGTTTTTAACTCTTGGATCTCGGCTAATCGATCCAGAAGATCATCTAAATACGATTCAGGTATCCACTCACAACGTGCTTTCATAGCATTTTTATACGCTCTTTTGAAATATCTTACTGCCTTGTCGTATTTTCCATTTGCTAACTTTTGAAGTGCTAAATTATATTTCTCTTGTGCTACAATAATATGGTAGTTATCCTCTCCTACCATATTAATTGCATCTTCTAATGCTTGATCCACTATGCCTTGTACCAGATTAATGAGTGAGTCAATTATTTCTTGAGTATCAGCACCAAGATCTTGAGCGTACATTAAGTGTTCCACTGCTTCTTGGATTTTATTAAAAGCATCATAGAATTTACCCTTCTCAAATTTAATTATTGCCCTGTTTAATCTTCTTATAGCAATATTTATATCACATTCTGCTTCCTCTGGTACCTCAAGGTTCTCCAGAATAGTTATTAGGTCTTCAAGAATTTCTGAGGGTATAATAATATCAATGCCATCATCCCAAATTGGAAAATTATCTACACTTCCTGCTGTTCCAGGAATATTATATGGCGTATCACCTATACCATCGTCATTTGCATCAATACCATCATAATCATCCCAATAATTACCAATAGTTCCGTTATCCCAGAAATTCTTTAATCCATATTCTACTCCATCATCAAATGCATTTCCACCTAAATTATTATCCACAATGTTATTGAATATAACATTTTGAACACTTTGCTCATCACATAAGATACCAATTTCAGTATTATTAATGAGCATATTTCCTGTTATAGTATTATTGTCTCCATCATAGATGGAAAGTCCAGATCCGCCATTATTTGTGATTATGTTTCCTGAGATTTCATTGTAGTTAGCAATATCTAATACTATCCCATCACCAAAATTGAAATTAACCATATTACCCGAAATTATGTTATTATGACTATCATATATGCCAATTGCTTCATTCCCTTCAGTATTGATGATAATATTTCCTTCAATAACATTAAAAAAGCTAGTATCAAGGTAAATACCCATATTATTGTTGTCGATTATATTGTCTAATATTATATTGTGATTACTGTTTCCCTCTAAAAGTATTCCTTCTCCTGGTTGGTTATGATTAACGATATTACCATATAGCTCATTGTAGCTGCTTATATATAAAGATATTCCACCATTATTGTTATTAAATATAAAATTTTCTGAAATTTCACTAAATTGACAATTTTCTAAACGAATACCACCGTGACAATAATAATTATTAACTATGTGATTTCCCGAAATAGTATTATTGTTACTATAGTGTATATATATTCCACCTCCTGCATTACTATCTATTATGTTTTCTGAAATGAGGTTGTTATTAGATTGCTCTAAATAAATTCCTCCGTTCAATAAATTATTGTTTATAATATTTCCCGAAATAGTATTGCTATTACTATCAATTAAAAATATTCCTACTCCATTATTATCCGAACAATTATTATTAATTAATTCCGCATTAGATACATTATTTAATTTAATTCCCGCTCCGAAATTTGGCCAACTTCCACCCCACGAATTATATACTGTACAATTTTCGATCTGGAAATAAACATTGGAATTTTTTATCTCGATACAACTAGATTCTCCATTACCATTAATGATAAGGTTTTTAATAATATAAGGGTCATTCCAAGTCCCAGAACCACTACACCACTCTTCATTTGCAACTTCCATCCATGTATAATCTCCAGTTCCATCATCATTAATAATAAATGGTGAAAGAACCCAAAATGTTGGGCTCGGTATAATCTCGGAGATATTGAAATATCTTGTTTCCGAAGCCATATTATTCGAAGTATCATTTGCATAAATCGTAAAGTAATAGAGATTATCTACTGGGTAAGAATTCACATTCCAATTAAAGTAGTAAGTATCTCCTCCTACCCAAATCATACAATCCATACTTAAAAGTGTTCCATTTGGATTATAGAATTTAATAACAACAGGTTCTTGAATCATTATATTATCAATAATATTTGCTGTTACAGATATATTATCAGTTCCATACTCCGCTTCTTCATCATAATAAGTAATTGTTATTACAGGATTTGTTGTATCTTGTATGGGACCAGTTATGCTGAAATACCTTGTTTCAGAAGCCATATTATTCGAAGTATCATTTGCATAAATCGTAAAGTAATAGAGATTATCTACTGGGTAAGAATTCACATTCCAATTAAAGTAGTAAGTATCTCCTCCTACCCAAATCATACAATCCATACTTAAAAGTGTTCCATTTGGATTATAGAATTTAATAACAACAGGTTCTTGAATCATTATATTATCAATAATATTTGCTGTTACAGATATATTATCAGTTCCATACTCCGCTTCTTCATCATAATAAGTAATTGTTATTGCAGGATTTGTTGTATCTTGTATGGGACCAG
Source organism: Promethearchaeia archaeon (assembly GCA_029856045.1). GTDB lineage: Archaea > Asgardarchaeota > Lokiarchaeia > Sigyniarchaeales > SOKP01 > 6H3-1. Next base: position 88,551 of record JAHQWG010000050.1, on the reverse strand, counting down.
TTATGCTGAAATACCTCGTTTTGAATGCCATATTATTCGAAGTATCATTTGCATAAATCGTAAAGTAATAGAGACTATCTACTGGGTAAAAATTTACACTCCAATTAAAATTGTATGTATCTCCTCCTCCCCATATCATATTTTCCATACTTAAAAGTGTTCCGTTTGGATAATAAAATCCAATATAAACAGGCAACTGTAATTGTACATCATCAGTCACATTGGCTTCAATATAAATTGAACCATTCCCATATGTAGTGTTTGAATTACTATATGTAATTTCTATTATGGGATCTATATTATCTATAAAAGGCTCAAGTCTACCTCCTGATACTCCGTAGAACCACACTTTTCCCATTGGATTAGGTTGATATCCTGTGATATTGATATTATACACAGCATAATTAAATGCTACATAACCAAATGCCCAAGGCATTAAATCTTCAACACAATATCTCTGTATTTCTTCGTACATCCCTTTTCTAATAACTGGATTGGTTTCTTGGAGCCCCTTCTCCATCAAATCTTGTAAATAATAATCATTAATTTGACATCCATTTCCTGCAACAGTTCTATTGGTCATCATTGTATTAATATAATTACTTGGATCATTATAATCCGGCATCCAATGAAGGAAGTAGAGTTGCAACATATCTCTGTGAAATCCGCCAAATTCGAAACATCTAAAAAGGAAATATGGCCAACTCATTCCTGCATCTGTCACTTCGATTCCAATTTTTTTTAGATTATCTTGTAATAAAACAAATATTTCTTCTCGAACTCGGTTTCCGATATTATATGTATAATTATATGTTTCAAATGGTGTTAGTCCCTCTGCAACAGTTATCCATTCTGCATCATCAGAGATGTTAAATCCAATTCCAAAACCCATACCTTGCATAAGGTTTCTTGCTTTTGTGAGATTTAATGTAGCAACATTAAATGAATCGTTAGCATATCTAATACCATTAGGAATAGGTGATTTCAATCTTGCCGCTGGACTGTCTAAAATCACGTCGATAATATAACTATAATTAATCGCATATGAGATTGCTTGTCTTTTTGTTTTGTTTATTTGCTTGTTATTCATTCCAAGATATCTCATAATTGTACTTGGGCTACTTTTTACAATAATATTTGGATCTATCTCAAAAATATCTAAAAATGAGGGTAAGGGTTCATCTAAAATATCTATTTCTCCTGATAATAATGCTTGATTTCTCTTATTCGCATCCGTTATGATTGAAAATTTTAAATATGTAATATTGACTACACCTGCCCAGTAATTCTCAAAAGCGTGGAAATTTAATTCAATATTTGGAATGTACTCATCATATACAAATGGACCTGTTCCTATTAAATCTCCGGTTGCAAAATCAATATATTCAGTTGTGGGTGTAGAATTTGGTGACATGATACCTGATCCAGTAAAACACAATAAAGCCTCGAATGCTCCAAAAGGTCGATTTAACACAAAATTTATTGTATTAGCATTAATAATCTCAGTTCTATTAATTATTGGAGTTCCATCATTCCAACGATATAATTCATCAATTGAACAGATTCGTGTTTCTTCTGGCAGAGTACCTGATACATTCATGAAATAAGCTAACCTATCAAAGTTCCATCTAACAGCTGTTGCATTAAATATTGTTCCATCGTGGAACATTACTCCTGATCCAAGTGTGATCATATAATTTAAGTTATCTGGAGACCATGTACCCATTGAGGATGCTAATCTTGGTATTATTGATAATTCTGGATCTGATAAGTTATAAGCAAGTAAGGTCTCAACAACTTGATCAATTACATCAAACGAACCCGTATCCCAAGCATTGTGCGGATCTAACTCTCCAGGTCCATAGCATTTTCCGTATATTAAAAAAGTATCTTCATCTGCCGTAAGAATTTGCTCATCATTTATAACAATATTTGATGTATCAGTTAATTTAACATTGTTTGGTATAATAACTAAAAAAGCACAAGCTAAAAAGAGTAAAATCGCTCCTAAAGTAATTAATTTATAATTTCTATTTATAATCTTTTTCACCTTGGATTTTCGTAAAAAATTTTTAAAAAGACAAAAAATTAATTGATTTTTCTTGTATTTATATGTTTCTGTTGATCAATATGGATTTTAATCTTATTTTATAATTTATTCAGAAATTGGTTATTTTTAAAGAATATCCATGCAATAATGATTTTTTTCAAAATTTATGGTATTTAATAGCCCCAAGCTATGTATTAATTAGGATATTAAAGATATTTATTCTTAACAGGAGTTATGAAGGCAAAAATTATTATTATTGTTCCCAAAAATAAGAATACCGCATATAAATTCCATGTTGCCATGATTCCAATAAATGGGTTCATTATAGCTTGTAAAATTCCGCCGAGCATACTAATTGCGCTTAAAAATATAGCTCTGTTCTCTGATTCAATCTGTTTGTTGATTCCATCTGTAAAAATTAATCGTCGCGAAAACCCGAACCCCATAATGATCATAATAAAAATTATACTTATTGGGACAAACGTCGTAAAGCTCATGAATATAAGTTTAATTCAATAAAAGGCATATAATTTAACCTTGGGGACCATTGAGATTTGGGATTTTGTAATTGATTTTTTATATTATTATCAACTAAAAATATCCTCATAATATAAGTGTTTTATTAAAAAAACGACAAAAAATATTTTATTATAGAAGTCGGTTTTTTCCGGTTAATTCTTTTATACTTTAAGCTCCATTTACGAGTTGCAATCCGATACGTTTTTCAGTAGCCTGTAAAATAGCAAATAACATGTCTTTATATGATATTCCTTCAATTTCTGACATTTTTGCGAGATGTCCGTCCCAACACCATCCTGGATTTGGGTTTATCTCCAGTAATTTAGGAATACCTTTTGAATCTAAACGCCAGTCAAATCTGCAGTAATCCCTACACTCGAGTCGTTTAAATAATTTTAAACAGCTATCAATGATATAATTTTTTATTTCATCATCGATTTGAGCTGGAATCGATGTGATTTTCCTATAGACTGAGTCAGATAACCATTTAGCTTCATAACCACAAATTTTCGGTAAATCTTCTGGAAGTGAGGAATAATCTTCTTCAATAATAGATACTTGGTAATAATCAGGGGGATTTCCTATAATTCCCACAGATATATCATTTCCAGTAAGAAATTCTTCAATTAAAATTGGTTTATCATAACCGAATTTCTCCCTAATTTCTGTTATTGCATTGATTAAATCTTCACTACTTCTAGCGACGCTGTTTTTTGTAATTCCAAAGCTAGAGTCTCCAAAATTGGGTTTTACAATGACCGGAAAATCAAACCCAAGATCATATTTAATATCTTCTTGTTTAATATAGATACCCTCAGCAACAGGGATCCCCATTTCTTTAGCAATACCTCGCACAAGTGATTTATCATAACAAAACGCCAAGCATTGAGGACCTGCACCTGTATATGGAAGTCCAAGTATTTCTAGCAAGGCAGGAATGTGGAGTTCTTTTCGGGCATCATTAATATAACCTTCATCACATAAGTTAAACACAAAATCAATCTTATTTTTAAGATTAGTCAATTCAAGAATAAGGCTGTCATGATTATCAAGATATATAAAACGATAATTTATTAAATCTCTCAAAGATGATTTCAGTTTATCAATTGTATAAAAATCATCATCATCAAACTTAGAATTTGGTTTAATGATGTCAGACTTTTTTGGATCCCCTAGAATAACCACTACATTTCGAATTTGTTTCTTTTTTTTTAGTTTTACTTCACTCCATTCTTTTTCTACCACTGCAGAAACAAGTATCCGACGCTTCATCATTCCCAAATCTTGATTTCGTTGAGAATTAGGGGTAATTTCACCGTGAAATTGAATCTTTTTAAAACCTACTAACTTTAATAATTCTTTTATTTGTTCTTTGTTATATAAACGTTCTGCATAAAATTGATCTGCTATTACCCCCTTTTCTGCATCCGTAATAACCTCACGGGATATTAAGCGTTGTTGATCTTGTGAGAGAGAACGTTCTCGGCAAACAAAATATTTTGTATCTACCCATTCCCATGAACGCTTCTGAAAATATTTCTTTAAATACTCTCCATCAGCTAAATCTAAAAAGATTTTACCCAAAGGGTTCAGTACCCTTAAGACTTCTTTTAATACTTTTGAATCATCTTTTATTGACTCGAAATATCCAAAGCTATTACCTAATATCATGACAACATCAAACATATCTGTGGGATATGGCAATTTTCGTGCGTCGCCCTCCTTGAATTTAGCAGGTAAGTGCTCTTTTTTTACGACCGTTCGGGCTTTTTGGATCAAGTAAGAAGATTGATCAAGTCCAAAAACATTTTTAAATCCTCTTCTGTTTAATTCTATTGTGTGACGCCCTTGTCCGCAACAAAGATCGAGAATATTCTCGTTTGGATTTAATTCTAAAATTTTTAAAAATAGAGTAACTTCTTGCGCAGTAATTTTTTGATCATTTACAACATCACCATCTGTCTTCAAATAAAGCGAATTGAAAATTCGTTTCCACCAATCAGAGCGTACATATTGTTCAAGATTTTCTACAGGTCCTAGTGAGGCGTATTTCCTATTATTAAACCATTTGTGGTGGGAATTTTTTTTACTTTTGGATTGTATACTATTCATTGACTTTATATTCCCAATAAGGAAATATATTATTTTTATTGAAATTAAAACAATTTCATTACTATTTAAGGTTATCGTTTATTCTTTAATACTGCACTTACAACCAAATAACCTAGTAAAAATTAATTAAAATTTTCTTAACTTTAAATATTGCTTAATACTTTAGTTTCGATTTTTGATCTTAATTGATAGAAAATTAGTAGTCCTATTAAAATTATTATATTTTGGATAAGGATTATTAATCAATTAAAAGTAAATAGACGCCCGATATAAACGGAAAAACCCAATAAAGGTAAAAATTTCAATCTTCATTGTGAAATTAATTTCGGCGCTACTTTGACTAAAAATTTTCAAAGTTAAAAATAAAATTATCTTTTTAAAGCAGAATTTATAATATGTCCTATTATGCTTCCCTCTATTGAATAAAATTCTTTATATAATCTAAAAACTGTCGAATCAAAGGAGGGATTGGCGTTTAAATCAAGTAAATAAAACTTATTATCTTGATCAAGTAGCCAATCAAATCTCACATAATCCTTGCAGTCTGTAATTTTTTTTAAATAAATTAATTTATTCTCAATGTTTTTTAATAAATCAGTATTTTCGATATCACATCTATGGTAATAATCCTCTACTGGAGCAGCACTATAATTTTTTTGCTCGAAATCGTAAAATTTTATGGGAGTTACTAGGATAGTAAATGCTTTCACATCACTACATTCGTGATTACCAATTACCAAAGTTGTATATTCCCTCGCTTTTTCAATGAATTCTTGAACAAGAACGACGTTTTTTTCACCTAAACTCTTCTCAATATATTCAATTCTATCTATAACCTTTTTAAACGAATTACAAATGCTATTTTCATCTAAAAGTAATGAATCACCAGATATCCCCGTTTTAACGATTGCAGGAAATCTCAAGGTGTTAATTTTTTGTTTTAAAAACCTTAAATTTATTCCCGGATAATATATGACGGTATTTGGATAATTAATTCCAATATAATCGAATAAATATAACATTAGATCTTTTCTTTCAAAGAATTCTACATTATTCGCTTGCCTACCTGTATATTTTATGCCTAAATGGTTAAATAAATCTATAAAAAATGCATTCTTTGAGAAATCGTTTTCATATCCATTATCTGCAAAATTAACGACTAAATCGATTTTATCCTTTTTTTGGAAAAAATAATCGATACTCTCACTGTGGTCCTCTATCATCAGAAAATTATATTTATCTCTTAAATGATTTAATTCATTTTGAAAATCATTAAAATTAGTATAACCATCTATAGGTAATTCAAAATCATAAATTTTAATTTTGTTTGTCTTATCATAAAAAAGAATAACAATGTTTTTCATTTATTGTTTTCAACTTCTCTATACTCTCAATACTCCATTTTTATTGAAATAAAACGCAAGACTGCCGTGCAACCTTGAGATAATCTAATATTCTTAACTATCATATATTTCCTAATTTATTAAAAGTAAAAATATATAATTTTATATGGAAATCCAAAATAAAAAAGTTAATCTTATATTTCATATTTTGAAAAAAATGAGTGAATAAAGATTTCTTATTTGCTACTTCAAGGATACGTTTTGCAATATCCACTCCTAGAACTTTTGCTCCACTTGCTGATTAAAAAAATGATTGAAACCCAGTCCCACAGCCAATATCTAGCACTTCTTTTGATTGGAATTTATTTTTTACTTCTTTTGCAATAATATAATAAATTCTAGAAAATAACCATTCATACCATAAATCGCTAATATCATCATAATGATAACTTAATTCACTAAAAATTTCTGAGATCTCCATTGAAAATTTACTGTATTAATTAATAGAAATTTCAAATATGATTTTAAAAGTTAATTTTAATAATTTTTTTTTTAATATGATGTATTTAAAAATTTTTTAGTCAATAATCATATGAGTTAATGTAATTAATCTACTATTATACTATGTTTATTCTGAGTTTTTAATACATTTAAAAATATCAAATTTTTTCTAAGATGTAATTTTTAGAAATATATCATCAAAAATCGGTAAGTTTATAAACAAAAGCTGTTATTACTTCAATCGTTTATCATAAAAAAATATCATATATCAATAACAGAATATAAGGTGATAAATAAATGGATGAAAATAGTGGTTATGGCCCAAAAAGGAAGAAAAAAGAAGAAGAAGATGAAGATGAAGATTGGCCTGATTATGATGAAGATGAAGAAGAGCACGAAGAAGAATGGGACGATGAAGAAGAATAGATGATATGTTCATTATCGAATAATAATAGAGTGTGATTTTAGCTCAATTATTAGGAGAATTTTTATTGAAAAATGAAATAATAAATTATGTTTTTTTTGTGATTTCTACTACATTTCCGGACATTCTATTTTGCATTTAAATATTAGTTTAATTTCTAGTATGTAAATATTCATTCGAGATTTATCAAAACTCTATGATTCTAAAATTTTAAGCGGTTTATCAGTTAACTTATTTCCTGTTTCTTTTTAATATATTCCCTTTTCCTTGCCCATTTGTTTAAAAATCCCATATCCTCGCCAAATAAAGTTTTTCTAACCTTAATTTGACCTTAATCCAGGTAAAAGGGAACTAATACTCCAATAGAAACGTGTAAATATATAAAAAAATAAAATAAAAATAATTTCAGCGTATTTCTACTGTAATCTATCACCATTGCTTTATATTCCGTTGCTTGTTGGAAATCCTCTGTTCTATTATTTTTTTCCAAATTGGTTGTTCTATAACACCTACTTTTTATTTTGAGATAAAAAACATCAAAGATGTTTATTCTTAATAGGTGTTAGAAAGGCAATCACTATTATTGTCGTTCCTAAAAATATGAATACCGTATATAAATTCCAAGTCGCCATGATTCCAATAAATGGATTCATTATAGCTTGTATAATTCCGCCGAGCATACTTATTGCGCTTAAAACTGTAGCTCTGTTCTCTGATTCAATCTCTTTGTTGATTCCTTCTGCAAAAATTAATCGCCGCGAAAATCCGAAACCCATAATGATCATAATTAAAATTATACTTATAGGGACTATCATCGTGAAACTCATAAAAATAAATGCAATACCTGTTATCATTGTGCTAAATGTTAAGTATCTCTTACCTTTCTTGAACCATTTCATGAATTTTGGAACAAGGTTAAAAAAAACCATCTCTGTAAATGTCATCATAGCCAATATGAAACCGAAATAAACCATAGGTACATTAAGCGCTTCTAAATATAATTGATAAGTCCAAATTATGAAGAATGCTAATACATTAACTGAAATCATGTCAATAGCTAATAATTTTATAATCTTATTTTTTCTTAATTGCACAAAACCTTCTTTTAATATATTTAAGTATCTCTTTGATTCTTTCGCCAAGTCGGAGTTAGGTTCCTTGAAAGTAAATGACACTATCGCAGCCATCATCATTGGGAAAAAGCAAAATGTCATAGTTAATTGCAATGAAATATATTCTGCAATCATCGAACCAATTGGACCACTGATCATTATTCCAATTATCGACATGCTATTTGCTCGACCCCAGATCTTAGAAAATCTTTCCTTTTTATTTATTTTCTTCAATGTATCATATATAAAAGCTTCATTTGCGCCAGAAGACAAAGCTGCTCCTAATGCCCAAAGAGTCTCTCCAATTGCAAAAATGAATATATTTGGAATACTCGAATAAACCAATGTAGCCAATGCAGTCACAAGAGCCGATAATATCATAGCGAGCTTACGTCCCAAAAAATCTGCAATTGCACCACTTGGAACTTCAAATACAAATATCATGAACATGAAATAACTCTGCAAAAACATAATTTCTACAAATGTTATTTGACCCCATTGCATAAAAAAGGGAACTAACACTCCGCTGACTGTGTGCATGCTAATGAAAAGATTAAATAAATAAAATTTCAACACATTTCTACTGTAATCTATCTCATTCACTTTCTTTTCCATTGCATGTTGGAAATATCCCTTTCCATTTTTACTTTCTAAATTGTTCATTTTTTTTTAACCCCTATTTTTTTATTTTATTATAAAATCAATATTAATCTGAAAGAAATCCGTAGAATTATAATATAAAAAAAGAATATCAAAGATCTAAGAAAAATAAAAGAAGTGCAAGAATATACAAGGTAATGATAATAAGATGCAAAAGAGAGAAGTCGTTGATTTTATAATCGAATCATAAAAAAATCAATGTCGCTATACAAGTCAAATTGATAGACGGCATATTATGTACTTTGAGTAGTCCGATAATTTTATTCCATCTATCTTGACTATATAACATAAATTACTCATCAATTTTTAACGATTAAAAATAAATTTAACGCATTGAATATAAATTTATCGGAAAATGGGACATTTCTTGAGCAATTTATGGGAAAGTAATGGGAGAAAAACTCTTTCTAATAAAAGTTAAAAGATAAGACTTCTCATGCAGATAAAAGAAATAATTAAAAAAAGATGTTAAGATAATTATTTTTGAACTGCTTTAACTAATCTCTCTATCTCGGCCTGTACTTCTTGTGGTGTTTTATCCAATGCTCCTTTAGCTAATTGCTCCTCAATATGTGGACGATGTATGGTGTTGTGTGCGCAAAATGGAATTTCTAAGACCTTTGAAGGATCTGATGGATCTATCACACCATAGTGAACTAAACAGCGCGATACTCGCTCCAAGTCAAAATTATAGGCATCTTGAAAATGCATCGCTGAAATCATTAAATTTTTCGATTGCAAAAAGGCTCCTGCAGCCTGCAATCCCGGTTTGAAAACAAGACTTGCAAACTTTTGCAAAGTTTTTGATGAAAAAATCTTTTCTGGATTTTTAACATATCTAACAAGACCTGCGAAAAAATAAGCTCTCATTAAATTTCTATAAGCTGCATCAGCCATTCCATCAATAAAATCACCAATAACATTTCCTATTTTACCTAAATTTTTGATGTCAAAATTTCCAAACATATTCGTAGGTTTTGGCATTTCTTTACTCTCTACCATATCCCAAACTTTATTTGCCCACCTTATTAACCCCTCAACGTCAAAATACTTTTCAATAGGTTCCCATTCACCATGTTCATTAAGAGGTACAATAGTAGCAAATCCACAGTCTTGGTGAGAAAGCATAGAGAATTGAGGCATGTCGTCAAACCATGCTAGTAATCTCGTGAATTTCCCTGTAGTTGCGATTGGGTAAAAATACGTAATAGCTCCACCTGTACATTCGTTAAGTGCAACTTTCAAATCACTTGTAGTATATCTCATATCCATTAATTCTTCATAGCTAATCCTTCCGCATAGAGATACTGGTTGAAAGACAACACCGGCAACTATATCAGTATTCTCCTTAGCATAATTCATAATATTTCCAATTTCATGGTCATTCATTCCTTTACATACCGTTGGAACAAGCATTACACCCTTTAAACCAACTTCTCTGCAATTTTCAATTACTTTTTGTTTTAAAGGCCATAGATTTACGCCTCTTATTTTCTTATAAGTTTCGGGTGTGCAACCATCAAATTGTAAATAGACTGCATCACATTTGGCTTGTTTTAGTTTTCTACAATACTCTACAGATTTTCCTAACTTTACTCCATTGGTAGTAAGCATTACTTCGGTAAATCCAAGTTCGTGCCCTTTTCTTATTATGTCGAATATGTCATCTCTCATTGTTGGTTCCCCACCAGATAATTGAAGCAAAACTGGTGGTACTGGTCTCATCGATCTAAAATGCTCCATAATTTGAACAATTTGATCATATGTGGGTTCTACAATATATCCTGCAGCATTTGCATTAGCAAAACAAATAGGACATACCAAATTACATCTATTTGTTACATCGATTAACGCAATACAAGGAGCCGATTTATGGTTCTCGCAGATGCCGCAATCATAAGGGCAACCGTTCCTTCCTTCTTTAATCCCCGAACTAACAAAACTTGGTTTTGTAGATGTTAAAGTTGAGCCAACATCATTACAGAAATTTTGACCCCAAACATAATCTTCCTTATTAATTGATAATTTATCCTTGAATTCACCATGAGTTTTACATTCTTTTCGCATCATAACCCATTTTGTATTATCATCAACATATATCTCGGCTGGAATTTGTTGAAGACATTCCGGACAGATACTTGTAGTATTTCTAATTACTTCAGTCATTATATTAACCTCTCATACTGGGGGAATATTATTGTATGAAAGAAAAGTTATTTAATTAAATACTCTTTTATTCAATTTAAAGATTTTAAGATAACTAATAATTGGATTGATATTTTTTATTAAAATTGAGTTAATTTTTTAATAAATTGATTGAAAATATCCATTAACTAATTATTTCTTAGATTAGGCGTTGATTGACTTTTTTTTATATTGAAAGATTTCTTTTTTATTAATGTTGTTCAATCTATTCTAAATTATAATATTGAAACTTGTAAAATTAGCTTTAGAATAAGCTCTTTTTATTCTAAATGTCAATTGGTAAAACATTAATATTCTAAAATATATGAAATTATTCCCTTTAGAATTCCATTTATTCATTTAAATTAGCATTTAAAGATTCTTTTAAAACATTGTTTTTTAATAGAGTACTCTTCTATTCGATTTTTTTAAAAAAATAAAATGCAGGTCAGTTTAAAATATGATGTAGCCCAGTTAGAATTTAAAAATAAACATTTAAAAAGGGTATTCCTCATTAAGTAATACTAGTAACAATGTAAAAGTGTTGTTTTTCTTACTCCACCCTCAGGAATTTTTTGAAAGGTGGATCCCTGCCACAAATAAATAGGGGGAGGAGGAGGGCGAAAATAAGTGTAGATTATATTCTACACCAACCAAAAGACAAAAATCCAGAGTGGCAGGGATCTTATTTTTGGTTTTTATTCCTATTTAATTTTTGCCTTTAAAGTTCCTCCAATCAATTATTATACAATTATCTTTCTGATTTTTATCTTTTTGTAATTTATCTACTAAAATTTATGTTAATCTCTTAATTAAATTTTTTTAAGATACAAGTTCTATGTCTTATATATTATATATGTAAACTTTTATTTTAATAATCTTTTCTGTTTTTTTTTAAGCTTCTTAAGAAATTATTTTTACTTTTGGATAAAATTTCGAAAAAAGTGTCGAATTTTGATAATTTTGATAACTATTTTTTATTGATTTTTATATTTTTAAGGACTTTTTTAAACAATTTATAATTTTATATCATATAATTATTATTAATTGGTTCAATTAGAAATAATATGCCGCAAAACCAAAGATCTGAATCTAATATTGGTAATCAATTAAGAAATAATTTCTTTTTGGTATTATTTTTCATAATAGGTTTTGTTGTTTCTAATATTAATATGTATATAATTTTATTATCAATGGAGGTATGGGCTTACTTATTAATCATCTTTTTAATTATAATCCCTGCAATCATTATTGGGTTAAGGCTACGAATATGGTCTTATGGATATATGATTGGATATTCTACTGCTGGAATCTTGGGAATATTTATATATGATCTTTTTATTGGAGCTTATACAGTAGCCGTTTCGATTTTCATTTTTATAATTTTATGGTTGATTTTTTTTAAGACATGGCGTTCAATCTCAAAAATTAAAGTAGAATAAATAAGAGTTTCGACATTCTTTTTATTAAATTTATTCCGATTTTTCTAATAAGAAGGTTGGATTTTTGCATCCAACATTTATATTTCTTAAGGGAGTTTCAGTATTTGGTTTTATTATATCTTTCATTATAAAGGAGAAGAAACCAGATTTTGGACTAAGGGTTTTAGAATATTTCACGATCGATTTATTCCAATAATTATGGAATACCATTTTTCCCAAACCTATTCTCGACGGTGGATTAGGATATACTTTACTATAGCCTAATATCACAAGAGAACATATATGCCAATTATTAGGACATTTTACTATTTCTTTTATTCTTTTTCTCGAAAAATCTCCAATCCAACAAGAACCTATTCTTAATGAATAAGCTTTTAATAATATTAATTGATTAATGGCTCCTACGTCAATTTTTGCATAAAAAGCCGAAGAATTTTTAGCTTCAAATGCAATTAAAATAATTAAAGGAACTTGATGGACATGAGATTGTTTTATAAAAAATGCTTTAGTTGTTTCTGCAATTTTAGAGAGGGTTTTCGGATCATCTATGGCAAGAATTTTTATAAAAGGTTCATTTAAAGTTAAGGGGGAATATAATCCTGCCTTAACAATTTTATAAATTTTCAATAATGATATTTTATAATTATCTCCTTCGCGATAATTTCTTATCGAGCGCCGATCAAGAACTGCATCAATGGCGGATATATTATATTCTTCTTGAGTAGTTTTTTCTAATAAATCTTGTTGAACTTTAAATGGATTTTCCCACAGATTATGAGATAAAAAATCTTCAAGATTTAATTGATTTTGGGGGATATCTTCCTTAAAATCATCTGAAAAACCCAATGCAAGAATTGTATCAATAGATATATGTCTTGGGATTTGAAATTCCTCTCTTAGATCTTCTCGATTAAAAATTCTTATCCATCTAGTAGACAACCCCAAATCATTTGCAACTATGATCATGTTAATTATGGCAGCACCCATTTCAGTTTCCCCATAGATCTTTCCAGTCAACCTATTAGAATGGCAGCAAATTATGAATTTAGGCGCAGATTGAGCACATAAAATATCAGTCTTATGAATATTTTGTATTTTAAATTGATACAGGTCTTGCTCAACATTGAAATAGGATTCATCAAATCTAAAACTTGCCTTATTTATCTCTTTCTCTGTGATTTTTTCAAGAACTGATAATCTTTTAATTAACCGAGGATCTCCATCTTTTATGGATTCTCTAATGAATTTTATTTTTTCATTATCATCTATAGAAATAAATCTCCAAACTTGTTGATTTCCGGCGTAAGGAGCCCAACGTGCCGCTTCTAGGATTTTCAGAATGGTGTCTTTCTTTATTTTTTTTTTAGAATCAAATTTTAGAGCATTTTTAAGTGATCCTAATGTGTCTATTAATTTCATAAAAAATCATTAGAATAATTAATCGAGCTGATTTTCTTTTCATTACTTCTTATTTTAACATCTCAGGAAATAGTAATTTTCAAATTTAATTTAAAGAAGAGGAATATCTTCAATCATTACATTATTAATCCTAGGAATATCCGAAAATTCTTCCTTAATTTTTTCAAGAGTTATATTAATTTCATTTAAATTAGCGATATTTATGTAAGTTTCATAATAACAAAATTCTTCGGCGTGGCAGATACCTGTAGTATGCAGAATAGAATCATTTAAATTCAAATCTTTTAATATATTAGATATAATATTTACCAACTCTGGAGAAAAATCTGTTAAATTTATTAAAATTTTTTTGATTGCTTTATTTTCTATTGGGAATATATTTATTTTCACGATGTCTTCCCTTATTATATAAATCAATAAAAAATAAGGTTTCTCTTCCAAGGATTGGATTATTTTTTTTGGAATAATTTTATTTGAAACAATATCCTCATTTTTTACAATTAATCCTATTGATACTTTTTTTCCTTTATCTTCATTTAACGCCATTTCTACTTACAACTCTTGTTTTTTTACAATATAATTGCAATTCTCTATTGAATAGGTAATTGTTAGTTTTAAATTTTCTGATTTTTACATACTTTCTATAATACTTGGGTATTATTTGATTTAATATTCGATGTTCTTAATGGGTATTTTTGGAGAGATTATCAAATTTTAAACCATTTTTATACACCGGAGTAATTTTATTGTATTCTAATAATAGGGTTTCAAAATATAGATATTCAATTATTGATAATTTATCTGATAGATTTCACGCTATATTCCTAATTGATGCTAAAACTGGCTTAACTTTTTTAAGCAAAAAGTTCTCAAAAAACTTTAATAAATTTAATTCAGATAATGAAGATTTAATTTCAGGATTCTTAAATGCACTTAATTATTTTGTGAAGGAACTTGATTTTGATAATGAATCAATAGAAGAAGTGAATTTTAAGAATAATAGAATTTTATATAAACAAAAAGGGCGTTTAATGGCTATAGCTATTTCAAAAAAAACAAATATTGAAATTGAACGAACATTTCTTTCTATGATTATTAATGATTTTTATCTTTCTTTTAAAGTCAATATTGAAAACTTTTGTGGAGACGTGAAAATTTTTGAAAAATTTAAAGATAAAATAGATTTATATAAGATACCCAGTGTCATTCAACCAAAACATTCAAAAATAATTCCTGGGTAAATTTTTGATATATTTAATCATTCCTATTTTCTGTTTCTTTGGATTTTATCTCATCAAATTTTTTCTCGACTGTTTTTTCGATTTGTTTGCCCTTTCCTTCTATATCTGTATCAATAGACTTACGCAGTTCATCCCTCTCTTTTTGTCTTTTTCTATAAAATGCTTTATCTGCGATAGTTTTCTCGATTTCTCCCTTTTTACTTTCAATATTTGCTTTTATTTCAAATCTCTCTTTATCTTTTTCCTTTAATTTTTCCATTTTATATGCTTTATCGGCTATACTCTTCTCTAATTCACTCTGTTTTCCTTTTATATCAGGTGTTATTGTTGCCAATTCTTCACTCTGCTTTTTATGTCTTGATATTTTAAAAGCTTTATCTCCAATACTTTTCTCAATATCTTTTCCTACACCTTCAATATCTGCTTGTATGGCTTTACGTTGTTGCTCACTTTCGCGCTTTTTTTCAATCATAAACGCCTTATCAGCAATTGATTTTTCAATTTGTTGTCCTGTACCTTCAATTTTAGGCTTTATTGAAGCGATTTGTTCATCTCTTTCCTTTATTTTTTCAATTTTGAAAACTTTTTCTTCGAGACTCTTCTCAATATCTTTTCCTACACCTTCAATATCTGTTTGTATGGCTTTGCGTTGTTCATCTCGTTCTTTTTGTCGTTCAATCATAAATGCCTTTTCGGCCACTTTTCCCTCAATCTCCTTTTTTGTTCTTTCTATATCAGGACTTATTGCTTTGCGTTGTTCATCTCGTTCTTTTTGTCGTTCAATCATAAATGCCTTTTCGGCTACTTTTTTTTCAATTTCTAATCCTGTCCCAATAATTCTCGGTTTTACTGATGTTCTTATATTATCCTTTTCACGACGTATATCCATACGAAATGCCTTATCCGCGATATTACTGGCAATTGCTTTCTCAATTTCATTTAAATCCGGCTTAAAACTGGCTCTCATTTCAGCTTCTGATTTCATTCTCTCAGAAATAAAAATTTTATCAGCAACAGTTTTAGCAATCTCTTTTTTACTCTGCTCAAATGATTCCTTTCTTTTTTCTTCAGTTTTATCTAAATATTCCTTAATCTCGCTCTTTTCTTTTTGAATGAGTTTCTTTAACATCTCCTTTTCTTTTTCGATTTCTTCCGGTGTTTTTTTATTAATATTTTCATCTTCCAAATTTTTCACGTTTCTTATTGTCCAAATTAATAATAAATGGATAATTATTTCTGTATTTTAAATGAAAATAATTCTTAATAAAATTAGGTAAATTTTATATTATTTTATAGGAATTGGTGCGATATCTTCGCTAACTGAATCCATTAAACTCAATATTGTAAATTTAAGAGTGAGCATTTCATTTACCTCATTCATTAATCTTTTATATTGGCTCGTTCCCTTTTCGATGCTATATTCCATTATTAAATTTTCAAATTCTCGAATTAATTGGAATCGTGTCTCCTCTTGTTGATTTAAATCCAGTCTTTGTCTGGAAATCCATTTATCAATTCTACTTTTTATTTCAATCTCTTTATTATCTCCTGAAACATATGACACTTCGACCTGCTCTAAATCTTCAATTTTCTTGACATAGCTTAAATCAGTATATATGGGTTTTACCATCAATCCTAAATTAATAATCAATGGTTGCAATTGCATAGATTTGAAACTTCCTGTTAAATAATCTAAAACAAAATCCTTTTTAGATAATTTTTGATACTCAATAAATTCATTAAGGAGTTTGAAAAGTGTAGTTTTTAATAATAGCTCATCGTAATCATCAATATTTTCTGCAGTGATTTCCAATGATTGAAGAATACAATTATTAATTGTTTTCATAAAAGGTTTAATGGATTTAAACATTTCGAAGAGATTAATGAATTTTAAGATTTTGTCGAGGATTGTAATTTTATCCTGAGCTGAAAAAATATATCTGTTAATAAAATCTTCCAGATCAAAAGACTCATTCGAAATTGAAAGGAAACTCTGTATTTCCTCAAACTTTGAATAGATTCTCAAAAAATATTATCCTCAAACTTGAATATAATAATATCCGCTCTTACTATATTTAATACTTTTCATATCTCAAAAAAAAAAAAAAAGAAAAGAGAAAAAATTTACTTAATATTAAAATATACTTGGAATCAGAGCCTTTGAACCATGTAATTTCCCAGCTATTGCATAATATAATAATTTCCATATTGAAAAGCCCGGGGGAAATACATCGAGAGCCTTTACATCCATCAATTTAAATAAAGCGTTAATAGTTTCAGCTAAATTATTGCAATTATGCGAGAAAAACACATTTTTCTTACCGAATTCTTCCCTCAATTTTTCTCCAACCTCATCTATAGCACAAAATCCAGCTACGAGGCCTTTGGCATATCTCTCGCTTTTTAATTGTTCTATCAAATCATCATCAAAACCTTTTCCCATTACTATGAAAAAACCCCCTTTTCCTTGAAAATCCAAACTAAAAACTTGCATGGTAGCTAAAGGGTTATTTTGACAACCTTCTTTACAGCATAATTCTTTTCCTTTTATAATTTTTATATCGTCTGGAAACTCTTGAAGTAAATCAGTAGGATATTTTTCTTTGTATTCATCCAAGGATTTTCCAATCACATTAATTTTACTTAAATCACCCTCTCCAAACCCACGTTCATTTGCTATTTTCAAATGTGGAACATCATCTAAAGTTAAACCAAAGACCCTTGCACCAACCACATCAACTGAAACTGTATCTCTCCCACCGATTAAAATATTAAATTTCTTAACAAGTCTATCCTCTAAGGCTGTTGGAGGATAATGTCCATGAATAGTGCCCTCAATTCCATCTATAATTGTTATATCCGGCTGAATGTATTCATAAACATCCACAATTTTTGAGTGGAGATTGTAATTATGGTCAAATCCTCTCATTTTATGTCCTGGGAAACCCCATTGGTTTTTCAAACCTAAGGTTACCCCTGCCATACTATGTGTCTTTAATTTAGGTATATTAATATATGTGTATGCGTCTCTATTTTTCATTATTTTTATTATGGTTTTAGGCAAACTAAAGGTTTTTAATTTATATCCTTCTTTAGGATCTTCTTCTATTGAAGGTTTTCCTTTAAAAGTGAAAGTTTCTGTTTTTTCCTCATCTAAATAAATTGCCTTTGCTCCCGTTTTTTTACACACTTTTCTATAACCAGTTATTGCAAAAACTATTCTACTCATATTTCCTTGCGTTGAATTCTCCATAACATAAATTTTACTTGCCCCAATCTCTTTAAGATTTTTAATTACAATCTCTAAAACTTCGGGAGAAGTATAAGCGTGTTTTTTAAAATCGATGCCATTAACTTTAATATAAACCTCTTTTGAACTTTTTAAAATGGATTCTCCATCCTTTTCAAGATGAGAAAACATATCTTTAATTGCGGAATCAATCCCTTGAGTTGTATCAACAATAAAAACTTCTGACATAAGAAATTATTTTTATTTTTTTAAAAAAATTTAGTTGAAATTAATTTTTTTAACTATTAGAATTAAACTAACAATAAATAGAAATTTAATGTTTACTTTTATCAGTTTTTTATTAAGGTAATTGGTTTTAAGAAATAGAAAAAAAATTGAAATTTTAAATTTAGATTTAAATTTATATCCAGCCTAATATCCCTAGAAAAATTACGAGTAATGCAATGTTTATTGCTGCCATTACCCCGATCACAATACGTTGATTCTTAGGTTCCCAGTAATAGCAATAACATGAGACCACGAAAAATGGTATATACACAAAAATAAAGACTGTTAAAGCATTCCACCATTCCCATACCCATACAAACGTAGGAGTCATTATGAGAAATATTTCTATAATTGATACCATACCTGCATTGACAATAGCAATAAAAAGACGGCTTGGGATACCCAAAACTTTCTCCCTTGGGTCTTCTGGAAGAATTTTACTAACCGCAAGTCCCATGACAGAGAACATCAAACTAATCTCAATTCCAACACCTATAAGAATTAAATATGCTGTACCTGTGGGAATGGTCCAGAGGGCATGACCAGTAAAAACTTGGAATAAAGAATTAATGATTTCGACAAACCAATGCACCATATATAAAGACATTCCTGCAGCAATACCCCTCCAATTTTTCTTTTGGATCTCACTGAAGTAAATGAACATAACGACAACAATCATAAAAACTACATACCACTGGAAGTTTTCCCCGCTACGTAAAATTGCTAAAGCTTGATCAGTTGCTTCCGGATTATTCATAATTTTCACATCTAAAAAAGATTTAAAATTTTTTTTAATTATTTCTCTTAATTTTTTTATTAATTTATTTTTATTTTTTTGTATAGTTTTTTAATTTGTAGCCTAAATAAGTTTTGGCACAAAGAATCACTATTTTTAAAAAAGTAGATAAAACGATTTCTAAATAACTTGATTTAAAGATTTTAAAATAAAAAAAATTAATATTTAACGTTTATTTGCAGTAACTTTTTCTTTTTTCTCCTTATGCATTGCTTCCAATTTATTTTTAATTTCTGCATACTTTTCTTTTGTAATTGGGAATCGTCTTAAGGATAATATTCCAAGACCTATCGCGACTGAGGGAAGCACACAAATTAATATTCTTAAACCTAAGTGTGTCCACTCAGTTACTATGGTTGGATCATATATTTTCCATCCAATATTACCAAAAACTAAAGCAATTGATAAATATACAGCTATTGTTGATAACCGTATTATTAATGCGTTGACACCATAATAAGCGGCCTCGCGTCTTATACCTGTTTCTAATTCATCATAATCAATTATGGTACTCATCATCACATCTCTTCCAAACATTATCCCAGCAAATCCGAAGCCAACAATAATATATGCAAAAATAGCTCCAATTATATCCCAAATTATTAAGAATGGTATCAAGGTAATAATCACAGATCCTAATGCAATTAATTCACCATTTTTTACTCCCTTATGTGCGAAAATTTTACTCCATAATACCATAAAAATTATTGCAGAAACAAATATTAGAGCTAAAAATAATGATTGGATTAGTGCATCAGAAATATTCAAGTTATATCGGAGAAAATAAGGATTTATTATGGGTATTAAGCCAAAAATGTACCAAACAGCAAGATTTGTTATAACATATATTCTAAAAGGCTTATTTTTAAAAGTAAATTTTACTGAATTAAAAAATGATGGAGCTGTTTCTGGGTCTTTAGAGTATTCTTTTCTTTCTTTCAATCCAAACATAATGAAAATGAAAGCAAATATTACCGCTAGTATTGCCATAAAAATTGAAGCATTAATATATTCCGTCTCGTGACCAGGTTCAACATATTCAGATACAAATAAAGATGGTAATATCGCAGCAAATAATAAACCAATTATATTGAAAATCTGAACATAATTATTTGCTTTTGTCCTCTGTTCAAGATTTTGGAACATTTCTGGAAAAAGAGATGTTTGATTCAAACTATACATTGTATAGAATGTATCAAATAGATTAATAATAATTAAGAAATATATAAAAATGCTTATACTTGAGCCAGTTAGGGGGGGCGTCCATAAAAGAATTAATAGAATACATGTAGGAATTATTCCACATATAATATATGGTTTTCTTCTACCCCATTTAGTACTAGTACGATCTGATAAAGCACCTAAGAGAGGATCATTTATAGCATTCCAAATTGTCCAGATGATAAAACCTATCGTCACCCACTCAAGAGGAAGTAATTTCACAGCGAAATAAAAATTAAAAATGTAAAATGTGAACATTTGGTAAGACATCGTGTCTGAAATTCCTGCAAAACTATAGAAAATTACTGTTTTTTTTGAAATTTTTTCACTTGAATTGCTTTTTTCGATATTCATTTTACTTCTACTTTTTTTTTAAAATTTTATTGATTATATTTTAATTCTTATATATTTATATCTTTACAATCTTTAGAGATTAAGCAAATCAGCCCTATAATTAATTATGCCTTTAATTATCTTACTGGGATTAAAACATACAGAATAATTAAATCACGCTTTAAATTCAAATGATAATTTATTAAAACATATTTGGATAATAAAATGAATGAATGTAAATGAATATTAATAAAGGTAGTGTATGTAGTGAATGTAATAAGATATTTCTTACATTAGGTATTTATTTCTCAAATATTTTATATCCTAAATATGTTTTAGCGCAAATAATTATAACTCTTAATAAATAGATAAAAGGGTTTTTAATTAATCTAGATCTACCGAATCTCCGTTGATAAAAATGAATTGGTACTTCAACTATTTTAAAATTATTTAATTTTGTATGTATTATCATTTCTTGGGTGTAGGTGTATTTCCCTTTCAATTTTTTTACAAATATCTCAACTAACTCTTTGGATATTGCTCTAAAACCTGTTTGAGTATCTGAAATAATAGACTTTCTGGAAATGAATAATGAAATCAAATAGGAGATTATTTTATTTCCAAGAATTTTCATGGGACCAAAATTAAATTCGATATTTTGAAGCCGAGTTCCCAAAACCAAATCAATTTTTTCTCTTTCGACTTTCTCAAAAGGTTTAATCAATCTTTTAATTTCTTCAGGATTGTATTGCCCGTCTGCATCTAAATGAATAACTATGTCAGCTCCTCGTTTCAGAGTTTCTCTTAATCCTTTTTTAATTGTTTGTCCTAATCCAATATTTTTTTTATTATTGATTACTATTGCTCCATGTTTCGTTGCCAGCAAGGCAGTATTATCTTCACTTCCATCATTTATTACTAGTGTTTCAACTAAATAATCTGGTAATTTAGGTATTTTTTTTAAAACCCAAGAAATATTCCTCTCTTCGTTATATGCAGGAATTATGATTATAACTTTTTTTGGCATGAAGAATTTGGTATTTTAATTTAGAATATAAGTATTATCTAAACAATAATCTGTTCTTTAAAAAAATTCTTTAAACTAAATTTTGATGAAAAATCAAATTGAATTTTTTGAGGGTAAACATAAAGCATAAAAAGTAAAAAAAATAGATTTAAATTATTCAATTTCCTTTGATAATCGTCTTTTAATTAGAATTATAACTATTGGGAAAAATAATATTATAGTAATTAAAATTGCAGTAAAGTCGAACCCCGGAATATTACTTGTTACATTTTCGTATCCTTCTTCTACTACTTCCTCTACTCCTTCCTCTACTGCTCCGAATATACCACCCCAAAAAGCCATATGTATTTCATTGAAGAAGTTGTAAATTCCGTTGGCGATTTTTTCAAATATTCCACCTTCACCAGGAGGCAAACCCCCAGAAAACTGCATAGAAGCGCCTATGGCAAACAAAATAGCAATAAATATCACTAAACAGAAACAACAAATACATGTACCCCAGAAAACACGGTGACCTGATTTTTCTTCCATCTTTTCTCACTTATCGGATTATTCATTTTTCAAATATTGCTTTTATTTGGGATAAGGTTATATAAATATTTTCTCACTAATGTAAATTTATTAGTAATATTAAATTAGACAAAAATTAAATTTCAAATATGTTCTTCATATTTACAAGAGAATTTATTCTCTTTTGATTGCTTAAAATTTGAAATTAATAAATAATTCAATATTTCTATTTGATATTTATATGAATCCAATAACTGTAAAGAAATTAGGTTATACATCGATTCTGACTTTGAATTTAATATTTTTATTTTTGATTGTTTTCTCGATTCCATTTATGGAATCTAATGGAAAATATCTCATGGGAATTATCTTGATTCCATTATTAATCATCCTTGGTTACATTGTAGTTGACAGATATCACTTTATTTTAAGAAAAAATGATGATTTGAAAAAGAAAAGAAAACAGAATAAGAATGAATCTTATCAAAAAACCCATCTAAAAAAAGATAAACACAAACAAAAAAAAAATAATGAACTAATTCTAAAACTAGATGAACAATATTATATTTTTTCGAAAAAATCAATAATAATTTTGTTAATTGGGAGTCCTTTATTATTTTATTTTTTCTACATATTCTTTCACACAGAGACTAACAATTGGTTAGAAGAAATTGCAACTAAACAAACAGTTTTTATTTTAAATGTTATATTTGACATTAAATCACAAGTATTGCTTTCTCCAGAAGAAGAAATACCTTGGATGATTCTTATTCTTCAAAAAAATAATATTTTTTATATAACAAGGGCATGCACAGCAGTACATGCTTATAGTATTTTTGGAGCTATCATTATTCTTATCCCTCACTCACAAAATCAAGCAACAAGAGAAGATATAATCTGGAGAAAGACGAAAGCATTAACAATTTCAATAATTGCTATTTACATTTTAAATATATTACGTTTGATTTTATTGATTTATCTTGATTATATTGAAATACCTTTAGAACCTATACATATGGCTTTAAATTACTTATCTGGAATTGTTGGAGCTTTAATTTTTATGATTCTTCTTTATAAATGGACGCCAGAATTTTATGTATCGATTTATTATATGTACCGTCTAATAATTCAAAAAATCAATTTAAAAGCATTATTTAAAAATAATTAATTTAAATTTTTCAGTTTCCTTAAATTTTAATATTAATAATAAAATTCTTGGCGGTGGCTCTATAATATTTCATTCTTATATTATAATCACTATACTTAACTTTAGCCACAAAAACTAATTTATTTTTAACCAAATCATCGAGATGGCGCTTTATTGTGCCAGGATTGAGATTGGTTGCCTTTTTAAGGTCTTGGATGGTCATTGCTTTCTCGAGCAACATTTTCAAAATCATCTTCTTTTTCTCATGTAATACTATGAGAGCGAGTGAGGAGTCGGTGATTTTAATCTCTTCTTTTATTTTTGAAGATTTATCAATGGAAGAATTAAAATTACTCGCCATATGCCATTATTCACATTTTTTTTTTGATATTTGAAATTTTATAATATTATTTAGATTATTCAGATGGTGGAAAGGGTTTGAATCGTTCGAATTCGACATTATTGTAAATTCCTGTTGCAATCAATGACAACATCGGAAAACCGATTATTGCCAGAAATGATATAAATAAACCAAGTAAAAATAGAATCAAAAAAGGACTTGTTAATGAGGGTAGAAATATTATTGTGATAAAGCTAACCGTAAATGGCGTGATAAAAAAAATCAAAAAAAAAATTCCCCATGTAGTAAGCAATCGTTTTGCATTCTTACGTAAAATCCGAAAATTTTCGATAAAACTATGCTTTAAACTTCCTTGTGCGGTGATGCTGGGAAGGGTATTGATAAAAGTTACAAACCAAATGAAAAAGAAAAGGAAGCTGATTATCAACCACCCAATTTGAAAAGCATCCAAAGTAATTGTTTGCGGGGATTGCATATTGTTATGGTCAAAATCAAAAATTATCATTCCCAAAAACCATCCCATAAGAATTAGAATCGTTAAAACAAAATATTGCCACCAATAACGTCGGAAATATGTGAATGAACTTTTAAATTCAGCAAACATTTCTCCCGAAGACATAATATCATAAGCCAGACCATTTTGACAGTTTAGAAAAGCAAATAAGATAATTAGGGCAACAAAAATGGTGATAAATCGAAAGATGAATGAAATATTAAAATTTTGTGGGAAAATAAACCAAAAATCTTCAAGTGATAACGATGGAACTAGATAATAAATTAAACCTATCAGTGAAAACATGATTATTTCAATTGATATGAAGGATAAAAAAGCGAAAAATTCAGTACTAATAAACGCTTTGTAATTTTCTTTAAATAGCTGCCAACTATTCTTAAAATCCTTTTTTGTTTCCGTGAATAATTTAAATGAGTTTCTGGATCTCATGTTAATATCAAATATGGAATTAATCTATTTATTTCTTTGGTGCTATTTTGATTTACTTACTGCGTTAAGTAAAAAAACTTCAAAGATATAGATGTGAAAAATTCAAACTATTTTAATATGAAAAATTACTAATTTATAAATGTTTGCAGAAATGCAAAATACTTAAATATGAGAAATTATTTAATTACAAATGTTTGCAAAAATGCAAAATATTTAAATAAGAAAATTCTTATTTAAAATAATTTGAAAACTTTTTTAAAAATTAAAATCAACGAGGTATAAATATTTGAAAGATACAAATCTGGATTTACTTAAAAATGATTCCATAGAAAAATCGTATGTAGTCGAAACTCAAGATTTAAAAAAAACCTATTTAATGGGTAAGGTTATAGTGCATGCTTTAAGGGGAATCGATTTGAAAATTGAAGAAGGTGATTTTATTGCTATCACTGGTCCCTCAGGATGTGGAAAGTCAACATTCCTAAATCTTATAGGCGCTCTCGACAAACCATCTAATGGAAAAGTATATATAGATGGTGCAGATGTTTCTACCCTAAAAGGAAATCAACTAGCTAATTTAAGACGCAAAGTTGGATTTGTTTTTCAATTTTTTAACTTAATACAAAAATTAAATGCTCGAAAAAATGTAGAACTACCATTAGCAATAATGGGTGTCAACAACAAGAAACGAAGAAAGGAAGCCGAAGAATTATTACGAATAGTTGGTCTCGGAGATCGTATAAATCATAGACCAACAGAATTGAGCGGTGGCGAACAACAGCGAGTAGCTATTGCCAGAGCATTGACAGGTAATCCAAGATTTCTTCTACTGGACGAGCCAACTGGAAATATAGATTCAAAAACTGCACAAGAAATAGTTACATTACTTAAGAAGTTAAATGAGGAAAAAGGAATTACTATTATTCTTGCAACCCATGACCAAAATATAACTAATGAGGCAAAGAAAATAATTCATCTTATAGATGGAAGAATAGAGCATACAAATTTTGAGAGAGGGGTTAATTAAAATGAAGATTTTAGATGTTTTTAAATACGCTTTGAGTGGCATTCGAGTGAGAAAGCTTAGAACTTTCCTCACCACGTTGGGCGTTATCATCGGAATCACCGGGATTGTTGCCCTTTTATCTCTCGGAGAAGGTTTCAGGATTGAGATGACTGGTCAATTTGAACAAGGTTTTTCCTTAAATACATTAACTGTCACTCCAGGTGGTGGATTTATGGGGTTCGGAGGAGGCGATGATGAATTTTATTTATTAGTTAATGATACTGAGACAATCGATGAAGTAGAAGGTGTCAACATTGCACTGGCAATAATATCTAAGCAAGTAAGTATCTCTTCTAACAATATAACACGATCTGTTTCTGTAGTGGGTGTTAATTTTACCCAATATTCAGAGATATACGGTAGTACTTTTCTTGCAGAAAATGGATCAATACCTTTTAGCCCAGCGAATGATACAATAATCCTAGGAGCAGGAATAGCTGATCCTTGGAATAATGGAACTCTATTCGCTAGCGTAGGCGATAAGATCAATATAACTTGGGCGACTGGACCAATCCTTAATCCTATAACAAAAAGTTATATAGCCAATGTATCTACCATCCTTAAAGAAATTGGCGGATTTGGCCTGGGTGGACCTTCAGACAATCAAATTTATATTCCAATAACAACAGCACAAGAATTTTTTGATACTGAACAATGTAATCAAATAATTATTCAACTAATAGATAGCAATCAGGAAACCATAGACTCGGTAACATCAGAGATAGAGAAATTGTATGATGACAAAGTTAGTGTGATTTCTCCGACAGCTTTACTTAGTACGATATCCGGAATGTTTTCAATAATAGAACTATTTTTGGTAGCAATATCGGGTATAGCTCTACTAGTGGCAGGTATAGGCATCATGAATATCATGATTGTTTCTGTTTTGGAACGTACTCGTGAAATTGGTATCCTAAAATCGTTAGGTATGAAGGATCGAAACGTTCTAACAATATTCCTGGGTGAAGCTAGCTTAATTGGTCTATTAGGTGGAGTGCTAGGTATTGCTCTTGGATGGGGTGTATCAAATGTAATTTCCTTATTCTTATCTGTCTTTATGAGCGGTGGAGTAGGAGGTGGGTTCGATACGGGACAACAACAAGCTATGGCATTAAGTATAACACCTATTTTGACACCAACCATATTATTTTTAGCTTTCGCTTTCAGTCTCGTAGTCTGCATCCTTTTCGGCTTATATCCAGCACGGCGTGCATCAAAACTGAATCCAGTAGAAGCATTGCGATATGAATGATCTAAAATAATTAAAATACATCAATTTTTTTTTCCTTTTATTTTATCTAAAAAAATTGAGTAAGAATATGATTAGATATCGTAATGAGGGCTTTTAAAATGTTACCAAAAAGAATAAATCATTTGTTCTATTAAAAAAAATATTCAAAGATTGTGTTAGAAGTAAAATAATAGATAATTGATTATGATATGACTGAAATTAAAAGCAATTCTGAAAATATAGTAGAAGTTAAAGACTTAGTTAAAATTTATAAAGAGGGTAATTTAAAAGCTGTAGATAAAATTTCATTTACTGTTAAAAAGGGAGAGATTTTTGCGCTTTTAGGTCCTAATGGGGCTGGTAAAACAACAACGTTATCGATCTTGGCGACTCTGCTAAATGCAACAAAAGGGGCTACATTTGTAAATGGGTACAATGTTGCGAAGGATCCCGATAAAGTAAGGAAGAGTATAGGATTTGTCTTTCAAGAACCTTCAGTAGACGGAGATATGAAAGGTTGGGAAAACCTTGAATTACATGCGGTTCTTTATGGAATGCTGAAGAAAGAAAGGCAAGTTAAAATACAAGAAGTATTGAAAATTGTGGATCTTGAGGATAGAGCCGATACTTACGTAAAAAATTATTCTGGTGGGATGAAACGTCGCTTAGAAATTGCTCGAGGATTGATACACGAACCGAAAGTTTTATTTCTTGACGAACCTACTTTAGGTTTAGATCCTCAGACACGGCGTAAAATCTGGGAGAAAATAAAAGAATTAAATAAAGGAGACTTAAATATGACTATCTTAATTACCACACACTATATGGATGAAGCAGATGAGCTCGCGGATAGAATATGCATAATGGATCACGGTAAAATAATTGCTATGGATACTTCGGAAAATTTAAAAAAACAATTATCTGGGGATGTAATAGATATACAATTTGAGAATGTTGACGATCAGTTTAAGTTTCCCATGATTATGAAGCAAGTAAAAGAAATATCTGGAATTAAAAATATTTCATTTGGAACTGCAGGAAATGAACAAGATATAATACCGAAAATGCAACTACCACCAGGTATGCCTGCTACTGTTACTCCTGAAATGATCCAAGCAAGAATGAGAGAAATTTTGTCTGATCCTAAAAAATTGTTAATGGCTTGGAAAAAGATGCCAATGGCAGTAAATATGTTTTTAAATGCACCATTAATCGCTAAGAAAAAGATTGCAGATTTGTTTGACGACAAACTTTTAGAAGAGGTTCCAGAAAATATAAAACAAGAGTTAATTAAAATAAAAAAGGGAGAATATCCAGAGGAAGAAGTGGATATCGAGCCATCTTTATCGATCTCTTGCGAAAACGGTGGAAAACAATTACCTCTAATTATTCAAAAAATAAATGAAAATAATTTAATCATAAAATCTGTAAATATGCATCAACCTACATTGGAAGATGTGTTCCTCCATTACGTTGGGAGCGCAATAAGGGAGGAATCTTCAAATCACACAAAAGGTATTAAAAAGATGATTCAAATGAGGCAATTAAGGAAGTGATAATAAATGTCAGAATTAAATATTACCAAAACCAAAATAAATTATAATGCGATATGGGCACTGGCGAAAAGGGAGTTATTGGGATTCTGGAGAAATAAATCAAGGGTTATCTCATCAATAGCTCAGGGAATACTCTTTTTATTTGTATTTGCGGGAGGATTTTCATCCCTTTCAATAACTATAGATGGGACATCTATTGATCCAAGAGCTTTTACTGCTTCAGGTATTGCAGCAATAGTTATTTTATTTACGGGAATCTTCGGAGGTATGTCAATCTTTCGCGATAAAATGTTTGGGTTCATGAAAGAATTAATGGTTGCACCTGTTAGTCGGAATACGCTAATGTTTGGAAGAACTTTAGGAGTAGCTTTACAAACCTTGGTGCAAGTTTTAATAATGATTGGTCTAAGTATCGTTTTTGGATATTACGGATATGACCTTAATTTAATTTGGCGTGTAATGTTGGTCTTACCCGTCGCTTTATTGGCAAGTATTGGAATTGTTGGAGTGGGGTTAACTATCAGCACTCGTCTGAGCGATATGCAGTCTTTTGGACTAATCCAAACATTTATCGTGATGCCTATGTTCTGGTTATCGGGGGCTTTATTCGCTTTCAATTCAGTACCACTTCCTATGCAGGTAATAATGATGTGTAACCCTTTTACTTATAGCGTGGATCTATTTAGATTAGTGTTACTCGGAGTATCGTACTTTCCATTTTGGCTTGATCTAATAGTGATGGTACTATTTGGAGCGATTTTAATATTAATTGGAGCAAGATCATTTAATAAAATGGAAATAAGTTAAGTAAAAAAGTAATATAAAAGAGAATTAGTATAAATTTACAGAAATTCTTACTTTAAGAGGGCGAATAATTTATCTTTATCATCCCTCTCTGCATATTTGGTGTTCTTTCCTATTTGAGTAATATTATGGAGGTAATCTTTTATCTCTTCTTCGTCTAATTGCTTTTCATTTCGGTAGGTTATTCTTTACCTTTACCCCAAATATTATTACCCCTTATGTGGAAGATGTGTGCTTTTTTTCAACCAGAATCTAAAATAATTCAATCTACTTTAGTTTTTTAGTAATTACAGTATTTAATGTAACTTTAATTAATTTCGGATGAAGGAATTTTACAAAAATAAAGGAATCATAATTCTTTAAGTAATTCTTCTTTAAGGATGGCAAGTAATCTCTTTTTTTCATTACCATCTATTCGTTTTATATCTTTTCCTATTTGTAATATATCATGGGGATGTTCTTCTAGGACTTGTTGTTCTTTCTCATCCTTTTTTGAACTACTCTTATAAGAAAAGTTCATCAATAAGATATACCTCAAATTTCATTTATCGACAAAATTTATAAATATTCGCGAAAGATCATTTTTCCGTGTTAGCGTTTCTTCCTTTTTTTTCTCATGAGAAAAAGGAATATTATAAATCTATTGATTAATTATTTTTCATATTTATGCCATATCTCAATTTTAAAGGAGAAAAAATTTATTATCAGCTTAAAGAAAATAACGCAGCAAGTTCGCAAAATAAGGGATTAATTTTTATTCATGGGTCAGGGAGCACCTCGCTCATTTGGCATAATCAAATTGATGATTTTAATCTTGATTATAAAATAATAGCGGTTGATCTCCCTTCGCATGGAAACTCTGATAAAATTTTAATATCAGAAATTACCCTTGACCTTTACGTTAATGTTATTGAAAAATTGAAAGAATCTTTAAAATTAGAAAAAATGATTTTATGCGGGCATTCATTAGGGGGTGCTATTATATTATCCTATTATTTAAAAAATCCTAATGATATTGAATCTTTAATTTTATGCGCTACAGGCGCTCGATTACGGACTAGCTCCATTATATTCCAACAACTCACAGATGATTATAACCAATATCTGAATTATATACGTCAAACAGCATTTCATAGGAAAGCTCCAAAATCAGTTATTGATACCTATAGAGACCAAATCTCTAAAGTCGACCCCCAAGTTATTTACAATGACTTTAAAATATGTGATGGCTTTGATATTATGCAAGAATTGAAATTAATTCAAGTCCCGTGCCTAATTTTATGTGGAGATAGCGATATTTTAACCCCTTCGAAGTATAGTCAATACTTCCATACTAATATTAAAGACAGTAAATTACATATTTTACAACAAGCGGGGCATATGGTAATGTTAGAAAAACCCCAGCTAGTAAATCAGTACATCCAAGAATTTATTGAATCTTTATAATCGAAACGTTTTAAAAATTGAATTTAATTATTATTTTATCAAAAATCATAATTAATTTTTAGATTAAGAGATGAGAATATGAAAATCGGTTATGTTCAAACATCCCCAATTTTTGGTGAAAGGGAGCAAAATTTTACACAAGTTAAGGGATTATTAGTTAATAAAAAAGCGGATCTTATTGTATTACCTGAACTTTTCGCTACAGGTTATACCTTTACCTCTAAGGAAGAAGCCAAAACTCTGGCAGAAAGTGTAGATGGGATTACATCTCAATTTTTACAAAAAATGACCAAAATTACAGGTGCAACAATTGTTGGAGGTTTCATTGAAAGAGATAATAATAAAATTTTTAATTCTGCGATGATTGTTTCTGAAACTGGTGTAATTGGTATATACAGAAAGATTCACCTTTACTACAGGGAAAAATTATGGTTTTCACCGGGAAATCAACAGTTAAAAGTTTATAAGATAAATGATTTTAAAGTTGGGATGATGATTTGTTTTGACTGGATTTTCCCTGAAACTGCTAGAACGCTCGCACTTCTAGGTGCTGATATTATTGCACACCCCTCAAACTTAGTGCTTCCTTATTGTCAAAAAGCAATGATCACTCGATGTTTGGAAAATCGAGTTTTTGCCATTACTTCTAATAGAATAGGTCAGGAGAAACGTGGCTTAGATAATTTCTCATTTACAGGTGCAAGTCAAATAACCTCTTATAATGGAGAAATTTTGTCTTCAGCCCCAAAAGCGAAAGAGTTTGTAGATATTGTTAATGTCGATATTAATAGAGCAAGAGATAAAAATCTTAATGAATTTAATAATTTAATTGAAGATAGACGTATAAAATTTTATCAATATATTTAAAAATTTATGATTCTCTTTTTTTTATGAAAATAGGATATCCTTGTATAAATTTGACCTTAAATTGTAGAAGTAGTAGAACATTCCGTTTAGAAAATTATTCAGAAGAAAGACTTATAGAAACAATTGAAAATAATTTGAATTGCTTAGCAAAAATATTAGAATTTAACTATAATAATAATATTTTATTTTTTCGAATTACTTCGGATTTAATACCTTTTGCTTCTCATCCAATCATGAAATTTGGTTGGTAAGAGTATTTTAAATCAAAATTTAAGGAAATTGGTGTGTATATAAAAAAGAACTCAATGCGAATAACGATGCATCCAGGGCAATATACTGTTCTTAACTCTATAAATGATAAAGTGGTTCAAAATAGTATAAAAGAATTGAAATATCATACTGAAGTTTTAAACTTATTGGGTTTAGATTCAAAAGCGAAAGTAATTACCCATGTGGGAGGAGTTTATGGTGATAAGAAAAATAGTATTAAAAGATTTATAGAACGACATAGGAAACTCAATGAAAGTATAAAAAATCATTATGTTATTGAAAATGATGATAAGAATTACAATTTAAAAGAATGTCTGCTAATAAATGAATCAACAAATATACCTATAATTTTAGATTTTTACCATCATTTTTACTATAATTCAGGAGAATCAATTGAAAAAGCAATTGAAAATACTTTTAAAACTTGGAATGAAAAAAATGGACTGCCAATAGTACATTACAGTTCAGAACACCCAGTTAAGGGGAAATTTAAGCGTGCTGATGAAATAAATATGAATTATTTCAAAGAATTCATAAAAATGACAAATAAACACAATTTTGATATTATGTTGGAAATTAAAAATAAAGAAAAAAGTGCTTTAATGGCTATAAAAAATCTTGTGAATGATATAAGATTCATTAGAAATAGAATATGATTATATAGAATTTTTGTTTAATAGTATCTATGAGCGTAATAAAATTATCACACATGAGTGAGATTGAAATAAATTCAGCAATTGAATCTAATAATTTATGTAGAATTGCATTTATTGATGAAGATTATCCTTATATTTCTCCCTTTCAATATGTTAATATCGACAATATCTTATATTTCCATTTAACAGATTATGGAAAAAAAAAGAAAATACTAGCAAAAAATCCAAATGTATGCGTATCAATTGAAAACTTCAAGCCTAATCTCAGTAAATATTATTTTATTTCAATGCAGGGTAAGTTAAAGTTAGTTAAAAATAATGATCTAAAAAAGAAAGTTGTTAGTCAAATGGTCAAACGAGCCAGGGAAAATTATTCAGAGAATTTCCTTTTAGCTCATGGATTTGATAAAAAAGAAGGATGGGAGCATTTTACTGCAAAAGATCAACTAATTTATAAATTTGAATTAATAAACAAACCAATTGGACTCAAATCATTATAGAAATATCATGACCAAAATGTCTTTTTTATATAAAAAAGAAAAAAAAATAAAAATTTAAATAATTATGGTTGTAAAATACCTGCAAAGGCTAACCATGCCAGCAATGATTTAGCTGCCAAACTTAATATTATATATACGCGTTCACCAAAAAGATAATCTTTCCAAGGACCGACTCCCTTATACTGAAGAACCATGTTTATAGCAAATGTATTAAATAGAACTAAATATGTAAAGAAAATTACGTATACAAAATCAGGCATTCCTTCAGCGTCTACGCCATAAAAGTATCCTAAAATCACAATCCAAGGAATTGCTCCAGATATACATCCCATTATAAATGGCTTCCAATTTAATTTCTCTGTATATTGATTAACTAATTCCATTACATAACCGAACATTATCATCGTGGCATTTAAGACAAAAATCATTACCAGAGACCATAAATCCCACACACCAAAAAGCAACGAAATAAAAGTTATCATAATCGAACTAGAGAATGCATATTCATACCAACGATAAGGATTGAATCCTTTCTTTAGATTTTCATTATATCTCTTATTTAATGGATAGGCAATAAGGAGATGGGCTACCGCGGACAATAACAAGAATGAAGCTAAAATAGCTCCAAAATATGAAATTGTGAATATCACTTCAGGATTGGGATAAATATTGAAAATATCGGGAGGAGTGAATTCATAAGTCAAGTAAAAAGTATAAATATCTCTAGAGAACTCCAAAATAAGACCTACAGTTAGCATTAGTATCCCTTGTATCAAATGAAGAATTCCCATATTCCTGTTAAACTTTTGTAAATAATCAGATGAAATATTGGAATTTGCAATAATTTCTTGTCGTTCTTTATAATTCATTTTAACCATTTTTATAATTTTTAAATTTAGATTTTACATTATTAATTATCCAAATAAAGAATTTAAATAATGGTTTTAAAAATTATTTAAATTTTCCAATAATCAGTTTTAGATTTAATGAGTTTAGGGTAAAATTTTAATATTCAATTAATGACTGAAATTTTTATAATCTATATAAATAAAGATTAAATTAGCATATAGAATATCAAGCTTAAATTAGTAGGAAAGGAAAGTGAATCCAAATCTAAGATTGTAAAAGAAACCATCATTATGATCCTAATAAGTTTTATCACCGTTCTTGTTATTGACATTATAACGATTCTTATAGGGATTACTGAAATAGGACCTGCATTATTGTTAAGTTTATTACTTTGGGGGGGACTTGTTGGAACTATTGGAATTAATCAGACTATCTTCAACAATCGAGGTCTAAAACTATTTCTTATAGAATATATAGTGTATCTCTTTGGATTTCTTATTGCAGGAATGATTTTAATTGTGTGGACTTAAATTTTAAAGTATAATTATTCTTTTTTTTTTATTTAACTACTTATAGAAGTTCAACAATGTATAAAGGCCATTTCTTAAGAATACCTTTTGGTACTTTCCCATTTCTAACTTGAGTTAAAATTTCCTCTCTAGCTGCTAAAAAATTTATAGGTTGGTCATCAATAATACGAATATCAATTTTCCTATCAAGAAACGCCTGGCGAAGCTCTCCTTTGTTTAGATCTTTTAAAATTAGATTTCTTAATTGATCTTCAGTTAGGCATTTTGTATTAATACTAGAGGGAAGGATTAATCTCCAACTAATAATATCTTTTTCTTTAGATTATTTTAATTATTCTTAAAACTATAAATGAAAGATTTGTTATTTTTAAATTTAACAGAATAAATAAAGTAAAAAATAATTTATTTGTTTTTTAATGAAAATCATTTATTTTTAGGAATGTACTAAAATATCATAAAGCCAAGTCCCAGAATCTTGGAAAATTGGTAAATGAGGTGGAAAATAAGTAAATATTATTAAAGATAATCCCAATCCAATTATAATTATCCATGAAACAATGCTTATCCATTTTTGAAGTTTAATTAATGTGATAATCTTATTATTAATGAATTGACCAATAATCACTCCGACAAAAAAACTCAATATGTCGATAATAAGAATTTTAGTGCCAAGAATTGCCGTATATGAATAAAAGATAATTAATATGGGGCTAATACTTATTAACGCGACACTAGCCTTTCTAAAGAAATTCTTGTAAATTTCTTCTAAGTTATAATAAAAAAATAAAAATGAAAGGATCAACAAGAATTAAATAAAGTTGTAAAAATACATTCAAAATATGAGAAATACAAGAAGGTATTGCTATGGACCCTGGCTATCTAGAAGGTTAGGGTCATCCCTTGGTGTTGATATTTTACCAAAAATGAAAAAATGCACTTATAATTGTGTATATTGTGAGATTGGATCAACACAACCTGATCATTTAGTCCCTCCTGATTATAGAATCAAAGATCCTCCCACTCAAAATTTTAGAAAAGAATTGCATTCATTTTTAAAATATACAACTCATTTAAATTCCATCACTTTTGGTTATAATGGAGAACCTACGCTAAATGAGAATATCTTAGATTTTTTAAGACTTGCTAAAGAACTTAGAAATGAGAAAAATTGGCCTAAGAAATATCCTCAACTTACGTTATTTACTAACTCTAGTACCTTGTTTTTAAAAGAAATAAGGGAAAAAATAAAAAATTTTGATCTTGTATTGGCAAAATTAGATGTAGCGAATGAAATTGATTTTAGACGAGTGAATTGCCCCCATAAAGATGTTCCAAATATTGATATAATCATTGACTCCCTCGTTAAATTGAAAAGAGAAATGCCGAATGATCATAAATTAGCAATTCAGTGTTTAATTTTTAATTCAAATAGAGAAAAATTTACTGACAATAACACTTCAGAAAACATAAATGATTTAGCTTTTGCATTTAAAAAAATTAAACCTGATATAGTACAGGTCTATTCTATAGCTAGAATGCCTGCAAAATATTACGTCTATGCTATAGATGACGAAAGAAAGGCATGGATTGTCCAAGAGTTTAAGCAAGTCATAGATGATGAAAGTGTGGATATAAGATATTTTTAGCTCATAAACTTGGGAATTCCATCTTCCCTTACATAAGGTGCATAAGCACTTATATATTTCATAGCATCATCTGGAGAAATTACTACGGCTAATCCACTGTGTTCTTTTGCATATTCTATTGCCACGAATAATAAAGCACCTGTAGTGGGGCCAACAAGAATACCATTCTTTCTTGCTAATTGGATTCCTGTTAGGTACGCATCATCATCTTCAACTTCCAAGATTTGATCTATTATAGAATAATCTAAAATTTTTGGTTTCAATTCTTCTGTAAGATCAGATATTCTCTTCATTCCAGGTAAATTGTGCTCTGCTTTAGCTGGTTCAACACCTATGATTTTCACTGAAGGATTTCTTTTCTTTAAATATCTTCCGACTCCTGTTATTGTACCGCCAGTTCCGAGAGCACCAAAAAAATAATCAATTTTGCCTTGAGTTTGTTCCCAAATTTCTGGACCTGTAGTTCTATAATGTGCTTGAACGTTTAAATGATTCTCATATTGATTTGGATTAATAAATCTTTTTCTTCGCTTACCTTTCATTATCCCATTCACTAAACCCCTTGCTCCCTCATTTGGGAATGATGGGCATAAATCATCATCTGCTTCCCACAAGTTGTTAACTCCTAATAACCTTAATAGTATCTTCTTTTCTTCAGGGATTCTACTAGGGACTGCTATTTCTATTGGAATACCCTTCGCATTAGCAAGAGCTGATAAACCAATACCGGTATTACCCGATGAAGGTTCAATTATGTATTGATCTTCTTTTATCTTAACTCCTTCTAACATTGAGAGGGCAATCCTATCTTTTATAGATCCGAATGGGTTATATCTCTCTAATTTAAGGTATATTGGGAAATTTCTATGCGGATTAAATCTTTCACTTAATCTAACTAAGGGGGTTGGATTCTCTGGAGTTGCAATCAACTCCTCAATACTTTCAAAAACTCTTAACTGAGATTTTGTGCTTACATTCAGTTTTTTACTTATCTTTGCAAATATAGTCATTTTTTTTACCTCAAGGATTTATTATCAATAAATTTAGCCACCATAATACCGTTATAATTATAGGAGTATGATGGATGTATGAGAATATGTGAGGTGTTGTTTTTAGCAACAACAATCCCTACAACAGTTACAGAAATAAGAATTTGGTTGATTCTGTTGTCTAAATCTCATTAAATTATTAAAATATGAGTTTAAATATAACATCCTTGATTATAAATTATAAAAATATTTTAAAATATTACATTTTCTTATAGTTTTTTCTATCTGACTTTATTAGATGTAACTATTGTCATTACATTATATAAGGATTGAAAGAAATCGTCATTATACTCAAAATCTATTCAGATTTATGCCAAAATTTTGGGAATAAAGCACCTGTCCGTTGTTGATATTCACGATATTTATCTCCAAAACGTTTTATGAGATCTTTTTCTTCATAATGAATCATAATTGGAGTATATATTACAACTAATACAGACATCAACAATACGAGAAACCATGAATTGACGGCAAAGGCAATTGCAATGAAAATTGGGAATTCTCCGAGTGTTTGAGGATGTCGGATATAATTATATATACCCCCAAACATTTCTGTTTCTCCTAATGGACGTAAAGACTCGAAACCAGCATCTTTTATGCCTTTAAAAATAATTATAAAACCAGGAACAACAATCGCAATGCATATACCTATACCCACTCCAATATTTTGATGTATTATCCAATTTAATGAAGGAATCGGAAACCATACCCAGAGCAAGATATTAACGATAGTAATGAATTCAAAAAGTCCTGCTAAAGATCGCAAAATCTTGCAATCCTTCCACGCTTGTTCACCCCTTTTTTCCTTTCTTTTCATTGGTTGGACGCTTAATGTATAAAAATAGCAAAAAAAAAGTGCGCTGAGAATCAATGAAATGAAATTTATCCATTCTATCATAACAGGCAAATTATAATACTTTAAGATTTATTCTCCCAACAAGGAAGACATTATATAATATATTGATACATATTTAAGTATGGTTTTTATAAATTCTGAAGGGAAATTTAACGAAAATTCTTATCTTATAGATGGACAGTTATTTCGAATGACTGGAGTCATGGCTATCTACGTAATTGAGAACAATGGAATGCGGATGATGATCGATACTTCATCAGAAATAGCAGCTAGAAAAATTGTAAAAAAATTAAAAGAATTTGGATTATTCCCAATTCATAAATTGCTCTTAACCCATTCTCATTGGGATCATGTACAAGGTGTTGGTAAGTTAAAGAAATTAATGGGAGATTTTGAAGTTTTAGCTTCAGAAAACGCTATAGAAGACTTGAAAAATCCAGAAAGGATGAATGAACCCTATGAAGCGACTGTGAATCCAGTAGAAAATGTCATACCATTAAAAGAAGGAGCAATAATTAATTTAAATGGTTTAAAATTGGAAGTTATAAATGTTTTTGGACATTCATTGGATTGTATTGCTATTTTTGATAAGAAAAATAAAAATATTTTTCTAGGAGAACCTATTCATCATAAATGGGATCACGACACTATTATACCAAATTTTATGCCGCCCGATTTCAATGAAGTAGAACTCATTAAAACGATTGAAAAATTGAGAAAAATGAGAGAAAATTTAAATTCAATTTCTTTATCTCATTTTGGAGTATGGACAGATGAAGATTTGGATAAAATTTTCAACAATATGGAAGAAATTCATTTTAAAACAAAGGATGCGTTCATTAAATGGTATAATGAAAATCCATCGGCAGAATATGTAACAGCGAAATATCAGGAAACTTTTATACCAGATTCGAAAATATTTACTATTGAGAACATACATGGATTGCAATTAATGATTTCATGGTTAATAAAAGGTTTAAAATTGAGCGGATTTATCAAATAAAAATTTTTTAAACAAAAATGTACTTTATTATTTAATTAACACCTTTAGCTCATAAGATTATGGAAGAAAGATATATCGTTGGAGTTGATATTGGGGGCACATGGATAAGGGTTGGAATTTGTGCAGATGATCTTAAGGAGGAAAAAATAAAGCATAAAATTGCCAGAACTGGAAAAGAAAGCCCATATTCAATTAGTACTTTGGTCTGTGAGATACTGAATCAATTATTAATTGAGAATAATATTGAAAAAGAGTATATAATTGGTATTGGTCTGGCTTCTGCTGGTCCCATAGATTTAAAGAAAGGTGAGATATTTAATAACGCTAATTTGGGATTTAAAATAATCCCTTTAAAAAAGCCAATTGAAAAAAAATTTCCAGGGATTCCTATTTATTTTATTAATGATTGCAACGCCGCTGTTTTGGGTGTTCATTATTTTGAAGCAGAAGAATATGAGAAAGATAATTTGGTTTATATTACAATCTCAACTGGAATTGGTGGTGGTGTAATTTGCAACGGACATTTACTACTTGGAAAGGAAGGGAATGCGGTTGAAGTAGGTCATGGATTGGTTGCCCCAAGAAGTAAAATTCAATGTAATTGTGGGGCCTATGGATGTTGGGAAGTGTTTAGTTCGGGAACTGGGGTTAGAAATCGAGCTTTAGAAGCGATAAGTGAAGGGAAATTAAATATAGATATTCTACTAGAAATAGTAAATAATGATATTACAAAAATTACGGCTAAAGAAATATTTCAAGCAGCTCGGAAAGGTGATAAGCTTTCAAAAAAAGTTATAGATGACTGTGTTTTCTACGCGAAGGTTGGTTTTGGCTTAGTTAATAATTTTTATGATTGTTCGACTATATATGTGGGTGGTGCAATGATGAAAGACCATGAGCAAATACTTCCTCCAATAATAAAGCAATTTAAAGAAAATCCTATTATTTTTACAATTAATAATCCACCAGAAATAAAGCTTACAAAATTAGGTGATGATGTCGGTTTAAGAGGGGCTTTGGCCTTAGTTAAATACAAGACTGATAATCATAAAATTATTTCTTAAATTTAAATAAAAGTTATATTATCATTCATCTTTTAATTCATATTGCCATGAAGAACGATAATTTAATAATCACACCCAGTGGTATCCGGGGAATAGTCGGAGAAGGATTAACTGTTCCAGCTGTTATTAATATCGTTTCTGCTTTTGGGCAGTGGATTCATAAATTTGGGAATGAAGTAATAATTGGAAGAGATACTCGCACTTCCGGTGAGATGCTTGAATCTGCAGTTATCTCAGCTCTGGTTTCAGTCGGGTGTAAGGTAATTAATTTAGGTATATGTCCGGCTCCAGTTATTATTTATACAAAAAATAAATTAAAAGTACCTGGTGGCATTATTATTTCTGGAAGCCATAATCCTCCAGAATGGAATGCTTTAAAATTTTTATCCCAAGAAACCTTTCTTAGTAAAGCAGAGTTAGAAGAAATTGCAGAAATATCTGACTCTGATAAAATTAAATATGCCTCTTGGGATACACTTTCACAAATAAAAGTTATTGATCCCATTAACGATTATCTAAGGGATTTACTCAAGTATTTAAAATCAGATTCAATAAAAGAGAAAAATAAATTAAAAGTAGTAGTTGATACAGGAGCAGGCGCGGCAAAAGTTATTGTTCCCAAAATACTGGAATCACTTGGTTGTGAAGTAAAAGTAATTAATAATGAATTATTAGAAGGAAATGATTTTCCCCGAAATCCAGAACCAGTTGAATCAAATCTTGAAAGTTTAATAGAAACTGTAAGAAAGGGACAGTTCGATGTTGGTTTCGCATATGATTGCGATGCAGATCGATTAGGTCTCGTTGGAAATGATGGTCAATGGTATCAAGAAGATATAGGTCTTGCCTTAATTACTGAACATACTTTTAATGAGTTATCAGAAGAAAAGAAAAAAGGAATATTTGTCACGAATGTTGCTTCATCTTTAATGTTTGATTCAATTGTGAAAAAATATGATGGCTCAATAATAAGAACTCCAATTGGTGAAAGATACCTCGCAGAGAAGATGTTTTTAATAGAAGAGAAGAAAGCAGAATTGAATATTAGTAAAGGCTCTTTTATTTTTGGTGGGGAGGGCTCTTGTGGGGGAGTTATGTTTCCATCATTTAACAATGCCAGGGATGGTATTTTTGCTACGGCAAAGATTATCGAAATTTTGGTAAAATCTGGTGAAATAATTTCAGATTTAATTAGTAAGTTACCAAAGTTTTATTCAAAACGTGTGAATATATCCATTCATGGAAAAGATTTAGAAATAATAAAACACGAATTAAAAAATCACAAAATAACACAAGGTAAAGTTTTTTCTGAAATAGGTCATGATATAAAAATACTATATCCTGACCATTGGTTCGTTTTAATACACCCATCAAATACAGAACCAGTAATTAGAATAATAAGTGAGGCGAAATCTGAAGATCTAGCTAAAAAACTTGTTCAATTTATTACTCAAATTGTTCAAAAAACCTCAACTAT
The DNA here is from genome assembly GCA_029856045.1 of Promethearchaeia archaeon. Classification (GTDB taxonomy): domain Archaea; phylum Asgardarchaeota; class Lokiarchaeia; order Sigyniarchaeales; family SOKP01; genus 6H3-1. The sequence goes on along the minus strand of JAHQWG010000050.1, from coordinate 46,819 downwards.
TTCATAACTTTAATTTCTTACGATTAATTAAATAAAAAAAATTTCTAACGGCTGTTCTTGATCACTTTCAAAAGAAAATGATTTTTTTATTTTGCAATAATACAATTATTTAAGAGATAAAGATATCCCAATAATTTTTTGATTGTATTTTTTAACATTGATTTTGAAATAAACATTTTAAAAAAATCATTTTACTTAATTGCGTAATCAACCGCAAATTCTGCATGAATTTTTGTTGTGTCAAATAATGGAACTTCAACATCTTCTTGCTTAATTAGTAAGGGAATCTCTGTACAACCTAATATAACTCCTTCCGCCCCTTTTTTAGCAAGATTTTTTATAATTTTCTTATATTGCTCTTTAGATGTTTCTTTTATTTCTCCCAAACATAGTTCGTTATAAATTATATCATGGACAATTTGCATCTCTTCAGAATTTGGTATAATTACTTCAATACCATGTTTTTCAATAAGCCTCCCCTTATAGAAATCTTCATTCATTGTAAATTTGGTTCCTAAAAGTCCAACCTTCTTAAAATCTTTTTCTTTGATTCTCTCAGCTGTTGCGTCAGCGATATGTAATAAAGGAATAGTAATATTACTTTCGACATCTTCAGCCATCTTATGCATTGTGTTAGTACAAATAATAACTAAATTTGCACCTGCTTTTTCTAATCTTTGAGCGCAATCTATCATTATTTTTGTAAGGTCTTCCCACTTTCCCTGGTGTTGTAATTTTTCGATCTCATCGAAATCAACTGAATACATAATACATTCGGCAGAATGAAACCCTCCTAATTTTTGCTTTACGATTTCGTTAATTATTCTATAATATTCAAGAGAAGATTCCCAACTCATGCCTCCAATAAGTCCTATATTCTTCATAGTTCTAATGAATTAATTTAAATTTTTATTTTTTTATTTAACTAAATTTATTTAAAAAGTTAAAAAAAAGGGTAAATTTAGGAATTTTTACTCCATAGGTCTCTTATTATCTTATCTTTAATAAGCGGCTCAACTGTAATATCCTCTTCCACATTTGTTAAGCAACTAAAACAAGATTTCCCATTGACACGGATTAAACATCTTTTGCAGAACCCCAATCTACAGTTAATAAAAAAAGCTAAACTTGGATCTTCATTCTCTCTTATATAAACCAGACAGTCTTGAACACTCATTTTTCCACTTATTGGGACTTCAAAAGTATCATAGTAAGGCTTCTCATCCTTGTGTGGATCAAATCTAAAACATTTTACTTTTATTATTTTTTTCTCTTCCATATGATCCCCTCATTTATTCTCTCTTTAAAGAGGCTGTCGCCACACCTATAGCCTCTTGATACGTCAATTTTCCTTTTGGCAAAGAAATTTTTGTTACAACAGGTTTTTCAAATTTAATATCCAATTCACCGTTTTTTTGTTTCATAACAATTGTTTTGAGCCAATTGTCGTGATCAGTATTTGTATAATCTCTACGATAAAACTCACCACGACTCTCCTCCCGAATTAGCGAAGATTTAGCTGATAAATATAAACATGTTAATATATTTCGTAACTCAATAGCCTTAATCCACTCATCATTCAATTCTTTGCTTTTAGTAGAAGTAATGCAGAGATTCTCAAGATCATTATTTATTATTTTCTCCAGTTCTCCAATCGCTTCTTTTAATAGGATTCCTTCCTTGATTAAACCAACTTTTTGCCCAGAAATTTCATGTATTTTTTTAGTAAGTTCATTTGGTGTAATTCCCTCATCTCTCATCAATGGTTTATTTATTCTATCCAAAATCTCTTTGACTTGATTCTTATTTATCTCAGCTTGTTCTACTTTTTTAACGTATTTTGGAGCAACTCCACCTGCAATTATTCCTTGAACACCAACCTCAGTACAAGCAGAGGCAACTCTTACTGCCCCCCACAGACCGCCAGAGCATTCTCCTGCTGCAAATAATCCGGGGATAGTTGTTTCTGTATTTTCATTGACCTTGATTCCACCACCCATATAATGGGCAGCATTTCCCACCTCTATATCTTCAGTTTTACATTTTTCTAACAATTCTGGTATGAGAGTTATAAATTCATAGCGTGTATCTTTAAGTTCATTTTTAATACGGTTATTGGCGATTCTAATAATTGCATCAATAAATTTTGTCCGTAAATGTTTTAATGAAAGAAAGATACCGCCATGTGGCCCCCCACGGCCATTTTCAACCTCTAATTCCGAAGCAATTGATACTATTTCTTTAGTGCTTTTTTCCAAATTTATTGGATCATATTCTTCCATAAATCTTTCACCCTTATTATTTACAAGTTGGATATATTTATCAAAAGGGTCAATACAGCTAAGGACATATAGTGCTATACTCCCTCGGTCTTTCGGGGGCCAGACCATTGTTATAGGACAGAATTGTACCATCTCCATCGAAATTAATTCTACTCCGGCTCGGTAAGCCACCCCTATACCATCACCTGACAGATCATATGAGCCCGTGTTAAATGAATATGCTCTATGCCACCCTCCGGTAGCTAATATGATTGCCTTGCACTTAATCAGGACTGTTTCTCCAGATTTAATGCTTAAGGCAACTGCTCCAGCAATTCGCCCATCGCTTACTAATAAGTCTATAAGCATTGTATCTTCCAGCATTGGAATTTTTAATTCTTTCACTTTTTTTCGGATAGCGGCGACCCATAAAGTACCAGCACTTGTGATACCACGAGCCATTTCCTCCGTGTGGACTGAGTCATATCCGTAGATACGCATTCCCCAATCCATAAGATCCTTCATAGCTTTAGGAGCATACTCAACATACTTTTCAACCATTTTTTGATTATTTAGATATAATCCTTCTCTAACAAGGTCTTCAAAAAATCTCTCGGGACTGTCGCGATCATCGCCATCAAAACCTAATATTTTAGCTGTTTTCCCATCTACATTAAAATCTACTCCCGCCATCTGAGAAGCCCCACATTGTCCAATTTTCCCCTTTGTTACTATTAGAACATCAGTTCCATGACTATGTGCTTCTATTGCTGCGTGACCTCCTGCACCTTCGCTTCCAACAATTAATAAATCCGTGCTTATAATTCTATCAAAAAATTTTTCTACTTCTCCCATATTATACCATCTCTTTAATTTTTCCCATAAATTAGATTATTCAACTACTTTTTTTAACAATATATCTTAGAATACATTTTTTATCTCCCTTTGTTAAAGTAGCGGGTACTTCAATGCGAAGATTTGGATTATATCCTTTTAAAGTAGATTTATCAATATATTCGCAATAAATTTTTCCATATTCCAATTTATCCCAATCCTTGCAACCATTACAAAAAACACAATCCCTAAGTTCAATTATAACATCTCCATCAATGATTTTTGGTCTATATTTTGCCGTGTTTTTTATATCTAAATCACTGTAAATGAAAAAGTTTTTTAAATTCTTCTCTTTTCCCACAGATTTAACGAGTTCTCCTACTCTTCTACCCCTTTCTTCTCCATACTTTTTTACCGCTTCTCCTATCGCATCTCTACCTTTATCTCCAAATTGATTGATTATTTCCTCTGCAATAGTGCAGAATAATTGGGAAAACATAGCAAAGAAGTGAGTCTTATATTTATTCCCTACTTCTTGTTGTCCCTTAAGAACTTCCATAATATCTTCATTGGTAAATCCTTCTGATTCGTCTAATATCTTTAATCACTTCCTAAATTTTGATTTTTTTTATTTTAAATTTTTTTTATTACTATTATTTTTGGTATTATCAATAATAAATATTAAAGATCCTTTTCTTATTGTAAATAAAAATATTTACCCCTCTTTATTAATAAAGTAGGTATAATTATATTCACTTGAGTCTTTATGGTAGATTTAGAAGTTCAGAGAAAGAGTCTTCCTCATAATCCAGGAGTGTATTTATTTAAAGATAAAAATGGAAATATACTCTATGTAGGGAAAGCTATCGATTTAAATAAGAGAGTCTCCCAATATTTTCAAAAATCAACTTATAGAGACCCCTATTTTGGAGAAAAAATTAAAGATTTAGTTAGCAACATTACGGATATTGACTATATAATAACTGAGAATGAAAAGGAAGCATTTATCTTAGAGAATATTCAAATTAAGAAACATCTTCCAAAATATAATGTTAGATTTCGTGATGATACAACTTATCCTTTTTTAATGATAACCTATTCCGAAAATTATCCTAGAATTAGAGTTATCAGAGGTCCACACAAATATAATCAAAAAAATCTGTTTATCGGACCATATACAGATAAAAAAGAATTAAGACGTATTCTGAGATTTATACGTAAAACAATCCCATTTTGTACTTGTAAGAGAAAAGTTAAGGAAAATCAAAAAAAGGCTTGTATGTATTATCAAATAAAATTATGTCCCGGTCCATGTATTGGTAAAATTACACCTGAAGATTATTTACAAAACATAAAACAAGTAGAATTGTTTCTTAAAGGAGAAACCGATAAATTAACAAAAATTCTTAAAAATAAAATGGAAAAAGCGGTAGAAGAGCAAAATTTTGAATCTGCTGCAATATGGCGTGATAGATTAGGTGATTTAACTCGTGTGACGATTAAACATACAATAATTTCTGGAAATAAAAAAAATCAAGATATTATTAGTTATTATAAGGATGAAGAATATTCGGCTGTTTTGATTTTATTAATAAGAGAAGGAAAGATATCGGGAAAAATTCCATTTATATACGATTTGAAAGGTAAACTTATTGAAAGGAACGGAATTATACCCGCCTTTATGAAACAGTATTATCTTCATCCAGCAACAAAAGTCCCCAACGAAATAATTGTAAGTGAAATACACGAGGATGTTAAAGTATTAAAAGATCTATTAAGTGAAAAATTAAAGAAAAAAATTATAGTTAAAACTCCTAGTGATCATTTCGAGGAAGGATTTTTAAAAATTGCTAATAAAAATGCAAAAGTTATTGTTGAGCAAGAAAAAATAAAACAAGAACTGGAATTGGAGAGCCCTAATCAAATAAATCAAGCTCTTAATGAGCTGAAAGAAGTCCTAAATCTCCCTAATATACCTCATATTATTGAAGGATTTGATATTTCAAATATTCAAGGTACTGATCCAACAGGATCCTTAGTATCTTTTCTTGATGGAAAACCCAATAAAAAATGGTATCGACATTACAAAATATTGTCTAAATCTACACCTGATGATGTAGGCATGATGAAAGAAGTAGTGTATCGTCGCTATAACTCTTTAATTGAAAAAAATCTAGAACTTCCCGATTTAATCCTAATAGATGGAGGTAAAGGTCAATTAAATGCAACTTTATCTGTTTTAAATGATTTAGGAATAGGAAATACTCCAATATTGGGATTAGCAAAAAAATTTGAAGAAATATATATCCCCAATAAAAAAGAACCAATCAGATTGTCAGATAATTCAGCGGCTCTCAAACTTTTACAACGAGTTAGAGACGAAGCCCACCGATTTGGAGTAAAATTACATAGAAAATTAAGAGAAAAAAGAGTTTCAAGATCAATTTTAGATGATATTCCCGGAATTGGCCCTGCTAAAAGAACAAAATTATTAGAAACTTTTGGAAGTGTAGATGGAATAAAAAGAGCAAAACTTGAAGATATCTCAGAAGTTGTGGGAGAAAAATTAGCCATTATAATCCAAGATTTTTTATCTAATAATAATTAATTTAAATTAAGTGATCAAATGCCAAAGACTGTGAGATTATGCCCTAAATGCCGCTCAGCCAAGTTACATCTTTTAACTAATGTATCTGGCTGGTTAGCCCCTCAGAAATTCGAATGTAAGGAATGCGGATATTGTGGCTCCTTTTTTGTTGAAGTAGATATTGATGAATTAAAAAAAATAAAAGAAGAAAAAGAAAAGAAATAACTTGTTTGTAATCGGAATTAATAGTGAATCTATAATTAAATATATTAATCTTTAATTTATTGAATATCTGAAAGTTTAATGTGTATTGGATATGGAACAATTAAAAAAGGATGCAGAAAGAATTAGGTCTTTAGAAATTCAAGGTGCGACTAATGTATGTTTGAGTGCCTGTGATTTTTTAAATAGTTTTGCTCAAAGAATAAAAGCAACGAATAAAAAAGAGATATTAGAACAATTATATAAGGCAAAAGATGTATTAATTGATACTCGCCCTACAGAACCGGCAATGAAAAATGGATTGAAATATATTCTTAAAAAGCTTGAACTTGAAGCAGATTCTATTTCATTATCTGATGTTCTTTTAAAAGTTCAACAATATAAAGAGGAATATCATAAGAAATTATTAAATTCAAAAGAGAAAATCGCAAAAATAGGTGCCAATCGTATTCCATATGAAGATCCAGAAGGTTTTACTGTAATGACGCATTGTCACAGTACCATTGTTTCTGCAATTCTAATTGAGGCTAAAAAACAGGGAAAAGAATTTAAAGTTATAAATACAGAGACTCAGCCGAAATTACAGGGAAGAAAAACGACGAAAGAGTTGTTAGAAGAGAATATAGAAGTAATTCATATAGTTGATTCCGCGATGCGCTGGGCAGTTAATCACTTTGAAGTAGATTTAATTTTAATTGGGGCTGATTCAATTACTTCAGAAGGAACTGTTTTAAACAAAATCGGCTCAAGATTATTAGCTTTGGTTGCACATGAAGAACATGTACCATTTTATGTTGCTTCACCGCTACTGAAATATAATCCTGAAACCTCTTTTGGATTATTAGAAAAGATTGAAATGAGACCCCCTAATGAAATATGGGAGAATCCCCCAGAAGGCGTACAAGTAATGAATCCTGCCTTTGAAACAGTTAGTCGGAGATATATTGATGGAATTATTACTGAATCTGGTATTTTTGCTCCTAGTTATATCCATATATATTTCGAAAGACTTTACCCAGAATTAGTAGGATAAATATTAAAATTAGAAGATTTCTGAATACATTATTATTAAAAACATAAGTAAATCATGAAATAATTTCATGTATAATTAATATTAAAAAATGGAAAAAATGTCAGGAAAATTAAAAGAAATAGAAGAATATATGACTCCAAAAGAAAGGATAATGGGTTTAATAGCGCGCAAGCAACTAGATAGAATACCTGTTTTTCCATTTGTTACAGCAGCCGCAGCACAAGTGCTCCATTTAGGCTATGATGAATATGCCAAAAAACCAGAATTATTTATAAAGGCTCAAATAGAGGCTCAAAAGCTCTTCGGCTACGACGCAATTACATCTATACCTGATTTGTGTGTTGAGGCTCAAGGTTTTGGAGCGAAAATTATTTATCCAAAAAATAATGCAGCGTACCCAGATCCATATAATCCTATTCTTAAGTCCGCGGATGATTATAAAAATTTTGATAAATTATTCAATTGGGACAAAGCGACAAGGATGAAAAATCAACTTCGTGCTATTGAAACCTTTAAGGAAAAAATACCCGATTTATTGGTGGGCGGATTCACTATTGGTCCCCTGGGTCTTATTTCAAGGCTTCGAAATATTAATGAACTTATTCGTGATTTCGTCCATAATAAAGATAAACTTCATGAAGCTTTAGATATCGTAACTGAGATTCAAATCGAATATGTAGAGAAGCAGATTGAGGCCGGAGCTCAAGTCATCATGGTGCCAGTCGTCCTAGCTGAAAGGGAATTAATGAGTAAAGAAATGTGGGAAGAATTAGATGCCCCATACCAACAAAGGATAGCAAAATTTGTAAAGAAAAAAAGAGGGCTCTACTGTGTTCATACATGTGGTCGAGGGCCCTATTTCGATCTTTTAATTAAATGGCTTCGACCAATTCTCATCCAAAATGCGTTTTTACCGGACGGTTGCACGACCGAAGAAGAGATGTTAGAAAAATACGGTAAAAAATTAATTTTCTTAGGTTTTTTGAGCGTTTCATTACTTGCTTGGGCAAGTCCTAGTGAAGTAATAGCAGAATGTAAAAGACAACTTGAGACTTTTGGAAAGGCACCTGCAGGCTATTTTCTCGGAGCGTCATGTGAATATCCGCCATATGCTCCTCTATACAATGCGATGGCGGTGGTTAAAGCAGCTAGGACCTATGGAGCTAACTATAAAACTGGAGAAGGACCCAAACCTGAATATATATCTGGAGGTAATTAAATAAAAATGTCAAAAGAAGATATTTTGAATAAACTTAAAAAAAGTGTTTTAAATTATGATGGTGAGGCTGCTAAAGAAGCTGCTAAAGAAACTTTGGAAGCGGGAATAGATCCGATTGATGCTATCCAGAAAGGACTTTATATTGGTCTAAAAGAAGTGTGTGATGAATATGAAAAAACTATTTTTCTAACTGATTTGATATTAGCTTCAGATGCATTTTATGATGGCGCTAACATTTTAAGACCTAGTATAAGTCCAGAAAAAGCACAAGCAAATAAAAAAGGGGTAGCGGTTATTGGTGTTGGCGAAGGAGACTTTCATGATCTTGGCAAAAATATTGTAAAATATCTAATGGAAGCTGAAGGTTTTGAAATGATTGACTTAGGTTTTGATGTAAAAGTTGAGAAATTTGTAGAAGAGGCAGAAAAAGCAAATGCAGACCTTATTTTGCTCTCCCTGATGTTAAGTTCGTTATTTCCACAAATAGGAAAACTCGTTAATTTGGCTAAAGAGAAAGGTCTAAAAGATAAAGGTGTAATAATTATGGCAGGAGGGGGACCGGTTACTGAAAAGATTGCAATACAATACGGAGCGGATGGATGGGCTCTAACTGCTCCTGAAGCTGTTAAAAAAGCGTTAGAACTACTTAACAAGAGTTAGAATATAATTTCTTACATTGAACAAATCTCAGAGACTCAGCCGAAATTACAAGGAAGAAAAACGACAAAAGAATTATTAGAAGAAAATATAGAGGTAATTCATATAGTTGATTCTGCAATGCGCTGGGCTGTCAATCATTTTGAAGTGGACTTAATTTTAATTGGGGCTGATTCAATTACTTCAGAAGGTACTGTTTTAAACAAAACCGGCTTAAGATTATTAGCTTTGGTTGCACAAGAAGAACATGTACTCTTTTATGTTGCTTCACCATTACTAAAATATAATCCTGAGACTTCTTTTGGATTATTAGAAAAAATTGAAATGAGAGATACTAAGGAAATATGGGAGGATCCTCCAGAAGGCGTACATGTAATAAATCCTGCCTTTGAAACTGTAAGTAGGAGATATATTGATGGAATTATTACTGAAGCGGGCATATTCGCTCCTAGTTATATCCATATATATTTCGAAAGACTTTACCCAGAATTAGTAGGATAAAAATTAAACTTTAATATCTTTCCATTTTTCAAATGCTTTTTTTAATTTATATGAGTTTTTTGCATTCTCGATTAGATAAATATTCTCCAATAAGAATGGAGTATGTAAATAAAAAAAGAGAACATTACTAAATAAAAGAAAAATTTAAAAATCTATATTCTGATTAAATTTTAAATAATTGCACTCATCCAACATTTTGAGAATTGTTTCACTGAATGAAAAATTCTTAACAAAATTTTTATCTATAAACTCCAAATGATAAATCCAAAGTGTTTCTTCATCAACTAATTTTAAGATAGCATTAATAATCTTTTTAGATTTTTGTAGAAATTTTAAATAAAATTTTGCAGGATCTCTTATATTGTTATTGATTTTGAAATAAGCCCTTCTTATTTGTAAATCCCACATCATAAAAACGTTTGGGTTTAATATATGCAAAATCTTTGCTGCTCCAGTATATCTGATTGAAGGCATTATAGAGAAAGTCGAAAAAATACGTTTAATTAAATTTCCATTCTTATTAAAATTTAATTTACTTAACTTTTTCCTTTTTAACTTTTCTAAATCTAATTTACATTCATTATATGCTCTTAAAATCTCTTTTTCTAAATTATTTTTTGTATATTTAGATAATGTTTCAAAAAATCTTACATTCCACATGTAAAATATTATCTTTGAACTAGCGAGTATTTTATTAATGTTAGATGGATCTTGGTTAAGAATATATCTGGAAATAACGTAGCTTGAATCGCGTTTATTTAACGCATGGTATTTTTTACATCCTATAATTAATTTTTTGGGGTTTTTTATACTCTTTAAATATTTTTTTATCTCAATAATAATTTTCTCAACCTTTGTCTAATAAAAATAAGGTAGAATGATAAATAAAATTTAATATGATATTTTTTTTGAATCCATTTTTAAAAAAAAATTTGACTATATAAAAAATTATTGTACTTCTTTAAAAATTAAGGTGAATGATGATTAATAAGATAAAACTCAAAATTAATCACTTACATTGTGTTTAAGGTATAAAAATTTATTATTTTTTTATAAACTCAAGTAAAAAATTATTTAATTTTTTTTTAATAAATAAACAAACAAACCATAATAACTATATAGAGCAGAATGTGAAGATATTGAATCTAAATGATAAAAACAATTATATGGATAGCAAAAATTAAAATAGGCTAAAATATTACTCCTGAAAATAATAAAATATCAATTTTTAAAAAGAATATTCTGTAAATGTTAATCAATTACGAAGAATAATTGCCTTTTCTCTTTTAATAGTCTAAATATTTATTAATTTTTATTCATTTAAGGTATAACCCATTTAGATTTTATAGAATAAATAAACACACCGATTATTTTTTATGTTATATTTATAAATAATAATTCATTTATTTATTACGTCACAAATGGGAAATTCATAAAAAATGGTTATTATAAACGTTTATTTTGTTAATATTTTAAATTGAATTTGCTCTAATAAACAAAATTTTAATAGATAATTTTCCTCTTAACATTATTTCTTGAAAGACACATAAAAATAGAATGGATAATCTTGAATATTATATTAAATAAACAAATTAGTAGTTATTGGGATAATCACTCAAAAAGATATAGAAAAGCACAATGGACAGGAACATTAACTTCCCAGTTTGATTATGAACAAACAAAAAGAAAATTATTAAGAAATTTAAGACCAAAAAGAAATGAAAAAATTTTAGAAATTGGTTGTGGTCCCGGCATTTGGACGCAATTAATAGCAAAAAACTGCTTTGAGTTAGTTGCAATAGATATTTCTAAAGAAATGATTGATAAAGTAAAAAATTATGTTAAAGATAATAATGTTAAATTTATTAACTGCAATTTTCTGGATTTTGAAGTTAATGAAAAATTTGATAAAATATTTTCAGTCCGAGTAATTGAATATATTCCTAATAAAATTAAATTATTCAAGAAGATCAGTAAACTTTTAGTTCCCAATGGGGAATTAGTGATAATAACAAAAACAAAAAAGTCTATTTGGGATTATTATAAGAAATTAAAAGTATTCCTACGATTTTATAATCGGAATAAGTTTAATGAAGTTAGACAATATTCTTGGTTCGAAAATCTTTCATTAAAGTTTTTAAAATCCTTAATAAAACAAAATAATTTATCCATTCTTAATATTTCACCAGTAATAATAAGGCTACCAATTTTTAAACGGGGAAATGATGAAATTCCCTTGATAACAAAAAAATTAGAGAAAAAAGTTCTAAAAATATTTAATTATTTTTCTGGAAAGCTCTCTAAGATGCCTATTCATTTTCAATTATTTATTGCTGAATCATATTTAATTCATGCAAAAAAAAAGGTGTTATATAGATGAGTATTTCTATTATAATTCCAACTCATAATCGTGCTGAAATACTTGAATATTTACTTATTGAACTAAATAATCAAAAAGGTAAATTTGAAATTATTATTGTTGATGATGCATCAACTGATGGAACTAGAAAAATGATTAAGAATATTGCTCTACATCTGAAATATAAATTAAAATATATTCAATTAAAACATCAAGTAGGACTGCCCACTTCTAGGAATATAGGAGTTAGACATAGTAATCATGAAATCGTTGGATTTATAGATGATGATTGTTTTCCAATAAGGAATGATTTGTTCAAACAAGCAAAAAAATGGCTCAAATCAAAAAAAAGTAAAATAGTGGGAGTTGGAGGACCAGTTTTTTTTAGATCCACAAAACAAAATCCTTCTCTCTCTAAGATAGAAATTTCAAGTAGAATGATTGGAAAGATCAATAAAATTATTCCAGAAATAATTGGAAATTTTTATATAAAACCAAAAAAGCCAATCTTAGTTGATACTCTTCCTGGTGGAAATATGTACTTTAAAAAAGGTATTATTTACCGATGTATGGGATTTAATCCACAATTTGATGGAAATCATTATCGAGAAGAAACAGATTTTTGTCTTAGAGCAAAAGAATATGGTAGAATAATTTTTGATCCGAAAATGCTAGTAAATCATTTAAGAGTTAATTATGGTGGCTGTAGGTGTAAAGCAGAAAAATGGTATTCAAATATTATATCTAATACAACTTTATTAATAATGAAGCATTGGAAAAGTCCTATTGAAATTATTACTGGTATTTCTTTATATTTTTTCAAATGGATTTATAATTTAATTAATCATAAGGAAGATCAGCGTTATTATAATGTTGAAAGAAATACTTTATTTCGTTCAATTTTAAAAGGTTTCTGGCAAGGGTTTAAAAAATATTTTATACGTTCGAAAAAGTTAAATTCAATAATTATTAAAGAGAAATTGAAGTTTGCCCCGAATACTATTTCCGAACTGTATAAACACGATTTATTAAAAGCTGAAATATCCTGAATTTTGGATGTTTTCTGTTTTATCCTTATTTTAATTATAATTATAATAGTCTAATCTTTGTGTTTTCAACTTAAATTATTTTAAATATTTCCATTTTTCAAGTGCTTTTTTTAATTCATTATGAGTTTTTGCATATTCACTTAAATTAATGTTATCCAAATAAGCTTGAACTGCTTGCCTCATAGCTTTTGCTCCAGCTTCGGTACCTTCTGGATGTCCATGAACACCTCCACCCGCTTGAATCACGATATCTGTTCCTAAAATATCAATTAATTTATGAACAACATTAGGATAAAGACCTCCAGAAGCAACGGGGAAAGTTTTCTTAATATTTCCCCAATCTTGATGTAACATTGAATAATCTTCTTCTTCAATAAACATATTAGTAAGTACCTTATTGATATCTACTACTTCTTTCTCTCCACCTTCCATTTTTCCAACTACTGTACCAGTATGTAGTTGGTCCATTCCGATTAGCCTTGATATTTTAGCAATTGATAACATCGTCATACCATGTTTTGGGTCTCTTGTTATGGCAGCGTGCATTGCCCTATGAGCGTGTATCACAACATTTTTATCATCAAGATAATCTCGTATTTCTTGAAGTGCAGAAAATCCTAAAGTAATAATATCAACCATTACATACTCTCCTCCTTGTTCAATGACAAAATCCGCTCTCTCTTTCATTTTACTAACCGGAGCTGTAATATTTGGCATGTATATTTTCTTTTCGCCAGTTTCTATTTCGATTTTATCCCGTATCTTTAAAGTTTCTTTAACTCTTGTCTCAAATTTATTAAATTTCATGCTTGTTAAGTTTTCATCATCTTTTACTATGTCTAAACCTCCTATCCACGACTCTCCGCAAACTTTTGCGTGCTGTTTTGGATTTAAGCCCACTTTTGGCTTAACAATTGTACCCAAAAGAGGTCTACCAAAAACTTTTAATAATTTGCGAATTCCCTTTATTCCGAATTTAGGTCCTTTATATACACTTACTATACTTTTTGGAAACTCTATATCAATTAATCTTAAATTGTTAATTGCTTTCATGCCATAAATATTACCAGCAATAGCACTCAGGATTTGAGAAATATTATCTGCTTCGAAGAGTTCCTCGTTATAGGCGATCTTAATTATTTTTTTCTCTTTATTTATATGATATACGCATGGTTTTAATCTTTGAGCAATATCCTCAGAAAGAGTTACAATATCAGTCCAAGTTCCAATAGAACTTTCTTTAGCAATTTCCTCACATGCTTTTTCTATAGAAGAAGTATCAGCAGCTTTCTCAACATAATACATTACTTTAAGATCATTATCAGAAGGTTTATAATCGAGATTTAAATAATCTAACATATTAATTTCTCCTTTTGTGATTTAAATATCGTTGAAATAAAAAAGATTTTTCCTTTTCTCACAATTAAATATTCAAAAAACCTCTTTATAAAAACTTGGAGAAGAAAAAAATATTTAAATAGAAAAAAATTTAATTGATTTTTTATTTTCTAATATGTGAATTAAATGTCTTCTAAAAAAAAAAATTCTAAGGCGGAAGAATTAGAGTTAAGGAAAATTTATTTGAAAGTAGATGATTTGAGTTATAAAGATGATTCCTTAGTTATAGATTTGGTTCGCTTTTTACAAGAAAAGTTAGCAAGTATCCAAATTGAGAGAAATGGAAATGAACTTGAGATTTCTGCTCCGCTATCAATGTCAAAGAAAATAATAAAGCTCAGAATTCGGAAATTCTTATATAAAAACAACTTAAAAGAAAATTTCCGCCCGATATCTTACAAAAAAGAAGAGAAGGATGGGTATGAAATTCATGAGAAGAAACAAGTAGAATTCACTTATTATTAGATTAATTCTTTATATTGTTATATAATGGCTAAACCTGAAAAAGTCAAAGGTCTAAACCTTTCAATTAGCTGTGTTGACGATGTCTTGACATGCGTTAATTTAGCTAGCCTCTTAGAAGTTTCCGCATGGCCTAAACCGGGTAATGTCCATCGTACCATAAATTTTGAAAAGACACGGTTTGAGCATTTTCTTGCTGGAATTTGTGCAATTCAAATATCTTTTAAAAATTTATGTTATAGAGTTTCTGAAGAATATAAAACTAACCTACATGATTTTTCATCTGTAAGACTAGGAAACTTTTTCCTTGATGCTGTAAAAAGGATGATAGATTGGCAAGGGGGTGGAAATGTTTTATTAGGGCATATTTTAATTCTTGGGATCTTATCTGTAACCGCAACAATATGCATTAAACAAGATGCATTATCTTTTAAAGATTTTAAACAAAATTTAATTAAAATAATAAAAGAATCAACACCCACAGATTCAATTAATCTTTATAAAGCAATAAGATATTGTAACCCAGGTGGAATGGGAACTGTGCAGAAATATGATTTGTCTAATGATAATTCACTTCAAGATCTCAAATCAGATAACATTAATTTGGAAAAAATCTTTCAACTTTCACAAGATTATGATTTAATTAGTTATGAATATGCAAATGGATTTCCCATAATTTTATCTGAAGGATTTCCTTACTATTTAGAAACTTTTAATAAAACTGGAGATGTTAATGTTGCATCTGTGCATACTTTCTTAAGAATTTTAGCTAATCATCCGGATACATTAATTTGTCGAAAAAGTGGGCTTACAGCAGCAAAAATGGTTTCATTTACTGCAAGAGAAATTTTAGATGAAAAAGGATTATTGAGTTCTAAGGGAAAAAAAATGATTAAAAAATTTGACGCTTTTTTACAATCGAAAAAAGGAAAAATGAATCCAGGAACTTCTGCAGATTTATTAGCTGGTGTTATTTTTCTCTCTTTAATTTTTGGTATTAAATTATAATAGTAAAATACAATAATATTGAGGTTATGAAAAAAATGGTGGAGTTTTGCGACGAATGCGGCGGATTAATGCTCCCAACAAAAGATGATATTGGAAAAAAAATATTTAAATGTAAATCTTGTGGTAAAACAAAACCGCTTAATATTGTTGAAGAAAATCATTACACAATAAAGAAAAAAATAGAACACTCTGTTCGAGGAGAAATAACAAGCGCTTCAGCAATATTAAAATGGAAGGATGAAAACCTAAAAAGTGCCATAAAAGATTTTAAATGCCCTAAATGCGGTTATGATAAGGCTGCAATAGAAACACGTCAAACAAGAAGTGCCGATGAAGGGATGACTCATTTTATAATCTGTTTAAAATGTGGCAAGATGATAAAAATTGGAAGTTAGAGATTCATTTATTTTGTAAAATATCAAATATTAAAGATAATCCAATTATTTATATTAATAAAAATGACTTATACTCCTAATCTAAAATCTGTAAGAAAACATAAAGTTCCTGAATGGTTTCATGATGCCAAATTTGGAATTTTTATTCATTGGAGTTTATCTTCTGTTCCTGCGTTCGCAGTTGTTGGACAAGGTGATTTAGTTGAGATTCAGAAAAAAGAAGGAATCGGCGCACAATTTGCAAAAAATCCATATGCAGAATGGTACTTAAACTCTCTCAGAATTGATGGGACTGAAACTCAAAAATATCATCGAGAGACTTATGGAGAAAATTTCTCCTATGATGATTTTGTACCAATATTTAATAAAGCCATTAAAAAATGGAATCCGAATGAATGGGTTGACTTATTTAAAAAAGTAGGAGCTAAATATGTCATTCTCGTTACTAAACATCATGATGGATTTCTCCTGTGGCCTAGTAAATATCCCAACCCCCGAAAGAAGAATTATTCAGCAAGCCGAGATATTGTAGGAGAACTTACAAAAGTGGTTAAGCGGGCGGGGTTAAAAATGGGTTTATATTATTCTGGTTCATTAGACTGGTCTTTTACTGAAACTCCAATTATCGACATTATTTCTTTTTTAGATAATGGACCTACGGAACCAGAATATGTCGAATATGTAAGTAATCATTGGTATGAATTGATAGATAAGTATGAGCCAATTATTCTATGGAATGATATTGGATATCCCCCTAAAACAAATGTGAATGAATTATTTGCCTATTTTTATAATAAATTTCCAGATGGTATTGTTAATGATAGATGGATCCAAATTTCGAAATTTACTCGAAAATTATTGAAATTTAAACCAATCGCAGCGTTAATAAAATGGATAGTCAAACGCCTGACTTCTAAGGGAAGTGTCTCATTCCCAATATCTCATCATTATGATTTCCAGACTCCAGAATATATGCGTTTTAAAGAAATTAGAGAAAATAAATGGGAAATAACAAGAGGCATTGGTTTTTCATTTGGATATAATAAGTTTGAGCCGAAAAGTCAATATCTGACGTTAGAAGAATTGATTTATATGTTTGTGGATATTGTGAGTAAAAATGGAAATCTCTTGTTAAATGTAGGTCCAATGGAAGATGGCACGATTCCAGAAATTCAAAAAAATCTTTTATTAAAATTTGGTAAATGGCTCGAGGTGAATGGAGATGCAATTTTTGGGACCCGACCATGGATAAGAGCAGAAAGTAAGACTGTAGATAATATGGAAATACGATATACCCAAAAAGAAAATGTACTTTATGCAATTTTATTGGGGAAGCTAAAAACTAACACAATTACGATTAAATCATTAAATTTAGAAAAAAATGCTAAAATTCAAATTTTGGATAATACAAAAGATTTAAATTGGAAAAATAATGCAGAAAACCTTGAAATTGAGATTTCAAGAAATTTATTATGGGCTCCAGCTTATGTGTTTAAAATTAAACCAAAACCAATAAAATAAATAAAAATGTAATATTTCTTGGGTTTATTTTTTAAATTTCATTCTTTATGTTCTTTTAAGTTTCTTTTTTCTCGATCCTTAATATATTTTTTAACAGGTCTAATGATCATATAATGCCCTTGCTGATATGTTTTATAACCGTGAAAGATTTTTCCAAGTTTAGAACCAAAATAGTACCAGAAAAGGTATGATATGAGTAAAAAGAATGCAATTATTTCCATACCGGATTGATGAGTTATTCCAAAATCAAGGCCTAAGACTATAAATGAGTTCCACATATAATATTTCCCTCCATCGACCATAGGAATATTTACCCATGGAAGGAAATTTATCCAAGTCATATCAAATATTTCAAAATAAATTAAGGAATCAAAAATCCAAAAACCAGAAATAGAAATTATGGCTAAGAAAACAATCCAATCCTTATTTCTTTTCCGTAAAAATTTTCGATATAAATATGAGTTAACCCAACCAACCCAAAACATCAAAATCAGCGATGTTAAAAACCCCATATTTTAATTTTCACTCTCCAACCATCCATTTTTAATATACCAATCGATCGTATCCTTTGAGGTGCTTTTGTAATCAGGAAATTTAAATTTGAAACCTAATTTTTTAATTTTTTCATTAGAAAATAGATATTGATGTTTTATATAGCCAGCCATAGATAAATCAACAGGAGGTCTGGAATTTAATTTTCGAGCTTTTTTTTCCTTTCGCTTAGCAAGCCAAAAAAGAGTACTCGACATAAATTTATAAAATGGCCACCAAACTGGAAAATTAAAATAATCAACATTTAAAAGATCAGCAACATACTCAAAAAAATCTTCTTGAAAGCAAGGATCAATAATCAGGTTATAAGCTTCACCAATTGCTTTATCATTTTCCGCTAGAAAAGTTGCTGCACGGGCTAAATCTACCACATGAATTAATGGCATAGCTAATCGCTTCTTTTTTGGATATATATGGATACCCGGACCAACACCTGATTTATTTACAATTTGGAAAATATGGAAAGTACCATAATGTTGATAGGGACCAATAATAGGCGCGGGTCGGATTATGATTGTTTTTAATTTATATTTTTCACAATATTCTTTTAAAACCTTTTCTTGTTCCATTTTACTAATACTATAATTATTTGGAGGGTTATAAGGAGTTGTCTCATCAGCAGGAATTGGATAATTTTTATTATCTTTTTTATATTTAGGCTCCCCGTAAACCCCGCATGTGCTCCAATGTATAAATCGTAATGTCTCCAAATTTTGTGATTTATAAATAATTTCAAGTAAATTCCTTATCCCCTCAACATTAATTTTTCTTAAAATATCTAAACTAGCAAAATAATCATATAAACTGGCCGTATGAAAAATCAAATCATATTTTTTATCTTTAAATAAAGGTTCAAGACTCTCTGGTTCGGTCAAATCTGCTGGGATGAATTCTACTCTCTCATGTTGCAAAACTTCTTTCATATATTTCAATCTGCTACTAAAAATCGTTTCCTTACTCATTATTTCTTTTCTCCTAGCTGATGGGAGGTCAGTTGCAATAATCTTCCAATTATCTTTTGTTTTTAATATCTCTCTTACAAGAAATGTACCTGTGTGCCCTTTTGCACCATCAATTAAAACTAATTTGCTCATATTAAAAAATAGTATAAGGTTATTACGATTAGATATCTCAAATTATTATTTAATTAATTTTTCTAAAATAAATTTTTGATTTATTATCTCGTTATTAAATGTAATTTGAATGATTTTATCTCTATTCTGGAATCCCGATAATAAACAAACATTCATATGCGGAATTTTTACTTCTTTTTTGATTAATTTAAGCAATTCTTTATTTGCTTTACCTTTAATGGGTGGTGATTTAAGCGAAACCACTAAATTATCATTTTCTTGGATTATTTTTTGTTCTTTAGAATTAGGTTTTACATGAATTGAAAGAGTAAAGGTATTTTCATTAACTTTTTTTAAAAATGACATATAAGACGTTTACTCCAGAAATTTATCTATATTTTCTCTTAGAATATGAAATGAATTTTGCGATATTTTAATCCCTCCAGCTAATTTATGCCCCCCTCCAATTCCACCCAGATCTTTTTTAATATTTTGAATTACATAATTTGCTCCCTTGCCCGGATTTTTTTCAAGATACTTATTACTACATCGGACACTCAATTTTATCATATGATAACGTTGTTCTTCACCACCTAAAAATAACATTTTATTGGGGTCTAAAATTTCATTGACAGTTGCGAAACTGCTGGTATCTGACCAATTACTTGGGGGGATTTTTCCTTCCGCATCAATAATTATGGCTTTTTCTGACACTTCTTTTTGAATTCTTGATATGGTGCTTAAATTCTTTATTAGATTTTTTATGTAATCATAATACATTTTCTTTGAATATAGAGTTATATTTGGGCTTTGTAGTAAATTAAATGCGGCATTTATATTATTAAAACCTAAAATATTTAATAATAATGAATGCTCAAAAACAAACTTTAGTAATCCACTTTTCTTTGGAAAGATTGCCGACTTTCCAATAATATTTGCATTAATTGAGCCCTGTAATTTTTCAATCTCATCTGAATTAAGCTTGATTACAGGTCTATTTTCGTCAATTTTCAATTTGCGCAATATGATTTTGGATTTCTGGAGATCTCCCTCAATTTCTTTTATAAACGGTAATATACTATATCTCAATCCTTCCTTGATTGTTTCATGCATACCTCCAAATAAAGTTAAGCCATCCAGTTCTAATATAATACCCTCCTCAATAATTTCCTCATAAACTTCTTTATTAAAAGAGGCTAATTTATCCATAGATTTTAATGAATCTCCGGAGATTCCAAGTATAGCTAACCATCCCAATTTAACTATCGATGGTTTTATTCTTTTTGCAAACATATATGCTAATGTAGCTCCTGCAATATCACTTAATCCATCAAATCCATAAATTGTAGGATTCAAAAGGAATAGATTATCTGGGATTTCTAGATCTTCAATCTTTTGATCAATTTCATGATGATCCAAAATAAAGAAATCTTCTTTTCGATCTTTAATTATTTCAATTATCTCAGATATATTAGAACCAATATCGGTAAAAATAAAAGCTGTTTTTTTATTACCTAGCTTAGAAAAAAACCCTTTTAAATAATTTTTCCAAGATTGCGCTAGATTAAAGATATGATATTCAAATGGGATCTGTAATTTATGTAACAAATTCTGTATTAGAGCAGAACTACTAAATCCATCAGCATCATTATGAGAAATAGAAATTACTTGCTCATATTGATTATCTAAAAAATTCTCTACTAAATATTCTAATTGAGATAAAAATTTTTTCTTATCTTTTTTAACATTCATTCGATAATTATCAAATACAAAAAAAAATTAAAAATATTTACATAATTTTTGGAAATATTGATTTATATGTTTTAAAATTTTGAAACTAATAAAATTAAAAAAATATCACACTTTATTTAGTCTATAAATTTTCAAGTTAGAGTTTAATAATGTTAAATAAGTTTAATTTAAAGAAATTTACTTTTGTCTTAGCAATATTATTCATTCTTTCTTTTTCTCTAACATTATTTTACGTTAATGGTATTAAGGAATTAAATCATAAAGATTCAAGCAATTTTGATTATAATATTAATTCTCCAAAATTACAATTATTTGATTATGAACCAGTTTTATCAGAAAAACTGCATGATTTGGGGAATATCTCGATAATAAATATGGATACACAAGATCAAGGATTTCTTTATCGAAATATTGAATATGAAAATATTAAAAATGATCTTGACTCTGGAGATTTAATTGCTCAAGATTTTGATTTAATTTTTAGTAACACAGTAAGACCCGCTAGATTTAATAATACAGATATCAGAGATCGATTTGAAAATATTATTGTAAAATTCAATATTTCAATAATATTTGATTATAATTCCAGTGCATCAGGACTTTTAATGTATCAAACAAATTTACATCCAACGAATTTACTTGATGCTTATCTTAATGAAACCTTACTTCCTAAAGAAAATTATACAATTGATTCAAAAAACGCTTTTATTTATAATTATCGAGAACAACATATAGCGAAAAATGGCACTTTACGCTTTATTTTTATTTACGATTATTGGTTATCCATTGAATCTTGGAATATTAACCAAGATCTTAATCAAAACTTAAATATGATTAATAAAACTCAAATACAATCAGTTAATTTTACTTATGGCTTTAATATAGAAGGATTAATCAAAACTTCTCAAGGATATAGTATACTTGCTGAAAATTTAACATTAGATTTTTTATTTTGCATTGAAGATAGTATTAAACTATACAATTTCGAATACTCAATTGGAAATGAATCCAAAGATATAAATGCTCATAAAAACCCACAAAATTGGTTTAATGGTTCTTGTCCAGCGAATCAAACCATAATATCATTGAAATTTACCACGGATTTCATAATTTCATTTAATAATGTATGTTATGATTTTTGGGCAATAGATAGGCTTGTTATGTCGGATAATATTCGAGAACGTATATATCTCTTAGAAATTCTTGATGGACCTATAGGTATTTACCTTGAAGGAATCCAATTCATTGAATCCAATATATATTATTCTCAATTTAGGAAAACAAATACTAATTTCGAGCGCGTAGCAAATGTTATAGACCTAAACACAACTGAAGGAGGAGGTTTGTCACCAAGACTTGGCTTAAATATTGCTAGCTCTTATTTCATCAAGAATGAAGTCCTTGCAGTAATTGTTGAATATCAAACTACTGAGTTCTTATCTGTAGTGGTTACAGATCACATAAAAGCGCCCCTTGCAGGAATGATTTTAAAATTTTATTTTTTCAATCAAACTTATGGTACATTTATTTCATTGGTAAAATCTCAACCTATTCCTCAAAAGATAACCAACTATGCAGGACAAGTCTTATTGTATAATGTGCCAATAGGAGTATATTCTATTGAAGTATACAATTCTCTTGGGCAGTTTATAATGAATGGAACAGCAGATACTTCAATAACACTCAATTATATAGATACTACAGTTATACACTTTCCAACGTGGATCATTATTTTCTCAATTTTTTATTCCATTATTTTGGGATTGGGAGCATGGATTTACATAAAAAATAAAAATCAATCATAATTCTTAATGAAATGGTTATATTAAAAAAAGTGATGAAATATAATAGTAATTTATATAGATGAATTAAAAGATTTTGTGGCTTTTCTCGAGAAAAGAATTACAGATAATATTTTTTTCGAAATAAAAAAAGAAAGCCAGCAAGATGATCTTAATAGCTTAAAAAATATTGAAATTATACTTCATTTCTTAGGAAAAATTCCTGAAAACTCCCTAGCACTATATGAAACAAAAATCAAGCTTTCTGCACAAGATACGGGAAAACCCGAGAGCCTTATAATCGAAGAGTTGCAAAATCTCCTTGATACAGCCAATTTAAATTTAAAACTTATAAAAGGAAAAATTAGAGAAATTTATATCTCTTATTCTTAGAAATGAAAAATCATTTAATATATCCATAGCCAATTAATCTAAACCGCTTTTTAATAACCCTACTGATGGATATTAATGAGTTCTTCTCTGTGCATAATGGAATTGATAGTTTAATTTGAACATAATCCTTAGTAATTTTTTCCACAACGCCTGCAGTTCTCATAGTGCCGCTTACTAATAATAAACGTTCATTATGTTTAATAGGTTCTACTTTTATTGGTTCTTCTGCCCCAATTACTTGATCTAATAAATGAATCTCTAGTTTTAATTCTGTTAAAATTTCCGGCAATGTGCCTGGAGCTCCGCCTAAGTTTCCGATCAAAGAATCGCTCTTTGTAAGAAAAGGATCCAATTCAGTTCCAATTCCAATTAAACCACCTGGTTTTGCTTCTTCCAGTCTAACATTTCCTTGACTAAGACTTACTACTTCAGCAAAAATCGGTTCATATCCACTTTTTCCTCGTAACCCCGGTCTCATTTCTATATCATCACCAATTTTTCCTAATCCCTGAGTAATTGAACCTCCAATTACACCACCAACTAATTTATCAATTTCTGTTCCAGGTTTATTAATATCAAAAGATCTAGCAATTAGAAACCTAAAATCATCATCTTCATTTAATTGAGGTGTGGGTATATTTTTTTCAAAATATTCTATTATAAGTTCGATATTTGCATTGAAAACTGCTGAAACGGGAATAATAGGAGCATTTTCTGCAATAGATCCCTTAATAAAACTTTTAATCTCATTAAAATTCTCAATTGCTCTTTCTTCAGAGACTGAATCTATCTTATTTTGAACTATAACAATATTTTTAATATTAGCAATTTCTAAAGCAGCTAAGTGTTCTCGAGTTTGGGGTTGAGGACAAATCTCATTTGCTGCTATTAGTAATAATGCCCCGTCCATGAGTGAAGATCCACTAAGCATTGTAGACATTAACACACTATGCCCAGGGGCATCTACAAAGCTAATTTTTCTAACAAATTCGAGATCTCCTTTACAATAAATGCATTTATATCTTTTTTCTCCCTTTTTACGAGCTTGTTCAGTCATCCAATAAGTCATATATTTATTACAAGCAGAACATTTCAAAATCGTTGAGTTAGCATAACCTAACTTGATTGATATTCCTCTCTCTTGCTCATCTGAGAATCTATCTGTCCATTCTCCGCAAATAGCCTTGACTAAGGTTGTCTTCCCGTGATCTACGTGCCCTACAAGCCCTATATTCGTCTCTGCTTGAATCTCTCCGATTAAATCCTTAAGATTTTGAGAATTTTTCGGTTTTGCTGGGCTCTTAGGAGTAATCTTTTCCTTAGTTTTTGATTTTGCAATCGTCTTTTCTTTTCTTTTTTGTTCTTGTATTTTCTCTTTTTTATCCTCTGAAGGCGCCATTGGACATTTATGTGCGCTTAAACGCTTAAATTCCTTTCCACAATAAGGACACTTTTGACTCAATTGCTAAATAAAACTCCCTTTTTTTTTAATATTTAATATTTTAATTTGGTTCTTATTTTTAATGAAAATAAAATAATACAATAAATAAGTTTTTAGAATTTTTGAAAAATCAAGGTTTATCTATTGTATGAAGGGTCTTTATTGCCCCCTCTTTCTTTTCTTTTGTTGAATAAGAAATCCTTAATTTACTATCTACGTAAAAAGTTGAGAGTTGATCGCAAATTCCATTTTTATGCACAATATATACTGGTGCAGGAAATCTTTCAGTAGTTATATCAGAAAGTTCAATTCGAAAAAAAATTTTTAAATCGCAGTACGGACAACTACTTACTTTCAATACCATCTTTTTAACCTTTCTTAAATTTTTCCCTTTTTATACTCTATATCATTTTCTTAGTTTATCTATTTATTTGATAGAATAATCTAAATCTCATTTAAAATTATTTAATATAAATATTAAATTTATTAGAATAGATTAATTTAACATTCTAAGAGAAAAATTACTTCCTTAAAATGCAGTCAACCAACAAATTAAAATATTCAAGGTATTTGATTATATTTTTACTTCATTATTGTATAATTTTTTCTCTATTCTTAACTTCAAGCTCATATTATCAACAAGGATTTTCATTATCTGCAAATAATGAGTTAGATATTGACCTTTCATTACTCCCAAGAGCAAATCTTACTCAAGATTTAGAAGAATGGTTCAATCCAAAAATTGAAATGCTAATTATTGCTCCTCCTGATAAACCTAATTTCACTAATATTTTAACTCCCTTAGCTGAATGGAAAAATCAAAAAGGCGTGAAAACACTGATTTTAACAAATTATTCAAGTTATTCCGGTGTAGATACACAAGAAAAGATTAGAAACATGATTAAAAGTTATTATAATTCTGAAGAAATTCAATGGGTGTTGTTAGCAGGAGATACAGACTTAATTCCCATAAGATTTGTATATAATAATGATGTACTCCCGTTAGGTGAGTGCGAAACGGTTGGAGATGATTATTCTAAACCAACAGATTTTTATTATGCTGATTTAGACGGAACCTGGGATGATGACGGAGACGGGAGATGGGGCGAATCATCAGTATATAATGATAATGGAGTTGATGAAATCGATTGGACTCCTGAAATTTATGTTGGACGCTTACCCGCTTCAGATGATGAGGAGTTAGAAATTATGGTGAATAAAACTCTTAAATACGAAACAAATCCTCAAATAGGAGATTGGATGAACTCATTTTTACTTGCAGGTGTAATTTCTGATTATCCTTATCAAACAGAATCTGGGATTGGTGAAGATGAGGCGAGACTTACAAGTTATATTCTATCAAATTATGTTCTAGATTCAATGGATTATGTGCATTTGATCCAAACTACTTCAAGCTTTGAACAAAATCCAGATTTTGATAATATTACAGATCCAAGTTTAACATTTCGAAATAATTTTAATGATGGACATTCATTGGGTATTTTTGCGGGTCATGGAGCTCCCAATAGATTTATTAGTAGATCTGGAGATATAATTTACAGCAGCAGTAATGCAGGAAGTTCCTCAAATACTAATATGCCCACATTATTTTATGCTGATGCATGCACCACTTCCAGTTATGACTATGGAGATAATAATATCGGTGAAATTTTAATTAAAAGACAAGATGCTGGAGCGATAGGATATATTGGAGCATTAAGAGCTACTTGGTATTTTGAACAAGATCTAGACTTAGAAATGTTGAATCGCGGCAATTGCAAATTATTTTGGGAAGCGTTCTTTATTAATAAAAGTTATCAACCTGGAAAAGCACTTTACGATTCTAAAGTTGAATATCTAAACAGTGATTGGTTTCAGTATTCTAATATAAATATCTCGCTCGAATGGGAAAGAAAAAACGTCTTAACTTATTGTCTATTGGGAGATCCTGAAGTAGATATTTATACAAATATCCCAAAAACACCTAAAGATCCATTCTCTGGAGACATTTATGAAGGGCAGCATTTTTCAATGTATATAACAGATATTAATGATAACGCTCTCTCAAATATTAGGATTAATTTTGTAAGTAGTGGAGGGAAATATCGAACTTTCTATTCAGATATAAACGGACACGTAAATATAATCCTCCCTTTGGGTATCGACACATATAATTATACAATTACCGGACACAATATCAAACCAATTAACGGTTCATTTACAACCCTACTGGATAATAATCCTCCCATTTTAGAGAATCTCCATATGAATCCTGAAAAACCATCTGTTTCTGATAATATCTGCTTTTCAATTAACGCATCCGATAATGAATCCGGTATAGAAAATATTTTCTTTCTGATTTCAAATGATAATTTTTCTTCATATAATTATTTTCCTTTGGAAAAAGAAAGTAGCACAGATGATCTACATTCCTATACATTAAATAAATTAGATTTTATGGAATATCAATATGCCATTATTGGATTTGATTATGCAAATAATTCAATTTTTCTCTATAACATAAATAATTTCCAAATTGAGATCCTGCCACCTATTTTATATTATGTTTTAATCTCAATTAATTTTGGATTGCTTGGATTACTTGCCTTAGGTATAATAATTCTTTTTAATAATTGGCAAAATTACAAAAAGAAATATATAAGATCTTAAAAAAATTAAATTGCTTCATTGGTTTTATCAGTTAATTCATATTTTCTTAATGATAAGAGATACCTGAGAGAACGATAAGAACCTAATAACCCATGACAAACCATTGCGAGACCAATAAAAAACGCTGCAATAAAATCTCGAAAAATAAAAACTAGAATTAACATAAAAACTCCTGAGACACTAAAAGAAAAAATCAATGAAATTTCACCAATTATTATTTTTCTTACCGGTGTTCGCTTCAAAATATCTTTTAAATCATTATAATATTGCTCTTCTCCCTTATCTCTAATAAACCAAGAACTTTCCAAGTTATTGGCAAATAGATATAGACTCCATAAAAAAATGAAAAGAGCAAGGTAAAAATCTAAAGATCCGAGGATTAAAATAGGAATCTGAACTAAAATCATCCCTTTCCAACCAATTCTTCTAGCTATTTTATTAGTTTCGAGTTTTAATTTTGCCGTAACATAGTAGGTGCTTAAAATATCTAAAGATCTGCCCATACCTACAATAAGCAAATTAATTAAAAAATTAGAATTCTGATATATTAATTGCATTAACATTTTTTTTCAAGTCCTTAGTAAAAATTAATAAATAAAAGTTAAACATTATAAAATATCTCTCTAATTTAAAATAATCATTTCAGTGAGGGAAATATGTGGGAAATTAACCCTTATGAAATAGCAAAAAAACAACTTGAGATTATTGCAAAAAAAATAGATTTACCTCCAAATATTGAAAAATTTCTCAAAAACGTAGAACGCTCAGTTATTGTTTCAATTCCTGTCATCATGGATGATGGAAACCTAACAATATTTGAAGGATTTCGAGTTCAACATTCCTCTGTTCTTGGTCCTTGTAAAGGTGGTATACGATATAGCCAATTGGTGACACTTGATGAAATTAAAGCTTTAGCTATGTTAATGACTTGGAAAACAAGCCTTCATAGACTCCCATTTGGAGGCTCAAAAGGAGGCGTTTGTGTTTATCCTAAAAATGTATCAAAAAGAGAATTAGAATGGATTACTAGAAGGTATACTGCAGAAATAATTAATATGATAGGACCTAATATAGATATTCCAGCACCAGATATTGGTACAGATGCTCAAATTATGGCATACATAATGGATACATATTCAATGCAGCATGGGAAAACAATCCCTGGAGTTGTTACAGGAAAACCAATAGAAATAGGGGGTTCCCCTGGACGAACTGAAGCAGCAGGAACTGGACTTTTTTTTGTAATTGAAAGATATTGCGAAAAGTTTGGCCTTAATTTAAAATCAATGACTGTGGTTATTCAAGGATTTGGCAAAGTGGGTTCGGTTATTGCCAAAAAGTTATATGAATATGGATGTAAGATTATTGCAATTACTGAATTAGCGGGGGGAGTATATTCTGAGAAGGCCCTTGATGTAGATCAGTTAATAGAATGGAGAGATAAAGGAAAATTCCTTAAGGATTTTAAAGGAAATTCTATAAAATCAATTACCAATGAAGAACTATTCAAAATTAAATGCGATCTCTTGATACCTGCTGCAACGGAAAATCAAATTACTAAGCATAATGCAAATGATATCGATTGTAAAATCATTTTAGAGGGCGCAAACGGACCGACAACACCAAAAGCAGATGAAATTCTTAATAAAAAGGGTACTATTATTATTCCTGATATCTTAGCTAACGGTGGAGGCGTAATCGTTTCTTATTTTGAATACGTTCAAGATATAAATGCTTATTATTGGGATTTAGATCGAGTTAATAAAGAACTAAAGAAGATTATCTTAGATACGTTTGAAAATGTTTGTAGCGTTGCTAAAGAAAAGAAAGAAACCCTTCGAACTGCATCTTATATGATTGCAGTTTCAAGAGTTGCAAAAGCCTTACAATTAAGGGGAATTTTTCCATAATGTAGGAAAAAAATGATAATATTATCTGTAATATTTAATTACAACTTTTATAAAACAAAATATTAATATAAATTTGAAAAATTAATAAGGAAAATCTTATGGAAGTTAATCCTTTTGAAATGGCAAAACAACAGTTGGCACTCGTAGCTGAAAAAATGAATTTAAATTCAGATACGCACAGTTTTCTTAAAAGAGTAGAAAGATCGTTAATTGTTTCAATACCCATTATTATGGATGATGGTAGTCTTAGAATTTTCGAAGGATATCGTGTTCACCATTCAACTATTCGAGGTCCTGGAAAAGGTGGAGTGCGTTTTAACCCTAATGTTACTTTAGATGAGGTTAAAGCATTAGCTACTTGGATGACTTGGAAATGCGCTCTACACAATCTCCCTTTAGGTGGCTCTAAAGGTGGAGTTTGTGCTGATCCTAAAAAGTTATCACAAAGAGAACTTGAACGACTTACAAGGAGATATACTGCAGAAATCATCAATATTATTGGACCAGATAAAGATATTCCTGCTCCAGATGTAGGTACTAATGCTCAAACTATGGCTTGGATGATGGATACATATTCAATGCAACATGGAGCTACAATGCCTGGCGTTGTGACTGGAAAACCCTTGGAAATTGGAGGATCCCCAGGTAGAAGTGAAGCAACGGGAACTGGCATTTTTTTTGTGATAGAGAAATTTTGTGAAAAAGAAGGTCTTGATTTAAAATCTATGTCTGCAATAATTCAAGGTTTTGGAAAAGTTGGTTCTATTATTGGTAAAAGGCTGTATGAATATGGAACAAAAATAATAGCAATTTCAGAGTATTATGGTACAATTTATTCTGAGAAAGGTTTAAATATAGATGAATTAATAGAATGGCAAAGAAGAGGAAATCTTATTACTGATTTTAAAGATGATTCTATTAAGATCATTCCTAATGAAGAATTTTTTAAAATCAAATGTGATATTTTAATTCCTGCAGCAACAGAAAATCAAATAACTGAGTATAATGCAAATGATCTTAATTGTCAAATTATTTTAGAGGGCGCAAACGGACCTACAACACCAAAAGCAGATGAAATTCTTAATAAAAAGGGTACTGTTATTATTCCCGATATTCTAGCTAACGGTGGAGGCGTAATCGTTTCTTATTTTGAATACGTACAGGATATAAATGCATATTATTGGGATTTAGATCGAGTTAATAAAGAACTAAAGAAAATTATTCTTAATGCATTTGAATCTGTATATAAACTGGTTAAAGAAGAAAATGTGTCTTATAGAATAGCGGCATATATGATTGCTGTCTCAAGAGTTGCAAAAGCAATTGAATTACGGGGAATCTTTCCATAATAGAGATTATGGTAATCTAAATAGAAAATTTTTATTTTTTTTTGATTAACTCAAGAATTTTTAAAAAAAATAGAATGCAAATCGCACTAAATTTCTGAGTTCGGAAAGGGATCAGGTTTTTCCAACATCCTATGACCGTTAACGAATTAACAGTTTACAGTTTCCCGATAATCGCAATATCAGTACTTACCTGTAACGGTTTGTTGTTTAACTTCCAGTTTAGTGTGAAATGCTATAAATTTATAATAAACACTTTTATTTTAATTTTACTCTTTACTCACTATTATCAATCTAATTGAAATATTCCTACATTTATTATGATCATTTTACTTAAAACTCTTAATTTAATTGATTTACTTTTAGAAAATTTAAATAGTTTTGAAAATAATCTTAAAATATCGATGCCTAATAAAATTATTGTATTTTTCAAACGTGTTGGGCGTAACTGGTTTCTAATTTTTTTAATAGCCGTGATATTTGTTTTTTTTATAGAACCAATACTAGCAATTTGGTTAGTGGGTATTGCAATAATTTTATATTTGTTGTCATATCTTCCTAATCTCTTCTTCAAGAGATCTTTTAAAGCAAAAATGATGGAATATTATATGATTGAAGAGGATACAATTGCTAATAAAATGAAAAAACCCTTGAGAAAAATTAGAGAAGAGTTATTTAAATTATCTCAAAAACAACGCAAAAAACCATATCTAATTGTATATTTGGATAATAGATATATTTATTTTCACGAAGAATCAGTAAATAAGTTTAATGAACTTTATAAAAAAGGATTTGGTGAGAAGGAAATCCTCGAGGGTATGAAAAAATATGATCTACAAACAAAATCTGAAGTCAAATGTATTTTGAATACTCTTAAAAAATTTAATCGGCTACCAGAAAGAGAAATCTCTGTAAAAGAGTATAGAGATAAGGATACATATTAATATCTAAGAATTACTTAATTCAATCCTATTTTTTGATTAATAAATGAATCTTAAAAAAAAAGAATTGATCATATAAGATCTTCAAATCTCAATTCTAAAAATGAAAAGTTTTATTTTTCTGAAATTAATTTATTTTATTAATAAGAATTACTAAATACAATTAATAATCATATTTTATCTTATAAATCACATAAATAACTCATAATTTTCGGTGGAGAAAAAATACCTAAAAAGTTCATAATGAAAATCCTTACAGCAGGGGAGGGAGGTGTTGGTAAAACTACATTATTACGTCGTTTTGTTGAAGGACAATTTTTTAGTGAAACTAAAATGACCATAGGTGTGGAATTTTTCCTGAAATCTATTATTTTAGGAGACAATGAGATTACACTTCAACTCTGGGATTTTGGTGGGCAAGAACGTTTTAGGTTTTTACTTGGAAGTTATGTTTTAGGGGCTAAAGGAGCATTACTAATGTTTGATCTTACAAGAATTGCAACATTGGAAAAACTTGATCAATGGATTCAAATTGTGCGCCAAAACGACCCTAACTTACCTGTTTTATTTCTTGGGACTAAAATTGATTTAATAGAAGATATAAATGTGAATGATGACTTTGCTTTATCATATATCGAAGATTTAAATTTATTTGATTATCTCAAGATATCTTCAAAAACTGGTGAAAATGTTGAAGAATCCTTTAAACGTTTAACTCAAGAAATATTAGAACGCCAGGGTATTCAAATATAAATGTTATCTTATTTTAATGACTTAAAAGATCATCAGCTTATCATTTTGGATGCGAATTTTATTTTAATTCCATCTCAGTTTGGGATTGATTATTTTGAAGAAATTAGAGATATCATCCCGGGGAAATTGGCTTATATCGTTTTTAAATCCACTTTAGATGAATTGAACTGGAAAAAAATAAGAGAAAGTAAAAAAGTCAAATATCAGAAACAGTTAGAATTAGGCTTAAAAATTTTAAGATCTCATAAATTCTGTGAGATCCCAATAGAAAGGATAACTGGAGAAACCGTAGATGATTTTTTAATTAAAGCATGTCAAAAATTATTAAATAATAATTTTAAAGTTCATTTGGCAACAAATGATTCTAGACTTCGGTCAAGGGCAATGAAATTGGGAATAAGTGTTATATATCTAAGACAAAAAAAGAAAATTGTTTCTGATCGATTCGATTAGAAAACTTTATTAAATTTTGATCAGCTATAATTTAAATATATTTTATTTAAAATTTGGATGATTACGATGGAAATTTTAAATTTTTCTAAAAAAGATTTCCTCTTTAGATCGCCTCGTATAATTTTTGGAAGAGGAAAAATCTCACTATTAGGCGAACAATCGCGATATATTTGCGAAAAGGATATAAAAAAAGAATTAAATGCATTCTTAGTTACTGGAAAAAGTTCTCTTAAGAAATCTGGTAATTTAGAGAAAATCTTAAAAAATTTAAATGAAGCAAATATTTCGGTTTTTATTTATGATGAGATTGAAGGAGAACCAACCACAACTGTAATAAATTATGGCAAAAAACTTGTAATTGAACAAAAATCAAATATCATAATTGGTATAGGTGGAGGTAGTGTTATGGATTCCGCTAAATGCATATCTGGTTTGGTTACAAACGATGGAATAGTCGAAGATTATCATGTTGGTAGAAGAAGTTTTGATAAAGTGGGACTTCCACTAATACTTGCCCCAACTACCTCCGGAACTGGGTCTGAAGTGACCAATAACGGAGTTGTAATTGACCCTACACGAGGAATTAAACAAAGCATTCGTGGAGATAAAATGATGGCACATGTCGTAATATTAGATCCTGAATTAGTTCTTTCATGCCCTAAAAAATATACGACATTTTCTGGTGCTGATGCGTTAGTTCAATCAATAGAGGCGTTTGTATCAAAAGCATCTAATTATCTCTCAGATTTTTTTGCAATTGAATCAATAAAATTATTACTTCCATCTCTTCCTAAAGTAGTAAATGACCTATTAAATATTGAACTGAGAGAAAAGATGATGCTAGGAAGTTTCATTGATGGATTAGCATTTGCAACCTCTAAACTTGGGGCGGTTCATGGATTTGCTCATCCAATTGGAGTTAAACATAACATCAATCATGGGTTAGTCTGTGGTCTTTTATTGCCATATGTGATGGAATACAACGCAGAATTAGTATATGTTCAAAATAAATATGCTTATATTGCGGATATTGCAGTTCAGAGCAATATTATTAATGAGGTTGATTTGAAGATAAAAGATTGCCCAGATAGAATAAAAGATAAAGCTGTTTGGACAATCGAACTCATTAGAAAAATTTTTAAACATTGTGAAATCCCCCTGCATTTAAAAGAGATTGGAATTACCGAAGATTGTATTGATGACATCGTTAAGGATACGAAAGGGTCATCTTTGAATAATAATCCTCGAGATACTGATAAAGAAAGTCTAAAGCAAATTCTTTTGAATGCATTATAAAGTTAAAAAAAATAAATATGTAAATTATTATAAACAAAATTAAGATGAAAAGAATAATTGGAGGTAAAATAAATGAAAGTAGTAAAAGAGTCTGATTTCGAATATCGTGGTGGAGATTCTGGTGTGAAATATCTTTTTAGGGGTCCCAGTATTGATTGGGGGGTGATTCTTCTTAAACCTAGAGAATATATGGGAGATAAACCCCACGGGCACAACTTCTTAGATGAAACCTTCTTTTTCATTCTAGGAGATGGTGTAATGATCGTTGATGATAAGGAAATTGCTGCACCAGAAGGTTCAGCTTTCTTAATTGAACCAAAAGAAATGCATAATATCCGAAATGATTCAAATTCTAATATAAAAGTGGTTTTTATAAAAAGTCAGTATATACCAGATGATAAAATATAGTTTTTATTTAATTTTATTTAAGAACTTTTTAAAAATCTTAACAGAAAAAAATTTAAACTTAATTATAATTAAAGAAATATAACATTAGATTTGGTTAAAAGATTTGACAAAGAAAAAACATAAAGAAGCCCAACAAGCACAATCATTTAGAATTAAATTCCCAAATCGAAGAAACGGGGAAATGTTTGGCAGAGTTGTTGAAATCCTCGGAAATGAAAGAATGCGCGTATTTTGTGAGGATAAAGTTTATCGAATTGGTCGTGTTCGTGGTAAAATTAAAAAAAGGGTGTGGATGCGTCAGGGGGATTTAGTATTAATTTCAAGTTGGGACTGGGAAACTCAAACGGCCGGAAAATTGGGAAAATGTGAAATATTTTGGCGGTATAGAGCTAATGAGATTGCTTGGCTCGAGCGCAATAGAAAAGTGCCTGAGATACTTGATATCAATAACATTCCCTTATAGAATTAGTTAGAATAATATATCTTTCACTTACAAATCTCCAACAACTTTTACAAAAATTTTATATTTTATAATAGACTAATAATATTTGTCTTTTTCTAAAAATTTAATCAAACATTTTAATAACTCCTAAAATCAATTAGATTTCTGGGAAAAGAGTAATAATGAAAGAATGCTTAAATAAGTAAATTTATATTTATTATTAAAAAGAGAGAATAAAAAAAAATGGCAGATAAGGAAAGAGTGGAAGAAGATGAAGCAGAGACTGTCGATTTAGATATGACTATAAAGGAAACTGATGTAGATACAACCATTTTCGCTGTTCGCACAACACTCAATCAAGAAAGTAATATTTTGAAGCAAATATTTTATCGATTTAAAATCCTATCTCCATTACCTGACATAAAAGGAATGCTTGTTACTCCACTTTTACCTGGTTTTATCTTCATTGAAGCTACTCAAAAAACAGATGTTCAAAGAGCCATTCAAGGTGTTCAACATATAAAAGGAAGAATTGTGGGACAGATCAAATTAAAAGAAATTAATCATGTGCTAGTACCTCGTTCTGTCACTGAATATCTCGAGGAAGGTGATAAAGTAGAAATTATCAGTGGTGTTTTTACAGGTCGTCGTGCAGTTATTATGCGAATGCCTCATGACACTTCAGCAAGTGAAGAAGTTGTTGTTAGACTACTTCAAGAAGAATCTGATATCACGATAAAAATACACGGTGATTATTTAAAATTAGTTGAGAAAGCTAAGAGGGAAGAAGAACCAATTCCACAAATTAAAGCAGAAATGGAACTTTCAACCGATTTAGAAAAAACTATCTCTTTTGAGGAAGAATATGAACCAGAGGAGATTAGCGAAGCCAAAGAAGCTGAAGCGACTGAAAATCTTGAAGAATGGGAAGAAGAAGAGGAAGAAGAAGATGAATGGTCAAAATTCGAATTCTAACATAGTAGTAAAATATAAAATAATCAAAATCATGATAATATTCTTGGTGAAATAATATAATAAAGACTATTTTCATTTTAAGAAGTAGCGGAGAATTGATATACTACAAGATATATGATGATATTTTTAACCTTAAACTCACTAGCAGCTTTCTTTCAGCAATTTATGCCTTTTTGAAACATAGTCTAAAAACTATAGATCTTAACCAAATAGAAATGGGAAAATATCGATTTATTTTTGAAATTGAAAAAACTGGGAAAATGGAACTTTTATTTGTAATTTTGGCTGAAAGAAGTGATAATCTATTACCACTCAGGGCTAATTTGCTATCAATAAAAAACAAATTTATTCAGCAGTTTTACGATCAATTGATAGATTTTAATGGTAACATAACCGATTTTTTTGAATTTGGGTCTACAGTGGAAGAAATAATTGAAAATAATAAAAAAATTCTTGATGATTTAGCTTTTCATAAAATTGAACAAATTTTTAAAGATCTACAAAAATTTTCCTCATTTGTAATCGATTGTGCTTTATTAACACAAGATGGTGGAATAATAAAATCTTCCCTTGAGTATAAGATATTTTCTGAGATAATAAGAATGCTTGAAGCAAGGCATATCACAGGGAAAGATGAACTTAATGAATTAATTACTCTGGAAGATTTTGGAATTTTATCAATAAATGCAGTAAATAAAGAAATGATAAGTGTAATTCAATTTAAGAGAGAGTGTCCCTTTGAAACAGCACTTATAATCTCGAAAAAATTTTCGAAAAGAATCCAAATGTCTCTTTGAAAATACTTTTTTTAAAAATTTATAAATTTAAAACTATAAGGTGAATTAAAATGGTTGAATTAAATTTTCTTGGTGTCTTCAAAAAGACCGCCTTCAATAATGAAGAACCTCCGCTATTTGAATTGCGGGATTTAACCATTTTAAAGTATCCTCAAAATATTAATTATCATAAAATCATAAAAGAATTTGACATATCTCCTTATTTCATAGAAATAAAAACTCCTAAAGAAATTATAGATAAAAAAAAAGAACATAAAACAACAGATGCAGCAATTAATAAAATTGAAAAATTTTTAAAATTTGATTTTAATCAAGATAAAACCTCTGATGAAAAGATTAATGAAATAGAAGCCGAAAAAAATATAATTGATTTTCAATATCAAAATCAATTAGAATATCCAGGCTTAAAGCTTATTTTCACCTATATCTTTGGAACCTCCTTTTTTATTGTTTTAATTTCTAATTTTATAGACGATAATATTAAAAAACGGCTAAAACAATGTCTTACAGAAATAGAATCAAATTATTCACCAAAATCTACGGAAAGCCTTGAAAGGGATGACATTTTTGATCTCTTTCTGAATATAGTTCTTGAATATTTTGCTGAACGGGTTATTTTAAATTTCTTAGTTCCTGATCTTACTTCAGAATTGGCATTTTATGAAAATAAAAATAAAGAAATTAGTGAATTAATAGAATCTTCAACAAGTGAAGAAGAAATTAATCTTATTTCTTATATAACGGGATTAGAAAGTGTAGAAAGTATTGTAAAAAAACATTCCTTAGAATTATCAGTATTTAAAAAACAAATATTCAAATTATGGATTGCAAATAAAATCTATCTAAGATTCAATCCTCTTAAATCAGACGATTTTCTCATTACTAGTAGAGGGAAAGAGTATCTCGTAGCCAGTAGAAAAGATGAACAATCGTTAACTGAAGAGTTTAAGGATAAAAAGATAATTGGTTTATTAACTAGATTTGATGAACCAAATTCACTGCAAAAAATTTTAGCCGAGTCAAATTTGACGGAGTATACATCTCTTCTATATATGAGATTCCTAATAAATAAATATCTAGTGGATTGGGTGGAATATTGCCCGAAAATTGAGCCAGTTACCGAAGAAGAAATTCCATTACTATTAATGAAAGGATTTGAAGAAGAAGATTTGGGTTTTTTACACCAATTAGAAAAACATCTTGATGGTATCTGCTCATTACATTATTTATCTGCAATAACCGAACAAAATCCACAGAAAATAAAGCAACTACTCAACTTGTTAGAAAAAAAAAGTTAAATAATAACCACAATTACAAAGAATAATTAAAACTATTGAAATTGATAAATCTAAGAATGAAAAAATAATACAATAATAAAAGAGTGATAATAAAAATGGTAAGATATCAAGACAAGGCAATAAATGATGAAATATTAGAAAAATTATCGTTAAAAAATCGTTATGCTTTTTTAAATAACAATTTAATGTCAATTTTAAAACCAGAGCAATTTAATTGGTTAAAAACCGTTCAAAAATTTTGCATGAGATTTGAAAAAAAAAATAACATCCAACATTCTCCAGATGAGGATTTTTATGAATGGATACCTGAATTCGGTAAAGCAGGATTAGTAACTCGTGGTTATAAATATGAAGAAATTGATCTTAATTATGAGTATTACGGATTAACTGTTGATATGTTAAGAGCAATAGCCATCGATATGTTTGATACTCAATTCGATATGGCTTTAGGAGCTACAATATTAGCAATAAATCCAATCAAAGCCCATCATAATGGAAGACCAGAATGTTTGAAAGCGCTCAAAGAACTAGTCACAGGTGAATCTCCGGGCGCTATATTGATAACAGAACCCGAAAGAGGCTCTGATGCTGTGCATATGTTAACTGAATGCAAGCAGAATGAAGATGGCAGTTTTACTCTTAATGGTGAAAAAGTCTACAATAGTAACGCTCCAAAATCAAAGTGGGTCGTTGGCTACGCATGCGCAGAAAAAGATAATGGAAGGACAATGGCACAGTTCTTAATCAACACAAATTGGGAAGGATTTAATGTCAAAAGAGTTTTTATTCCTTGGGTTCCTAAAATATGGATTGGCCATGAGCACTTAGAAAATTTAAGAGTTCCTCCAGAATATGTCTTAGGAGGAATAGGTACGGGTAGAGATCATCTTTTTGATGGATTAACTCCTGAAAGGATAATGATTGCAATGGGTAATATCGGCCAAGCATGGGGCGCACTCTCACTTGCATTTCTCTTCATTAACATGAGAAAGCAATTTAAACAAGAAGTCTTAAAGTTTCAAGGAGTTGGTTTTACTTTTGCTGATTATTGGGCAAGGTGCTCGAACTTGACCCTCGGACTATTGAAATTTTGTGAAGAATATGATGCAAAAATGGAGAAATTTAGCGGCGAAATACCAAGAAATATTTCACAAGCTATTGTTGCTTCTGCCAGTCACCTTAAATTGGAAGCATCAAGGCTATCCGAACGCTGTTGTTATGAAATGGCGAATCTTATGGGAGGTGCAGGAGTCAATGATAATACAATGATGCAGGATCTTTTGGGACTTTCAAGAATACAGGAGATTGTCGGAGGGACACGCCAGATACAACAATACATCATTTCCATGGCAACACGTCAATTATGGAAGATGATATAAAAATTACTTATCTCGTCAGTTATTAATCAATTAACTGACGATTAAATTCTTTTTTTAACAATAAATGGTTTTAATTAAAAAAAATTTAGAAAAACCATAAATTTTAAAAGATAAATTTGATGTTATTTGCCTTTTGAAATACTTTTATTTCTAAAATTGAAAATAATTCTCAGAGAATAAAGTAATCATTCAATGTATTAGAGAAAAAAATTATATATTAATTACTATTACACAAAATAACTTTAAAATTTTCAAAATTTATTTCTACCAATACATAATTTAAAAACTAAATTAAAAGAGTGATATAAGAATATGCCAATGTATCAAGACCAAGCAATAAATGATGAAATAATGGAAAAAATGAACCTAAAAAATCGGTACACCTTTTTTAATAATAATTTAATGGCAATCTTAAGCCCCGAACAATTTAATTTCTTAAGAAAGGTACAAAGATTCTGCATGAGATATGAGAAAAAAAATAACATCCAACATAGTATGGATGAAGATTTATATCAATGGATTCCCGATTTTGGTGCAGAAGGATATGTATCACGTTCCTATAAAATGGATGAACTCGATATTAATTATGAAGAACATGGTGCTGTTGCTGAAATGATGAGAATTTTTTCAGTTGATCAGTTTGATACCCAGTTTTGTATGGCTATGGGCGCTACAATATTAGCAATAAATGCCATTAAAGCTCATCATGAAGGAATCCCAGAACGGTTGGATGCTCTAAGAGATCTAATAACTGGTAAAGAATGTGGGGCAATTTTAATAACAGAACCCGAAAGAGGTTCGGATGCTGTACATCAATTGACTGTTACCGAACCCCAAGAAGATGGCAGCTTAATTGTTAACGGTGAAAAAATTTTCAACACTAACTCCCCCAAAGCTAAATGGGTTGTTGGATACGGTACTGCAGTAGCAAATGAAGGTAATCAAATGACCCAATACTTAATTAATACAAGTTGGGACGGATGGAAGAGTGAAAGAGTATTTATTCCATGGACTCCAAAAATTTGGATCGGCCACAATCACCTAACTAATATAAGAGTTCCCCCAGAATATGTTTTAGGGGGCATTGGAAAAGGTAGGGGTCACCTATTTGAAGGATTAATACTAGAAAGAATTGGGATCGCAGTAGGAAATGTTGCTCAAGCATGGACCGCCCTTTCACACGCATTTATTTATATCAACATGCGAAAGCAATTTAGCCAAGAAATCTTAAAATTCCAAGGAGTTGGTTTCACCTTTGCCGATTATTGGGCAAGAACAACAAATTTAACTATAGGATTATTAAAATTCTGCGAAGAATATGATAAAAAAATGGAAAAATTTGGGGGTGAGATTCCAAGAAATATCTCCCAAGCAATGATTGCTTCCTCCAGCCATTTTAAATTGGAAGCATCTCGATTATCCGAACGTTGTTGTTATGAAATGGCGAATCTTATGGGAGGTGCTGGTGTCTGTGATAATACATTAATGTGGGATCTCGTAGGAATCTCAAGAATACAAGAAATTGTCGGAGGAACGAGACAAATACAGCAATACATCATTTCCATGGCAAATCGTCAATTATGGAAGATGTTATAAGATTTTGGTCAATCTCATCTAAATAAAAATTATATTTTCTTTTTTTTCCTTATTCTTTTAGGTGAATGAATTAAAAATTATAATTATCGTCAGTATTATGCAAATTAATATGATAATAAGCCCCAAAAAGTTATATTTTCGTTTAAGGCGCCAGTTTTGAGATGATTCACTTGGGTTATTAATGTCATTATGTTGGGCCATTACTGTTTCTGTCTGTGTGGCCTCTATCATTTGAGTGGTTGTCTGTTTTTTAATTATCTTATCTAATGAATTCCATGCTTTTTCGATTGATTCTTTCGCTTCTTGAGAAATTTCCTCATCAGGTATTTCATATGTTTGGGTTGTAGTATCTAATCCTACAGTTAATTTA
The DNA here is from genome assembly GCA_029856045.1 of Promethearchaeia archaeon. Lineage (GTDB taxonomy): Archaea > Asgardarchaeota > Lokiarchaeia > Sigyniarchaeales > SOKP01 > 6H3-1. The sequence goes on along the minus strand of JAHQWG010000050.1, from coordinate 5,687 downwards.
TATTGTTCGGTAAATTCTTTATCAACTAAAGTTCTTAGAATGGTAGTTTTACCAACAGCTGCCGGTCCTGCAAGAACGACTTTAAATTTAAAATTTTCTTTATCAATAATTTGGCCCAATTTAGGGGGAGAGCGTATATCTATTAAGGCTAATAAAGCCATCTTATCAAATAGCTTTTTAATATTTAAACCTGATAACGCTGAAGTTTCTATATATTCCAGTAAGCTATACCTATGAACAACATCAAGGATCTTTTTCTTTCTTATTAAGATGCCAAGATCTTTTTCCAAATCTTTTTTATTTCCCACGAGTATAATTGGGATATTTCCAGCTTTTCCCCGTATCTCATTATAATATTTTTCAAGTCTATCGAAAGTATCCGGGCGGGCTAAATCAAATATTAGAGCGATTACTGAAGCACCTTTAAAAAAATCACTCTTAAAAAACTTGAATCTTTCCTGTCCACCGATCTCCAAAACGGAAAGAGTTATTCTTACGATAAACCCTCACTTATTATCAATGATTGAAGTGTTCAATATATTAATAAGTTGGAGAAAAATAATTAATTTATCTTATTTATTAGAAAATAATTTCAATTTACCCAATAAACTACTTTTTCTGTATAGGTTGATTGTAAAATGAGAAAAAAAAAAATAAGTTTAAATTTTTAAAACTTTTTTTTCTAGGGTTAATTCATAAGCTTCTTTCATGGCTTGTTCATAGATATCTATTTTAAATTTGTTATGTAGTGGACTTATTTTGCTACCAAGTTTTGCCATTTTATATAAGGCTTTTGGGAGTGCTCCAATCGGTCCTTCAACAAGATTTGCAGCTCTCTCAAACTCTTGAAGAGTGTTATCATCATATCCTCCAAGAATTCCCTCTATAAATGCGTAGAAATACATGAATAGAAAAATTCCAATTAAGAATATTATAGCTGTATTTATGATTTTATCTCCTAAATCGATTGTCCAGAGAAGTTCACCTATAAAAAATAGGACTATATAATTTATTATTGCTGCTATAGCGGGAGTTATGAATGTTTTAAATGGATATATTTTATATTTCGTAATTTTAAAGCGGATAATTAACCATAATAGTATATCTTTCGTTAATACTGCGGGAATATACGCAAATAGTACTGCGGTCATGTCTTTCAGCCAAATAACGAGAATTATAATCAATAGTGCCCTCGAAGTCTGCTCTATTATCCAAGTTACAGCCAATAAACCAGTTTTTCCGGTACCTTGAAAAACACAATCACCTAACCAAGAATAAATACCGAATGCATGGAATATCATTAAAGGAACTAAAAATTTTACTGCTGGTGTTCCATATTCAACTCCTGCAGCGCCAACTAAAAATTTTGCACCCGTCGCTAAAAGTACCGAGATAATAAAATAACCGAAATAATTGCCCCACCTAAAGCCTTGATATATATAAAGTTTTGTCAAAGTTGGTTTATCATGCGCATAGGATTCGCTATATGCTCCAAGTAACGATTGACCATATAAGGAAATAATTTGTACAATCAAACCAATATTCCAACATAAATTAAAATATCCAAGTTCGTTCGAGTAATTTGCAATAAATAAACTTGTTACTACTATTTGGATAAACCAGCCTAATTGGACAAATGATTCTCCGAATGCTAATTTTGAACCATATTTCATTGATTCTTTAAATTCTTCTTTTGTGAAATCAATTCTAAACACAGTTTTAGGGGAATATCCTAATCTTTTAAACAATATCATAGATAAGAAAAATGTAGCCCAGTAATCGAAATATCTTGCAATAGAATATCCTATACCTGCTCCTAATGCTTCACCAAACATAGGATTCGCGGCACCCCACAAACGCCCTAGGTAGCAAAATATCATCTGGCCAATAAGTTGCCAGATAATTTCCCAAGCAACGTATGTTATAAGATGTAAATCTGCTTTTTGCATTCCTTGAAATGAATACATAAATACTAAAAAGAAACCTGGGTATTGAACTAAAGAAAATGTTATGAACACCCAACTCATGTGTGCAATGTTTGTTTGCGGAAATATTATAGAACCGATGAAAGCAAATATAGAAATCTGTATTAATCCAGTAAATAATTGCCAATAGACGAATATTTGTATGTAATGAATTGCTTTTTCGGGATTTTTTACTCGATATTGAGCAAAATATTTTGCTAAAGCATATGAAGTACCAAAATCGAAGAGAAGCCAAGCGACTTGAAATATATTATATGCATAGTAATACCAACCTGCTGCTTGAGGATAAGGTTGGATTATTTGTGGCATTACGAAATTAGATATCAATAATTGTGGAATCACTAAAATCAATCCTATAAAGAGTGTAAAGAGAAATCCACCCAATTGTCTATGAATTCCAATTACTTCCCAATCATCTTTTAAATCAATTTCCGCCTCAATTTTCTTCTTAAGTTCTGCTTCTTCTTCCTTCTCTTTTCTTTCCTCTTCTTCTGCTTGACGTTTCATAACTTCTATTGTTGCTTGATCGATACGTGCTCCAGATTTTTTCTTAACAATTAAAAACAATGAAGCAGCTAAGATTGCTAATATAATAATTACGATTAATAATATAATCTGTTCTGTTAAGTGAGGGACTGGAGAATAAGGCCAATCAGGATAAGATAAAAAGGACTCATTTAAACTTTCTAATGCTAATGAATATAATAAATAATTTAAATAAGGCCAAAGTAGAAAGCCTATATTAGCTCCTTCCTCTAGCCAACCGGTAAATAATAATATATTACCATTTCCTTTTGCCATTTCCACCAGAATAGGTAGGCGAGATTGTTCGATTTCTAAATTTTTTGAAGCCGGAAAAACATCAATTAGTCTATCAATGGAATTGTTAAAATCTTGAGTTGGAATAATCGTCATATTGTCTACATTCATATCAGGAGCGGAATTCCAATCAATATTTTGGTTGATTGGATGTGAAATATCTCCTACGACGAATAGCATTGACTCGGTATTCTTTTCAAACTGTATATCGGTAATTATTTGTAGATCTTCTAAGAGTGTAGCATCATTATGTAAATTTTGCCCCATAAAGATTATGCATGATCCGCCATTATCCACAAAATCTCCTATTAGTGAAATCTCTGAGATGTCTAAAGATGCATCAAAAATAATAACTATATCAACCGAGGTTTCGATCGATGTAATTGGGGTTGAATCTGAAACGACTGAAATATCAAAGTTGTCCTGATCAATTTGTAAACTTTGTAAAAAGTGGGTATCATTTCCTTTGCTGATTACCAAGAGATTTTTTTTATCTCCTACTTGACCGCCTGAAGGAATAATTAAAAGAATGAAGCTCATGCCACTTATGAATAGCGCAATTATGCATATTACTATTAACTTTGAAATTTTTTTATTAGATTTTACCATATGAAATCAATTTAATAAAATTTTATTGCTTTATAGATAGAATTAGGAAATATATAAATAGTATCTTTTTTAGCAATTTATTAATTGTCCATAGTTCTCGTTTAAAGGTCTTAAATCCAAATTCGACCATTTAGAATTTCAATTTAATCCAGAGTTCTTCTCCCGGTTGTTTAAAGAAGGGATAATAAGGTTTAAGACCTGTTATTAAACCCCAGATTATTGAACAAATAATGAAAATAAGTGCTTCAATTATTACCACCCAAACAAATGGATGATCGCGAATACATTTTTTTTTTTTTAATTTTGTAGCAACAATAAATAAGACTAGACCAACGTTAATTAATAATAGGACAAAAGTTGCTTGACCTTCAGCGAATCCATAAAACCATACGATTCCATATCCAATTCCCACAATTGTGATAAATAACCATTCAAACCATTTCAAATCTCTCGAAGGTGGGCTGAATAATAATCCCCCCATAAACATACTCATTAATATCATTAGTGGGACGGCTAAAGCCATATGCCCAAAAATTTCATCCCAAAAATAAATTGCATAATAGAGATCAGCGTAAAAAGGGTCTGAAAGAATTTTTGTAATATCAAAAGCTCGTCTATTTAAATCATTGACGACTTTATGAATAGCATTTCCTAAGCACATCGTGCTAATCGTAACAAAGAATATAACTTCTAAGGCAGTTATCCATTTCATTGATAATTTTTCTTTTAATAAGCTTTTTTCATTAAGGAAAATGCTCTTAAAAACCTTCCATGTGATAACAGAAAAAACAGGGCCCATTAAGAATATTTCTATTAAATCTTGCGCTGGAATGACAAAAGATACTTCCTGATCAAGTTCTGAAATCCAATAACTAATTGTAATTGAAAAAAAATCTCCGAGTAATGTAATCAAATAACACATTGCATATCCCATAAAAAACCATAAAAAAAGCTGGAACTCTTTTTTAGAGTTTGCATTAGTGTGATCAATTGACATTATTTATTTCCCTTATTAATCTATTTTGCGATTATGTTCATTACAAATAGTTTTGAAATTTTGTAATTAGATTTTACCTTATGAAATCAATTTATTTAGTTTTAATTACATATTAAATACTGGAATATATATAACTTGGAAATTTTTTTTTTCTTAATTGTTAGTGATTTGGCAATATCCTAAATCGAATTGATAAAAATTTCAAAGTTTTCCTTTCAATTGATAATTATTCTTGCTCATCATTTCAAGTTTAAAATTCTAAATTCTTGTGCCTTAACCATATTTATATTTTACTGACGTCGGCGATAATACCATAATCTAGAAAAGATCGCAGCGATTATTCCAATGAAAAGACCTTCTAAGAGGTAACCGGGAATCTGTTGAGAAAACAAACGGAGAATTAATATTTGATCAGATGATGAACGACCAGACCAATCATAGGCGGTAACATTAATAGAATACATATTTATACCAAATTCAAATAAAGTAGTATTCATAATTGGACCAAATAATGTTTCGATTAATGTATCATTTACTCTAATCTCAGCATAGTGATAACCTGATTGCTCATCACTGGCAGTCCAAATGAGGTTTATATGTTCTGTATAAATAATGCTGTTGATGGGTGCAGTGATATTTACTATTGGGTCTGTAAGGTCAACTAGGATTATGATTTGATTACTACCAATATTACCTTTTGCATCATATGTAGTGACATTGATAATATGAGAACCTTCAGAAAGGTTAGTAGCTATTGTAGTTAGAGCGGTGCCCGTATAGATTATATTACTAGCAGTGTCTATCCATACATCAGAAAGGACATAACCACTACCTCCATCTGTGGCGCTCCAAGTTATCGCAATGGAGCTGGAGGAACAATTATCCTGAGCGATGGGGGATATAATGGTAGTAGTTGGTCCTGTGGGGTCGATGTTCACCATGTAGTGGCCAGCTGTTGTTCCTACGTTACCTGCACCATCTTTTGCAACTACATGGAAATACCATGTTCCTTCGGACAGTGGCATTGATATTATAGTGCCATTTATTGTAGTATAAGTACCTGTCGCTGCTGTGGGTGCTGTTGTAGGATTTTGATCGATAGAATAATAATAGCCAGTGATTCCGTTGACATCGTCGGGAATAGTCCAGTTGAAATGTGGAGTAGTATTTAGATACCAAGTGCTTGAATTTGGGTGTGTAGATGAGGAAATGACTGGTGGGAGCACGGTACAATCGTAATAAATAGAAAGAAAGGGGTCACCAATAATATTCATACC
>JAHQWG010000049.1 GCA_029856045.1 Promethearchaeia archaeon | reverse complement strand
CCCAAACAGCCCGAACAGATAACTCTTTTTAATCCCATTTTTTTTCCCATCAAAAATTAGTACTTTTTATTATCTATATTAAGAAAATCATAGTATTTAATTTCACTTATCTTTTATATATTAAAGAAAAAATAAGGTAAATGGATTTTATTTTACGGAAACTATTCTTCCTTTATCCATTTTGATTAATATATCACCATATTTAGATAAATCTCGATGGCTTACAATAATCATCGTAGTATCATAGTCTTTATTTATTTTTTTGAGAAGGTTCATTATCATTGTTTCAGAATCTGGATCTAGATTCCCGGTCGGTTCATCAGCTAGGATCACTCGGGGTCGATGTACAATTGCCCGGGCGATTGCAACTCTTTGTTTCTCACCACCAGACATTTGGGCAGGAAAGTGGTCTTTCCTCTCTAATAGATCCACATCACGTAAAGCAGAAATCGATCTATTTTCAATTTCTTTATTGCGTAATACCGTTGGCCATAGAGTAGATTCTATATTTTCAATAGCGGTTAAATTATTGATTAAATTAAAATCTTGGAAGACAAAGCCAATTTTTCTTCTACGAATTCGAGCAAGACGGTCCTCTGTTGAGCGGGAAATATTTTCGCCATCCAATATTACCTTCCCGCTATCGGGTAAATCTAGACCAGATATCACATTTAAAAGTGTGCTCTTTCCACAACCGGTTGGTCCTTGTATGATTATGAATTTTCCTTCTTTGATTTCCAAGTTGATATCTACCAATGCTCTAATAATTGCCCCTTCTCTTCTATATTCCTTATTTAATTCTTCAGCTTTTATCATAACATCCATATCTACCATTTTTTTTCCCTCCTTTTATTAAGTTCCCACCTTTTTTAATGCAATTATAGGTCTGACCTTTAGAACTCTCCTTGTGCCTAAAAAGATGCCAATTAATTGAACTAAAATGAATAAGAGAAATGTAACAAAGACAGAACTGAGAGATATTAGAGGTAATCCTGATGCAGCAAAGTCTTGATCATATACTGAATAAAAATATCCTAAAAATGCTACTATGTGAAATAAAATTTCAATTACGATAAGAAAACCACTTATTGTAGTAAATAGAATTTCGCCTATAATGATCGCTTGACAATTTTTATTGGTCCAACCGATGCATTTGAGTGTGGCTATTTCACGTCTTCTATAATTCGTGATTATCCATGCATATAAAAGCGACAGGAACATCGAAATGCCCATTGCGATAAAAAATGAGGTAATCCCAATGTCTCCCAAGGTTGGAGTTAAATCTAATGAAAATGAAGACCAAATAAGTAGTCCAGTATACATTAAAGTAAAGACTGTAAACCTTCTTTTACTTCGAAGTGTAAGAACAACCGCCTTTTTCCACAATCGTAAAGCCATAATAGTCACTTAAAAATTTTATGAATTATTTTTTGAATTGTTAGTTCCAATATATTTTTAGATATATTAAATTAAAGAATAATGTATTTTATATATTTAAGCAATAGATAATAAACGAATTTTAAAATAATTTTTAGCTATTAATATTCATTAATCGTAAAAATCAAAAATTCAAAAGGGTTGAGATGTATTGTCTGTTGAGATTAGTGTTATTATAAATGACTTATTAAATGAAGAACCAAACGTAATAGGGGTAACTTTAATTGGTAGTGATAATCAAATAAGTTTTCAAACGGAGAACTGGGATTTATCACAAGATTTGTCGGGTATATTGAACTTAATTCAAGCCACAAGTGGGATTGGAAGAATTACATTACAAGGGATTAATTTTATGGTTGTTGAGAATACTCCTGAACGAAAAATCGCAACTAATATTAAAGGAAAGGGGCATATTATAATTTGCCCCACAGGTGATAACAACGCTGCATTAGTGTGCTATATTAGTCCTCAAGCCGGTCCTCGTGATGCGTTATTTAACGTGCAAGAATATGCAAAAAAATTAAAAAAGAAATTGTAAAGAATAAAAAATTTATTTTTATTTTTTTCATTTTATTAAATTGATGCAATGCATTACAATTTCTTTTTTTTATCAATAGATACTAGGAAATATTTGGCCAATAATCTCTTAATAGATTATTTAATTCTCCTTTTACTTTAGCAATTACTTTTGAGATATCTAAATCCTCGGGAAATTCTATTTTTTCTTGAGAAGGTAGATTAACCATATCACCTAGTAGTGTTTTAACTATAGCGTAAGAACATATTGGTAATGCACTTAAGCTATATCCTCCTTCGAG
>JAHQWG010000048.1 GCA_029856045.1 Promethearchaeia archaeon | reverse complement strand
AGCTAGGGCATCCCTGCTATGAGCTATATGTTTAAGTTCTATTCTTTCTCCGACCCCTGCAAATAAAATCGTGTGCTCTCCTACAATATCTCCTGCTCTGATAGCATGAATTCCAATCTCTTTTTTAGCACCAGGTTTTCTTTTATTTGGACCTTTATCTCGTCCATATTTTGCAACTTCCTCTAATCTAACTCCTAATGTATTGGCAATAATATGTGCAATAGTTAAAGCAGTTCCACTTGGTGAATCATGTTTTCTATGGTGATGAGATTCAATAATTTCAATATCCCAATCTTCTAAATACGATGTGAGGATAGAAGCCATTTTAAAAAAGATATTCATTCCTGTTGCCATATTTGGAGATATTATTGAGGGAACCTTTTTCTCAATCACTAAAGATTCAAATTCCTCTAGAAATTTCTCTGATAAGCCTGTTGTACCAATAACAGTTCTTATTCCATTTTTTACTAATATCAAACAATTGTTTTCTGTGGCTTCAGCAGTTGTAAAATCCACAGCAATATCTGGTTTATTGAATTTTATGAAAGGTTCTAAATTTTTAATATCTTCCACTAAAATATCTTTCATAATGGAGGATCCTATCAATCTTGAGTAATTTTTGCCTATATTATTTATATCAAATGCCCCAATTAATTCAATCTCTGGATCATCTAACACTAACTGACCAACTAATTGACCCATGGAGCCATTTGCCCCTAAAATTAAAATCTTTATCATTTTTAATATAATCTCCTTACCTGAAATTGATATTATTATTTGAAATTAAAATATTTTTATAATAATTTTAAATTTTCGAGTACTTTCTTAATTTTCTCCTCATTTTCTTTTAATGGTGGAGTTAAAGGTAATCTCATACGTTTATTCATTAAACCGAGCAATTCAGCCGCAAATTTTACCGGACCTGGATTTGTTTCAACAAATAATACTTTAAAAAGATTATAATATAGTAATTGTAGTTTTCTTGCATTATTCCAAAGATCTTTTTCCATTGTTTCGCAAAATTCGACCATCTTAAACGGGATTATATTCGATGCGACACTAATTACTCCCTTACCACCCAGAGACATAATGTGAAATGTCAGTGGGTCATCTCCACTAAGAACAATAAAATCATCAGGGCACAATTTGAAAATCTTGGTAATTTGGTCAATATTTCCACTTGCACATTTTATACCCACAATATTATCATTCTTCTTTGCAATAGTAGCTACCGTTTCGGGATTAATATTCCTAACCGTACGTCCAGGAACATTATACACAATTATGGGAATTTTTACTTGCTCGGCAATTGTGTTATAATGTTCAATAAGTGAATGTTGAACGGGCTTGTTGTAATAAGGAACAACAATTAATGCTCCATCGGCTCCAGCTTTCTCTGTTCTGGCTGTCAGCGAGATTGCCTCGTTTGTGGAATTACTTCCAGTTCCAGCTAACACAAAGGGGTCTTTCCCGGTTTTTCTTGCCTCGTCAACGGCAATTTTTACTGCTTTAATATGTTCATCATGAGAGAGAGTTGCCGCCTCCCCCGTCGTACCCATAGTTAAAATATTTGCACCATTATCAACTTGAAACCTTATAAATTCCCGATATTTCTCTTCATCCAGAGAAAAGTCTTCCTTAAATGGCGTAATTAAAGCGGTAATAACATTTTTAAGTTTTTCTAATTTTTTAGACATTGTAATCAAATTATAACCAGTTAACGTCATATAAAATTGTTTGAAAATAAGATATGTCTAATTTATTTAATAATCTTTTGGAATAACCTTTTAATATTAGATTCTTAAATAGAAAAAATCGAGTGTAAAATAAAGGAAGGCTTTAGTTGCATTATCAAATAAAATTTTCTTTAAAATTAATTCTATTAATTCTAATTATTAAATAACTCTAATATTTTCTTAACAAATAATATAATATCCTCTAATTCTTCCTTGATAAATTTAAGCACCTTGAAGTTATCCACTCTTGCATAGCCATGTACAAGAATATTTCTGAATTTTGCCATCTCAGACAAATTTTTAGCCAATTTTGAATTAATAATTTCTTTTTTACCAAGTATTTCAAACATTTCGGCATAACTCTCTGCCCTTTCAAATCCTTTAACGGATATTATATGAGATGTAATATCAATACATGCTTCTATTACTTCAAATAACGAATATTTTACAGCTTGAACATCCTTATAACTATTAATAAAGTCATCATCATTCATTTCTTTATATTTTTTCAAAAAATCTAGATTTCTTTCTATTATATCAATTTTACCTTCAATCAAGTTCTTATCTAATTGCATATCTTAATCTCCTCATTGCATCATATAAATCATGATGGGGCTTTATATCTAAATATTCTTTTATAACTTTACTTTCAAATTGAATCCTTTTATAATCATCTCTAGAAAAAATTAGTTTTGAATTTTTCAAAACTGAATAAAGAAATCTTAAAGATTTTCCATTTAATATTCTTATATCAATAGGTTTATAAGCTTTAAATTTACCTTTAAGTCTTTTCTCAAATAATATAGATATTTTTTCCTCAAACAACACTTCTGGATTAAATCCATCTTTAACCAACAAACCTAGATCTATATCCTCAAAAAATTTACTTTTCAAATAAGACCCATAAACATAGGCTGCTATTATCTCACTTTTTTCTAAAAAAATATCTTTAGAAATATTCTCAATTTCTTTAAGTTTCATTCTCTATTATTTTTAATTTCAATTCAATTAAATATATTTTGGGACAAATAGAAAGATAATGACACAATTTTTTAAAAAAATTAACTATTTATTAAAAGATTAAGTAAGAATTGGCTTTCTTTGTTTATTTTTTTTATAATTAGATGGTTTGTTATAGTTTTATTTACTTAAAATAATAAGAGAAATGATTAAATTTATCCTAATCTAATTAAGAATAGTATTATTTTTAATTTCAATTTAAACAAATTTAATTAAAGTGGTGAAAAAAATCCCAAAATTGATAATTAATAAAGAAAAAGGATTTTCATTAATGTTAAATCAGCATAGATGTCAAGGATGCGAAATTTGTGTTTCAGTTTGTCCAACAGGAATATTAGAAATGTCTGATCAATTGAATATGCGTGTAGCTTTTTTGCCAAAAGTGAAAGAGGGAAAGGAAAAATATTGTACTGCTTGTAAAAGATGTGAATATGCATGTCCTGTATGGGCAATATATATTGTAACTGAAATTGAGAATGAAACTACAATTAAAAAAGAGGAGGTAAAAATTTAGAATGGGTGATATTATATGAGTAATGGAAATGGTAAAAGATTTTTAAAACCGGGCAAATATTTGATGATGGGCAATGTGGCTATGGCTGAAGGAGCTCTCTCATCAGGTTTAAAATTTTTTGGAGGATATCCAATAACGCCGAGTACAGAAGTAATTGAACATCTTGCAAAACGATTACCGGAAGTTGGAGGTTGTTGTATGCAAATGGAGGATGAATTAGCATCTATAAATGCAGTAATGGGTGCATCATTAGTTGGTGCTAAAGCAATGACTGCTACATCAGGCCCCGGTCTCTCACTTATGACAGAAACTATTTCAATGGCAGCAAATATTGAAATTCCATTTGTTTTTTGCGATGTTCAACGTTGTGGTCCGGGCACAGGATTTGTAACTGTTCCACATCATAACGATGTAGGCTTAACCAGATTTGCTGGAAATGGAGAGTTTGAAGTAATAGCTTTTGCCCCTATGTCGTGCCAAGAATTATTTGATTTAACAATAACGGCGTTTAATTATGCGGAAACGTATAGATGTCCAATTTTCATTTTATCAGACGCTTATTTGGGACATATTCATGAAGTAGTAAATATCCCCCCAAAGGAAGAAATTTTAAAAAGAGTTATTGATCGTACAATCCCAGAAGATACCAAGGGTGCAAAATTTACATATGAGGATATTAATACTCATAAATTAATGATTCCAAAGCCTTATATCGTAGGAACTGAGTTCTGTCCTCCTTTAATCATTCATTTACCGCATAACCAAGATGGCGTACTAATGCCAGAAGAAAATTCATTAAGATTTATGAAAATTATGATTGATAAAATCAGAGATAATATAGATAAAATTAGCTTAACAGAAGAATATAAACTGGATGATGCAGAAATTATCATAATTTCATATGGTCTCCCCGTCCGGGCAAGTTATAGGGCTGTGGATTTAGCTCGCAAGAAAGGAATTAAAGTTGGAATTTTTAGGTTAATTACTGTATGGCCATTTCCAAAAGAAAAAGTTAAAAAAGTTGTTGTTGGTGCTAAAGCTATAATTGTTCCAGAAATGAATTATACTGGAGTGATTGCAGAACAGGTCGAACGAGTTACTGATCTTAATATTCCGATTATAAAAGTGCCTAAAGTGGCTACTTTACATCATCCAGATGATATTTTAAAAGCGATTGAGGAGGTGGCGAAATAAATGTCTGATGATATTAGATATCCAAGTGAAAAACCAGAACATCCATATCTTGATAGTTCCTTTTCAGGAATGCTTTTAGGAACCCTTGTTTCACGATTCTGTGCAGGTTGTGGGTATGGTAGTATTGGACAATTATATACGAGAGTTTTTGAAGATGAGAAGTTAGATCCTAATTTATATCCTTTAGTTATTGGGATAGGGTGCTACAGTCAAATCTTTTTCTTAGTTCATAAAAATGCTCAGAAAATGTTAACTCTCCATGGTAGAGCCCCAGCAATCGCAACTGGAATGAAAATGGCAAACCCGAAAATGAAGCCCATCATTTTTTCAGGAGATGGTGATTGTTTAGGAATAGGTGGGAACCATTTTATTCATTTATGTCGTAGAAATCTAGATTGCATACTCTTTATCTTTAATAATTCTATTTATGGAATGACCGGTGGTCAGGCAGCTCCAACAACTCTATACGGAGCTATCAGCACAACGACCCCATATAAAATGTTTGAACCACGATCTGACGGTGTAGAACTTGCTTTAGCTGCGGGTGCAAGCTATGTAGCGCGTACAACTATTGCGCATCCTCGGACTCTAATGAAATACTTTAAAAAAGCATTAAAACACAAGGGAACTTCAGTAATTGAGGTAATAACTCCATGTGTTACGTATTTTGGGCGGAAAAATCTTGATAATCTGGGTTCTGAAGGAGAACCTGGGGAGATTATGGATACTGGAGGGAAAATGTTTGAGTGGATTAAAAAAAATTCTATTCATATAAATCAAGCGAAATTCATGAGTAAAGAGGAATTATTTAATAAATATATTATAGGAGAATTCCGCTATAACCCAAGCAAGTCTGAATATTCTGAAGAATATAAAAAAATTCAAAATATCGCAATGAAAGGTGATTAAAAATTGAACCGATACGAAATTAGAATTGTCGGGTATGGTGGGCAAGGTATAATTACTTTGAGTAAAATGATTGCCTATGCAAGTGGCATCTGTGAAGAATTATTAGTGACACAAACTGAAGCGTATGGGGCGCAAGCAAGAGGTGGAAGAAGCTGGGCTGAAGTTGTTGTCGATTTAGATAGAGAATCCAAACAGATTGATTATCCTAAAGCGTTAAAACCTTATGATCTTCTTGTTATTCTTTCAGATGCTGCAACAAAAGAGGTTAAAAAGGAAGTAATTAAAAAAGAAGAAAATACAGGACTCCTCATTTGGGATTCATCCACCATATTAGGGAAATTTCGAGCAGCAAGTAAAATGAAAAATCTTGGTTTACCAATCCAAAAAATGGCATTAGAAAAATTCGGAAACATAGTATATGGTAATGCAATCTTATTTGGAATATTTACAGTTGTAACTAAGATCTTCTCCGAAGAATCTGCGATAGAAACTTTAAAGCAATTTGTTCCAGGTTCAACATTGGAAAAGAATATGGAAGCTTTTAAATTTGGAAAGCAAAAGGCTGAAGAGTTTTTAACTCAATTAAAGGAGGGAATGAGCTAATATGCAGTTCGAGAAAATCCAAAAAGGATGGAAGGAATTAGAAGAAGAAATAATCAAAACAGAAAAATGTGTATATTGTGGAGCTTGTGGCGCCTTTTGTGAAAATATCAATTTTGATTTTGAAAAAGAAATTCCTATTGAGGATGGCTCTTGTAAAGATGTGAATACATGCAGGGACGGTTTCGGTGTCTGCTACAATTTATGCCTTAAAACCAATATTGACCAATACCCGGTCTGTAAAATGGATAGATGGACATTTGGTAAGCAACACGATAAAATTCTTGGTCATTATAAAAAGATTTTATCAGTAAAACTCACAGATATTGCGCGAGAAAATTTACCACCAGAAGCGGGGCCTATTACTGCTTTATTATCCGCAGCAATGGAAGCGGGTTTAATTGATTGTGTGATAACGAGTAAAAAAGATGATAATTTTCGATTCATTCCTTTCATAGCAAAAAATAAACAAGAACTTTCTGACGGAATCGAAATTAAACCTTGTCAAAGTCCTATTCTTTCAATAATAGGTAAGGCAATAAATCAAGAGTTTTCTGATATAGCCATTGTAGGTAATGGTTGCCAAATACAAGCTCTAAGGAAAATGCAAAATCACCCTCGATTTGATTTTGAGGCTTTTGATCTGGTCTCTTTAGCAATTGGGACATTTTGTTTCGGGACTTTCCACAATAAACAATTATCGGATTGTTTCAATAAATATGGTATAAATCGTAGCGAAATATTAAACATTAAAACCGACCAGAATAATTTTAAAATGGTCATAACAACTAAATCTGGAAATAAAGAGATCCCTCTTAATTATCTCTACGATAAATCTATACGAAATGCTTGTTTTTCTTGCTCTGATTATGTTTCTGAGTTTGCAGATATATCAGTTGGGAATGTGGGAAGCGAAGATGGATATAAAACCTTTATAATCAGGACTAAGAGAGGAAAGGAGGTTTTTAATCTAGCCATTGAAAATGGGCTCTTAAAGGCAAAACAACTTACGAAAGATAACGAAGAATTAGTGTTGGATATAACTAGAAATAGAACGGATATAGTTAAAATTGAGAAAGTTGTTGAACACTCTTCAGAAATAAAAAGTATCCTCATAAAAAACGAAAGAATTGCTAAGGCATATAGACCTGGGATGTTCGTTATTTTATGGGTTTTAAACGCAGATTTCTTACCCATGTCAATCTCAAATGTTAATGGGAATGTAATTGAAATAACCGTACAAAAAATCGGCGAAGGGACAGCTACACTATTTGGATTAAAGGAAGGCGATAGTATTGGAATCAGAGGTCCTTTTGGAAACGCGTGGAATTGCGAAAACGCGTCAAATATTCTTATAGTTGGTGGGGGAATGGGAATTGCTGCACTTACTTCAGTTATTGAGTCTTTAAAGAAAAGCAATAAAAATATCTTTGCTGCAATTGGAGCTAAGGATAAATATTTCCTAAAATTTGGTGATAGACTGAAACTACAAATCCCTAATACCCAATATACAACTGATGATGGCTCAATTGGAAAAAAATGTTTTGTAACGGACATAATCGAGGATATCATAGATAAAAACAACATTGATTTAATACTCACTTGTGGTCCCGAAATTATGATGAAACGAGTATTAGAAATTGCTGAATTAAAAAACATTAATATTCAAGCATCCTTAGAAAGAAAAATGAAATGTGGAGTTGGTCTGTGTGGTTCATGCTGTATTGGGGAAGAAAATAATGTTTCAGTTTGTAAAGATGGCCCCATATTCGATTCTACCCAATTGAGAAAATTCCCCAAATTTGGAACTTATTCCAAATAATTTTTATATCTTTTCTCTTTTTTTTTAATATCTTGCTAAATGAAAATTTAAAAAAAGGTCTTTTTTACACAATTGTGATGGTTATCTTAGTGGGACTCCAACCAATAATCGCAAATTCAAGACCTGCTGAGCTTGACTCGTATATTTTTGCTGCAATGACTTGTATTATTGAAGCCATCATATTTTTCCCTATTATAATGATAGAACGTAGAAGTTTTAAAATTTCGAAAGAAAAAGACCCACATAAAACAATTGAGATTGAATCTCTTTTAAACGGCTGGAAAAAGCATAAATTATTTTTAATCTATCTTGGCATCAATTTTGGAGTTGCTCAAATTTTGTTTTTCCAATCATTTCAACTCGCTGGAGCAATTAATGGTTCTCTTGCTCAAAAAACAACTGTGATTTTTGCTTTATTATTTGGATACATTATTAATAAAGAATCCATTAAAAAATCTCAAATATTATTTTCTTTTCTTTTATTATTTGGCTTAACTCTTGCTATTACGCAAGGTTCATTTAATTTGCTCGAATTTAATTTAGGTGTAGTATTAATGTTGATAACAGCAGCCATATGGATGTTAGGACACGCCATTACAAAAACAGTTTTCGATAAAAATGAAGCATCACCAATTCAATTGGTATTTTCAAGAAATGCTTTAAGTGGAATAATCTTATTCAGCTCATATTTTTTATTCTTTCCCTTAGAAAATTTTAATTTATTATTTAACCCCATCAATATTTTTTACTTTTTAGCTATGGGCGTAGTTTACAGCATTGACTTATTTTGTTGGTATAAAGTTATCACATATTTAGATGTATCTAAAGCATCAGTCCTCGGGTCTCCCACTCCCATAGTCACCGCATTTTTTGCGATATTCCTTGGAGAGATTTTCACTGGTTTTCATCTAATCGGGTTATTCATAATTATCATATCCATATATTTTATTGTAAGAGAGAAAAAAGAATAATTTTCAAATCTTTTTTAATCAAGGTAGAATCAATTTTAGATTTATTTCTTACTTCTAGAAAAGTCCAAATTTATAATTATAACGTAGAAGAATCAAAGAACGTCATTTTTTGAATTGTAATTAATACTTATAAGATAAAATTTTTACCAGTTTTAATAATATTTAGTTTATAATTACTATATAATAATTTAATTTCATTAAAAGTTTTAAAAGATAATGGATATTACCCCATTAAAATAATTAAATTTACTAAATTAAAAATTTCTCAAAAATATTGATTGAAATCAGAATAGAAAACTATATCTATTCATGAAATAGTGATCTTTTAATTTATATAACTTAATATCTATTTGATAAAAAACTTGAACTAATTATATATAAAGGAACCAATAAATTTATATATTTAGATTGATGTGTGATAAATTGAGGCATAAAAATATCGATTACAAAATATTATTACTTCCTTAACTTGTGGTTTAATTATGAATCCCTTTTTTAATATCTCAAATTTATACACCTTAGTAAATTATGGATATTTCCATCTTTTACAGATTGAAACAAGAAATTAAAATAGTTTCACTCTTAATGCCTTCTATAAAGTTTTAAGAAGTGATTATTCTGAAAAAAATAAACGATTTTAAATTAAAAAGTAAAATAAGAAAAAAGATATTAACAGCAAGTATTGGCCAATGTGTTCATGTTGTAGGTACGTATAATTTTATTAATATTGCAACTCAATTAGGTTTTGATTGTAAATTTTTAGGACCCGCAACTTCAATATTAAAATTAATATATGAGATTAAAAAATATAAACCGGATATTGTAGGAATAAGTTATCGTTTAACTCCCTCAACAATCAGGCCTTTACTTGATGACTTCTTCAAAAAATTTGAAAAATTACAAAAAAAACTTCCAAGGTTATTTTTTGCTGGAACTCCAGAAGTTGTTGAAGTTGCGAAAGAGTTTGATAAATTTGAAGAATACTTTGTTGGGGAAGAATCAAAATATAAATTAATATCAATCTTGAAAAGTGAAAAAGATAGTGCTAAAGAGAAATTAAAAATTCCAATGGATTTAATTTCTCGAATAAAATGGAAAAAACCGTATCCTATAATCAGAGCTCATTTTGGTTTACCAAGTTTCAAAGAAACAGCAGAAGGAATAAAAAAAGTCGCAAACGCAGAAGTTTTGGATGTTATCTCTATCGCACCCGATCAAAATACTCAATCAAATTACTTCCATCCAGAGGATCAAGTTGAAGGACTAATCGGTGCTGGTGGCGTTCCATTAAGGTGTCAAGAAGATTTTCATAAATTACATCAAGCAAGATTACAAGGTAATTTCCCATTGTTGCGGATTTATGCGGGAACAAGAGATTTTATTAAATTAGCAAAATTATATAAAAAAACGATTCAGAATGCTTGGACTGCCATCCCTATTTTCTGGTTTAATCAAATGGATGGGAGAGGCCCTTTAACACTAGAGGATTCAATAAAACAACACTTAGAGGCGATAAAATGGCATGGAGAAAACAACATTCCCGTTGAGATTAATGATCCTCACCATTGGAGTCTTAGAGATGCATCAGATGCAATTGTTGTTGCAGATATGTATCTATGTGGTATAATTGCGAAGAAATTGGGCATTAGACATTTTATTGCTCAGTATATGTTTAATACACCGTCATCAACTTCCTTTGAAATGGATCTCGCAAAGATATTAGCAAAAGATGAACTTCTTCACACTTTATCCAGTAAATCATTTTCCATAATTAGACAGGTGAGAACTGGATTGGCGAGTTTTCCATTAAATTTAAACAAAGCAAAAGGGCAATTAGCAGCAGCTACATTAATCCAACTAACTTTAAAACCTGATATTGTCCATGTAGTTAGTTTCAGTGAAGCTAATCATGCAGCACGTCCAGAAGATATAATAGAAAGTTGTAATATAGTAGATCAAGTAATAAATCGTGTATATTCGAGTAAAATTAATATTATTGATGATAGAATAAAGAAAAGAAAAGAAGAATTAATAAAACAAGCTGAATATATTGTCAATATAATACCCCGGTTAGTAAGATCGGAGAAAGAACGTGATAATGCATGGATAAACTATAAGGTATTAACACGAGTCGTAAAATATGGCATTTTTGATGCTCCTCATCTGATTAACAATCCATTCGCCTTAGGGCAGATTAAAACAAAAATAATTGATGGAGCATGTTATTCCTGGGATAATAAAATAAATAGCAAATTAGATGAGATAGAAAGGATTAAAAGAATTATTGAGAGTAATCCTGATAAATTTTTACTTGATAATAATCTTAATAGGGAACTAAAATATAATAAGGTGATTGCTCAATGAGATTTTGCGTGATAGGTGCAGGTTCTGGAGGTCGAGCATTTGCTGCTTATATCTCATCAAAGGGATATCCAGTTTCACTTTATAATCGATCTTTATCAAGAATACATGAAATCAAGAAAAAGAAAGGAATAGTAGCTAAAGGAGAGTTAGAAGGATTTTTTCCAATTAATAGAGTTACCCAAGATATTGAATTTGCTATAAAAGATGCGGATGTTATAATGGTGGTAACTCCAGCTTTTGCTCACAAGTCTATTGCTGAAAAGATGGCACCTTACTTATCAAAAGATCAAATTATCTTATTAAATCCAGGAAGAACATTTGGATCTGTAGAATTTAAGAAAGTATTAGAAAAAAAAAGACGTTTTTCCCACAATATTGTTGGTGAAACCCAAACTCTTCTTTTTACATCAAGAGAATTACCTGGAAATAAAGTAAATATATTAAAAATAAAAAATTCAGTTAATTATTCTACTTATCCAGAAATATTTACTTATTTTCCTTATAATTCAATAAAAAATGTTTTTCCTCAATTATCACCTGTAGATGATTACTTAGAAATAACCTTAAATAACACGGGGATGCTTTTACATCCAGCGATTTCTTTATTTAATGCTGGCTTTATGGATATAGGTAAAGAATTCTTGTTTTATAGTGAAGGAGCAACACCTCGTATTTGTGAAGTTCTCGAGAATATTGAATTGGAAATTAGTTATATATTCCAGAAATTAGGCATAAAATTCTTAAGGTATCATAAATGGGCAGAAAAAGCATATGGTATAAAAGCCAATTCAATTTTTGATTCGATAAAAAAAGTTGAGGTATATGAAAATATAGTTGCACCTAATCATTTGATAACTAGATATTTTACTGAAGATGTTCCAAACGGGCTTGTACCCATTGCTTCTTTAGGTAAATATCTCCATCTAGAAACTCCGTTAATTGATTCAATTATAAAATTATCAAGTATTCTGTGTGGTACTGATTTCTATAAAGAGGGAAGAACAATAGAGAAATTACAATTGCATGATTTTCTATGGGAGAAATTAAAAAATAAAGGGATATCAAAAACAAAAGAAACTCAGAAGGAAGAAATAAGCATTAAAATAAGTTCACTGTTTACTTAATTAGTTAATATCAATTATGATATATTAAATCATAAAATACTTTTAGTAATACTAATTTCTATAAGATTGAATTTTGAAGATAAATTTTGAAGATAAATTTGTTGGAACACTTGTAGGAACAGCAATAGGAGATACATTAGGTGTTCCTTTTGAAGGACAAATAAGAGAACAAATTATTAGGAATTTTGATGATTTTGATGAATTTATCGATAAGAATCGTGGCATTTTCAGAACTTATAGCGATGATACCCAGCTGACAATACATACAGCAAAAGCAATAATAAGAGCTGGCGGCATTGAGGAAGAAATCTTAATAGATGAATTTATTAAATGGTTAAATGATCCACCCATCGGCCCAGGATTTGGATGTTTATCAAGTATTCGAAAGTTAGCTGAAGGAATTCCATGGAAAAGTGCAGCTTCAAACTCTGGTGGGAATGGAACAGCGATGAGGATATCACCTATTGGCTTATTTTATTCTAATAATCCTGAGCAGTTAAAGAAAGCAGCAAGTTTAAATAGCAATATTACTCATTCTCATCCTGCTGCAGAAGCTGGAGCAAGAGTTGTGGCTGCAAGCATTGCTTTCCTCCTTGACAAGGATCCCAATAAGGGATTTTCAATTAATGAGTTTTTTCAAAATATAATTAAGGTAATTTCCGAAAAAAAAGATAGGATTTGGGAAGAATTTATTGAAATTTTAAATGACTTACAGACTAATTTAGATATGGATTTAATCGAAGGATTAAAAAAATATGCTCAAATTGGTGTGAAATCTCCCTTCTATATTAAAAGTTTAGAAAATAAGTGCTTTATTCATCCTTATACGCTCTCCACTATTGTCTGTGCTCTTTTTATCTTTTTAAAAAATCTTGATTCTTTTAAGAAATGTATTTATATTTTGCCAACCGTCGGAGGAGATACAGATACATGTGGTGCTATTGGTGGATCCATTGCAGGTTCATATTTTGGTTTTAAAAATATACCTGAAAAATTAATTGCGTTAGTTAAAAACTCAAAAGAAATAATGCAATTAGGAAAGGAATTATATCAAGTTTCATTGCGCTAAAAAATATCGCTGGAATAAGAGATTCGCAGAAGAAATTATCTATTCTATATTTATTTCTAAATCTCCGTTATTATTCAATTTAGCACGTAAATTGAATTTTTTCCTGCATTTAGGACATTCAATCTTATAATTCACACTCATCTTTTTTTCTGCGGATTTTAAAGAAAGAGGCAACTGAATAAATTTAAATTGACAATACGGACAAAAAAAGGTTAAATCTTCTGTAGTTCTTAAACCTTCATGAAATTCTGAGGAAAATTCTTTTGAATCAATCAAATCCTTTTCTAAAACCTCACTAGTGTCAAGATTTGTATCTAATGGACCAAATACAACAGAACCCCAAACCTTTTTGAGGAAATCTTTTTTATTCAAACTGAGATTTTGTCGAAAATATTGTAGTAATTCTTGTTGATGTAAATCACCTACTGGGGCGAAAATAGAGCCACCAACTTTTAATTGAGCTAATAAGTCTAATGAAATCTCTTTTATACTTGCAGTTATTATAATTCTATCCCAAGGAGAATTCTCAATATCTCCTTCAAGGGGTTGTGCGTTTATAACTTTAATCCCGTTATTTAACTTAATTCTTTCCAAATTTCTTTTAGTTTGTTCTACAACCAGAGAGTTTGCATCAATAATTACAACAAATCCATCAGTAATAATATTTCGGGCTAAGGCTCCAATATATCCTAATTTTGAACCAATTATTAATAACCTATCATCAAAATCCAAATTAAGTAGTTCCAATAAAATTGCGTTCATATGTGGAGCTGAAATATTTCGCCCTAAATGGGGAAATATAACCGGCGTATCAAATAAATACCGCTCAACTTGGTCTTTCGGAACAAAATTTGTGAAGGGAACTTGCCTAAAAGCCTCTTCTACTTTCTTTGATTTAATGAATTTTCCTTCTTTTAGATATCTAATCAATTCCTCCAAGAAAGTCCCTCTTCTATAAAAATTTTCCAACAATAAATTTAACAATATGGATATAAAATTTGTTCATTTTAAATTTGAAGGTTATTTATATGAAAATTTAATATTTTGCGTTTAAATCTTTCAACCTAAACCATAATTTTTCTTAATTTTATTAAGGCAACTATCACAAAATCTTGCCGGCTTTTCATCAGTATCATCAATAAAGTTAGAAAATCGCATAACACATTCATTTATACAGTGTTTAAGTCCTAGAGTATGCCCTAACTCATGAGCTGCCTCCTTGATTACTCTATCTCTAAAAAGTACATCATCTTTCGATAGATTATAAAATTCTTCTTTTAATCTTTTAAAAGAAATGATCGCCGAAACACTCTCTGGAATTATTGATTGCGATGGGATAAAAGCAACACCAAAAACAAAATTCAACCTTTCAGTATATAAATCCTCTGAAGTAATGGCCAATACCCTGTAATATTCTTCTTTTATTCCTATCTCTTTCATATCATCCAAAATTCTCGAAGCATTATACTGATTTCTATGTTCATTGTAATTTTTTTTTAAAATCCCTTTAGAATTCTCGATAATATGTATATCTTCAAAAATTCCGTTAAATAGTTTTATTAAGTCTAACTGAAGATTTTCAATAATTTCGGCAATTAAAGGGTTTAATTTTATTATAATTAGTTCTTTTTTCATTGAGTAAAAAATTCCAAAGTATAATTATTAATGAAAATCTCTCTTTCTATTAGGATTTTTGCTTTTATTCCAAATTTTTTTAAAAATTTTGTGAAAAATGGGAAGGGAGGGATTCGAACCCCCGACCTCTAACTCCCAAAGCTAGATTTCTGCTAAAAAGAATATCTTTATAGTATCATACCAAGCTAGACTACCTTCCCATAAAAATTCTGAATCTATAGCTTAATTCTTTTTATTAAATTAAAGTTTATAAAAATAATAATATTTCATCGTATTAAAATTAAATACGAACTGAGATATAAGAGTTTAATGTTATTTTCAAATCTTGAAGAAGTAAATTAAAGAATGAATAATTTCCTTTTAAATGAAAATATTTACTGATTTTCTTCTCGGTGTAAATAATTTTTTTTTTAAAAATATGATTAAGAATATTCGTTTTTGAAATTGAATTTCGTTATAAAATCATTTAAAATAATTATTTAAATCTATATTTTTTTGTTATGTTTATAGAAAAACAACTGATTAATTTTTGTCGCCTTATTACAACTAAAGAATAATAGGAATACAAAATGGAATACGGAAAAATCGCTGTAAAGATAGGACAAAAGAAATATGAAAATGCTACTGATGATCTTATTGATTTAATTAATTATGCAGAAACAAAATCAGATAAGGATACTACATATAAATCTTTAGAACTGCTCAACTTAATTTGCGACAAGAATCCTTCTGTAGTTTCTAAAATAATTAATGAAATTGAACCATTTATCAATTATCCTGATGAATGGATAAGATTAGTTACATTAGAGATTCTTTATAAAATTAGTATATATCGTCCCAATGATATTCTAGATTTACTTGATCCTATTAAGGAAAGACTATGGGATAAGGATTCTTTTGTAAGAAGCCTAAGTGTTAAAATTTTAGGGGTATTGATTAATTCTACTCATTTAGATTTCTCAGAAATTGGCTCAGATTTCATATCAAAATTGAATGATGTAGAATGGAGGGTAAAATTATTAACATCAAAAAGAATAGTTAAGATATTAACCGAAAATCCTTCTAAAGTTAAAGAAACCGATGCTCTAATAAAAAATGTCGTAAATAATTTTAGAGAGGAAAATGAAGAAATAAGAGAATTTGCAGGAAAAATTTTCAAACTTTTGGGATTTTCATCTATACCAAAAGAAGAATTTTTTAAATTAATTCATAATTTATTAAAAGATAATGATTGGCGAGTTAGAGAAACTATTATTGATATAGTTGGGGAAATTAGTAATAAATATTCCTCAGAGATTAAAGATTTAATTCCACAATTAATCAATTTATTAGGAGATCATAGTCATGTTATTCAATCTAAAACAATAAATTCACTTATAAAGATTGCAAAAATCCATTTTGATGAATTATTCTCTAACCTAATAGTCAAGTTGGATACTGATAATATAGAACTAAGAAATAATATTGAAGAAACATTATTTTATTTAGGACAAGAAAATATTGAAAGTGTATCTAGTTTCTTTTTTGAAGAATTAAACAATCCTTCACTTAAAATAAGGACTACAATCTCCAGGGTTTTAACAAACTTATATGATGAGAATGAAAATGATATTGAAAATGAGATCTTAAAATTATTTAATAAATTTGAGTCAAAACTGTGGAGAAAACGCAAGAATTTAGTTAATTTCTTAACGGATATTGCATTAATTTTGAAAAGTGAGAAAATCTACGTTTTAATTGGTTCTGAATTAAAAAAAATACTTTCAAAAGAAAAAGATATAGAAGTAAAAGAAGAAATTGAAATTAATTTACTCCAATTAAAAGATGCTTATGAAAATCTAGATACTGAAATTGATAAAGTTCAACAAGATGTTGAGTTTTTTAATTATAATTTTTTAAGATTTACTAATTATCCAAGTGAGTTTAGAGAAACAATAAGTTCTCATATTAGGAATCTCCAATTTAATAAGGCCGAAATCGAGTTAAATGAGAGTTTTAAAGATTTTCTTAAGCAAATAGATGATTTTGATAATGAAATTAAATCTTTTAATGTTAAACATCTTGTTGTTGATATCTTGGAAGAATGGGAGGATATTAAAATTCAACTAATTGAAGAAATAAGTATAATAAAAGAATATGAGTTTAAGAAATTAGAGAAGAAAAAAGATAATTATAAATTAAAATTAAATGATAAAATAAGAAATATTGAAGATCGCATTAAGATCTTATCAATTGAATTTGATCTCATAAAGGATTTTGATAAAAAATTAAATAATCTAATAAAAACACAAAAGGATTTATCTTCATTTCACTCCTCTGATTTAAAGGTAAAATTTAATCAAATCACAGCAGTTCGTTCTAAGTTGTTCAAATTTGAATCTGAAATCGGTCAGATAATGTTAGAAAATCTTGAGTTTAAGGATTTATTTAATGATTTAATAATCCAATGGATTGATGTTAAATTAGACATCCAAAAAGAATTATATAATATAAATGAGAATTTATTGGCTTTTGAGAATATAGTTACCAATCTAGATAAGGAAGATATTAAAAAAGAGATGCCCGTTAGTGAAACTAATCTTAAAAGTAAATTTTCAAATGCTTTCCTAAATTCTTTAATAGCATCTCAACTTATTGAACATCAAATTCAAAATATAACTTCTCAAGCAATTGAGAAAATTAATGAATTTTATGCGGAGTTCGAAGATCTTCATATTAAAGTTCAAACTCTCCTTAAAAGTAGTGATTTTGAAAAAATAACAAATATACAAAACTTAACTTCAGAAAGAATAAAAAAATTTATTCAAGATATTGATTATGAACTTAATCATTTGATCTTTGAAAATAAGCAACTTAAATACCAAAAACCTATGATAAGTCAATTCAGACCTTATTTAGAAAATTGGAGTAGTTCTAAAAATGTATTAGAAAAAAAGTTGAATAATTTTAATAACACAACTCAAGATCATTTATTTATTGGGCGATTAAATAAATTTCTAGAAATTATGAATCCTATTTCAATGGAGCTTATAGCAACTAAGTTTAATACGAATCGCAAAATTCTAAAGAGTAAAATTTTCGAATTGATTAGAAATAATAAAATTCAAGGAAGAATTGTTGGAAATAAGCTTTATTCTTCGAAAAGGCAGATTGATTTGGCAGATGAGAATAACTTATTATTATTTAAAAACATTAAACTCCTTGGAAATAAAGTTTTCTTTAATTTTAAAATCACAAATCCAACTAATAACACTTTAAAAGATGTTATTATTCGGTTTAACCACCCAAAATATTTATCATTCTTAAAGGAAAATCCTAATCCAAAATTTTTTAGTATTGACGAATTTCCACCAGGTTCTGTTAAAAAATTTAAATATATTTTAAGAATTGATCGAGATAATAATGAATTTAACCAAGCAATGGATGCTCATGAAGTAAAGCTAGATATCTATTTTCGTGACGCTCTAAAAAATTTGAAAAAATTAACAAGACGGTTAGATCTCTTATTCACTTAAAATTACGCAATTATTTTGCCATCCAATTCTATTATTTTCTTCTTAATTATTTTTAATACTTGATTTATAATCTCTTCAGCATTCTCAATATTGAATGCAGTAATTGATAACTCAATATCTAATTTCTCTGTAAGTTTCGGATGGCTTTTTAAATAGATTTCAGGAAATTGCTTCTGCATTGCTGAAATCATAGGAGCTACTTCCGATTCACCTATTCCTTGGAAAAATAAAGTTCTTTCAATAAATTTTCCTGCATCTTTTTTTAAAATTGGAATTATATGCTGTTTAAATATACCCTTTAATTCAGCTGGTACTCCTGGCAAACAAATGATTATCGATGTGCCCTCTTTAATTTCAACTCCTGGGGCGGCTCCAACAGGATTACTTAAAGGATAAGAATCTTCTGGTAAATAAGCCATTTTTTCACGAGTTTCTGTCATTCCTCCAACTTTTGTAATGCCTTTTTTAAAAATATTATCATACCTTCTCTTAAGCATACCATATGCCATTTTATCAAGTTTCAGTTCTCTATTTAACCCTTTTGCTATACCTTTTAATGTTAAATCCTCCCATGTAGGCCCTAAACCTCCTGAAGTAATTATCACATCAGGCGAACGGTTTAAAGATTCCTTAAGGGTTGCAGCTATTATATCTATATCGTCTGGAATTGTGGTAATCCTAGTAACAATGTGCCCAAATTTAGTTATACGTTTGGCTAACCAAGATGAATTTGTATCTCGTGTTTTACCTATTAAGATCTCGTTTCCGATGGTTATGATCTCTGTCTTTTTCATTTTCGTTCATTTTTTTATTTACGATTATTGAGGTGGTTTTCCACCTGGACGGGATTCTGTAGCTGGCTTTCCTTCAATACCCCAATGAGTTTTTGGAATTTCATAAACGATAACCTCTACTGCATGGGTAGGAATGCCCATATCAACAAAAACTTTAGTTATTCCAGCTATAATTTGTTTAATCTTTTCTTCCGAAATCCCTTTCCATACATTTACTTGAACAAAAGGCATAAAATATCACCTATAATTTATTAGTTTGTTTATATTGAAATATTATTTTTTTTTTTCAATATTATATAGATTAGATTTAAAAATTTTAAAATCTTATCAAAATAAAGAAAATTTGAAGCATTATGAGACTGAAAATAAAATTTGATTGAAATTGATGATTCTGGAACTGGAGACTTAGTTGGAGCAGCTTTTTTAGGTTTTTATCGAAAAGAAACTGATCAAATGATCTTTAAAACCATACCAGTTGAGTTATTTTTTGAAGAGCCGTTTAAGAACAAGCAACCGCTAAAAAAAGCAGTAGAACTAGTAAAAGAAACTTTTACTGAAATGAATGTTTCTACGGACGAATTAATAAAAATATGTCGCGGAAATATATTTGATAAAGTTCGAAGTTACTTTATAGAAACCAACCAAAATTATGAAGACACAAAAATAGAAGGGAAATTACAAGATGCTGTAGAAAGTAGGTATGTAAATCATCTAAGAGAATTAGGTGTAAAATCAAGAAATTTAACGATTGAAAGCGGTAAAAAACGTTTTTTTATTCTATTTGGCTGGGTTTGCAGAGACTTCTATAGACGAGAAAAATACGTAAAATCTGGATTCAA
The DNA here is from genome assembly GCA_029856045.1 of Promethearchaeia archaeon. Taxonomy (GTDB): domain Archaea; phylum Asgardarchaeota; class Lokiarchaeia; order Sigyniarchaeales; family SOKP01; genus 6H3-1. The sequence continues at coordinate 75,191 of JAHQWG010000048.1, read as the reverse complement.
AAGATGGCGAACCATATGGAGAGATCGAGCCATTGAGAAATATGAAGATTATCAAAAGGATAAAAAAAAAAGATTAAGAAAATAAGTTGATAAAAATAATTCAACCAAAAGATTAGAATTTATTGAACTCTAATATGATAGATTTAATAATTTCTTAAAATTTCTTTAAATTATATGTCTAAGCGTAAAAATATTAGAGCACTTTTTTTCGCACCACATGCAGATGATATTGAAATGGGCGCACCTTTTATGTGTTTAGAGGCTTTAAAACTAGGCAATAACGTAACAGAAGTTATAATGACAAATGATGAATATGGAACCAAAAGAAATGATTTTAAAGGAGAGCGGATCAAAAGAGTCAGAATGCATGAGATGGAGAAGGCAGCAGATGTATATAAAAAATATACCGGCAATCAAATCAATTTGATTTGGGCAGGTTTTTTTGATGGATTCCTTCCTTTAAATAAAATTTCATTAAATTTTGTACTAGATATTATTAGAAAAGAGAAACCAGACATTATTTTTGCTCCTGATCCTTGGTACGCTATTGATTTTCATCGGGATCATCTGAATACCGCAAGACTTGTATATTTTGCTCTTAAAAAACTAAAAAAACCCGAATTACCAAAACGAGTGTTTTTCTTTTATTCATTTAAACCAAATATATCTATTAGAATTCGATTTAAAGATGTAAAAATCGCGATTGAATCTATGTCTCAGCATAAAAGTCAAACAACTCCCTTACATTCCAAATTACTCTTATTTTTTAGAAGAATTTTCTTAATCCATAAATTTATTAAAACCGGAGCATTTTTAGTTCGCTTCCGAGAACCTCGTTTTATTGGTGGAAAACCTGAAAAACATTATCCAATTAAATCGATAAGGGAAAAATTGAGATATTGTTTTTTCTTTAAATTAGTGAACCATCCCGGTGAGGAGTTATATACTCCAATTCCGGAAGAATTGGGTTTAATAAGAAAATAAGATACGACTTTAAATTTGATTAAAAGAAAAATTATCCATTACTCAACGGTGTTCCACAATGAGAACATATTTTCTCGTCAATTCCAATTTCTCCACCACAAAATGGACATGACCGAGTCGGCTTCTTTAATTTATCATCTTTTTTTAGACTTTTTTTCTGTGAATTCACAGTAGGTTTTGTTTTATTTTTCGGAATTATCGTTTCAAAATCATAATTCTTTGGTTTAATTGGTTTGAATCCATTTGGAATATTTTTTAATTCTTGTACAGATTTAACTTTTTGATCTGAACTAATAATATCATCCTTTATTATTCCATTATCAACTGATGAATCTAATGCTTCAGGCTCACCTATAGGAGGTTCTGGTAGATTATTTATTAAAGTAGATATTTTCTCTTCCTCAATTTCTATAGCTTTCTGTTCTATTTGTTGCATTTTTAATTTTAAAGATTTTACGTGATTAATAATATTTCTTATTTTCTTTACAAGCATATTTTTATAAGTTGTATCCATTTTAGGATTTTTCATAAATTGTAAGCAAAATTCACTGATTTCAATCCAGGCTTTTATTGACTTTTTGTAATTCTTTAAATTATCATATCCTTTTGCTTTATCAATCAAATCTTTTAATTTTTCATTAAAAGTAACGATATAACTCAATTATTGAGCGCCTTGATTTGAATTATTAAGTAAATTTTAAAGATTAATTTGTTTTAAATAAAACTGATCGGTCTGATAAATGTTTTTATCTCCAATTTTTCTATAATTTTTTTTTTAAAGAAAAGTCATTTTTTGGGATGTTTTTATTTAAAATAATTCATTTTATTATTTTAATCGAATTTTAACAATATTTCCATTTATAAAGAATTATATAAATTTTTTAATTAGTAATTATCTAATTATTAGTACTAATGCGTTAAAATTTAGAATATATAATCAAACTGATTATTTAGAGCGAAATTTATGGCTGAAGAATTCAACGAAGAAGAGAAGGAAAAAAAAAATGAGAAAGAAGTAGATCGCATTGATAAAGATCTATTAATAAAGGCGAAAAATAGTAGGGATCTTATCGATAAAAAATTGAGGACATTCGAAAACAGTATTGATACAGTATCAAATGCGAGAAAAAGCGAAGCAGAATCAGAAAAGGAAGAAGATAAGAAGATAACTCTTGAGAAAAGTGAAGAAATTGAAGAGTTAGAAAAAAGATTTGAAGTAGTTACTAAAAGAATAAATGATAAAGAAGAATATCTTATTGCTTTGGAGGAAAAGATTTCTGGGTTGGAAGAAATATATAATCGAAAAGTTGAAAGTTCGAATACTTTGAATGAAGAGTTAGCGATAGTAATTGAAAATAAAGAAAAATTAGAAAATGAATATAATGACCTCCAAAAAAGGATCACTGATCTTAATAATGCTTATCAAGCCAGAAAGATTGATTTAACAGTACTCCAAGATAAAGTTAAAGAAAAATTAACGAATCAAGATGAATTACGAAACCAAATTGCAAAATTTAATCTAGAAATACAAGAAAATGAAGAAAAGTTTGCTCTTTTAAAAGAAGAATCTAAAACTTTAGATAATCGATTAATAAGTTTGAGAACAGAAAATGAAGGGCTGATAACGACTATTAATAAAAATAAAGATGAGATTTCTAATATTAATAATTTAATTGGAGCGAAAGAAAATGAAATAAAACTTTTAAATGAACAAATTGAGAATAAAGAAGAGAGATTAAATAGTGTTGAACTCAAATTTCAGGAGTATAATGAACAGATTCCTGAATTAGAAAAGAGAAAAGATGTTTATGATCAAATTATTAGAAACTATGTAATCCAAGTAGAAGAAAGACAACAAAAAATACTAACTTTAGAAACAAAAATCATAGAATTAAATGAGTCAATAGAGTCTATAAAAGAACAAATTTTAGGAAAAGAGAACCTTATAAGTCTAAATGAAAAAAGATTGAATGAATTAAAGGTAGAAATTGAAACAGCTATTGCTGAACATAACGAACGTGAAAATCACTTAAAATCTATAACTGAAAAGTTAGAATATACAGAAAAAGAACATGAAAAATTAACTAAAGCAAAAGATACCATAGATAAAAGTATAAGTGAATCAAAAGAAATATTTCAACAGCTAAAAAAGCAATTAGATGGTCAAGAAGAAGAAATTAGAGATAAAGAAAGCCGAATAAATAGATTGGAAATATTATCTTTAATTTATAGAGCATCAAAATTTTTCGGTGGAATATTAATTGGAATGAGTATAATCTTTTTTATCATAGGATTTGGATTTTTTTTTAATCTTATTGATTTTGGTGAATCAAACCCATTAATAATTATGATTTTATCATTAATCGGTGGATGTCTAATTATAATTTCAGGTATATTTCATTTAGAAAAATCTTAGCTTTTAAATTAATATGAATTGCATATTAAATGGAATAAATTTTGAGTGATTCTGAACAAGAAAAAATACCTCCTAAAAGAACAGTTGGAATTCTAGGTGGAATTTTATATGGTGTTGGTTGTGGAATTGGAGGAACAATATTTACTCTCCTGGGACCCTCAATAGGTGATGCAGGTCCAGGAGTTTTAATTAGTTTGATTTTGGGAGGAATTTTGATTTTTTTAACGGCTTTAAATTTTTCTGAACTTGCAACAAGTCTTCCTGTTTCCGGTGGTGGATATTCCTTTTCTAAAGAAGCGTTGGGTGGGTTCTGGGCTTTTATTATCGGTTTTTTCCTTTGGATTGCAAATATTGCTTCGTGTTCATTTTCTGCACAAGTATTTATCAGTACTATAGATGTATTTTTCCCGTTTTTACATGATTACTTATTATTTATTGGAATATTATCAATTCTTTTTATGGGGATCTTAATATTCCGTACAAGCCAGAGGGCAACTAAAATATTAATATTATTAACAATTCTCCTCATATTATTTTTGGTAATTTTTATTATTTCTGGAATTACAATTGCACCCATTACTAATATAGATAATTTCAGTTTTGATTATCTTTTATCAGAAATGAATATAGATAAAATGATTGGAATCATTTTTGTATTTCCAATTTTATTTATTGGTTTTACTTCAATTACCTCTAATTTAGCGTATTTAAGTTCAGACCTTAAAAATCCATCAAAAACTATTCCGAAAATTTTTATATCAGCTATTATCATAACACTATTTCTTTATTTATTAATCACATTTGTAGTTTTGATAAATATCGGAAACAATGCAGAAGAAATAATCAATTCCCCTGTGTTATTATCTGAAATTCTACTAAAAATATTAGGCCCTTTTGGATTCATTCTTATGGGTATTGCTGCAATAATATCAACATTAATTTCAATGAATGCTGCAATAGGCTCTGCTGTGAGTATCATATTTGCTTTAGCTCGAGACAACTATGTCCCAAAAAGACTAAAAAAAGTAAGTAAAAAAACTGGAATGCCAATATACTCATTGATTATCACATTAATAATTGCTATTTTATTTACAATTTTTACAACCTCCTTCGGATTAGCTGCTCAATTGACAAGTTTTATTTATTTATTTGGGTTGGCATTTATAAATTTTGGAGCTGTCATATTAAGAAATAAAAGAAAAGAATTAGATCGCCCATTTAAAGCTCCATTCTTTCCCTACCTACCTATTTTTGTAGGTTCTATGTGTTTAATCTTCGTATTTATCTTACCACCAATTGCTGTATTGTTAGGTATTATCATACTTACCGCAGGTATCAGCTATTATGCTTTAACGATTGCTGATCGGAATTCAATAGTTCTAACTATATCCGGTTTAAAATTTATAAGTACTTGTGCTTTGGGTGTTTTTATTTTTGTTATCGCCAATTTTGCAATTATTAATTCTCCAATAGATGGATTTAATGTAATATTTAGAGAGATATTTCTTCGAATTTTAATATATATTGGTATTTTTACTTTTGGAACGGTTCTTCTTGATGTAATACCACTTAGAGAAATGATTTATTATTATATTAAAAAGATGAATCGAGATATGATTGCTATTGGTGATGGCCAAATTATTGAAATTAAGGAAGGCAGATTAAAATTAATTCACAATGCTAATTATATTATAGGAATTCTTCAATTAATTGGCGGCTTATTTGTCTTTTTCGTTATAGGTCTAATAAGTACAGATATTATAACTCTTGAACAGATCCTATTAGGGAATACACTCATTTCTCAACAGGCTGCGGAATATCTTTCCATAATGGTTCTAACCTTCTTTGGTTTAGCAATTAGTGTGAGTGGACTTATGCAATTATATACAAGTCGAGAGTTATTACGACTGAGGATATAAATATGTCATTAACACATTTTTCTGAAAAAGATATAAATTTTCTAAATAAATTATTTATTGAAAAAGGTTTTAAAGATAACCTTGAATCAACTAATAATTTTCGATATTCCATATTAGATAATAATATAATTGCAATCACAATAAAAAAACCTATTGAACTACCTCTAAGATTAAATATACCATTTGAAATAATCTCTTTCAAAATTTCACTTATCTTTATGATTAGAATTACAGATTTCTCCACACTAGAAAACTTAAATTATTTAATAGAAAAACTTAGAGAAATTGGAATTGAATCAAATTTAGAACATGAATTTCCCATTAAAGGAAAAGAACAAGAGTTATTAAAAATTTTAAATCAACTCATGCCAGAAGCGATAAATAACGAGCTTGAACCGAAATGGTTGAATCGAATAAGAATATCAATTTTTAACAAACAATCACAGTTTGAACACTATAATACAATAATTTCAACCAACGTTAATAATTCAATTAAAAAATTAAGTATGGAATCTACTAATGATTTACCATTGGATATAAAGAATGGTATTCCAAAATTTCGCGTAAATAATGTTCTTTTCTTTAAAAATACAGACTCCAATAATGAATATCTTATATTGGAAAAAGGGTTTCTAACCTATTTCAATGATCTTGTTATTAAAAACATACATGTAAGGAGTTCTTGGTATTGTTATACTCCTTATCTTTTATTAGAATTATATAATGAAGAGAATTTCAATTTTGAATTATTAATTACTTCATGGATTAAATTCTCTCGTATGATTTTAAATTCAATTATTGGATTGATAGAATCTGAAGAAATTAAAAAGTTGAATTTCTTACCAGGTAATTTTAAGGAAATTGCTCTCAATTCTGAAAAAGACTTAAATTTTTCTTTTATTCCCCTTAATTATGAAAGTAAAATCGCAAAAGAATTACACCAAGTAGAATATAAATTATTAGGCAATCCACCATCCAACTTTGAAGAAATCATTTCTATTGAACTTTATCAACGAGCTTTGGAACAATATAGTACATATAAGTTTTCTGAAGCAATTAATTTGTTTGTTGAAAGTATGAAAATTTTTAACAAATTTAAACAAAGGAAAATTGTAATTTTAATTCTCCTACATTTAAGTAGAATAGCCAAAATCCTAAACCAACCAAAGAAATCATTGGAATATCTAGAAAACGGATTAGATCTATGTAAAAGCGGAAATGTCCCATTAGCTCTTATTATTAAATTGCACAAAAAAATAGGAAAAACTTATTTGTTATTTAACCAATTAAATAAGGCTAAGACTCACTTTCATATAATCATAAACTTTCTTGAATCAAATGTAACTGATATAAATGATCAAGAAATTCTCGCTGATACATATTTGAGCCAAGCAAAAATTAACTTAAAAGAAGAAAACCTAAGTGAAGCTAAACTTCAATTTAATAAAGCATTAAATATTGCTAAAGGTTCCTTGAAGATTCAATTAAAATATTTTTATGAAAGAGCAAAATACAATAAAAAAACAGAAAAAATTGCTTATGCAATAAAGTTATTAAAACAAGCTTTAAATCTATCTGGGCTTAATGAAACCACCACTCAACAGCATAAAAAGCAAATTTTAAAGATTAATAAATTATTAGCAAAGATTTTTATCTATTTTCGAAAAGATACAAAAAATGCTTATCTTGTTCTCAATAATATGAAAAAATTATTGACTTCTGATACGATTTTTAACTTGAAAATGATGCATAAATATTATCAAATGCAATCAGATTACCATAAATTTCTCTTAAAAGATGATAATATGTCAAATTATTTTTTAGATCAAGCTCTTAGTATTAAAAATCAATTAAACGTCATTGGTGTTCCAATTTAAAACCAAAAATTTTTAATCGCTTAATGATTTTAAAAGCTAAGTTAAGTATTCTTAATATATAATAACTTAAAATAAATAAATAAAGAAAAGAATATGCCCGGTTCTCATGGTTCTTTAACGAAAGCAGGTAAAGTTAAAACTCAAACACCTAAAGTTCAAAAACGGGGTGTTAATGCCCGCCCAAAAAAAATCCCCAGAATCAGATATCGAGATAACTATAAAAAAAGAATGATAAAAGGTGAATATGGAGGCCAACAAGGATCTATTGGCGCCAGTCGTAGATATAGGAAGTAACTCTTTTTTATTAATCATCCAATTTTAATTATATTTATTCAAACTTTTTAATTAACTTACTTCTCATTTTTTAAAGTTAATTCAAAGACTTCGATATTTATTTTCCTCTTTTTGAAAAAAGTATTTTTCTCTCAAAAATCGGTCTAAAGATCTTTTTAATATATTTCTTTTCTTTGTTAATTTAAAGGATTTGTTTATTGAACGCTGAATGGTGATATTTATAAATGAAAAGAAAAAAAAATAAAAAGATAAAAAAGTTATTAAATTCTAATAAAAGTGACATATTTGGAGATAAAATAAAATTATGTCCTGCATGTAGTGCTACTATTTTGGATAAAAATGCAATTTTATGTCCAAATTGTAAAACAAATCTTAATAATATAAAAACTAATTATAAAATTATCAAAAATAAATTAGAGGATTGAAATAAAAAATGAAAGATGAAGAACGTGGAATAATAGCTTTGCGAAGTAGTGTAATTGGTGCATTTATTGGGACACTTGTTTTTATTGTATTAGCTGCAACCTTGTTTGGTTGGGGTACTTGGTGGATTTATATGATCATTGGCTTTATTTGGATTGGAACAATCTCTAATGTTCTTAGATATTATATGGTAGAAAGAGTTAATTGTCCAAGCTGTGGTTCACCTGCTAATAAATTCGATAAATTTTGTAAAGTTTGTGGTCATGAATTTCTCAATATGTGTCCTAAATGCCAGAAACCGGTTACAATTGGAGCAAAATTTTGCGAAGAATGTGGGACTGAGCTTAAACAACCTGAAAAAGTAGAACCACCAATTCCATCTGAAGAAGTAAAAGGAGCAATAATTAATTTTTGCCCTGGATGCGGTGAGAAAGTCGAAAATCCTGGCGCAAAACATTGTTCCTACTGCGGAACCGCCTTAAAATAAAAAAAATTTTTTCTTTTTTAATAAAATTCAATATCATTATTTTCTAATAAAATAAAAATCAAGAGAAAAAATTCATGGAGTAAAAAATGAGAAATTATACGTATTCGTTAGCAAGTTCTGCTATTGGAGCAATAGTTGTAACATTAATTATGGGATTATTAGCTGAGTTATTATTGGGATGGCAATGGTGGATCTATATGGTCATTGCATTTTCTTGGATTGGCTTCCTAGGTGCAATATTACGATTTTTAATCCTTGAAGGAAAGAAATGTCCTCAATGTGGGGGAAATATTAGTAGAGATGCAAAATTTTGTAAAAAATGTGGCTTTCAATTCTATAAAGAATGTCCAAAATGTAAAAAAATGCTACGTTCTGGAGCGAAATTTTGTGATGAATGTGGAGCTTCATTAGAATAATAATCCTAATAAACTTTAATTTTAATTCTACTTTTTTTTATTGTTTTGATTAAATAAATTAATTTAATAAATCAAAAATCTTCAAGATTATAAGAGTTTTATAAATTAAATTTATTATATACTAAGAAATTTCTTAACAACCGAATAATACTCTTCCTTACGAGAGAGAATGGGCATATGACCAGCCTCATGAAATAAATAATGTTCTGCTTGGGGATAAACTTCTTTTAATCTGTCTGAAGATTCTTCACCCACTGCTGTATCATCATCAGATTCGATAATAAAAATTTTACCGTTCCAATTAATCAAATCTGAAGAAGAGAAGCGATAATTTTGAAAAAAATCCATCAAGCATTTGAAGTGGCATAACATATCTGGTTTATCAAGAATGTGTTTTGCAACAGCATTTTTTAGTAAAGTTTCGTATAGAACTTTTTCTTCTTCTGGGCAGCTAAATAACTTCAATAAGGATTTACTAACAACTGGTCTAATTATAAATGAAGGTAGCAATGATAGAATTCTTATTGCTTTTTTCATCGACTTGACTTTTTTATTGACTATATCTTCATTGTTAATCGTTGTTCCTGTATTTCCAATAATAATTCTATCAACCATTTCGGTAAATTTATGCAAAATGCACTGTGCTAATATGCCTCCAAATGAAGTACCCCATAAGTTAAATTGTTCTATATTTTCTTTTTGGAGAATAACTTGAATCCCATCAACTAATCCATCCAAACTTTCTATTCTTGGATATGCAGGTGCTAAAACCTTAAAATATTTCTCTAGCTCAGTAATAATCTTAAAATTAAAAAAAGGATATCTCAATCCACCTGGGAGTGATAGAATTATTTTATCTCCAGTTCCTTCAAAGTAATATTTCCATTGATATCCCCTAAACTCGAGACTTTTAAAATGATGTACTTCTTGAAATTCTTGAAATTCTTTTAAAACAATGGGAGATACTTTTTTAAACAATTTTTCTTCAAAATTAAATTCCATTTTTACACCTTATTCAATTAGGTATATTTTGTTTAATACAATTTAATTCTAATTTTTTTAATTTTATATTAATATTTCAAAAATCTTCAATTTCATCCCATCCTCTGCGGCTATAACTTTTTTTATTTCAGTTTGTTCCTGTAATTTTTTAACTTGGGAAGGCACAAAATTTCTCTCTGATGTTGGGCTGTCCATATATGCACCAAAATGTGTAATAATCAGTGTATTTAGAGTGGGATTAATCTTATTTAAATAAGGAATTACTTCATCTGTGCAAAGATGTCGTTTACAAAAGGCCGAATTAGGTCTTAAAAGATTTAATACTAGGATATCAATACCATGAAACTGGTCCGGAAATTCATCAAATACCATTGTATCGCTTGAAAATGCAATGGAATAGTCTTTTAATCTAAACCTTATGCCAAAACCAGGAGCTTTAGTATGTACTACTTTTGTTCCGATGATTTCTATTCCATTATAATCATAAGTATCTCCAACCTTGAATGGAATAATTTTTTCTAACATATTTTGGTGATATTGACTAATATAATTAATAACATTATGTGGAGCAAATAATATGCCTTTTTTTACGAGTTTTCTCTCATTATCATAAAATCTATCACGTGAAGCCTCGATCATAACTTGAATATCATTAAAATGATCCACATGAAAATGAGTCACAAAAAATAATTCGGTCTTTAATGGATCTTCATTATATTGATTTATTCTTACAATTGCTCCGGGACCAGGATCTATGTGTGCTTGGATTCCATTGAATTTAAATAAAATACCTCCAGTTGCTCGATATTGCGTTCTAATATGAATACGGCCACCTCCCGATCCTAAAAAGACTATTTCATCTTCCTTGTTGCTCATTAAACCTAATCACTTTTTTAAAAACAATTAAAGATAATGTTTCATTGAAAAAAATGTTTACTAGTTAAATTTTTTAGAATTAGATAATTTATTATTATTAAAAGTAAGGGGACGTGGCCTAGCCCGGTTTGATTCTGAGTAGTCTCAGGACACGAGAAACGGCGCCAGCCTCCAGAGTTGGTGATCATGGGTTCAAAAAAATAGGCGCTTCGCTATTTTGAATAAATCCCATCGTCCCCATTTATTAAACTTTCAGGTTCAATAACTACTAAATTAGAAATTTTTTTAAAATCTTTATCAGAACTGATAATGCTTCCATCTTTATGTATGGCGCTTCCGCAATGTAATGAATCAAAATAAGTTAAATTATACACATCTCTTAATTGAGATGCAAGTATTATTATTGAGGAATCAATTGGAATTTCTTTTATATTTTTAATATTCTTGAAATGAACAATATCTCTTATTATTTCCAATTCATCTATATTTCGGCTTTTTAGCAGTAATTCATATTCTAAATATGCGCTAGATGGAATATACACATTTTTAATGTAATTTTTTTTAATCTTATCAAAAATCTTTATTGAAAGTTCATGAAATCTATCAGTTTTAGAAACTAATCCAATCATTAAATCTAATTCGATTAGCGGGATTTATTTTCCACCTTTTTTTCAATTAGTTCATCAGCTTTGTGTTCTAGTTTCTCATAAGTTAGATCCTTTTGAGCATATCTTCCTTTTAGAAATTTAAGTGGTTTTTTAATAACAATTAATTCAGTTCTTTCTTGTTCTTTAAAAATCCAATATAATTTATCTCCCTTTTTAATATTGAGTTTTTTTCGGATCTCCTTTGGTATTGTGGTTAATCCTTTATCACTTACAGTAGATTCAAGATTAATTTTTATCACCTATTTAAGAATAATAATTTTATTAAATAAATAAAATCTTAGAAATTTAAAATTTTCTAAGAAATAATAAATATTTTAAAATTAAAATATAATAGTTTAAACGGGATACCAATGCCTACAGACAATGCACTGATGTATTTTCTGTTTTCTGCCGTTTTTTAAGATTAATACGCGGTTAACTAATATACTTCCACACTTTTCGCATAATTTTAAACCTGTTTTATCATTCAATATGGTTTGTTTATTTCTCAAATCGGTAGAAACCCTTCTTATACCTAAGTATAATAGGTTTTACAAATATAAATGCTTTTTTTTAGAATTTTCTTTTCATTTATATTTTTTTTCACAAATAATTCTAATATTTTTCATCTCTACTCTCTTTAATTGCATTAGAGCGACTCAATAATATCCTTCTTTTAATGAATTTATTAAATATAGAATAATTTTCATTGAGTAAAAAATAAAATACAAATCGTATCAATAGATTTTATAATCTTTAAAAGATTATTTTACTTATTACAGAGCAAATCACAATTTTCAAGCCCAATGTTATTTAATTATGTAATCGGACCTGCCGGAAGCGGAAAATCCACATTGGTTGCTCAGTTAAAACACTACATCTCGATGAGAGATTCAGAAATAACTGTAATTGCAATTAACTTGGATCCGGGAGCTTTAGATTTAAAGTTTAATCCAGAGATTGATATAAGGGATTATATCACGTTAGATGAAGTTATGAGGAAGTATAATTTAGGTCCAAATGGAGGGATGGTTTTAGCCTCGGATCTAATGATAAATTTTATTGACGATATTAAGTATGAAATCGGTCAATATCAACCTGATTGGGTTTTAATTGACACTGCAGGTCAGTTAGAATTATTTGCTTTCAGGGAAGTGGGTCCAATTATCGCAAGTTCCTTAGGTTTCGGTGATGTTCAGAGATCAACAACTTTTTTATTTGATTCCAATATGGTAAAACGACCGAATGGGTTTATTTCTACCCTGCTATTAGCTGCTTCAGTTCAATATCGTTTTATAAATATTCCACAAATTAACGCTCTTTCCAAAATCGATTTATTAGATGATGATTTAATTGATATGGTTCTCGAGTGGAGCACAGACTTTCAAAAATTAAGTGAAGCTACCAATGAAAGGGAAAAAGGTTTAATACGTGAATTATCTCTTTTAATATCCGAAGTATTTTCTCAACTCGGCTCTACATCTGAATTAATTCCAATCACAACGTTAAGAGAGGATGGTTTAGACATTTTATTTGGGACTCTTCAACGCATTTTTGATTCGGATAAATCAGAGTTTTATTGAATAAAAATAGTTTTAAATTTTAAAGATTTTTTTATAAAAATAGCATAGAAAGAATTGTATCCTTAATATGAAAATTATTGGACCAATAGCAGGCACAGGAACGCGTTTAAGACCTTTTACTTTTAAGAAACCTAAGGCTTTTATCAAAGTTGCAGGAAAGACTGTCTTAGATCACATTTTAGATAAATTAAAAGACACATTCGATCAGAGTACCGAATTAATATTGATCGTTGGTTATAAGAAAGAGCAAATAATTGATTACATAAATAAAAATTACTCAAAGGATTTTAATTTAACATTTATTGAACAAACTCCCAGAGGTTTTGATGGAGATGTACCATATTATTGGGGTCTCGGCGAAGCTATTTATCTAGCCAAGAAACAATTCAATTTTCAAGAAGATGATTTAAATAAAAAAAGTATAAATGAAAAAAAAGATGGATGTTTGATTTTCTTAGGTGATATGATTCCACTTGATGAGTATTCATTTATTTTATATCGATATTATGAATCAGATGTGGATGGAATAATAACCGTTATGAGAGTTCCAAAAGAAGAAGCTAGTTCTTATGGAATTGTGTCTGTTGATGATAATATGATAATCAAGAATTTGGTTGAGAAGCCTAAGGAATTTATCTCTGATCTGGCAATCGCAGGAATCTATGCATTTAGTAGAAAAACAACCAAAGCTTTATTTAACAACATAAAAAATTATTTGGACAACAAATCTGAAGATTCTGGTGAAATTTATATGACTCCAGCACTTCAAGATTTGATAGATCAAAACTACAAAATCGCTGCAGTCGAATTGAAAAAAGGGATTTTGGATTTTGGGAGAACTACCGAACTTTTGAAAGGCAACCGCTATATATTAGAGCATATGGCTCAAATAAATGAAAAATCCCCAACACAATATGGAAATTTCAAATATAGCGTAATTAACACACCAGTAAATATTGAAGAAAACACTGAAATTACTCATTCTATTATTGGACCATATGTTTCGATTGGTAAAAATTGTAAATTAAAGAAATGTATCTTAAAAAATTGCATAATCGAAGATGGCGCCTATCTCTCAAATATAATTACAGAAAATTCAATTATCGGGAGTTATGTTAAAATTGATAATCTTTCTAAAGATAATTTGATGATTGGCGATAAATGCCAACTAGTTTTAAACAATGATAAATAATTAAACGTCAGAATTGAAATAAAATTTTAAATGAAATAAAAATAAAGATTAAAGCAAGAAGATTTATTGATTATTTATATAATTTTTATTTTTAATGAAAAAAGGTGACTTTTAACAATTGGTTGGAAATTTCATAGCTTGGAATGAGAGCCATAAACCAAGAGGGAGAATTGATATCAACTACAAAACGATAAAACAACTCTTGGATTCTCAAGGTTTTGAATCATATCAATTTTCAGAATTTCCAATTACCCATAAAACTCTAAAACCTTACGATATTTTGGTGTTTGCTTGTCCTGATTTTGCAAAGATTGCACCTCAGGAAATAAATGAGATTGAGAATTGGGTGAGAGAAGATGGTGGTGGATTATTATTATTAAGTCATGCTGGAGGTGATAAGGGTCGTCAAACTAACCTTTCCGCTCTAGCGGAACGGTTTGGAATTACATTTGAAAATGATCAAGTGCTTTCACCTAATAATTATGGCATGGAAAATTTACCAAAAGCCTCTACATTTACACCACCTCATCAAATCACTGAAGAAATTAATGAAATTTGCTATCGTGCGGGTTGTTCTCTTACAACAATTGGGGGTTCTGTTCCAATTGCAATGAGTGATCAAGATGCAGATCCCTTCTCAGTTCCTTTGATAATTGTATCAGAAGCTGATAATGGATTAGTATGTGCAATTGGTAGTTATGAAATATTTAGAGATGAGATTGGCTGTGGAATTGAAAATGATCAACATAAAAAACTTGCCTTAAATTTATTTACTTGGTTGATTTCTGAATATCGATTAACAATGAAGAAAAAAGGGATTTCTACAATTCCATCCAAAAAACCTGGACTGGGTTATGGTTCAAGTTTACATCCTTCACTTTCTGATGCTGAAGGGGAGGTTGGTTCTCAAATGTATTCCCCAATTACGGTAAAGTCAGAAATTAAAATCTCCTCAAAAAGTGACCTTATACAGACTCTGTATTCAGTATTAGATGAATTAAATGCTTTAAGTGATGTTGTAAATAAATTAATAGATTCAGTAATCGGATCAGAAGATGAAATCATTGAATTACAGGCAATCAAAGAAATGCAAGAAAAGGTTCAACAACCGCCACAGTTAGAAGAAGCCCCAGATCTTGGAATAGATTTTGAGAAATTAAAAAGAGAAGTTGAAGCGGAAACCGTTGAAGAGGACAATGAATTATCAGAATTAACTGAATTACCTAAAAAACCATCAACTGAAAAGCCGTTACCCCCAAGACCGAAAGGAATGCCTTCAACAAAAAAGAAACAGTCTAAAAAAGAATTAAATGCTGAATTAGAAGGATTAGAGAGTAAAATAAATTCAGTTAAGAATTTAATTAACTTCCTTAAGAAAAAGAAAGGAGACGGAAAAATTAAACAAAATGATTACAATAAACAAATGAAAAAATTGAAGTATGATTTAGAAAATGCTACCAATAAAATTGAAGAGATTAAAAAATTACTTAAAAAAAAATAAGTGTAATCGAAGCATTTAAATTCTTAAGATTTTCTCTTTGCTTCAATTAAAGCTTCTTCTGCTAATTTTGTAGCTTTATTTGCCTTTTCTTTTTGTTTTTTATATTTATCTTTCCATATTTTAACTTCAGCATCTAATTCTTCAATCATTTTTGTTAAAAGTTCTATTTCTTTAGCCGATTTTTGTATTTCTTTTCCAGTAAAATATTTTTGAAAGAGATTTTCCGCTTCTGCCAATTCACCTTCTGATTTGGCTTCTAAAATTTTTAGTCTTTTCTTCTTTATATCTTCAATAGTGTCTTTGGAAAGAAAATCGAGAGGATTAAATCCTATACCTCCATGTTCGGTTTTTCGTTTTCTAATTTTTAGAAATAACGGTGCTATCTTAACGGCATCGCCACAAATTATACATTCACCTGGGTCTAATCTTTGAATTTCTTCTTTATATTCTGGACCTAAATCTTCAGCACTTGAAACAGTTATATCAACATCTCTAATATCAGTTAATTGATGTATTATCCATGTTCCTGCCTGACCTCTTATCGTAACATCTAATAATTGGGGTTTTTGAGTAGAGATAACGAGATTTGCTCCAAATTTCCTTCCTTCTTGAGAAAATAGTTTTACAGTTTCAGATGTGTCTGTTTTTTTTTTACCTGCAAAAAGATGAGCCTCATCTATAAAAAGATAGAATGGCTGAATTTGTTTTGAGGTGCTTGCATTATATAATTTCATAAGAATATCATTGGCAATAACCTCTTGAAGTTCCAATGGTAAACCTCTAAAATTTATAATTGTACATAAATTTGAAGATACTAAATCAGTTGCATCTAAAGAAAAAATGTATTTTATGTCCACATCCGCTCCCTCATTCATATTCAAATCAGCAAATTCTATTATTTTTTCAACAAATTCACTGGGATTTATTTTTTCCTTTTCTAATTCTTCAATTGGAATTTCCATTTCGGAATCTGAAGTAATACTTGTTAATTCTTCAATTGGTTCTGAAGATTTACTTATATCCCAATATTCAGGTTCTGAATCTTCAGCAGGGATTTCTTCATCAGATTCTGAAATTTCTCTAGAAATTTTTAAACTTGAATATTCACCATGTCGATCAAAAATGACTACAGGGATTCCTTTTTTGAGGAATTCTTCAATTAACACTCCCATAGTATATGATTTACCCGAGCCAGATTTACCCGTAATAAAAATTCTACCAAAATTTTTTATTAATAAGTGCACATCATATTTAGAATAACCGAGTAGTGACCCAAAATATAATGATTCTTCTTCGGGATTATCAATCCCTAAAGTTTCTATGATTTGCTTCTTTTTAGCAAGATAAACTTCTGTTCCAATCTTAAAGGGTCTTTTCGGCATATGGCCGAGAACTTTTAGTGTTGCCATTAATCCTTGTTTATCATTCCAGATATCAATTATCTTAAATAAATAATAATTTTTGTCTTCATTACTATCAGAATCAGTATAAATTACCAAATGATCATTTCGTCCTACATTTTTATCCACAATTAACAAATTAACCGTGTGTGTTGTTGTTTTACCAATTAACTTTCCAGCAATTATATCTTCTTGTTTAGACATTGAAATCTCTCATAAAAATAATGAATACTAAATATTTAATAAAAAATTTCAAATAAATTTCTAACTATTTATTAAAATTTTTATTACAACTGTTTATTAAAATCATCTTCTAACGAGAAAACTGATAATAATATCATTCTATTCGTTTATTTTTTTTTTTGGCTTAAATTCATCAGGTACATATGGTTGGGCATATTTATTAACAATATCAAAAAAATCTTTATCAGAAACTCCCTTGGATATCTTATCTAACTCTTTCTTTATTATTTGAAAACTTTTTTGTATATCTCCCTTACTCGATTCTTCATGGGCTGCTTTTACTGCAGCTACAATCTTTTTAATAATCTCATCAGGAATATCTAAATCAAGTACTTTAATCTTCTCTTTAATTGCGTTAATAATTGAATGAGAACCACTCCCCTTTCCAAGATAAAATTTTCGTCGTCTACCAATTATTTTTGGATTTATTGGTTCATAACTTAAAGGATGTGCAAGAATTCCTGCGATGTGAAGTCCACTTTCATGAGAAAAGGCATAACGTCCAACTATTGCTTTATTTAAGGCGAGGGGTTGGCTAAAATATTTCTCTGTTATTTCACTTAACTCCATTAATTTGTCCATTTTTATACCAGTATCAATTCCATTCCTTTCCAATATTAAAACAACCTCTTCGAGAGCTGCATTTCCAGCCCTTTCGCCATAACCATTAATGCATGTATGAGGATAAACACAACCCTCAAATACTCCTACAATGGTATTACTTGTGGCTAATCCGAAATCATCATGGCAATGTATTCCAATATCTGCCGTGTTTTTATTTTTTCTTATTACATTTTCCATAATCTGGTTGACGAGGAATCTTGTTGAATATGGAGTTAATACGCCAACAGTATCACCTATTACAATACGATCCGCACCAGTGTCTATCGCTGTGTTGAACACATTAAAGATATGGGCCAATTTTGCTCTTGTACAATCTTCAGATACCCAATTTACCTTTAAACCATGATCTTTAGCATAAATAATCGCTTCTTCGATTATTGACAATTCTTGCTCTTCATCCAATTTTAGTAGTTTCATAAAAAAATCGGAAATTGGCATAAAAATTACAATCTCTTTTGCATCACTATCGATACAAGCATCAATATCTTCTTTTTTTGGTCTTGCAATAGCTAATATAGATGCATTGTTATGTTTCTCTCTCATTAATGCCCTAACAATATCTTTTTCCGATTTAGAGACAGCAGGAAAACCTACTGCTATCAATTTTACTCCAGCTTCATCAAGAAGTTTTGAAAGATGGATTTTTTCATCCAATGTAAGGAAGACTGCAGGAGATTGCTCGCCATCACGTAAAGTTTCATCCCAAATATATACTTTTGAAGGTTTATATATAGGGAGCACATCTTTAAGGGAATTATAATCAAAAAGTAATTTTGATAATTCCTCTTTTGTGAATTTATAGCTCATTTTAATTTATAGATGATTTCAAACTGTTAAACTAGAAAATATTTTATTATTTTTATCTTTTATAAAACAAGCTGTAATTAAAATAAAAGAAGAAGATATAAAAATTGAGTTGGGTATTAAAAACCCTTAGCTAGTGAAGGGCAAATGAAAGCGGCAGAAGAAACTAAAGAAATTTACTCTTTATCTCCTGTGTGATAAAACATGTTTCTTTAATAGATATTCCATCAATTTGTGAGATTTTTGTTTCGATTAATGGATTAAATTTCTCTATAGAATCAATTTCAACTTTTAAAAAGATACCACAATCTCCACTTAGGCGCCAGATATCAGTAACCTCTTCAATTTTCGAAAGTGCTGCACAAATTTCTTTTATCCTCTTAAAATCTGGCTCAATTTTTACAGTTGCCTTTATTTTGGGTTTACTATCTGCTTCATATACAATTGTAAACCTTTTTATTACTCCACCCTCTTTCAAATGATTAACTCTTCTTCGAACAGTTGCCTCAGTTCTGCCAACACTTTCAGCAATATCATTAAAAGACTTTCTAGAATTATCTTTTAATTCTTCTAAAATTCTTATATCAATAGGGTCCATTTTTTTAACAACTTCCATTTTTATTATGTTATTTTTTGATAAACTTACTTATACTATGGAAAATGAAATTTACTTTCTATATAAAAATTTTCAATTTCATAAATAAAAAAATTAATTTTTAAAAATAAGATATATCAAATAAGAAAAAATTGTGGAATTAAATAGTTAAAATATATTTTTTTATTAATTCAGTAATAAATATTGTTCTCTTTTTTTAGATATTTCTTTTTTTTGATATTTGAGCTTTATATCCAGAATCTATAAACATCTTAAGAGGATTTCTTGGTATATCTTTATCCTCTCTGTATTTTAGTAATATTGAACTGACATCTGTAAAAAATGCTTCTTTTAAACATGATTCTGCTCTGATAATATCTTGATTTTCCTGGGCTTCTTCTAAACGTTCATTATCAATTGTAAGAGCTTTAGTATATATTTCTTGTGTAGAAATTACTGATTGAATCATTGCTTCGATCTTTGGTTTAATATTATGACTTTGATCCAACATAAATGCGGTCTTTCTGTAATCATCAGCATTCCCTTTAATTAATTCATGAAAAATTAGAAATAATTCATATATATTCAATGAACCTGTTGTTAAATCGTCATCGCCATATTTTCTACAATTTAAATGAAATCCTCCTAATATATCTTCATCTATCAGATTTGCAATAATGAATTCAATATTTGTCCCTTGAGGATGGTGCCCCAAATCCACTAAAACCTTTGCTCTTTCTCCCAGATTCTTACAAAATATATAGGATTGTCCCCAATCTGGTAAATCCGTGTGATAATAGGCAGGCTCAAAAAACTTATATTCTAATAACATATTCATAAAATCAGGCATTGCTGAATAAACCTCTCGAAGTGATTGTAACATCCACTTTTTTCGTTTTATAAAATCTCCCTGACCGGGAAAATTTGTCCCATCGGCGAACCAAAGACTTAGATAAGGAATCCTTAAAATTCGACCAATATCAATACATTCCATGATATGGCCAATCGCCTTCTCTCTAATCTCTGGTTTAGAATTGGTTATGCTTCCAAATTTATATTCTTCTTCTTGAAATAAGTTTGGGTTTATTGCTGTTATTTTTAGACCTAAATTCTGAGTATAATCGGCAATCTCATTGAATGCATCAACTTTATCCCATGGTATATGAATAGCAACATCTGGCGCAATCCCTGTAAATTTGTTCACCTGCGCTGCATCATCTAGCCTCTCCATTAAATCTCTTGCTGCAAATTTATCCCGAAATATATGAAATCTAGTTCCACCTTCTGAATAACCCCAAGATGGCGTTGCAATCTTGAAAATGTCTAGTTTTTGAAGAACCATTTCAATTTTAATATTTCTTTCCTCTAATTTTTTTGTTAAAATATCTAACTCATCAACCATAACTTATAACATCTTTAATTTCTCTAAAAGAAATTTATTTTGTGCCCCTTTTATATCTAATCCTTTTATCGATCTCTCCCTCAATAATTTTAAGTTATTAAAATTACTCTTAAATAATAAAGTGATGAACTTTTAATAGTACAGAAAAACTATTAATATTTAATTAATTTATTTTTGAATTAATCTTAAGAAAAAATTAGGATTACCTTTAATGAAAAGGTTATAAAAAAATGGAGCAAGAAGAAAGTGGAATTCCAGAAAATGTCAAAGAAAGTCTAAAGAGAATTGGTTTGACGGATTATGAAATTTCTATCTATTTAGCACTTGTTTCAGAGGGAGCTATGGATGCACGCAATCTTTCTGATGTATCTGGTGTTCCATATTCCCGAATTTATAATATTTTAAGCATTTTGGAAAAAGAAAAATCTTTTATTATAAAAGAAGAAGAATCTAGACCCTCAAAATATCATGCAAAATCACCCGATGAAGCCTTATTAATTGCCAAACAGCAAATGTTAAAAGATTATGAAGAAGATTCTAATCTTGTTATAAGAGAGTTAAATCCAATATATCAAAGCCAAAAAAGTCCAATTAAAATAGCACTTTATATACATAGAGGTAAGGAAACTTGTTTAAATACTGTCTTAAGTCTATTTAAACTAGCAAAAAAATCGATATCTTTTGCTTCTCCAGACCTGGAATTTTTAGTAGATTGTTATGAACCAATAAAGAAGGCTCGTGCAAGAGGCGTTATTGAAATCAAACTATTAGTTGAAGAAAAATCAGTTAAAGATGATAGTTATAAAGAAATTTTAACAAAATACACCGAAATTGCAGAAGTTAGAGAAAGAGATCAAATATTTGGAAATGGTATTGTTATTGATGGTGGAAAAAACGCATTTTTAATCTTTTCTCAACAATTCTTTGAAAAAATTTCATATTTTGGAATAGTTACAGACCACCTTGCCTTTGGACCCGCTGCAACATATTATTATAGCTACTTATATAATACGGCTAAAAAAATAAATATCTAATTTCTATTACACAACAATAATGATATAATATGGCACGTCCATTATGGTTTGTAGAAATTCTAAAAAAGACATTTCCTCATATAATTATTATTGCTAAGATGACAAGGGTTCCAATCATAGGAAAATTAATTGAGAAGATGCTCTTTGAGGGCGATAATATAATTTTTTTGCCCAAGGATAAAGTAATACAAATTAATGAAAGCTTGGAGCCTCAGGATGAAATAATATTACCATCTAAAATAGTCGAATATTTCATTGAGAAAGCCAATTATCATTGGATCATGAATTTCTGTATATGTCGAGATTCCATGAAATGTAAAGATTATCCTATTAATCTTGGTTGTCTCTTTCTTGGAGAAGCCGTAATGGGCATCAATCCACAACTAGGACGTCGTGTTACAAAAGAGGAAGCATTAGAACATGTGAGACGCTGTCGAGAAGCCGGTCTTGTTCATTTAATAGGCAGAAATAAGTTAGATTCGTCTTGGCTAAATGTTAACCCGGGAAATAAGCTTTTAAGTATCTGTAATTGTTGTCCATGCTGTTGTCTTTATAGAATATTACCTCATGTCAAATCAGAAATTGGAGAAAAATTTACAAAGATGCCTGGTGTCTCCATTAAAGTTACTGAGAAATGCGTAGGTTGCGGAACATGCACTAAAAATATATGCTTTGTTGATGCAATCAAATTAATTAATAAACATGCCACTATTAGTAATGAATGCAGAGGATGTGGAAGATGTGTTCTAATTTGTCCTCAAAATGCGATTGAATTAAAAATCGAAGATAGTACTTTTCTAGATACAACAATCAATAGAATAACAAAATTAGTTGATGTGTCATAATCCTTTCCATTTTATTTCTAATTTTAAGATTTTAACTCATTAAGCGAGACTATAGCCTTACTCATATCATAAAAGGCCTTATCAATATTTATCCCCGTTAAAGCAGATGTCTCTATATAATCCATATTCAAATCTTTTGCGAGTTTATGTATCTCTTCTATACCTACTCTTCTCTCAGTAACTAAATCTCTTTTGTTTCCTAATAAAAAACCTACAAAATCATCCTTTAATTTTAATTTAATATCTTCATACCAATTAGATATATTCTGAAAAGATTCGTGACTTGTTAAATCAAACATTAAAAACACGCCTTCAGCTCCAGTATAGAAATGTTTTCTCATAGATTGGAATTTTTGTTGCCCAGCTATATCCCAAATCGTAAAAGCGATTTCTATGTTAAATTCTTTTAATTGAACTTCTTTCTCGCTTACATTTACCCCAATTGTTGGAAGATAGGTTCTCTTAAACGCTTTATCCGTGAATCTTAAGACCGCTGAGGTCTTTCCAACCTCTGGATCGCCGCAAATAATTAACTTAAATCTAAAATCACTAAATTTAGATAAATCCACTTTAGTTTCAGGAAATTCCTCTCCATGGAAAGTGGAAATTTCTTCATCTCGCAGTTCTTTTATTAAATTTAATAAATCAATTTTAAAAATCTTTAGTTCTCCTGCAATCAATTTTATACCGGCTCTCGATTTTTCTAATTGAGTGATTTTTTTAGTAATTTTCTTAAAAACTGATTCAAAATTTCTATGATACTTGTAAAAAATAACATCCTCAATATCATTGAATAGTAAATTGATCGCAGAAACTCGAAATCCTCCCGGATAACTTCTATCTTTAACAAGTAAATATTTTACAATACTTTTTAGGTTAAAGGATGGGAATGGAATGATAATTAACGATTTGGGAATTAATCCACTTTCACCTCTTAGTAGAGAAATTGATTTATTATTGACCAACCTTTTTATATCTTCAGATAAACCATCAGGTTCCCATAACAGTGTTGTTGGACCTTCGATTTCATGGAATTGCGAATAAATAATTCCTCTAATTGGGTTTTTTTCCATCTTTATAAAAATCTTCAATTATTTTATATATATCTTTATTCGAATTTATTTTGTCTTAATCGGCTCTAACCCATTAATAACTCTTCTAATATAAATACTTAAACTTTAAAAAGTCCAAAATATAAAAAAAAATCAATATCTAGTTTTATTCAAAAGATCCCGAGTTTTTTTTCACTAATAATGCTTAACTTCTGATTTAGATAAACACTCGAAACCGTTTTCTTTAACAACTATTAAATCCTCTGTGCGAGAACCGCCTTTCCCAGGTATATAAATTCCTGGTTCGACTGTTACAACCATATTTTCTTTTAAAACGAATTTTGAGGTTGTGTTTAAATAGGGATCTTCGTGAATATCAATCCCTACCCCATGCCCCAATCCATGAATAAAATACTCTGCAACTCCATCTTCATTAAACGAATCACGTGCAATGCGGTCCATTTCTGAACATTTCTCACCTGCCTTAATAACGTCTAAAACAGCTTGTTGTGCCTTATTAACAAAGTTAATAATTTCCGCTTTCTCATCCGAGACTTTTCCATGAATAAAAGTTCTCGTCATATCAGAGCAATATCCATCATATACCGCTCCAATATCTATAGTAATTATATCTCCATCTTTTATCTTTCGTGAAGTTGAAGTACCGTGGGGAAACCAAGACCTTTCACCTGAAGCAACAATCGTTTCAAATGCCACCCTACTTGAACCATTTTTTCTCATATAATATTCAGCCTCCGCGGCAAGGTCCAATTCAGTAATTCCAACTTTAGTATTTTCAATCGCAGCCTTAAGACCAATATCTCCTATTCTGGCAGCTTCCTTTATTTTTATAATCTCATCTTCATCTTTGCTCATGCGTGCTTCTTGGATTATGCTCGATATTCCTTCAAACTTAATATCTTTAAATTTTTCCTTTAATTCTTTATAATTATTATATGATACGAATCCATCTTCAAATCCTAATCTTCTTAGCTTTAATTTACCTAATTCCTTTTTAACAAAATCCGGATTTCCCTTAGGTATCTTTACCAACTCTAACTTATCTGAAATACCCAAGTCCTTAAGCTTCAAATGAGTCAGCTCATAATCCAATTCAGTAACAAAAAATTTTGGAATACTAAAATTTTTAAAATCCACATTTGGTATTAGTAAAAGTGAATCGGATTCAATTTTTAAGCCCAGTAAGTATAATAAATTCTCTTGTTTCTTAATATAAAACGCATCGACCTTTATTTGGTTAGAAGTAATTTTCTCATTCAAAAAAAGTTTTTTAATTCTCATATTTATCATAAAGGAGAGATATAAAATAAAAATCTAGAAAAAAGAAGTATTTTTACAATTTCTTGATAATTCAAACTAGATTTTTAAATTTGGTAAAATGATTAAAAATGTCGGCGTAATAAGGAAAAGGGAGATATTCGGTTTGAAGAAATAATTTAAAAACTATTCTAGAATGAGGGAGATGTAGTTTCTAACAATAGGGTTAAGGGTTGAGGTATAAGAATACATTTTTATTTCTCCAGTATCCGAATATTTAAATCAAAGTTTTAAACTTCTTAAGTTCTATATGAACTCGAAAACTATTTAAAGTTTTTCTTTTCCCGAGAAAAACGGGAAAATCGACAATGTACATATTAATGTAAAAAAAATCTAAATTTGACGCCAATTTTAGAAACAAATAATTTTATTATAATTAACGTGTTATTAAAGATAAATAAATTAAAGTAAATATTTTACTGATTTTTTTTTTTATTTTTTTTTAGATATACTCTTTTTCTAGTAATTATTGATGATTTTATTTTTTTTTGTTTTAAAAATTCAACTTTTCTACGGCGTTTTTTAAATTAGGTATATATTTTTCACGACTAACTTTCATTAACATGTTATAATAATCCATCATTCTTTTTTTCAATTCTGTGTGGGAAAAAAGTTCTAATACCAACTTATCATTTTTATCGAACATTGTTGTTGGAGCTATTTCATCTGCAGCATTTTTTTGGCATTCATTTTTCCATTCTGTAGGAAGATCATTATTGAGCTTAACGTCAAGCATTTCTGCAAGAAAAATTGACCAAGCCCGAGGAACAACCGTTACTAAATAGCCTCCTCCGCCAACGGCGAGCCATTTATTTTTACAATATTTTTTGCTATATTGGTGTATCTCTTTAGCAATTTCGCGGTAACCTGAAAGAGATAAACCCAATTGAGTAAGGGGGTCCATATTATAAGCATCTACACCAAGTTGTGTAACTAAAACATCTGGTTTATATATATTAAGGATTTCTGGAATAATGGTTCTTAGAAGGTTTAGATATAAATCATCGTAAAAACCAGGTAATAACGGAAAATTAATAGAGAAATATTTCCCATCTCCATCTCCAATTTCATTTACATCGCCAGTTCCGGGGAATAGATACCTTCCACTTTCATGAAAAGATATAGTTAAAACATTAGGATCATTATAATAAAACCATTGTACGCCATCCCCATGGTGTGCATCAATATCTAAATATGTGATTCTTATATCGGGTTTTATTATTTTCATTTTCTTGATAGCTAAAGCCACGTCATTAAAAATACAAAATCCTGACGCTTGATCTTTATGTGCATGATGCAAGCCTCCAGCAGGATTGAAAATTACCTCATAATTTTCAGATTGATTCATGATCATTTCAGCAGCTTTAATACTTGCACCCGCGATTAAAGCGGAAGCTTCATACATTCCTTTAAAAATTGGATTATCTCCCGGACCTAAACCGTATTTCCAACCTTTAACGGTTGGATTAGCTGGATCTTCACTTAATTTTTTTACAGCTTTTATATATTCTTCCGAATGCAGCATCATCAAATCTTGCTCGGTTGCCATTTCTGGAGCAATAATCTCAATTTTAGGGTGGGACATAAGACCAAGCTCCTTAAATAATTTATAAGTTAATTCTAATCTTATTGGTTTTAGAGGGTGTGTTTTACCGAAATTATATGTTATGAAGTCTTCTGAATATAGTAATCCCACCTTTTTTTCCATAAATAATCATATGCTTTGTTTTATTTTAATTTCATTTTTATACTTTTAAAAAATTGATTATGATTCAAGGAGGTGGCGGAAGAGAGATTGATTTTATAATTATTATTAAAGAGAAAATTAAATTTTGATTAACCTTTCTTTTATCGTCATCCAAACTAATTTATAATCCACTCCAAAATAAAAATGAATCAATTTATCTCTCATTCCTGCCATTTCTTTCCATGGAACTCGAGGATATTTTTGTTTTAACCCTTCTGAAATATTTTTTGCAGCTTCCCCAATTATTTCAAACTTTCTAATAACAGCGCTTGAGGTTTTATCGTCTTTCTTAAACTCTTCAAAATTCATCTCTTGTATGAATTTTTCTATGCTTTCTAATGCATTAAATATGTCCTTTAAGTAGATTCTATAATTTCTCATGCATATATTACCTTTTGAAGGATATTCTCCTTAATCTCCTCCCTTAATGCACTTTTTGGAACAATATCAACTTTCTTATTTAATTTTTCCTCAAGAAATAGCGAAAGTCTTATAAGATCGAAAAGGTCAGCTTTTTCATCAAATTCTACAAGAATATCAATATCACTACTTTCTTTTTGTTTTTCATTTATGTATGAGCCAAAAAGACCTAATTCTCTTACTTTATATTTCTTTTTCACTTCTTGTTTAAACTTTTTTAGAGTTTTTAAAATTTCTTCTTTCCTAATCATATCTATCTTATTTTCACTCTTTTATTAGAAAATTTTATATTCTTTGAATATTTTAAGGATTTTTTCTCTTTTAATCATAGTCTTTCTGGAGATTAATTTTTTATAAAATGGAAGTATTGAAAATTTTTATCTAATATAAAATTGAATTTACTCGAAAAAAGGAGGTAAAAAATGATGTATATAATTTATTGGGTTATTTTTACATTTATCTAATCACTTTAGAAAGAATTCTTTATCTTATTTTATAAATTTAACCTTACAAATATTTATGAAAATTTGGTAATTAATATAATTTCTAATATTTTTGTATTGATTAATATAACGCATTAGATAATTTCACATGCTATAAGATTTCTCCTTCATATCAATTGGATATTATACCCTTAAATGGATTTTTCATGTGCTCTTAATATCATGGAAAAAATTCAAGTTTTAAATAACTCTCTTAAATGCAATGAATTAGTAGCTTGATTTATACGAAAAGGAAAAGAGTTATAATTTAAAAAAGCAATTTCCAGTTCTCTTTTTGGAAGTTAGTTTCTCAATTTTATTCTCTTAGATTTATTAAGAATTACAATTACTCCTATTCCTGCAAGTAATGAAATGATAATAAATCCGACTGGATATCCAGGGATTACCGTTTCTTCCGTGATCAAATATAGAATGTTATCACTGACTGGGGAAGTATCTCCTAATGCATTTCGAAATTTCACATAAATTGAATATTCCATATTGTTTACAGAGCCTTCTAAATATAACTGTTTTGTTGTACCATACGACTCCCAACTGGTCCATGTACCAGTTGTTCCATTTCTGAAACACATTTCGTCTGCTCCATCCACCGAGAGTGTGAGAGTTACTAAGGTAGAATCAGTACTCGCATCTCCATTATTTATAATTATTGATGGATTCGATGGTGTGTAAATTAAGAATAGGATACTATCACCGACTGGGGAAATCTCTCCTATTGCATTTCGAAATTTCACATAGATTGAATATACCACATTGTTTACAGAGCCTTCTAAATACAACTGTTTTGTTGTACTATACGCCTCCCAACTGGTCCAGGCACCACCCGTCCCATTTCTAAGGCACATTTCTGTTGCTCCATCCGCCGAGAGCGTTAAATTCACTAAGATAGAATCAGTAGTTGCATCTCCATTATTTATTACTATTGATGGATTTAATGGTGTGAAAATTAAATATAGGATGCTATCACCGACTGGGGAAGTTTCTCCTGCTGCATTTCGAAATTTCACATAGACTGAATATTCCGTATTGTTTGTAGAGCCTTCTAAATACAACTGTTTTGTTGTACTATACGCCTCCCAACTGGTCCATGAACCACCCGTCCAATTTCTAAAGCACATTTCTGTTGCTCCATCCGCCGAGAGCGTGAGAGTCACTAAGACAGAATCAGTAGTTGCATCTCCATTATTTATAATTATTGATGGATTCAATGGTGTGAAAATTAAATAGAGGATGCTATCACCAACTGGGGAGGTCTCTCCTGTTGCATTTCGAAACTTCACATCGATTGAATATTGCGTATTATTTGTAGACCCTTCTAAATACAACTGTTTTGTCGTAATATACGCCTCCCAACTGGTCCATGTAACATCCGTCCCATTTTTGAAGCACATTTCTGTTGCTCCATCCACTGAAAGCGTGAGATTCACTAAGGTGGAATTTGTACTTGCATCTCCGTTATTTATAATTATTGATGGATTCAAGGGTGTGAAAATTAAAAATAAAATGCTATCACCGACTTGGGGAGATACTCCTGTTGCATTTCGAAATTTCACATAGATTGAATATCCCGTATTATTTGTAGAGCCTTCTAAATATAGTTGTTTTGTTGTGGCGTATGCTTCCCAATTAGTCCAAAATATGGATGTCCCATTTCTAAAACACATTTCTTCTGCTCCATCCGCCGAGAGCGTGAGATTCGCTAAGGTGGAATTTGTACTCGCATCTCCATTATTTATTACTATTGATGGATCCGATGGAGATAATATGAATTTTTTATAAAATATATCATCATCGCCTCCCGAACCGCCATAATTCGTTTTATCAGTCCATGCAATATGCACTTTTCCCAAAAAGTCCACTGCTATTGTTGGAGAATGAGAATTACCAGCGCTTTCCGTGGAGATTACCTCGGTCGTGGTCCAAGTCGCCGTGGTCGCGTTCCAGTGTTTATAAAATATGTCATAATCACCTCCCGAACCGCCATAATTCGTTTCATCCTGCCATGCAATGTGCAATTTTCCCAAAAAGTCCACTGCTAATGTTGGAGAAAAAGAATCATCAGTGCTTTCGGTGGAGATCACTTCCGTCGTAGTCCAGTTCGCCGTGGTTGCGTTCCAATACTTATAAAAAATATCCCAATCATCTCCCGATCCACCATATTCCGTCTCATCATGCCACGCAATGTGCACGTTTTCGGAACCGTCCACTGCTAATGTTGGAGAACAAGAATCACTAGTGCTTTCATTAGAGATGACCTCGGTCGTATTCCAAGTCGCCGTAGTCGCGTTCCAATACTTATAAAATATATCATTGTCCGCTCCTGAACTTTTATAATCCGTTTGATCCTCCCACGCAATATATACGTTTCCGAAACCGTCCACTGCTATTGTTGGCTCTGAAGAAAAAGCAGTACTTTCCGTGGAGACCACCTCGGTCGTGTTCCAAGTCGCCGTGGTTGCGTTCCAATACTTATAAAATATGTCAAGATCCCCTCCTGAACTTTTATAATTCGTATAATCATTCCACGCAATATGTACGTTTCCTGAACCGTCCACTGCCATTGTTGAAAAATAAGAAGAACCAGTACTTTCCGTGGAAACGACTTCGGTTGTGGTCCAGGTCGCCGTAGTCGCGTTCCAATACTTATAAAATATATCACGGTCCACTCCCGAATTGTTATAATCCGCAAGATCTTCCCATGCAATAAATACGTTTCCGTAATCGTCAACTGCTATTGTTGGAGTATAAGAAACATTAGTGCCTTCCGTGGAGATCACCTCCGTCGTAGTCCAGTTCGCCGTGGTCATGTTCCAGTGCTTATAAAATATATCCCAATCATCTCCCGATCCACCATATTCCGTCTCATCATACCATGCGATGTGCACGTTTCCGGAACCGTCCACTGCGATTGTTGGATATCCAGAATCCTCTGTGCTTTCCGTGGAGACAACCTTGGTCGTGCTCCAATTCCAAGCAGAAATTTTTAATTCATCTGAAAATCTCTCTAAATCTTCGACGACACTATCCTTCAATAAATTGATGTTATTATAGAGAGAAATAGCTGTGAAGCCACTAAAAAAAATGATCAAAGAGATCAATAAGACTAATTTAAAATTGTTTCGTTTAATAGATTATTACACCCATATGAAGTTTAATTAAATGTATAGATCTCTCTCTATATGTTTTTAAATATTGTCACAATTATCAAATAAAAATTATGTTTATTTTTAATTTTTTTTCTCAATTATCCACCGAATTTTTATTTTTTGTTCATAACTATTCAACACGATAAATTAATGGAATTTAGTTAAAAGTAGAAAAAATAAGAGAATTAAAAAAAAATAAATAATAGAGCATGTTCTTAAAACTTTTTAAAATCTAAGATTAAATAACTCTTAGAAATGGGTTTTACATTTAATATTAAAGAGAAAATAAAAATTCGATTAGAATTATTTAGTCAAAATTTTTGTTGATTTGGATAAATTTTTATAGACAATTTTTCGTTTAACGGCGATATTTATAATTATTATTACTCCAATTACAGTTGTTATGCCGATAATCATCCATAATATGTATTTAACATGCAAAGGTCTATAGGTGGAATATATTTCCTCATTAACATAAAATATAAGTGCATTTGTTTTCCACAATCTAGTTGTATTACTGAGAAATCCGGGGGGATCGTAAATTGTTCCATTTTTTCGAATATATTCTATATATCCTTCGATTAATCCATCAGCGCTTTTTTTATACATATAATTATTTAAGAAATTAATTACTTCCAAAGATAGTATTAAATATCTTTCTCTGCCAGTTGCCTTATATAATTCAATTAAACTATATGCATAGAGTGCGTTCCCATAACCTTCTTTAATATTTGCACCTATTCCTGAAGTTGAGTTAAACCATAAAACAGCTCCCCCTTCTTCAGAATCAATAAAATAAGGTTTTATAATATTAACGATAACATTCTCTGCTTTATCAATATATACCACATTTCCAGTGGCTTGATATAGTCTTGCATAAGATAATAATGATAGAGCTTGCGTTCTGAAGATGATTTTATCTGTTGAAGCAATATTATATTCTTTAAACCCAGTTCCATTAATAAATAATATATCTTCAAGATATTTCATTGTTTTTTGAGCATCGTTAAGAGATGCATTAAAAACTTCTTTCTCAACATCGATTGAAGTTTCTCTACCCAACAATCCATAATTTAGCATACCTGCAATTGCCCATAAAGAGGTATTCGCTAAGCAATATTGAAGATTCGGATCTCCTCCAGATATATATTTATGATAAGAATTAAGATCTGTTTCATAACCTACTCCTTCAATTGCAGTCCAGAATGCTAAATGATCAGATTGAGAGGGACCGTGATATTCAAGTGTATTATTTGCCTTCATAGATTCTCGCTGAATGAATAAAGGTTCTATTAATTGGTTTTTAATAATATTGTTTTGAGAATCACGATATGCACTTGATAAAAATTCTAAAGCAATCATACTATCAATTGTAAAATATTTACTCCCATTTTCTTCACTTTCCGCTCTCAAAATCTTGTGATATTTCCAAAAATTTGATTGTAATGGTGTTAATAGCTCATTTTCTGCCCATGCATAAGTCATCGTAGTTCCTGATATAAAATATTTATGATAAAACGCAGCCAATGTAAAGATTTTTTCTTGGGCATATGAATTATTTTCTGCTTCAATATCAATTAACCCGATATAATCATCATATCCAACTCCTTTTAATCCGTTTTCTATTTCATATAAAAATAATTTAGTCTGTAGAAAAATATTTTTTGCTCTTACATTTACTATTGTCTCATCAATTGTTTCATTCTCATTTGCACAGACTAAAGAATTTCCAACAATTATGACATTGAAAAATAAGAGTATAATTAATAATAGAGAAGTTATGTGTCTTTTCATAATTTATTCTCAAGGATTAATAAAGTGTAATATCATTCAATAGGAATGAATTAACTATATTTGCATAATAATATTTACTTTAAATTCCATTTTAAATTTAAATAAATTTACTTATCAAAAAAATATTCAAAATTTATAACAAGAAGATAAAAAAAGGCGTAATATAATATTTTCATAATATAACTAAATATAAAATCAAAAAAAATAAAATTTAATAGATCTTAATAGGTGTTAACATAAGAATTAAGTTCTTACTGTCTAAAAATATATCATAAATTAACTTAATTTATCAAGAAAATTATGTCCGTTCGCTTTAAGCAATTTTTATTACGAGTTGGAAAAGAATGTGAGTTTAAACCAATAGAGAATAAGCTATTATTATTTTTAAAAAAAGAAAGCGAACGAAAGAAAAAAAATTATCCCAAATTATTTGAAGCCATGAGAGAACATTGGCCAAAATATGCTGAGGGGTTCAAAATCTCTTATCTCTTAAAAAATCATTATCGTGAATTTTTCAATTTTTATTTATCTACACTTTTTCCTTTTCGAAAATCTGACCTTACATATGATGATCCTGAAGCTCCAACGCCAGTAGATTTCAAACTTGTATTTTCTTATCAATATAACGAAAAAGAAATTGAGACCTTAAAGGAGGTCCTACATGAATTAAATCTTGATGTTTCTGTTGAGAGTATCTCTAAACGACTTTTTATTTTTACAATAAGTTCCTATGGATATATGGTCGAACAAATCTTTAAACGACCATTTGCATTTCAATTTTTTTCAATTGACGGAGAAAAGATAAATAATAATAGTTATAAAGTGACTGCAATTATTTCAGGAAGAGAACAATAATTAATGTATTTTTTTTAAAAATCCATCTATTTTAAATAAGACGATAGGTCAACAGCTTCCTCGTCTCGTCTTTTGACTTTAATTGATATCTTTGTCCCTTTAAACTTTCTTTCTAGATATACGATAGTTTCAAGAGGCATTCTTCTTAATAAGGCATTTCCTTCATTGATTATCATTAATAATAAATCGATCTGTTCAATTACACTTGGAGTCACTAAAGTATTAAAGATCGCCCAATAAACTTTTGGATCTGAATTTTTTAAATTAATTAAATGATTATAAGCATCGGGGCTGAGAATTGCACGAAATATCACATCAATTTTATCATAAATCTGTTTTTCTTGTACATTTTGAATTTCGTGTATCTTTTGTCTTTCCAACATCATTTTTAATTTATTCATTCGAATTTTCTCCAATTCATGTTCCTCTTTTTCATCTTCAGGCAATTTCTAATTCACCAGTTCTTCTAAAAGTTTATCAAGACTTAATTTAATCCAATAATTTATTAATAATTAATCTTTCCATTTTTAATTTGCTTTCTCAATAACTTCCAATGCAATCTTTAGAGCTCGTATTCCATCATCTAGAGTTACCTTAATATCTTTATCCTTATCATATAGGAAATTTAAGATTTCCCTTTTTAATGGTTCTTCCAGTTTTAATGGAGAATATGTCTCATCCTTAGTCGCTGGGTTGTCTCCCAATAAATTCAAACCTTTTTGAAAATTAAATGTTTGAGATA
Source organism: Promethearchaeia archaeon (assembly GCA_029856045.1). Lineage (GTDB taxonomy): Archaea > Asgardarchaeota > Lokiarchaeia > Sigyniarchaeales > SOKP01 > 6H3-1. Next base: position 41,030 of record JAHQWG010000048.1, on the reverse strand, counting down.
TAAAATTTATCTCAATAGTTCCATTAGCTCCATGAACATACATTCTTCGAAATTTTGTTGGAGTATACCAATTAGATTCAATTGAACCTTTTGCTTTTCCAAAATCTAATAAAATAAATGCCGCATCCTCATGTTTGTTATCAACAAACCGATTTACCATTCCAATAGCATTTTTTACTTCACCTAGAATTCTCTCTTGCAAATAAATATCATGAATTGATAAATCCAAAATAACTCCCATATTCCAATCTCTTTTGGGATAAAGACCTATCCTTTTTGAGGCAACAGTAATGATCTCACCAATCTCTGGAAGATTCTCTAATAGTTTATCAAAAACGGGGTTATATAATTCAATAAAACCAGGCATGATACGGCAATTTGTAAATTCTTTAAATTGTTCTAAATCAGATAATCTTAATGCCATTGGCTTCTCCATCAATACATCTATACCTTTCTCAGCAAATTTCCTAGATATTGCTGGAATATTTGATGGTGGTGTAACTACACTAGCTGCATCAATATCTTCACTTTTAATCATATCATCTACATTAGTATAAACGTTAATATTATCATAAAGTGTTTTCACAAGCTCTAAATTCTCTTTATTTGCATCACAAACAGCAACTAATTTGGAAAGTTGATTATAATTCCTTATATGCGCTCGACCAAACCATCCCGCTCCAACAACCGCAGTTCTTTTATCTTTCATTTCGAAAATCAATTTTTTTTTAACATCTAGTCTTAGATAGTCAAATAACAAATAATAAATAATCCTTTACTAATGCTTTTTTAACCATTCAATTAAAATATGCCATTTATCTTGAAAATCTGGATCTGTCAAAAGACAATGATAACCTCCCTCAATTAAATACAACTCTTTCATATCTGAATTTAGTCTTTCAAAAAATTTAGAAACCCCCTCTTGTGAAACTTCCACATCTGATGTTCCTTGAAAAATTACAGTAGGAATATTTATTTTTGAAGCCTTTGAGACTGATTTGCGAATATATTTTAAAAGTTGAATTAAATATCGTGCTGATATCTTTTTTAAATGATTTGGATCTGTTTTATCATATTGTTGATGAATGGGGTTCCTAATTCCCTCATCCTCACTTCCTCTTGCGCCAATTATACTTGAACTTGGTGCAAAAATTCTTAAAATTAGTAAAGGTAGTGCAATAAGTATCAATAATATTCTTCTCTTTAGTGAAAATTCTATTTTCACAGCTGGAGAAAATAAAATCATTCCAGTTAAATTTTCAGGGTATTCTGCTACATAATTTATATTGACTGCACCGCCCATGCTTTCTCCCAACAAATAAATTGGCGTATCTGGATATTGCTCAGAAATATAATTTATGAATTCATGAAGATCTTGTAAAATATAATTAAATCTCTTTAAATCTCCTTTTTTTCCATCCGAATGACCATGATTCCTGTAATCTGGAGCGATAACCATAATTCCTTCATTAAATACTTTATCCGCCAAGAGCACAAAAAACTCTCCATGTCCCCCCATCCCATGACTTACAATTAAAATCTTATTTATCTTAATAATCGGTCTCCAAACTCGATAAAAAATTTTTGCCCCATCAAAACTTGTGAAATAATGATTTTCTCCATTCCCTGCAATAGGGTTTTCCCTAAGTTGTTGTAATAAAGGATTGATTTCTAAATCGTTTATATCAATCTTATCATTGTTTTTTAGCAAGTTTGCTCCTAATTTTTTTTTTTAAGATTAGCAAATTTAGATTATTATAAAGTATTATTATTAAAGAAAATAAAATTTGCGCAGAAATTTAACTCATAAAAAGTTTAATCCTTAAAATTAAATAAGAATTCCATTAACTTCTAAGAATTGGGCAATATCAATATAAAAATTGTTAGAAATATTAGGGCATCCTTGCTCCCTATGGAAATATTAATTATTAATAACTGAGTAAATAATATCAATTCCACTTAATTCGCTATATGGTTTGCTACATAAATTTTTAAAAAATATTTATACAGATTTGGAATAAATTAAATTTGATATAATCAAATATTATAATTGATCAGAAAGGATTAATTAATAATTTAAATTATTCGGTGAGAAATTTATTGGATAATGAGAAAAATAAACAGAAGTTTCGCAACATTGGATTAAAACATTTAATCGTTATTATATTTTTTATAATAGTCGCGTTTTTACCAATCCCACCTGGAGGGGGATATATGCTTTTCGTTTATGGTGGCTGGCAAGGTCTTTTTTTTATTTTTCTTTCAATTATATTTGCTTTTTTTACAAGAGTAAATAAAGCTATAGTATCAGGGGCACTTGGATGTATTGGAATTGGAATTAACCTGATTATTGGTGATGCTTTTTTTGGTTCTGCTGATGTAGTATTATTACCTTTATTTGTTGGTTTTTATTTGGTTACAATTAACTTATATTTATATAAATTGATGGAATTAAAGGATACATTAACATATTCGGTTATTCAGGAAAAATACAAACGAATATTTCGCAGGATAGGATTAATTCATTTAATCTTTCTTATAATTTTTATACTAACAGTGTTTTATGGAGTAGCCCCCTATTCTTTTTTCTATCTCATTCTTTTATGGAGTAGCCCCCTTTTCATTTTTCTCTCAATTTTATTTGCACAATTGTTAAAAGTAAATAGTTCTATTGTATTTGGGATACTTGGATGCATATTATTAATAATCACAACAGGTATTTTAAGGTTTTACTATATGTTTCCAATACAAATCACTTGGTGCGGATATATTGTTGTTACGATAAGCTTATATAAATTTAGACCGACTAAAAAAGAAATAAAAGCAGTTCCAGAAAAATTACAACCCATCACACCAATGGAAAAAGAAATAAAAGCAGTTCCAGAAAAATTACAACCCATCACGGAAGAACAACAACAAGAGCAGCTACAACAACAAAGGCTAGCAAAGTTGGCGACAATAGTTAGAGTATCACGGCGATTGGAGGTATCTCGGATGGCTGAGGTTCTTAAGATGAAAGAAAGCGATCTATGGGACTTTATTTTTGATTGGGCTGAGGAATTTAATTTTAAAATTGATAAAGATATAATAGAGTTCGATGTAGATAAAACAGATGATTTTATCGCAACACTTGACTCAGAATTTAAAAAATGGGAGAAATCAACTGAAAAGCTTTAAATTTTCTAAGTTTTCTAAAAATAAAAAAAAATAGAAAGTCCCCTGGGCCGGATTTGAACCAGCGACCACACGGTATCTATTCGCTTTAGCTGACGTATTTTCATTGATCTTTTTCTCAATACGCGATAAAAATCTACAGCCGTGCGCTACTACCACTGAGCTACCAGGGGTTGTTATAATTTTTTCCAACAAATATCAATTAATATGTGTAAATTAATATTTATTTTTTAGTTTTTCTAAAAAGAGAAGTTAGGATTAATTTGGTCCTTCTCCGACTTTTCTATAGATAAAACCATGGTCTTGGCATTCTTTTTTTGTAAGAATATTGCGACCATCAATAATTACGGGATGCCTCATTTTCTTTCTGATGTCATCTAAATCTAAATGTTTATACATACTATGATTTGTAGCGATAATTATTCCATCAGCATCCGTTACTGCTTTATCAAGATCTCTTGTCAATTCCGAATTATTATAGTCCTTCGTTTTAACATATGGATCATGAGCAATGATTTCGATTTTATTATATGAAAATAGACGTCTAACCTTTTCAACAATCGATACTACGGGAGTATTTCTGGTATCATCACAATCTGCTTTATATGCAACTCCTAAAATTGCAATTTTAAAAGGGTTTTCTTTTATTCCTGCTTCCATAAAAGCTTCATTAAGCAACTCACTTGTATGAACTGGCATAAATTCATTAACTTTTCTTGAGAGTGGCACCATTTTTGTACAATACTTCTTTTCTGTGTATTTATCATGTCCATGAACTAATAACCATGGATCTTTCGTCAAACAATGACCTCCAACGCCTGAACCAGGTATATGCATCATTCTATCTTTTCTCATATTGATAAGATTGATAATTTCAAAAATATTTCGATTAAAATCTTCGCATAATAATGCCATTTCGTTTGAAAATGCGATATTAATATCTCTATATGTGTTTTCTATAACTTTAGTTAATTCTGCGGTCAATGTATCTGTAAAATGAAGTTCAGATTTTATCACGCGACTATATAATGCTAATGCTCGCTTATTTGCTTCTTCACAGCCTCCACCAATTACTCTTGGCATATTCACAATATAATCAATTAACGCTCCAGGCATTAGTCTTTCAAATGAAAATACCAGATAGAAGTCTTTACCCCTTTCTAAACCACTTCCCTCTTCCAAAATTGGTTTTACAAAATAATCGGTTGTTCCAGGAGCTACAGTTGATTCAATTATTATAGTAGTCCCTTTGGATAAATTTTTCGATATATTTTCTGAAACTTTTTTTAAGGATTCATAACGAGGTATCTTTTTTGCATCTACGGGAGTTTGAACATCAATTAAAATATAATCTGCATTCTTACAAACTGAATAATCATCAATAACCCGAAATTTTTTATTTTTTACTACTCTGGCAATTAATTTATCGAGCCCAGGTTCTTCACCCTCGAATGGATTCTTTCCAGCATTAAGGTAATCAATTTTCCAACCAGACCTTTCTGAGCGACGTTGTATTCCTAAGACTTGAAAATCTTCAATATCCGCTAAAAGTACTGCCATAGGAATTCCAACATATCCCATTCCAATGACTACAATTTTTGTAACCAATTTTTAATAAACCATTTTTTTTAAAAAATTATAAAATACTTAATTTTTGTCAGTTTATAAGTCTTTTATAAAACTTAGCTTAAAAAATATTTATAGATAATAATCCAAGATTTACTTCTTCTAATCTACCTTCAGTTCTAAAACTTGAAACCTTGAATATCCCTCTTTACTTAAAGAATAATCTAAATAATCGATTTTTTCAGGAATTATCTTCAAAAACATTTTAGCTTTCCTTTTAACAATCTTTCTCGCATGTTCATAATCATCATCCTCAGGATAAATAAATCTTATTTTAGTTGATGTTATTTGCAATCCTTGAATCTCACCTTCGGACAGTGGTGTATATATTCCTATACTTGCTATAGGGTTCACTTTTAGATTTTTAACTTTCGCTCCACCTGCAGGTGTCATATATATGTCTAATCCATCATTGTAGAAATCAAGCGGAGTTGCGCGAGGAATATTGTTATTGCATGTGCATAAGACTAAAACCTTCCTCTTATTCAAAAATTTTAAAATTCTTTCCTTTAAATGTTCCTTAGGTAATTCTTTTCCCATATTAACCAATTGGTAATAATACTAAGCTATTTATTAAATATATTCTTAAAAATATTTCATTGGTCCATTAAATTAAATGGTAAGGAAATTAACTAAACTAAAAATTTATTAAAAAGATTTATTAATAAAAATCGAGATGTATTATTGAACTTACTGAAAAATTAGTAAATATTTCTAATTTTTTAGTATCACTACGAGTCCGCCATCACTTTTACTACGGATGGGGCTGTGTATCGTAGCAAATCCTTTTTTTGTAGAAAGGATTCCTCGTTCAAGGAGGGTTGATGCGATAGGAATACGTAACAATGCTTATGTTTCAAAAATTTAATCATAATGTTGATCACAGAATTAAGATCACGATCAAGATAATTTCCACAATCGCATTGAATAATTCTTTCGGAAAGATTTCTTTTTTTAAGCTTTCCACAAATTGAACATCGTTGAGTAGTATACGATTCGTCAATTCTTATAACTCTTTTCCCTACAAGTCTCGCCTTGTAAATTAAGAATTCGACAAAACGACCCAACGATCCCGTATTGTTAACAGAATAGTTTAAAGTTTTGTTAGCTTTATTTTTTTGAGCATTTCCCATAGATTTTTTCTTTTTAGCCATCTCTTTCACATTTAGGTCTCCGACAATTATTGTATTTGCTTTGGTATGTGTCACAATATGTTTTGAAATTTTATGTTGAAAATCACGCATTTGATAAGCACACTTTTGATGCATCTTCCTGAATTTGTAATGATATTTTCTCCACTTTTTACTATATTTTTTACAGTGGTCTCGCCTTGATTGAATGCTTTCTATTTTCTTTTTCCAATAGAGATCTGCTCTTTTATTTTTAATTTGAATAAATTTAGAGTGCAAATTCACCGCAGATACAATATTTGAAACTCCTAAATCAATTGCTTGATATAGCCCGTTATCTTTGTATTTTAGTGCTTGAACTTCATATGTAATAGAAATAAACCATCGATTTTGGAAATCTTTAAAAATTTCCACCTGTTTAACAATTTCAACAGCACAATAAGGATATTTAAGAGAAAATATTAATGGAATTTTTGAAGGGTGTTTATGCGAAAATTGTATCACTTTCTTTTCTAATTTGAAACCACTCTGATTATAACAGATTGTTGTAAATCTTTTTTTTGATTTAAATTTAGGTGGTCGAGCTTGTTTATCTCCATTTATCCATTTCGTAAAAAACGATTTATAATCAGAGTTGAGTCTTTTCAATATCATTTGTAAAACTTTAGAATAAACCCATTTATATTCAGGATATTTCTTTTTAAGTAAAGTTAATTTATTTTGTTGCTCTAAATAAGATATATATTTTTTGTCGTCTTTTGGCTTATATTTGTTTTTATTCCAATTTTCTATTCTTTCAGCTAACGCAAAATTATATATTAATCGACATTTTTCCGACAAATCCCACAGAATCAGTTTTTGATTCTTTGAGGGAAATATTCGAATTTTTTGAGTTAGATTCACAATTATTATTCTATAAAGAATAATGACAATTTAACTCGCGTAAGGGTCCGAATTTAGAAAATTTTGCAAAAAAATTAGCATGTTTATATATTAAATACATTTTTAACTATATTCTAATATTATAAAATTACTTAACATAATTATTTTTAATTTAATTTTAAATTGAGATTACAATTAAACTTATTAGGTGTAAAAAATTAGAGAAGAAACTGATTATGCAGAGGCGCTTGAGGCATTTAAAGATAATCAATTCGTTATTATCGAACCTTGGGGAAGATCAATAGACCACCTTAGGCTTTCAATAATAGGAAAGCCAGGAATTCCGTATTCAGGAGGTAAATTTTTATTCGAGATAAAAATGCCCGAGAACTATCCTTTTGCACCTCCATATGTATATGCTCATACTTTAATGTGGCATCCTAATATCGACTCTTCAATTCCACCAGGAAAATTGAATATTTGTCTTGATCTTATTAATCCCGATCTAGTCGGTAAGGTTGATGCCTCTACTGGGGCTTCGGGGTGGACTCCTTCTAAAACATTAACAAATATTGTCGAAGCATTGAAGGGAATGATGCATGTGGAACCACCATTTTTTAATCCCGGCGATCCTTTAAATCATGAAGCAGGAGAGCAATATTTTAAACAAAAATCGAAATTTGATAAGAAAGCAGAGAACTGGACGAAAAAATACGCAATGGATTAGGAATTTTTTATAGAAATATCTTTAATGACTTCCTTTTTCTTTTTTTTCCTTTTAAAAATTAATCCTACAAAATAATAAATGAATAAAAAAATAATAATTAAAATATTAAATGTTGCTAAGTGAATTATTGGATTTTCCAAAAGATTTGCGAGTAGTGGTCTTTGATTTTGATGGAACTCTTGTAAAACTACATGTAGATTGGGATGCTTTGCGTAAATTACTTAGTGATAAATATATGGATGATTTTGGAGAAGATCAAGCATTTAACAGAATTACTTTGGGTTTACAAAAAGTTGTAGCGAGAGGAGATCCCGATTTAATTGAATCTTATATTCGAACTATTGAAAAATTTGAAAGAGAAAATATAAAAGAATATTCATTCTTTGAAGAAATAGTTTTTTTTATCGAGAATTTAGAAGAGTTGGGATTGAATTCAGATATAAAATTTGCAATTTTTTCTTTGAACTTTCGCTCAACAATTTTTTCTATTTTAACTAAACAAAATCTCTTGGGAAAATTCCAATATATTGTAGGAAGAGAAGATGTTGTTGAATGGAAACCTAATCCTGAAGGTCTTTATAAAATTCTGAAACACTTTAATATTTCTAGCAAACAAGCTATTTATGTAGGAGATTCTGAGTTTGATATGGAAGCAGGAAAAAATGCTAAAATAAAAACTTACTTGATTGATAAATTCATTGCAAATATTAGGAAAGCAAGGAGTAAAAAATGAAGTATAAATGAAAGTTTTATAAATAGGAAACGATTACGTTATATTTCTTTATTTCTAATTTACTTACATCTTTACTTAAAGGTGTGAGTGTTACAACGTCATTACTCGTTATTTTTAAGCTTTGTAATAGAGCTTCAGGATCTTTAAATGTGGGAATTGAGGGGTGCCAAAGAATCTCCTTATTCATTGAATTTGTGATCATCCACTTTTCGGTATCGAATTTATAACCAGAAACATCTAGTGCATTAAAAATATCTTTAACCTTTGAATTAAATGGAACCACAATACTAACATTTTCCTCTCCTTCAATATCCCCACAATCAATGCAATCTTTTCTCTTAAACACTGGGACTTGTTCGAATATTCCATAAATTCCGCTATAATTAACATACGGAGGATCCATGGGGGGCCCAATATCTCTTCCCTTTGCTCTAAATATTAATTTTAATGCCTCTTGGGACTGAATACTTGCGATAATTGAACTAACTGTCTGAACGGCAGCGATTTTATTTCCTAAAATATTTTCCATATCTTCAAATACATAATCTTGACCGAATGTATCTTGAATATTGATTTTCCACTCTCGAATTTCTTCTTCTGATAATGTTGATAACTGCTCATCAGAGACGTTTTCCTTAAAAACTCGTTCTCGTAATAATTTTAATTCCTCTTGAGATAATTCCATTAATTTGTATATATCCTCATCATTATCCAAATCTGGCATCCGTCCATGTTTCTTTTCAAAATTTAACTCTGCTTTTAAAACACAATGATTTCTATTTCTCGGAATACCCTTTAATGTGCATGCTGCAATTAATTTATCATCAGGTGGTGGAATAGGAACTAGGCACCTATAACAAGCTGTTTGATCAAGATAATCTTCAGAATATTTTTCATCAAACTCATTTTCAACTTGTTTTCGTACTTTTTCAACAACAGGCTCCATAAATTGAGATTTTAATAGAACTATTCGCTCCTCAAGCTTTTCTATACTTTCTTGAGCAGCAAAATATTCAGTATATTCTTCTTCTGATAAATTCCATAATTTTTCTTGCACTATTTCATCTATAACTTTTTCTCTCTTATGAAATTTTATATTTGAGCCTTTTGGGATAATGTTTTGAACATGACCTTCAAATCCTACCGTACCAGACTCCACCATTGGTTTTTTTAATCTTAAAGCAATCTTGTTTAAATCCATTCTTGCCCTAACGTTATCTAATGCAGCAATAATAACATCCGATTCTTCATACACCTTCATTGGAAGATTTTGTAATTTATCAAAATAATACTCAACTTCGAGAAACGGAGCCATCAATTTTAAACGCTCTGCAGCAACCTCAACTTTTGTTCTCCCCTCATCTCCTGCATGAAATAACATTTGTCTTGAGAGATTTGAGGTTTCAATTTTATCCATATCAACTAAAATTAATTTTCCTATACCCATTAAAGCTAAATCCTTAGCAATCTCGCACCCGAGAGCTCCCACTCCAATAATCAAAGCACAACTATTCTTTATAGTCTCTTGATCCCAGCCTTCAACGAGCTGCTGACGAGCATACATCTTCCTTTCTTCTAAGGAAAATTCCCTTTTTTCCCTTGGTTCCATAATAACTACAACTTATTGGATTAAAAATAAAATTACGTAATTCATATAATTATTAACTTTTATTTTTATTCAAATATTAAATCAATTTTTTATGGATAAGTGCAATTCATGTTTCACTATTCAAATAGGTGCAAACCATTTTTAAATAAAAAATTGATTTTCTTCTGGTTAATAGTAATCTGGCTTAATTCTCCCCATCTTTTTCTAATGATTCATTTAAATCAAATAACTTTTTCATTAAATCCAAATTATAATTTAAATCTTCAAACCAATCAAGCACCCTTTAAGGTAGCAGATATTTCTCAATTTCAAGTGAGTGATTTGATTAGCGTAAATAGATCTTTTATTGATCAAGATTTAAGCGGAGAAAATTCAACTATCGCAATAATCGACACGGGAATTTATCCGTATCATGAAGTTTTCACAAATAATGGAACCCAATCTTGGAATGAAAAAATTATAGCGTTTTATGATGCTTTTACTCAAATAGAAAAAAGTCCAGAAGATATTGATTCTCATGGAACATATGTATCATCAATTGCAGTAGGGAATTCACCACAATACCTTGGAGTAGCCCCTGATGCAAAGTTGGTGTCTATAAAAGTATTTGAATACTCTGAAGAGGAAGATGAATTAATATCTTCTATTCAAACCATCGAAAATGGGATTAATTGGGTTCTTGAAAATAAAAATAAATATAATATAAAAATAGTGAGTATGAGCTTTGGAGTAGAAGCTTCCTCAGATAGTGATTCAATTATACTCTTAAATTCAATCACAGAATCCTTGGTGGAAGCTGGAATTGTTGTGGTTGCTGCTGTAGGAAATGATGGGGGAGAGGGAACAGGTTTTCAAACAATTAATTCTCCTGCTGATGCAAAATCGGTTATTGGTGTCGGTGGTGTGAAAAACAACGGTATGATGTATTCAAAAAGCAGTAAAGGTCCTTCTAGTGAAAATATTATCAAACCAGATTTATGCGCACCCGCTGTTAGTATATATGGAGCTACAAAGGACCATCTTGGGAGAAATAATACCTATATGTACGCTTCTGGGACATCTGCAGCAGCTCCTATGGTTAGCGGCTTAGCATCATTAATGCTTGAAAAAGACTTTTCTTTAACACCCCTTGAAGTAAAAAGTATTATTTCTTTAACTTCCTTAAAGACTATTTATCCAAGAGTTATAAAAGATAATTATCAAGGATGGGGAATGGTTCAAGGTTATGCTGCTCTAGATGCATTGGACCAATATGTAAGTTTTGAAAATAATAATAGTGTTTGTTTTTCCTTAGGAGATAATTCTAATCAAAAAAAAGTGTGGTGCAGAAAAATTAACTTACAAGGTGGAATGCATTATTTTTTTGATTTAGCCTTATTAAATGATGCAGAAGCAGAGCTTTATATTTTTGATACCACACCTAATTATTATGGAGAACCTATAATAACTGCTTCAACTATTAACCAATTTGATTTTTATAGAAGATGTGGAATTTTTGTACCAAGCAATCATGATTATTTCTTAGTTGTAAAATTGATATTTGGCAGTGGTTCAGGAAATTTTTTATTATCAATAATTTTTGATTATCGATTATTAATTATAGTAGCAATTTCGGCTCTAATGATAATTGGAATAATCTATCTACACAGAGATCTTAATAAATCTGTTATTGAAATAAAAAAAATTTAAACCTTTATAAATTAAAATTAGGAATTATTTTTTCTTTGATTTTTTGGCAGCATCTTTTATCCACTTATGTAGTTCTTTAAGTTCTTCCTTAGTTTTTTGTTTTTCTTTCTCTGTTGTTTTTTCTTTCTCGTCTTCTTCAGCTTTTGCAATTTCAGCCATCAAATCTTGTTTGATTTTAATCATTTTTGTTAACTCTTTTGCAAAACTTGCAGCATCTGATTTAATTTGTTCTTTAGAAACAACTTGAGTACTTTCTTGTTCTAATCGTTGTTGTCTTAACGATTTGATAATGTCATCTGAAATTGCTGTAATTTCCTTGACTGAATGTATTTTTATTGTCTCTTCTTCTATTCGCCGCTGGTCTTCCAATCCTTTTTGTTTTAAGAGTGCCTCTTGAGCTCTTTTAACTTCTTCTTGTGCTTTTATTGCATTTTCTTCTAATTTCTTAGTGGTCTCTATTTCCTTTTCAATATATTTTATCTGTTCAAACCAACCAATCCTCTTAAATTTTTCAATAGCCTGATCAAATTGCTCGTAAGCAAAATTAAACTGATGCATTAAAACTGATTTTTTCGCATCATCAAGAAGATTAAAACCCTCTTGTTGAAGTTTTTCTCGTTGTTCTTGTTCAAATTTAAATGCTTCAAGTTTCATCCGTTGTACTTCTTGAACTCTTTGAACTTCTAACTTTTTTCTTAGAATTTCTTGGTTAAATTTCTCATATTCTTCAGCAGCACGAATTCGAGCCTCTTCTTCTTGTTTTTGTTGAATGATAAATTTTTGTTTTTCTTCTCTTAAACTTCTGATCATAGCGTCTAAATTCGCAATTTCTGGCTCCCAATTTATCTCTAAAAGAACATTTCTTGCTTCTAAATACAACTCAATTGATTTATCAAAATCAGGAGGGAATTGCTTTAAAAATTTATCAGCATTCTCCAATAGGGAAAATGCAACTTCTCTACGACTTTCTACTTTTTTAATTAATTCCTCCCTTTGCTTTAGAGCCAAATATTTTGCTCTTTTCATCTCCTCTTCTTGACGCTGACGCTCTTCAATAATTCTTCTAAGTTCGGCTTCTTCACTTTCTCTCTGGAGTCGTGCTTCTTTTTCTTGTTGAATAATCTGTGCTTGTTCGGATTTTCTCATTTGTAATTTTCTGATCATCTCATTAATTGACTCTAAGGGATATTGAATTTCACTTAGAATTAATGAAGCTTTTCGGTATGTTTCAATTGCTTCATCAAATTTATCAGTTTTAATTAATTGTTCTGCTTCTTCTAATACCTTGAATGCTTCTTCTCTTCGTTGTTCAAAACGTACTTGTATTTTTTCACGTGATACAATAGCTTTTAACTTCTCCATCATTCTTCCTTGTTCTAACTGAACTTTTTGGGCAATCTCTTCTTCAAGGTACTTTTCTTCTTGCTCTCTTTGGAGCACTGCTTCCATTTCTATATGTTTAAGATGTTCTTGCTCTAATTTTTTATTCTGAACTTTTTTAATCATCTCATTAATTGAATCGGTAGGATATTGAATCTCGCTAAGAATTAACATGGCATTTCTATAAGTACCAATTGCCAATTCATATTTTCCGGAGTTGGTTAATTGTTCTGCCTCTTCTAGCACTCTAAATGCTTCTTCTCTTCTTTGTTCGCGATAATCTTTAATTATTTCTTGTGCTTCAAGTGTAGTCTTTTTTGACCTCATTTTTTCTTTCTCAAGCTTTATATGATAAGCAATTTCCCTTTGAAATCCCTCCTCTTCTAATTGTTTTTGAATTTGAATCTCTCTTTCTCTTTGCCGTAAATCTTCTTGTTCCCTTTGTTTTAATTTAATTTTCGGTATCATTTCTTTTACAATGTTTGATGGGAATTGAATTTCACTCAAAAATATGTCGGCTTGACGGTATAGCCTTAACGCATCATCAAAATTTTCTTCTTTCGTCATCTTTTCAGCTTTATCTATAATATCAAATGCTTCTTTACGCCTATTTTCACGATGGGCAAATATTTCTTCTTGAGTTTGAATAGCAATTTTTTTTGCTAGCATTTTTTGTTTTTGTATCTCTATACCTTGTGCAATTTTTGCTTGAAAATCTCTCTCCTCTGCATCACGTTTAACTTCTAACTCAATTTTTTGTTGTTTAATTTGTTCAATTTCGAATTTACGCTTATTTAAATTATCTAGTGTATCTTGAATTAATTTTAAATATGGTCCTTTCCACCCTATTTCATTAAAAATTTTCATAGCAGACATGTATATTTCAATAGCATCATCTAATTTACCTCTTTTTATATGTGCATCTGCAACTTCAAGCATTTTTAGCGTTTCATTTTGCTTTAAAAAATTTCTCTCTGATAAAACCTTTTGTTGCTCTTGAATAAATTGAGCCATTTTTATTTTTTCTTCGTTCATTGCTTTCATTTGCGAAATATTGTATTGAAATTCTCTCGCTTCTTGTTCCCTCTTAAGTGCTTCTTCTCGAGCTTTTTGCTCCCAAAGTTCTCTTTCCTTCTTTCTCTTTTCAAGTTCTCGAATGGCATTTTGAATATTTCTTAATTCCTCTGTCCATTGAATTTCAGCTAAAATTATTGAAGCCTCGTGATACTTCTCTATACCGGCATCAAAATTTCCCCTAGCCGTAAATTGTTTTGCCTTATCTAAAATAATGAATGCTTCATCCTTTATTTTTTCACGATATTCCTTTTCTTTTTCATATTCTCTAAGCTTAATTTCTTTTTCTTTGAGTCTTTCCTCTTCTCTTTTCAATGCTTGAGCAATCTCTTCCTGAAAACGTCTATATTCAAGCTCTCTTCGAGTAGATGCTTCAATTTCTTGCTGTTTCATTTGATCTTGTTCTATTTTTTTAATGCGAAGTTTACTAATCATTTCATAAATTGCATCAACCGGATATTGAATTTCAGTTAGATAAAGAGCGGCTTTACGATAAGTATCAATGGCTAAATCTAAGTTACCTCTTTTTGTTAAGAGTTCCGCCTCATCTAATATATTAAATACTTCATTTCGACGTTTTTCTCGGTATGCTCTTACATTTTCTTGAGTCTCAATTTCGATTTCCTTCACTTTCATCTTCTCTCTCTCAAGCGCTACCTGACGAGCAACTTCTCTTTGAAATGCTTCTTCTTCTTGTTGTCTTTTTATTTGAATTTCTCTCTCTTTTTGACGTAATTCCACTTGTTCCTTTTGCTTTATCTTGATTTTCTGTATCATTTCTCTTACCGCATATGATGGAAATTGAATTTCACTTAATATTATATCAGCTTGGCGATAAAGTGTTAATGATTCATCAAATTTTCCAGTTTTAGTTAATTCCTCTGCTTTATCCATATTATCAAATGCTTCGTTACGTCTTTTCTCTCGATGAGCAATTATTTGTTCCTGAGTTTGAATAGCAATTTCTTTTGCCAGCATTTTCTTCTTTTCGGATTCTATACTTCGAGTAATTTTAGCTTGAAATTCTCTTTCTTCTGCTTCACGTTGAGCTGCTAATTGAATTTGATGTTGTTTTATTTGTTCAACTTCAAATTTTCGTTGAGTTAAATTATCAAATGTGTCTTGTATTACTTTAAGATAAGAACCCTTCCATCCTATCTTATTAAAAATATCTACTGCTAACCTATAAATTTCAATAGCATCATCTAATTGACCTCTTTTTATATGAGTATCTGCAACTTCAAGCATCTTCAACGCTTCATTTTGCTTTTTTAATTGTTGTTCTGATAAAACCCCTTGTTGTTCTTGAATAAATTGTGCCATTTTTACTTTATCTTCTTCACTCTTTTTCATTATAGAAATTTTATGCTGAAATTCTCTTATTTCATGCTCTTGTTTGAGTGCTGCTTCTCTTAATTCTAGTTGCCAAAGCTCTCTTTCTTTCTTTTTCTTATTAAGCTCACTAATTGCATTTTGAATATGATTTAATTCTTCTATCCATTGAATTTCTGCTAAAATTATTGAGGCTTCATGATATCTCTCAATAGCCTCATCAAAATTTCCCCTCATTGTTAAAATTTGTGCCGAATCTAAAATATGAAATGCTTCTTCTTTTCTCATCTCCCGATATTTTACTTCTTTTTCATATTCTCTGATTGCAATCTCTTTTTCCTTTAATCTTTCATGCTCCTTTTTTAATGCCTCAGTAATATCTGTTTGAAATTTCTTTGCTTCTAATTCCCTCCAAATTGCATTCTCTCGAGCTTTTTGTTCCCAAAATACCCGTTCTTTCTTTTTATATTCAAGATCACGAACTGCATTCTGAATAAGTGCTAACTCCTCTGTCCATTGTATTTCAGCGAAAATAATAGATGCCTCATGATATTTTTCTATAGCTACATCAAAATCTCCAGCAATAGTAAATTTTTCTGCTTTATCCAAAATCTTAAATGCCTCATCCCTCCTTTTTTCTCGATATTCTTTTTCTTGTTCATATTCCCTAAGTGCAATCTCTTTTTCTCTTAATTTTTCACGCTCCTTTCTTGAAATTTCAGTAATTTTTTCTTGAAATTCTCTCTCTTCAATCTCTCGTTTAATTGCTTCTTCTCGATATTGTTGTTCCCAAAGTTCTCGTTCTTTCTTTCTATTTTCCAGTTGGCGAATTGTATTTTGAATAAGTGTTAATTCTTTTGTCCATTGTATTTCCGCTAATATTATAGAAGCTTCCCGATATTTCTCAATAGATGCATCAAAATCACCTCTAAGTGTTAATAACTTTGCCGAATCTAACACATCAAAAGCTTCCTTTTTTCTATCTTCACGATATTCTACTTCAGCTTCATATTCTATGAGAGCAATTGTCCTTCTTGCTAATCTCTCACTCTCTCTTCTTAATTCCCAAGCAATTTTCTCCCGAAATTCTCTTGATTCTATCTCTCTTCGGGCTGCTAGGTCAATTTCTCTTCGTTTAATTTCTTCTTGTTCAATCTTTTTTAAACGAACCTTTCCTATCATTTCATGAATCGAATCAACAGGATATTGTATTTTACTTAAAAGAAGCATAGCATTTCGATATCTATTAATTGCCAACTCAAAATTTCCAGTTTTTGTTAAATCTTCTGCCTCATCTAATATCTTAAATGCTTCCTCTCGTTTTTGCTCACGATATACTTCTATTTTCTCGCGTGTTTCGATAGCTATTTTCTTCACTATCATCTTCTCTCTCTCAAATGCTAACCGACGAGTAATTTCTTTTTGAAATGTTGCCTCTTCTAATTGCCTATGAATTTGAATCTTTCTTTCTTTCTGTAATAATTCTTTTTGTTCCTTTTGTTTCAATTTAATTTTCTGTATCATTTCTTTAACAGCATGTGAGGGGAATTGAATTTCACTTAAAATAATATCAGCTTGACGATAAAGATCTAAAGATTCATCAAAATTTCCACGTTTTGTTAAAATCTCCGCCTTATTCATTACATCAAATGCTTCAATACGCTCTTTTTCTCGATAAGCAAGTAATCGTTCTTTAGTCTGAGTCGCGATTTTTTTAACATACATTTTTTTCTTTTCTAACTCAATATTATGAGTAATTCTCGCTTGAAATTCTCTTTCTTCAGCTTCATGTTTAACTGTTAATTCCTTCTGGCGCTGTAGCTTTTGTACGATTTCAATCTTACGTCTATTTAAATTCTCCAGTGTATCTTTAATTACCCTAAGATAAGGACTTTTCCAACCAATTTGATTAAGAATTTCTATTGCCGATTTATGAATTCTAATAGCCTCATCTAAATTTCCATTACTTATATGTTCATATGAAGTCTCAAGCATTTTCAATGCTTCTTCTTGTTTCTTTAATTTCTGCTCTGATAAGATTTCTTTCTGCTCTTGAATATATTGTGCAAATTTTACTTTCTCTTCTTGTTGACTCTTGATTAAAGCAATTTCATGCTGAAATTCTCTTACTTCTTGTTCCTTTTTGATAGATTCCTCTCTTACAATTTGTTCCCAAAGTTCTTTCTCTTTCTTTTTTTGCTCAAGTTTGCGTATTGCACCTTGAATAAGTGCCAACTCTTCTGTCCACCGAATTTCAGCAAAAATAATTGATGCCTCATGATATTTTTCAATCGCAGCATCTAAATCCCCCCTCATTATTAACATCTTTGCAGCATCTAAAATATCAAAAGCTTCATTTTTTCGATTCTCACGATAATCTACTTCTTGTTCATATTCTCTTAACGTAATTTGACTTTCTCTTAACTTTTCACGCTCTATCCTTAATTCTTTAGCAATCATATTCTGAAATTCTTGTGTTTCTTGCTCACGTTTCAATAACTCTTCTCGAATCTTTTGTTCCCTTAATTCTCTTTCCTTCTTATTATTCTCAAGATCTCGAATTGCATTCTGGATAAGTGCCAACTCATCATCCCATTGAATTTCTGCAAAAATAATCGAAGCTACTTCATATTTTTCTATAGCTTCATCAAAATCTCCACTGATTGTTAATTTTTGAGCATCATCTAAGATCTTAAATGCTTTATCCTTTTGTTTTTCCCGATATTTCACTTCTTTTTCATATTCTCTAACTGTAATCTCTTTTTCTCTTAACTTCTCACGTTCCTCTCTTAATTGTTCAGAAATTTTGGCTTGAAATTCTTTTGTTTCCTTTTCTCTTTTTAACCCATCTTCTCTCTCCTTTAGACTTAAAAGCCTCCTTTCTTTCTTTTTATTTTCAAGATTTCTAATAACACTTTGAATGAGTGATAATTCATCAGTCCATTGAATTTCTACAAAAATCATTGATGCCATGTAATATTTTTCTATGGCAACATCAAAATCCCCACGCAATGTATATTCTTCTGCCTCATCTAAAATTTTAAAAGCTTCAACCTTTCTTTTCTTCCGATATTCAATCTCTGTTTCATATTCTCTAATTTCGATCTTTTTCTTCTCTAACTTTTCCCTTTCTTTTCGAATCTGCTCGGCAATTGTTTTTCGAAATTCTTCATCTTCTACAGCACGCTTAACTTTTAATTCCGTGGCTTTCTCGTCATTTTTTAAAAATTCTCTATATTTATGTTGAACTGTATTTATTGTAGTTTCAATTGTCGCAATTTGTTCAACCCAACCTATCTCTCTAAAAATATCATGTGCCTTTTTATAAGTTTTTATTGCCTTTTCATAACTGCCTTTTCTTACCAATTCATCGGCTTCATTTATTACATTAAAAGCTTTTTTCTCTTTTGCGTGATCTATTTCTCGTGTCTTTTCAAGCTCTTTCTGTTTTAGGGAAATTCCCTCTAATCCCTGCTCCGTTTGAATCTTTTCATGCTTTTTTATAATTTCTTGGAATTTTAAATATTCTTTCTCTCGAGATTTTTTCTCCTCGAGTACTTTCTGTTCATTTTCTTGTCTTCTTCTAATATCCGAGATGAACTTGTATATTGGTTTAACATAATCAGTCCACCCTATTGATTGTAATAAATCAATTGCTCCATTAAAATTCTCGATTGCCCCGTCATATTGCTTATCTCGCTCAAATCGTTTTGCAATATCAATCATCTTAAAAGCTTCTTTTTGAATACTCTCTTCATGCTTTTTTCGTTCTTCAAACTCTACTATTTTCTGCTTTTTAACTTCAATATCTGCTTTTGCTTTTGCTGAGATTTCAGGGACTGGTGCAGTAACCGCTTCTTTTTTTGCTTTAATTTGCTGTGTCTGCAATTTCTTATAATTTACTCTATCTTTATTTATCTTATCAATGATTTTATTAATATGAACTAATTGATCAGCCCACCCAATAGATTCTAAGAGCTGCCCAGCCATACCATACTTTTCCATGGCTTCATCAAATTCCTTGACCTTTATTAAACGCTCTCCCTCATCCATCAATTCAAATGCTTTCTTTTGAACCTCATCCTCACGTCTTTTTTTCGCTTCATATTTCATTATTGTTTTTGATTGTACGTCCATAATTTCTGGAACTATTTCTTTCTGAGGATATATCTCCGAAATAATTGGTTGGGGTGTATCTCTTGCAGCCTGTTCAACTTTCTGACCTTCCACCTTTTCAAATGCTACCCTCTGCCTTTCAACGGAATCAATATCACCATACAAATAAGACAAATTTTCATCAGTCCATCCAATAGATCTCAATAGGTCTAAAGCTTCGAGATATTTTGATTTTGCTACGTTGAAATTCTTTTCCTCTAAAAGCTTTTTACCCATATCAATCGCTTCAAATGCACTATTTTGTATATCCTCTTCCTTTCGTTTTTGAGTCTCAAATTCCATTCGTAATTTACTTCGTTTATCAAGTCCTGCAGGAACAATTGTGGTTTCCGGAGCTCCAAAAGACTTTTCAACCTTAATAGGTGCCTGTTCAGTCTGTAATGCTCTTTGATGGGCCATAATTTGTTGTTGTTTGAAGATTCCCACTAATTTTTCAAGTTTTAACTTGATTTGTCCTAATAAACTCTCATCCCATTTAGCCTGTTCCAATAACTTTATAGCAGAAGAATAACAAGATATGGCTTCTTGATAACGACCATTGACTTCTAAAGACTTTGCCTTATCCAAAAAGTGAAATGCTTCATCCCTTAAACCAGAAAACTCAGCTTCGGCTTTCTTTCGCTGCAAAGCCTTGTTTTGTTGAGATATTTGAGTCAAATGCCTAATTCGCTCATTTATATCATCAATATGAAGCGATAGTAATCCACTCCGCTTTAATAAATCAACAGCTTTTGAATACTCTTCAATAGCTTTTGCCCAATTCTCCTGAGATTCAAATTTCTCGGCTAAATCTAAATGCCGAACTGCCTCCTCGGCTAATTGCTGGGGTGATGGTTTCTCAAACATTTAAAAATACCTTGATTTATGAAATAATTTGGAAAATAATATTATCTTAGTTTAAGAATAAATAACTCCGATAATATTAATATTTTAAATCTTGAATATTTATTTTTTATAGTAAAAAACTAATCACACCGTTTATAAATTTAATAGTGTAAACAATTTTAACGATGAATCAATGATAAAAAATAAAAATATCCTGATAACTGGAGCCTCCGGTTTTATAGGCTCACACCTATCTGAAAGACTAATCGGAAACGGAAATTTCTTAATACTAATCGATAACTTCAATGAATATTACACCGGGAAAGAAAAAAATTTGCTCGATTTAACTCAAAAATATGAGAACAGAAAAGACTTCATTTTAATTAAGAAAGACCTCAGAAATGATTCTACTCTACAAGAAATTGAGCATGACATCGATATAATATTCCATCTGGCGGCTCAAGCAGGCGTACGCTATTCAATTATCCATCCAATAGAAGTAATGGACAACAATATCAAATCAACCGTCAAATTATTTGAATTCTGTTTAAATAAAAATATAAAACAAATTGTAAATGCCTCCTCATCCTCCGTGTATGGCAACCCGGAATATACCCCTGTAGATGAAAACCACCCCAAAAACCCAATCTCACCATACGCCGTGTCAAAACTATGCTGCGAAAAATACGCCGAGTTTTACCACAGATTATATGGACTACCAATCACCTCACTACGCTTTTTTACCGTGTATGGCGCCCGCCAACGCCCCGATATGGCAATTCGAAAATTTTTTGATTTCATCCTTAATAACCATAGGATAACCATATTTGGGGATGGAGAACAACTTAGAGATTTTACATATATATCAGATATAATTAATGGAGTAATCGCTGCAGGAGAAAAACCAGAGGCAGTTGGAGAGGTATTCAATCTCGGCTGCTCGAGTCCAATAACCGTAAATCAATTAGTTGAGCAAATGTATTCCATCGCAAATAAACAGAAGAAAATTCAATTTATTGAGAAACAACTGGGTGATGTCGATATCACATACTCTAACGTCGAGAAAGCAAAAAAAATCTTAGAATATTCGCCAAAAATAAAAGTCTCCGAAGGATTAAAACATCATTATCAATGGCAAATTAGCTTTAATGCAACGTTTAGAAGTTGAATTTTTTGCCATATACTCGAAGATAATCCAAAATAATTATGCTTTTTTAAAAAATAATTTTATCCCCAATTTTCTCTAAGGGCCAAACCCATGAATTCTTCCTTTTTCTAACTCCAATTAATTTTAATTCTTTTAATAAAGATTTACGAGCATTTTTTAAAATTTTATTTGGATCGTATAATATTTTTCCCTCATCCATGGCATCCAAAATCATCGGCATTTTATTACTTAAAGCAGTATTAAGTTCAGATAAATTCCACCATATTGCTTCAATACCTTGATCATAGCCAAACATTAATTCAACTTCAAATGAGATACGATCAATATGTTTTTCAGGCAAACCTTGCTCCTCTATTATTATAAGAAGATCAATATCACTGGTATATTCATTATTCCTCTTTTCTTCCCCTCGAGCTACTGACCCAAAAAGCAACACACCAAAAACATTTATTTCATTTAAATCTAATAACCTTTCAATATATCTATTAATACGCTTACTAAAGTATCCATTTTGAATGAAATCTAAGTTTATTTTTTCTCTATCCATGCTTTATATTCTCCTACACATTTGCTTAATTTTTTTATAATCACTTTAATTGTCTCATTTTTTGAAAATTTTCCTTTAAGTAATATTAAAAAATCCTCTGAAATTGTTAAGAATTCATTTAACAAATGCTCTATATCCTCTTTTGAAGAATAAAGCTCCTCTGGTAATACTAGTTCGTTATCTCTAACAAACCCATATCTTGGAGTAGTCCCTAATTTTTCAAATTTTCTAGTTGACTTTGTTATTTTTGATAACAATTTCTCTGTTTCTTCATCTAAAATCTTTATTCTTTCAGAAATTAAGTCTTCATTAATAGCATCTGATGGAGTATGAGTTTTTTTAATTTTTAATCCAAATAAAATTAAAATAGCTTTATTAAGTTTCTCAACAGCAAATTGAGTTCTAAAAATAGCATCAGAATAATCCTCGAAATCAAAACTTCTTTTTATTCGATTTATATCTCCAATAAAACTTAAAATCCACTTTCTTGCTTGGGAAAAATTTGAATTAAAATCATCCATTTTAGAAATTGAAACTTTTTTTACATCTTTTTTATAATCTAATAATATATATTCTAAATTTAATTTTATATTTTTCACATCATTTGATTTAAAAATATATTAAGATGAGAGCGGAAAATTAAACACGTCAAAAAGTCTCTGAAGAATTAAAAAATTATTTTCAATGGCAAATTATATTTAATACAAGTTAAAAATGTTAAAAATAGCAAATTATTTTTAAAATTCATTTTTCACGCCGCTCAACTCCGCAGAGCTCGCACCTGAATATTTCACTATATACACGTGGATAATCCAAAATAATATTCTCTTTATCAATCATTTCCCTTATCATAAATTTATCGCTATTACCGCATTTTGGACAACGCCTTCTGCCCATAGATTTTGATATAGTTATAACTTTTGTTTCAGCACTGGAAACATACTCTCGTTCCACTTCTCTCTTCTGAATTAACTCTTGATATTCAATAAGTTCCTTAATTTTCGCAATCTGCTTTAAAATATCCCGTAATTCTAATTCTAAGGATGTATTGCTCGATTTGAAATCCGCAAGAGAATTTTCCGACCGCGCTAATTTCCTCTTTATAATTTAAATCTTTTTTGCGATTTCGGACGATCTCTCTCTAAATGTATCTAATTTATGAGTTAAATCAACTTTCTCGAGCACCTCTGGTACCTCAAGTGCCTTAAATTTGGAAATACCTTTATAAATGTCTTTTTACGCCTTTAATATACCTTCATCCGTAGTGGTTGGTATAGTCTCCTCAAATTCTTCAATTGGAACATGCCCGGGAATCTTTAGCGATGGAATTATCAGCTCTGGTGCCTTTATTGGTTTAGATGTTTTTACTGGTCCTGGAGCTATTTCTGGTTCGGGAGCGATTACAGATTTTTCTTTCTTTCTTTAAAAAGGGAAATTTATAATAATAGCAATGATTTTTTCAATTAGGTGATTTACATTTTAGATTTAGACGGGATAAAAATTTTAGTTTCAGGTGCTGCAGGGTTTATCGGCAGCAATTTGACCGATACACTCTTGGAGAAAGGAGCACATGTAATTGGGCTTGATAATTTATTCAACGGTCGTATGGAAAATTTGGGTGGTGCGCTGCAAAATCCGAATTTCACATTTCACAAGGCTGATATTCGGGATTTTGGGTTTTTATTGGAGGTGTGCGAGGATATTGATATCATTTATCATGAGGCTGCATTTACGAGTGTTCCGCAATCTATCAAGATGCCAATTACTTGCAATGAGGTGAATGTTGGTGGCACGCTCAATATTTTGAATGCTGCGAGGATTCGGGACGTAGAAGCAATCATTTTTGCCTCGAGTTCATCGGTTTATGGGGATACACCGACCTTACCGAAAAGGGAGGATATGAATCTTATCCCAATTTCTCCTTATGGCGTAGCAAAGTTGGCGTGTGAGAAGTATCTTTATGCCTATTTTAAGGTTTATGGTTTAAACACCGTAGCGTTAAGGTATTTCAATGTTTATGGTCCGAGACAGAAGGACTCAACGTATAGCGGAGTTATACCGATTTGGCTGGGGCGGATATACCGGAATGAAAATCCGATTGTGTTTGGAGATGGGGAGCAGCGTCGGGATTTCACTTACATTAAAGATGTGGTAGATGCAAATTTGCTTGCCGGGGCAACGAAGAATATTTCAGGTGAGATGTTCAATATAGGAGCGAGCTCTCCAATTACAGTAAATAAACTTGCAGCTATTATGAAAGAAGTATGCGGGAAAGAGCATTTAAGGGTTGATCATACGGATCCCAGACCAGGTGATATTCGAGATAGTTTTGCGGATATTAAAAAAGCGAATAAAATTTTAAAATTTGAGCCAAAATATGATATTCAATCAGGGCTTAAGGATTATATTGAATGGTCCAAAAGTAGAAATTATGCAATTTAATTAATTTTATAAAAAGAAATGTTTAAAAAGTGAAAAATTGCAAGATCATCCTCTATACTTCTATATTTATAAAGGCAAAAAGAAATAATTTAAAAATTCGAAATTGATTATAAGAATATAAATCTAATAAAAAAGTATTTTTATATTGTGATATAATTTAAATAATAACATTATAACTAAAATAATAATGTGATAACTTAATTCATAGGAATTGGTTGATTATGTCTTCATATAAGCTTAAAGTTCTTTTATGCGGTGCTGCCGCAGTAGGAAAAACTTCCTTGGTTCAGCGTTTTATCAAGAATCGATTTGCTACAAACTATAAACTAACTGTTGGTGTTGATATTTTAACAAAGGATGTTAATTATGATGGAGACGAGATTGCAACGTTGAGCATATGGGATATTGGGGGGCAACAAAGATTTGAGTTCATTAGAAGCACGTTTTATAAGGGTGCAGCGGGAGTTCTTCTAGTTTTCGATCTCTCAAGGGCACAGACTTATGCTGAAATTCGAAAATGGTTAGCGGAGATTCGGCAATTTGCCGGAGAACATATACCATTTGTTCTTGCAGGTAATAAAGTTGATTTAATTGAGGATGTTGGGGAAGTGATTGACAGAGAGGAAGCAAAAAGATTTGCTGAGGCTGAGAATTCAATTTACATTGAAACATCTGCTAAGACTGGAGTGCACGTTGAGGAAGCTTTTGGTGAATTGACCCGACGAATTATTAAATCTCGTTCAGGCCAATAATTCCCAGTTTAAGTTTTATCTTTTTAAAATTTACAGTTTTGGTTTATTATTTTTTACACTATCTAATTTTTTAAATTCAATTTGAACCAAATTGTGTAGTAATTGCAAACTTATTTTCTTTTAAGCAAAATTTTTTATATTTTATATATTCTTATCTATTTACATAATTCTATTTTTAAATGAATTTAAGTAATTTGATGGTTATGGGAAGAAGAGTTTATGTAAAAGGGAAAAAACGCATGCTAAAGGAGAATCATTTACCAAAGGGGCAACGGAGAAAGAAAGGTATCAAGTTAGTATAGATTTAATCTCCTTAAAAACTCTAAAGGATTATGATTCTTTGGGTCGAGTTGGAGAATTTTATTTTAAGATTGATGGGGAAAAGATGATGAAAGCACCTTTTCCGGACAAGGTTGTTATTAAGTTGCAAAAAAATCAATCATTTACTTCAAAATCTGATATGAATTTATGGACTCAATTTAAAACAATTCGTTCGGGGAAAGATAATGAGTTGGAAGTTTCAGTTCTCTTAAGAGAACAAGATAAGGGGAAAAAAGATCAAACTGTTTCTGAGCATAAATTTAAGATCAATCTGCCACAGAAAACTGAATATAATATTTTACAAGATAAAGAAGAAAATACAAAAGCAAAACTACGAATTACATCAGTTAGAACGAGATATTAATTATAATATTTTTCTTTTTTTTTAATTTAATTTTAATTCAATCAATAAGTGGAAACGTGGAATTTAACTACTGAAATTCCTCGTGGAGGCAATTTACAGCTTTTTCGATATCCTCTTTATTAATAACCAATGATATGTTCAATCCTTGGGCGGATTGTGAAATTGATTTAACATTGATATCATTTGAACTAAGAGCATTAAAGATACGTGCCTTAATTTTTGTATCAAGAACTTGTAATCCAATGACTGCAAGTATTCCTACAGACTCAATTTTTATATCAAAGAAATTCTTGAAGAATTCATTTTCTTTAATTAAATTTGATGCTTTTTTTCCATCATTCACATCTACAATAAATGTGGTATTAATTTCACTGGAGCTTTGAGCAACTAAAGAAACATTTATTTTATTATCTCCCATAATGTTAAATATTTTGGCAAGAACACCAGGAACCTCGACCATACTTCCCGAAGAAACGGTTATCATTGCAACTTCTTCGACGGTGGAGATTCCTTTTATATTTGATTTGTCTGTTTTTTCCGAAATTATGGTAAATTGAGATTTCTCGAGAGGGTTATTAAAATTTCTAATCTCTAAGGGGATTTTATATGGTTCTATTGCTTCCAGACATTTCGGGTGCAGAATCTTTGCCCCAAAAAATGCCATTTCTTTTGCTTCGTTATAATCTAGAATTTTAACTAATTGTGGTTTGGAATTATTTATATATTTTGGGTCAGAAACAAGCAGTCCATCAACATTCTTCCAGAGAATAACTGTAATATCTTTAAATTTACAGCTATCATAAATTGTATGGGCGAGAATTGTCGCTGTATAATCGGAGCCACCTCGACCTAGTGTGGTTATATAGCCGATTTTATTTCGACCAATAAACCCGGTAATACAAAATATTGTAATGTCATTTGGATTATCCAGGAGTGGGATCATTTTCTTCCTAATTCGGTTTTGTGTATATTTATAAAGTGGAAAAGCATTCCCGAAATTATCATCAGTTATTATCAATTCATTTGCAGGGATAAACACTACATTATATCCATTTATTTTAAGATATAGATGTAAAATGTAAGTAGAAAAGATCTCACCAAAACTTAGAACATAATCTTGATAAAATGGCTCAAATCCAAACTCATTAACATCAATTAATGCATCTTCGAGTTCGCTAATTTTCTTATCAATATATATTTTAGCGACATTTGCATATTCTTCATTATCACCAAAAATTTCATCGATTATATCATAATTTTTTTTTTCGATAAAAGCAATATTTTTATCAATATCAATTCCCATTTCTGCTTTTTTGCCGATATCTAATAATAAATCCGTGATCCCTTTAAATGCGGAGGCTACATAAACTTTTTTATGCTCTTTATAAATTTCTGTAATATTAAGTATGTTTTTAAATGAGTCTACGTCTTGTAAGCAGCTACCGCCAAATTTCATTATAACAATTGCCATTTATCAATATACCCGGCTTATTCTAATAATTAATAATTTAAAATAAATAACCCTTTTGTTTTCTAAATAAAAAAAAAAAGACACGAGAGAAAAAAAAAAATGCTATTAATTATTTATTTCTCAAGTTCAAAATTTATTTGCATTCTTACTCGATAGATTAGTTCATCTTTATCTTCTTTTACTTTAACATCAGATTGAATTATGGATATATTTCTAATACCTTTTAAACTCTTTTTTGCTTCGGCATAACCTTCTTTTACGGCCTCAGCCCAATTTTTATCTGAAGTTGCAACAATTTCAATTGATTTATAAACAGGCATTTTATTATCACTCTTATTAGAATTTTATGGTAATGTTAATTTTTATTTTCGAATATATAAATATTTGGAAAGTTGCAAATTGAAAACATAAATTTTATGCATAAAAAAAAAAAATGAGAAAGAAAAAGTGTTATAAAATATTTCTGCATATATGTAATTTTAAGGAATTTATTCTATAATTTTCTATGCGCTAAAACTATTTAACAGATTCTGAATATCTTCAATTTGTTTTGAAATATTCTCTTTTATGGCTTTAATTTTTTGTGATTTCTCATTAAACTCTTCTGAGGTTATTTCCCCTGAAATTTCTTTCATATCAAGGTCGAGTTCCATTTTAGAAATATTTGCAAATTTAATCTTTAAATCCATTAAAGTTTTTTCAAGTTCATCTTTTTGTGTACCTCCTTGGTCACTTATGATTGTTATTGGGGGTTTGGTTTTAGCTGGTGTTGGTTGAGTCATAGGCTTTGGAATAGAGGTTTGAGGGGGAGCTTTCGGTGGGATGGGTGGCTGTGGTATTTGCATTGGCGGAGATGGTCTCTTAGAATCAGGCAAGGGTTGTTGATATGGTGATTTGGGTTTAGTAGTGTATGGTTTTGGTTGAGTTTCTTCTTGTTTTATAGCACTAAACGGACTGACCGTTAATGATTGTTTAGGTCCGGTGGTTTTTGCGGATAAGATATTTGTTGGACGGGGTTTAATTTTAAAATCTGCGAGATTAATTGTTAATTTTGGCTGTGTGGATTGTGATTTAGGTGAAGTTGGTTTTGGAGCAACTTTGGATTCAGGTACAGTTGTTTTTTTTATTGTTGGTGGTTTAGGAATCGCTGGTTTTGGAGCAGCTTTAGGTTCTGGTACACTTGGTTTTTTTATTGCTGGTGGTTTAGGAATCGCTGGTTTTGGAGCAGCTTTAGGTTCTGGTACACTTGGTTTTTTTATTGCTGGTGATTTAGGAATCGCCGGTTTAGGAGCAGCTTTAGGTTCAGCTGCATCTGGTATTATTATTACTGGTGGTTTAGGAATCGCCGGTTTAGGAGCAACTTTGGGTTCAGGTGATGTTGATTTTACCGATGCAGGTTGAACTCCTTCTTCCTTTGGTTTAACAATCTCAACTGGTGTTGTTTCCATCTTTACTAAAATTTCTTTAATCTTCTGGGCTTTTTCATTAAATTCATTTCCTAAACTATCATCACCTAAATCAAGACATAAATCCGCAATTTTTTCAAATAAGGTTAAAGAATTTTGGAAATTGCCTTCATTAAGTGATAATTCAGCGTCTTGTAATAATTTATCTCTCTCAATCAATGGTTTCAATAAGGGGCTTACTTCTGAACTCATTTCAAGGATATCAGCAATTATTGTAATCATTTTATCCCGATTTTCATTTTTATTTGCAATCATTTTATAAGTTTTTAAACCTAAAATATTCTCAATTTCTGTTACAGGAAGAGCATCTGAAAGATCTTGTTTGTTTCCAATTATTGCAGTATGTGCGTGGGGTGCTTCATCTTTTATTAAATCGAGGAAAAATCTACTTTTTTCTATATTTTCTAAAGTTGAATCTGTAATGAGAAGGACTGCGTCACTACCTTTAACAAAGTTATTCCATAAATAGCTAAACTGTTCTTGTCCTGCAAAATCCCATAAGTGAAAGTGTAATTTCCCTATTTTTATAGTTGCTATATCTCCAGTTATAGTAGGGATATGTTCCATCGGTATTTCTTCAGCCCTAATTAATCTAGTTATTGTTGTCTTTCCAACACCAGAAAATCCTACGAGTGAAATTTTGGGGCGTAAATTTTTATGAATTACATCAATTGTTGGGTCAAATACTTCAAAAGTTTTAGAATCAAATTCAGTTTTGATTATATCCCCAAAAAGATTCAGAAATTCCCTTTTACATCTAAGCAATTCAGTTTTAATATCTTTGGATGAATCAGTTAAACCGGTTACAAATAGAAACATTAAATCTAATTTTTTTTCTGTAGCGTATGTGATTCTATATTTATAATAATCATGATATTCAATCTTATCACTTGGTGCAGCCATAGCATCTTTACGTAGTTGTTTGAACAAACTAGTAAAATCTTCTTGCGTTAATGCCTTGCCAAACTGACAGGAATATATCAATTCACCCTCTTTATAAATATAAACTTGCCTTAGAATAATATTCACCTAAATATTAAATCTTATACTTTTAACTTATAATACACGTTTTAAATTTATTTATACAAATTTATGAAATATATTTAATTAAATCTTTAATAATATTAAATTTTAGCTGCCTTTGTTCATCTGTTTTTAATGAATCATCTAACTTAATTATTTCTTTTACGAATTCAAATTTTGAAAATTCATCAATTTCAAGTTTTTTTGCAATACCCACTGCTAATTTTTCGAGAAACTTTTTTACACTTGGAATAAGTTGTGATAAATCTACACTTTTTTTTAATTGCGCTAGTAAAATTAATTCACTAGTTTTAGTAATTAAGAAAAAAGCTTTTTCGCTTTCTAAAATTATTGAATATATTTCTTTCAATTTAAGACTTTTAGCGAATTTCGCTCTCTGATTTATCAAATCCAAAATTTCTGGCGGAATAATTTTTCCTTTATTCAAATCTTCAATTTCAGAACCTAATATTACACCATATTTATTTGCGATTAAAGTATTGGTTTCCAATTCTGATTTAATTTGTTTTACAATTTTACTATATTTATCTTCTTCGGACATCTGGGAATCATTCTGTGGAATATTGAGATATGAGCAATAAAAATAATTTACCCTTATACGTAAATCATGTAAATATAATATTATAAATTTTTTTACAAAATGTCGTTTCTCTTTTTATATTCAATCCAAATTTTTATTACTATAATTTTTATTTTAATTCAATTCTTTTAATATACAAGATTATTTGTTTAGTTGATTTTTCAATTTAAAAATTTATTCAAATTTCTAATTTAATTTAATTGGTTTAAATCTTAATGAAAAAATTCTCATTTCACTTTATTGAAAAAGAATCTGATGTCACAGTAATTTCTGAATCTAGGAAAGCATTAAGATTTGGAATTGAATCATTTTATAAACATAGAAAAATTCTTGAGAAGTTTGTATTTAAAAATGAGATTTTCTTGAAAACTCTTTCACCCATAAAAGTGAAAAATCCTCCTGAAATTATTGAGATAATGGTTGAATACTCAACAATATGCGATGTTGGTCCGATGGCAGCAGTTGCTGGCGCTTTGGCAGATATAATGGTAAAAATGATGAAGATGAGAGAGGAATTATATCCATTGAAAATCGCAGTTGTTGAAAATGGTGGAGAAATTTCGATTAATTCAGTAGAATCCATTAAAGTTGGATTATATGCAGGAAAAAATCTACTGGGTGGAAAATTAGGTTTCCTTATAACTAAAAACGATTCTCCTTCTGGTATAGGCTCAAGTTCCGCTAAAATTGGTCATGCTATTAGTTTTGGAGAAGCAGATCTCGTAACTATTTTCGCAAAAAATGCGACTCTTGCTGATGCTGCTGCAACAAGAATAGCAAATATCGTAAAAGGAGCAGATATTGAAAAATCGATAAAAAAAGGTTTAGATCTAGTGGATGACATCGAGGGTGTATTCGGAGCTTTTATTAGTAGGGAGGAAAAAGTAGGACAGGTTGGAAAAATCCCAAAAATAGTAAAGATTACAGGCGATGAATTTACTTTATTAAAAAAAAAAATTGAAGATATTTATCCACAGCATGAATTCTTTTATTAAATTTTCCTAATTTTTAAAGATGCCCAAAATAATTTATTCTTTCTGAAGCCATACTCGAAAATGTGTAAACTTTATATTATATTTATTAAATTTTGCCTCAATTAACCATAAAAACTCTTCAGGAATAAGAAAAGCTCCTCGCCCTAATTTAAATCCTTTCAATTCTTGTACTAATCCATTTTTTTGATATTGATATAGTTTTTTTGAATATCTCTTTTTGGTTTGATAACCATACAACATTCTTTTTATTTTCATTTTAGAAGATTTATCTAACTCTCTTAAATTGAATTTTATAATTAAATATGGTTTTAATTTCAAAAATTTAAAGGGAATCTCCAAAAAATTCGAAGATCCATATATTAAACGGCCCTCAGCTAAAATATTTTCAATAAAATTTGAATCCCAATTTTCAATTTCTTCAGGATAAATAAAAATACATTGGACTAATCGATCTATTTTTTTTTCTAAATCTAAAAAATTATTAAATACATTATTTTCTATAGATTTCGGAATATTTTTTTTAAAAAATATGCAAATATCAATGTCACTCTCATCAGTAAAAGTTCCAGAAGTTAAAGAACCAAAAACCAATATGGAATCAATATTTTTAAATTTAGATTGATTTTTTTTTATAAAATTTTTAATATATTTTATTAATTTTTCTTGTTTTTCGTTTTTTTTAATGAATTTAATATTTTCTTCTTCTAATCTAAGATTCATTTTCTAAAACCTTTAATATAACTCTGCGCGATAATTATTCGAAATTGAATGATTTTTAGCATCTTTTTTGAAATTTAAATATAAGTCCTTATGATTTTTGAGAGTTCCTATAATTTCTTATTTCATTCTTTTCGTAATATAATAATGCGAACTCAAGTTTATAAAATTTAATTTTCTAATAGTTTATTTTTCTTTTTATTGGGTGATATAATTTTTAATTGATCTTTATCGATTTGTGTATTTATGTATTTTTCAAGTTCTAATCATTTTTAAAATCTTATGAGACTCTACATTTAATTTCGAATATTTGAATAATTTATTGGACTATGTGGAAAATTTAATTATTATGGGCAATTTTAATTTCTATAGTTAAGAAAATTAATTAATTTAATAGAAAACCAAATATT
The DNA here is from genome assembly GCA_029856045.1 of Promethearchaeia archaeon. GTDB lineage: Archaea > Asgardarchaeota > Lokiarchaeia > Sigyniarchaeales > SOKP01 > 6H3-1. Next base: position 8,396 of record JAHQWG010000048.1, on the reverse strand, counting down.
ATAAAGTAATTTTTTTTTGTTATGAATCAAATCGTTGTTACTGGAGGTGGAGGTTTTATTGGCTCACACGTGGCTGAATATTATGCAAAACAAAAAAATAACAAAGTCTATGTAATTGATAATTTATCCCGTGCAAGATTGTTGCATAAAGATGATAAAAATGCAATGTATAATTGGAATTATTTACATCAATATAAGAATATCGAGTTCTACCAAGAAGATATAAGAAATTTCAAATTTTTAAAGGATTTATTTAAAAAAATTAAAATTGATGCGATAATTCACACTGCTGGACAAACTGCTGTAACCACTTCAGTAACTAATCCAAAAGAAGATTTCGAGAATAATTTAATTGGTACATATAATATATTGGAAGCTGTTAGAATTTCGAATTCAAGTCCTGCAATAGTATTTTGTTCTACAAATAAAGTATTCGGAAATAACGTTAATGAATGTGATATTGAGGAAAAAGAAACAAGATATGTATTTACTTCAGAATATAAAAATGGCATATCTGAGGAATTTTCTACAGATTTATGCGAACATACTCCATACGGCGCTTCTAAATTTTGTGCTGATGTTTATGTTCAAGAATATGGACACATATATGGATTAAAAACTGGTGTGTTTAGAATGTCCTGTATTTATGGAACAAGGCAGTTTGGGTTTGAAGATCAAGGTTGGGTTGCGCATTTTGTGATTTCAGCAATATTAGATAAAAAAATCAATATATTTGGAGATGGAAAACAAGTTCGCGATTTATTATATGTATCTGATTTAATTGATGCATATGATAATTTCATTAAAAATTCTCAAAAATTAAAACATGAAGTATTTTGTATGGGTGGTGGAAAGGAAAATACTCTTTCTTTACTTGAGTTAATCTCTTTACTTAAAACTAAATTAAACAAAAAAACAAAAATAGAATTTTTTGATTGGAGACCAAGTGATCAAAAGGTTTACATCTCTGATATATCCAAAGCAAAACAAAAACTCAATTGGAACCCAAAAATAAATCCTCAAGAAGGAATAGAAAAATTAATTAATTGGACAAAAAAAAATAAAATAATTTTTTAATTGTTTTAAATTAAAAATAATTTAATTTCTATTAAGCCAATAAACCTGAACCGATTGATTTATTGCATTTTTTGATGTAAATATTCTATTTAAATAGGGTAAATTATAATATTCTTTTAACATTGTAGAATTTAACTTCCCTAAATTAATTCCGATTACATCACCAAATATTCCTTCCGTAATCTGCTTATCATCTAACAATAAAAATAAATCAGTTTCATTTAATTCTTGTTGAAATTGCCTTAAATTGTTAAAACTGGTTTTATTTATTTGATTAGACGGAAATAAAAGAAATGCTTCATTAAAATAAATACTTTGATTTTCTCCTGAATAATAATCTAGAATATAATTCCATCTAAACCCGGTCAGGAAAGAACTCTCTTTACTTAAATATCTCCCAAACCATTGAGCACTTGAGATTTCATAACCTTTTTTAAACCCAGTTGCATTTAAAGTAGTCAATAATGAACTGATAAGTGTTAAATTAAAAACAATTAAATAAAACTTTTTGTATGTTTTTGGTTTAAAGAATTTATCTTGATATAAATAAAATAAATATGCCATTTCTGCGCATATTAATCCAATACTCGAATATGTGATCAGTCGTATCCATAACATATATTTGATAAATAATAAATCATAAATCAAATAAACTACTAGAATCAAAATTGAATAATATGTCCAAAGATATATTAATGTGCCATCTAAATGCTTCTTACGATAAATAATAACTCCAAAAACAGATAAGATCATGGAAGCAACAATAATTGTTATAGGAATCACTATGTATGTAAATATATATAAAAAATCATAAGATATAGTAAAACTGATTGTGATCAAAATTGATATAAAAATCGGAAGTATTAAGATTAATACGATTAAAATTGGTTTCAAATATATCAAACTAACCTTTTTTAAAATACTTGTATTTAGTTCTGCATTTAACCAGGATTTAAACTTCCCTTTTGGTTCAGATGAATATTTACTAATTAAAAATATTAAACTAACCCCAATTACACCAAGAATTGGGAAAAGATATATAGGCAATGATAGATCAACCAAAAAGCTTTCAACAATAATTGTTTGAAAGCCAATAATATTATACACTACATAAATTAGAAATAAGAGAGCAAAAAACCCCAAATCAATGATTTTTTTTTTATCAAGAATTGTAAAAAAAAACGAAATAAAGATGAATAAACCTAAAAATAAAATTGCACTTATATCAGAAATAAAAATTAATGCAAAAAAACCGATGCCTATGAAAATATAGCTTATTATAGACTGTTTAATCTCAAATTTAAAATCTTTAATACGCTCAATATAAAAAAACATCATAAATAGAAATACTAATAAACCCAAAGCAGTAGGAGAATATTGACTTAATTGTAAATCAAAACGATAGGGGCTAATTAATAATAAAAATGAGCCAAGTATTCCAACTTGATCGTTTTTAAAAATTTTTTTAAATACTATCAATCCTATTAAGCCAGAAATTATATAATTAATAATTGGATAATATCGAACTATTTCAATAGTTGGATATCCAGAAAATAAATGTATAACAGCTCCCATAAGATGTAATCCATTTAATCCTCTATATGATTCAAATGGAATTTTTCCTGTTTCAATAATCTCGTTAGTTAAAATTAAATGGAACCAAGGATCATCTCCAAATAATAAGGGATATCGTAAAAATGAGAAAAATGCAAATAATACAAGAAAAACAATAAATAGTAAGAAATTTTTAGGAATTAAATTCCCAATATGCATTACATCATTTTGTTTAATAAGTGCAGTTTTTCTAATACATTTATTTAAAAACATAGAAAAATAAAATGCTATAAGAATACAGATCATATAAAATAAACCCGATATCAATATGCCTAAATATCCCCCAATTATTCCAATCAAAATATTAAAAATCATACTAAATATTAATGTTAATGCGATTTTTTCAATGAAATTATATTTATATTCAAAAATTCTGAAGAACAGTTGGTATCCAGGAATAAAATAAATAAGAAACACACTTGGAACTAAAATAAACAATGAATTTAAATTAAAACCGAAAAAATTAATGGTAATTAAAAATATACTTAAAACTAGAAAAAAATTAACCAAGAAATCAAAATTTCTTACAATTAGAAAAATAAATTTCTCTGATTTTGATTTACACTTATTTAAAATTCTGTTCTTAATTATGAATTCAATAAAATTCATTAATGATTATTAAAATATCGTATCTTAATAATTATCTTATTTTATTCATTTTAGCAGTCAGAAACCTAAGGATAAATTTAAGCTTCTTTGGAAAAATTCCGCTAAAAAAAGTAAGTCCAATTTTAATACTATCTAATACAAGATTCATATACGAATCTCTGTGAGCTTCTCCATTATTAATAGCAACTTCTTTAATCGTATAATCTTTTTCTAGTGCTTCTATTATAATTTCTGTTTCTATTTCAAAACCCGAGGATTTAAGATTCAAATTATGAACAATATTTGGTCCAAAGGCTCTAAATCCACTTTGGGTGTCGGAAATATATTTTTGTGTAACCATCGTACCAATTATTGAAAATAACTGATTTCCAACTTTTCTTAATTGAGACAGATATTTCTTATTTTCTAAATAGCTACCATTTCCATTTTGTGTATTTAAAAATCGAGACCCTATAACTATATCTACTTCTTTATTTCTAAGAGTTTTTAATAATTTAGGAATATCTTCTGGACAGTGCTCTCCATCTCCATCAAGAGTGATTATTGTATCATAATAATCACAAAATTCAAAACCTTTTTTTAATGCCTCTCCCTTTCCTAGATTTCTTTCATTACATAAGAGTGTTATATCTAATTTATCTAAAATTTCTCTTGTTTTATCGATTGAACCATCATCAATACAAATTATATCAACCTTTTCATTCAATTTAGAAAATGTATACTGGATTCTTTTGATTAAATTTGTTATCGAATTTTCTTCATTATAGATGGGAATTATTATTTTTATTGCACGATCAAGTTGACTCAATCCATTTGAAATATAACTTGTTCTAATTAATGGTTCTACGAGTTCTTTCGTCAAAATTGAGGCACTATTTTGTATTAGAAACTATTTGATTAATCAACTAAATATTTATAATATTATTATATATTGTAAGTTCTCTTTATTAAAATTATTGAATTTTTTTATTAAAAATTTTTATTGCTTAGTCAAACTTCGCCTTTATCAAATCATTATAAACTCTAATCATTTTCTCTGTAATTATTTCCCAGGAAAAATTCTTTTTAACGTATTCTCTAATTTTTTTAGAACTTGTAATTCCTTTTTTTTCATTCCCAATTAATTTTAGACAAATTTCTGAAACTTCCCTTAAATTATTTATGTCAAACAAAAACCCGTAATTTTCATCCTTAATTACTTCAGGAATACCCCCAATTTTAGAAGATACAACCTGCGTTCCACAGGCCATTGCTTCCAGCATTGTCGAAGGCATCCCCTCATATCGAGATGAAATCAATAAAATTTTTGATTGATTATAAATTTCAATCATCTTTTCATATGGAACTCTATGATAATGTCTAATGGGAATTCTCTTTTTAAAAGAATGGAGCATATATTCTAATGGACCATCTCCAACAACAAGAAATTCAATATTTTGATTTTTTTTATAAATTTTTTCAATTATTTTCAAAAATAAATCAAAACCCTTAATATAACTTAAGCGACCAATAAAAGTTACATATCTCTTTTTAACTCCATCAAGTGGTTTGAAGTGAGATGTATTTACCCCATTTGGAATCCAATAATTATTCTCCCGTTTCACCTTAAATTTTTTTAAAACGGTTTGTAAGTCTATATTTGAGACTGATACCAAAGAATCTGGAATTTTTAAAGTAAATCTTCCAAAAACTGGATCAAATATTATTTTCTTGAATAAAAGTTGAAGATTTTCAAATAAATTTGAAGTATAAAAAGCATCAGTTTGAATTCCACCATGTAATTGAAGAACCAATGGAAACTTGCGAATTTTCCGAAATAATGCTGCTTGGATTGAACTAAAAAAAATATATGAATGAGCGTGAATAATATCATAATCTATATAGTGTTTACTTAGAAATGGTAAAATATTCAACATCGGATTAATACCAAAAAGATTTCCAAAATAGGTTTTACTTATTATTTTAACTCCATCGGAATCAATGTAATCGTTTTTTTTAGAAATCCGCTTATAATTTGAGGTTAATACTTCACATTCTATACCTTGTGAAATTAGATTTCTGATTAAATTCCGACAATATATTGAATAACCCCCGATATAATCTAGCGAATATGCCATAATATGTAAAATTTTCATTGGGTCTAAAGAAATTCCGTTTTAATGATATTTTATAATATGTTCAAGCTTATATGTTTTAAATTTTTTCCTAACATAATAAGCGTTAGATATTTATCCTTCTTTTGTTACAGCATCCGTAAAAATGTTTGTCATTAAGATTTTTTTTTACCTTTAACAACGATGCTTTTTTCAGTAATATACAATGAAATCTCCGTTTCTTTTACCACTTTGTAAGTGAAAAATTCTTCTAATTCATTTTTAACTGTCGAATAATCTAATAAAATTGGTTCATTAACAGTAGGTTTTTTGTTGAAATTCAATTGGAATATAATAATTCCTTCTGGTTTAAGAATACGGTAAATCTCTTTAATTGTTTGTTTAAAATTCTCAACATGATCTAATGCATTCACTGAAATAACAAAATCCGCAAAATTATCATCCAATTGTATATTTTCTGCTTCAGAATTTATGTAAATCATGTCTTGCTTATCTACATTAAAAAATTTTCGATAAAAATTCGCTAAAGGATCAGCACCAATTTTCAATTTTGCATTAAAATAATGAAGGGTCCCACGAGGGCCACAACCAACATCAATTACGATTTTATCCTTAAATGTATTTTTATTTACTTCTAACCTACTACAATATCGCATGAAAGTATTTCTTAAGGATTCTTCTTGAATAAATACCTCTTTTCCCTCTATTCTAGATCTAATATACCAATAATTTAATTCGGAAATGTATTTAATTTTAACTCTGATAAACCTTGGTAAATTAATTACTATAAAATTCATATATTTTGAAATTAATTTTGTTCTTATGAATTTTTGAACAATTTCGATCATGTTAACAGCTCTAAATAAATATTTTTTTTACAATAAGTTTATAATTATATCTTTTAAATTTGCTCCTATTATTTGAGGAGTTAAATATTTTTTAAATAATTTAAAGCCATTTCGAGCAATGCTGTCCCTTAAATTTTTATCCTCGTATAATTTAATAATCGCACTAACTAATGAATCAATATCTGCATTTTTGCATAAATAAACATTTTCTTCATGAGTCAGAAGTTCCCTTACTGCTAAGCTATTTGCAGTAATAACAGGCTTTTTCATTGCTAAGGCAGAATAGACCTTATTTGGAATTACAATTTTAGATTTTAAGGTACCCCCAAAAATTCCAAGCTGTATATCAGATCTTGCAATTTTCTCCGGCAATTGACTTAACGGAACAGGTGGTATTAATTCTATATTATCCAACTTATTTTTAATTTTATATCTAAAAATCTCTCGGTATAACTTATTTTCTGGGCTCCCTCCAATAATTTCAAACTTAATTTCTGGATATTTTTTTAGAATTTTTCCGGTTGCTATTATGATCTTTACCCCCTGCAACGGAAGATATTTACCATAAAAACCAATTATAAATTTATCACTCTCGTTCTTGTGACCTTGAGGAAAAAAAATATCGGAATCAGAACCTACCAAAACAGTCTCAAATTTCTCCTTGTTTTGGTTAAAAAATTTAGAAAAGATCTTTCCATGGATTTTGGTATCCGTTAATATTAAATTTGCTTGCTTAAATGAAAAATAATCAATAAAATAATATAATTTTGCTAATAGAGATTTTTCATTAACATATTTGTAATCATAAACATAAGATAAATAAGAAGAAATAAATGGGTCATAAATAATGGGTTTATTGGTTAATCGCTTCACTTGAAGCACAGAATCAAATCCGGGATACCCAACAATTACTACATCAATATCATATCTATTTATAAATTTCCTTAATAATTTTAAAACACGTGCAAAAGAATTAATGATATATTTTCCTTTATTTAGTTCTAATAATGTTGGACTTCTCTCATTACATTCAAATACATTAATACCGTTGTTAATTAAACCTTTAATTAAGACTCTATTTCGAATAGTATCTTTTGTATAAGTCCCAAAATAACAAACATTTATTGAATTATTCAGATCTCAAACCTTTTTGCTTTTAAAAATCATAATTCTTAAATCATTGAAAAATTTTGTCAATTCCTTAAATTTTAAAATTCTAAATCCGAATAAAAGAATAATATATGATAATAGACAGGCTGTCCCTACTAAAAAATTATCTATCCCAAAACCAAATTTTAAAATAAGAAATTCAAAAATAACAATAAGGATGGATATAAATAATTGAAGCAATTTAAATTGCCACAACGATAAGTTAATGATTCTAGATATACTATAAAAATATAAGATAAACATTACCCCCATTGATATAATAAATCCCCAAATAGCAGAATATACTCCAATTAAAGGAATAAAAATTATCAAAAATAAAGCATTTAATGATCCACCAATTATCTGGATAATTAAAAATCTAATAGTTAATCCCTTTGCTAAGAGAAATTTTGCCGTAAATTGGTTCAAACTATAAAAAAAACCTCCTATTAACATCAATTGAAAAATATCTACAAATACAGGATAAGATGTGAAATAAGCAGGATAAATAATCCCAAGAATTAGATTCGAAGCTGTTATACATACCAATAACAATGGAATAATTATTACTGCAACAAAAGTAAAAATTAATTTATAAATCTCCTTTATTTTTTTTTGATTATTGTGATAAAATGCCGCAGATTCATACGGAAATAATAATTCATTTACAGTTACTCCCAGCAAAGCAATTAAATATATAGACAAAGTTAAAGATAAATGAAAAATCTCCGAAGAACCATCATTTAAACCACTCAACATTAATGTGCCAAATCTAGTATTTAAAAAGTAAAATAAATTACTCGTAAAAATTGGTAAACAAAATAAAATTAAATCCTTCTGAATAACCTTATTCAGTAATCTTTTATTTTCATTTTTATTTTTATTTTATTTTCTGATTTTGAGTTTTTTCTCGATTTAATCCGATATAAATAAAATAAAAAGAGATACAATCTAATAAAAAATATGAAATAATATAACTTAATAC
>JAHQWG010000046.1 GCA_029856045.1 Promethearchaeia archaeon | reverse complement strand
GATACTAACAATAACCTAAACGATGAAGGAGGCGGGAATTATTCGTTTTTATTATATAGTTGCCATTATACACCGGGAAGTTATTCAATAAAACTGAATCTCTCAAAGGCAAGTTATCAAGACGCAGTAAGATATATTGATTTTAATATTAAAAACCACACGAGTTCTATATTAGAAATAGATGCGGGGACGGATTTAGATGTGCTCTGGAACCAAAACATTACACTTTTTATTAATTATACAACGCTTCTACCAGAGGCTCTAGGAATGTCCGGTGCAACGGTTAATTGGACAATACTTGGAACAATCTATAATGGTACAATGTTTGATAATGGAAATGGTAATTACTCTTTACTTTTCAACACCACTGTATTAGATGTAGGGACATACCAAATTTATGTTCGTGCTAATAAAACAAATATAAATCTTGCGACAAAGACTCTTTCAATTTCGGTGTTTCAGGTTCCGACATCAATTAGTTGGTGGGTTCAAGATGCTGTGGATTACGAAGTTACCTCAACTTTTGTAAAAATAGCAAGAGGAGAAATAACATCTATCATTGTAAATTATTCAATTGATCCTACGGGCGCTTATATTGGGGCAAATAGCGATATATCGGCATCATTGCTTAATATTACGATTGTTGAAAATGAATTCTATCCTGATTCTTTTAAACTTGACGATCTTGGAACTGGAGAATATAATCTTACAATCAATGCTTCGAAATTTTCAGATGGGGATTATGAATTATCATTTGTTTGTCATAATCCATATTATCAAGATCAAATTGAAACAATAACTTTGAGAATATTGGACAGTTGGGCGACTACGGTTGATTTAATAAAACCACCATCGTTTTATCCATGGTATAATAACGCGTCATTTATAATAAATTATTATTGTACTGATGATCCAAGGACAAATCGATTATTATCGGGAGCAGCAATAAACACACTTAATATTTCGGTTAAAGTTGGTCAGGTATTCCAACCTTACATAGAATTGGGAGTAGCAGATAGGGGAACTAAATGGGACTATTCTGATTTAGAATTAGATCCATTATACGGGGCAGGTTATTACTTAATTTGGTTTAACACCTCTTACGTTAATGTATCTGAATCAACGGCTTATTATGTTTCTCCTACATTACAAAAAGAATTCTATAGTACTTATACATATAATCCGTATGTATGGGTGAGACCGATTTATACTGTTTTAACTCCAATTTCTGACAAAGTGTCTATAGTTCCTGTTAAGATAATAGATTTTTATTTAGATCAAAGCAGTGAAATTATTGCAATTTACAATGTTTCTGATTCTATCAGTGATTTAGATGGACAATTAATTAATAGTGCAACAATTACATGTGAAATAAGGAATAATACTCTAACTAATGATTTAATTAAAACGGGTTTATTTACTCCGATTAGTGCGGTTCAAAATCCGGGAGAATATAAATACACATTAGAAGCAGATTTATTAGGTAATTTTACTTTATCAATTACTGCTGTTAAAGAGGATTATTCTGAAGGCATTGCCTCAATTGATTTCTTTGTAGATACAAAGCCAATTAACTATACTTTAAGCGAAAACATTCGGGGTACCGTATTCTTTACGCCCCAAAATAGAGATGTATCAATTACTCTAAGTTTAATTGATATTGTACATAGTACATCTCTTAGTGGGGCTACAATTGAAGTAACCTTTGAAGGACAATCTTATTTATTCCATGAATCAAGTACTTCGGGAGTTTATGCAATAACTTTTAATAACACGATGTTAGCAGAAGTAGTACCAGATCAAACATATACCGTACAAATTAAAATGGTTAAAACGAATTATACAACTCAAGAGGTTATATTATCTCTTGATATTGGCTTACCTGTAGACCCATTTCTTGGAATTCCGTACTTATATTGGCTCCTAATTGGAACTACTATTGCTGTAGTAGTAGGAATTTATGGAACAACTAAATATATTAAATATAGAAGAATTCCTGAATTTACTAAAAAGTTGAATAAAGTGAAAAAAGCAATTAAATCAAAGAAAACAATATCAGAATCTCTAGCTACGGAAACTAAAATGGAGTATATGTTGAATTCTTTAGGTGATAGATGGGATAGATTGGGGATCTCATTAGAAGACCTTCTTGGAATAAAAGGTAAACAATTAGGTGAAATTAAAAAAGAATCCATAGAACCTGAAATTGAGGAAGAACCACCTGAGCCTGAAATAGAATATCCTGAACCAGAAATTGCGGAAGAACCACCGGAGCCTGAAAGGGAATATCCTGAACCAGAAATTGAGGAAGAACCACCTGAGCCTGAAATAGAATATCCTGAACCAGAAATTGAGGAAGAACCACCTGAGCCTGAAAGGGAATATCCTGAACCAGAAATTGAGGAAGAACCACCTGAGCCTGAAAGGGAATATCCTGAACCAGAAATTGCGGAAGAACCACCGGAGCCTGAAATAGAATATCTTGAACCTGAAATTGCGGAAAAACGACCAGAACCTGAAATTGAGGAAGAACCACCGAAGTCTGAATGGGAATATCCTGAACCTGAAAAAGAACCATCAGAAAAAGAGAAAGAATATGATGAAAATCAAGAAGGAGGTAGTGAAGAGTAATGCCAGTTGGATTAGTTATAATGAAATGGGATGAACGTATTGGAACACAAATTTTAGCGAAATATCCTGAGGAAGTTGTTATTGGAGACAAGACTTTAATGCAGGTTTATAGCACACACGAATATACTGGTGAGCCTGGAATGGTTAGTTTGATGGTGGGCTCATTAAACGTCGCAAGCTATTATACGGGCGTAGATACAGGTTATTACATTATATTACTTTTAAGCTTAGAAGATGACCCAGATCTCTATGAAGGGGGTTTAGCTGATATATCTCGGCAAGTTCTTGCAAGCATCGAAGATGAGTCCTTCATAAATCTCATACCTTCAATTTTTCAGAGATTATCTGTTTATCCAAAATTAAACGATGAACAACGAGTTGCAATTATTTATCAAGACGAAATTAAACGATTAATTATAAATCGTTTACGAGAGGAGGGAGTAATTTCAAAATCGGAGTTAATGGTTTGGCTCAAAGATCGATATAAACAAGGATTTGTCGATATTGATGCAATTATCATGTCTTTAATTAAAAGCGATTTAATTAAAGAAACATCAGTGAAAGGAATGCCTTCAGAATTAATCTTTCTTATACATGATCTCTTGATAACCAGAATTCCTCCAATCCAACTGTTAGCAAATCCGGCTGATAAAGGTCTTCCTTCAAATTTAGCTAATGATTATACGGTTGAATCTCGAAAATTCTTTCAAGAATATAGACCTGATGAAGAAGATAATTTGGCACTGATTGAACTCTTAATTGACCCTCAAGTATATGAAACTCTAAAGCTTTTAAGGCAAGCAATTGTTACAAGAAATGATCTTGAGAAGCTTAAGAAGAAAGGAGTCGATGACGTTGATTACGTACTTAAAAAACTTTGGCAAGGGAGAATGATTCAAGTATTTCAGGATGAGAGAGGAAACGAATATTATGCACTTTTATCGGATTTTTTCATTGAGAAATTCTTTCCAAAATATCTGTTAAATGTAATAAGAAGCGAATATGCCAAAAAATCTAAATCTAACCAAGTTTTAATAGAATATTTAAATGTAATACACGATGCGTTTCAAGCTAAACCTAAGAAAAAGTCTAAAGTAAAAGAATAAATAACAATTTTTTCTTTTTTTTCTTTAATATGAAATCACAATCACCCGATAAAAATAGAAAGGTTTATCTTCGTGATTAACTTATTATTATTCATGCCAGAAAAGCCTTCAGAAATTTTGGCACCGACCATTTACACTTACTAGAACTCAAAAGAAGGATTAGTGTGTCAGTTATGTTCTTCGAAACTACGACACGAATTTAACAACGGAGGAAGGAAGGTTATCATGTTAAAAGGACCTTTGTGGGTGATTACTAATTATGATAGTTGTGCTAATCCTGCGTGCGATTTAAGCGGGGCGTTTCCTGCAGCGTATAAAATTTCCTTATAACTTCCTTGTAATAATTTTTTACTCTACTATTAAAAAAAAGTTTTAATACCTTAATAATTCAATTTAGAGTATTATATTTAACAAACATATATATTTATATTTTTTTTTCTAGCTCTCACAACATTTTTTATAAAAATTACAAATTTTTAGAGTTCTTTGATATGTATATGAAATTAATTAAATTAAATAAAAAAAACAAAACAATTTTTTTACTCTGCCTTTTTTTATCAACTATGATTTTGTCGGGAATTATGGGGCAATTTACAGTTATTAACGATTCTTCGACGAATTTAACAGAAGATGATGGTTTTAACGATGAGTTTTCCAACAACAATATACCTTTATTGAGTGCCTATTCTAACTATGAATGGTGGAATGACACATGGGAATACAGAATTCCAGTAAATGTTAGCGCAAATGGGGCTGTACAAAATAATGCTCCTGTCGAACTATTAGTAAATTTTACACAATTTTTCCTAAATGGTAGTGTTATTAATCCTGAATTAAATGCATCTACAATTCGAGTTGTAGAATATGCTTCCATTACGGATTATACAGTTATACCTTGTCAATTTGATCCTTGGTCGGATTTTAATAAATATATTAATGCCATTGGGGATGTCATATGGATTATGAACGGGACAACAGCTGCATCTGCAACAAGAACATATTTTATCTACTTTGAAAATGGTACAGATCCAGCAATTTTGGATCCAGGATACGACATTATTCGTGTATGGCACGAAGGTTTTGAACATGATGTTACATTACAACCCTTCCAACCCGGAGGTCAAGATTTTACTGATCCCTGGGGCGAGGATGATAATATAACTATTGTTGCTAGAGGTTTTCGATCATTACGAATATATGGAAATAATTGGAAAAGACAAATCCTTTCTACTCCAATCCCAAGAACATCAAATTTACGTATGACTGCCAAAATAAGATGTGAAGATATTGGAATTTTATCAGCTGCTTTAACCGAAATAACAGGTGTGGGTCCTAGTAGGACTAATTCCTGGCCAAGTCCTGGATATAATGTCCATGGTAATCAAATATGGGACAATAGTACTTATAGAGATATATATCCCATAGATCAATGGAATCATTATACTTTCTTTATAGGTACGGATTCTACTTCAACTCCAATAGAAGAAATTATGTATTTTCATGACGATGATTCTCCCAGTCCAGATGGAAATGGAGAAAATAATTATTGGGATGATATTTCTATTTGGGCAAAACCAGTTTTGACTGTTCCAGATCACATTATCCAAACCAGCATCGGTGAAATAGAGCCAGTTTCGTATTCATTAAAAATTACCTGTGCTGATATAGATGGATTTAGAATTCCTAATGCGCACGTGTATATTTCTAATAGTTCAAAATCTTATTTAGATCAAGACGATTTAACAAATTCGGATGGTGATGTCTTGTTTGTAAATGTTTCAAGGACTGACATGTATGATATTATAGTTAATTTTACAATGCAAGGCGTTAGTGTTCCTCTTACAGAAACTGTTGCGACTTTAGATAATTATAAACCTCTAGATTTGCATTCAGAAATTATTATAACATTAGAATTATGGACAATAAATTTTAATATTACTGATATTGATGGAAATCCTGTTAAATATGGTTTTATAACACTTGAAAATAATACTGATATTGTTGGGAATGCAACATTGAATCAAAATGGTGAAACGCAAATAATTTGGGGAAATCAATCAAGCTATAATTATAGTGTTTACTTTGATTATGGAGCTATGTCAGATGAAGCAACTTATTATGAAGAGCATTTAAAAATTTTTAATGGGACAATCTCAAGACTTAATGCGAATAACCCCACATACGTCCAAAATTTTATTGCTGTAAGTGATCCCGCTGTTATTAGGTTAGACGTAGGGGAAGATCTTTTAGTTACTTATGAATGGATACCAAGCAATTATCAGCGCATATATAGCTATAACTTATCTTTTGTCAATATGACTAATTATATTAAACAACTCTACATTAAAGATGAAAATGACACAATTATTGAATCTTTTGAGGACCTATCTGGTGTATATTCGTACGTAAATTATTCAGTTCAAGGCAACAATACAAATTTAGGAAAAATTCTTGTTGAGTTATTAAAAGCGGGAGCAAAGAATGAGAGCCCTTATAATGGTACTTTTTATATTACATATGTTAAAAGCACAAAACTCAATATAATAGCAAATATCTCAACTATTCATTTTAATGCCTGCGATGAATATCAAGGAGAGTTAGAAAATGCAATTATTGAAATTTATAATGCAACTGCGGGCTCTGATGTTTCTGTTGCAAATATTACTGTCCAAGAAGGTGGAACTGCTCGATTTATCCACTTTATTTATGGGGATATCTATAATCAAGGAAATTATTCAATGAAATTATGGTTTGCAGGATCATATCGACAAATAAATAAAACATATTATGATTTTGCTAGTCCACCTGGAGATCCGTGGACTCCACCAAATGAAGGATTAAACTTCACGCTTCTTTCTGAATCTTGGAATACAACTGTTGCTCATGTAAATATTCAAGACTGGAAAACTTTTATCAGCTTAACATCTGCTCCTTTAAGTAATGTCTATTGGCGTGATAATATTGTTGTAAAAGTAATTTTTCAAGCAAATATAAGTGGTACTGTCACCCCCACCGATGCGGATTCGATAAAATTTGCTGTTGTAGATAGTGAATTAACGGAATTAACAGAATATACAAAATTAGATAGGGAATTTACTGCCAACTATAATTTAACTTTTGATACATCAATTTTATCTGCTGGAAATACTTATTTTGTTAAAATAATAGGATCAAAAAGTGGATATCTCAACCCGAATCCATTAATAGTTATTTTTGCTCTTAATGAAATATTAACGGACATGCAAATATACAATTATTCTTCGGGATTAGAATATGATACAAATGAAATTACAGAATACTGGGGTGAAAATCTTAACATAACAGTAAAATTCTACGAAACTTCAATACCCACAAATTTAATTGGAGAGGCTTCAGTTTCATATAAATGGACATTTGAACCAGCTAGCGTAGATATAGAACAGGATCCAATTAAATTAGATGGTTATTATACACTATTTTTCAATACATCCAAAGCTCAAACTACTGGAAAATATCTTATTGAATTCACTGCTCAAAAAGGTAATTTTAGTACTACTATTAAGAATTTCTTTATAAATATAATTAAACGACCAACGACCGTAAATCACAAAGCGCAAATTGACCGGATTTATAAGGAGATTTATGTTGAGGATCCTTACAACTTTACATTTACTTTTAGAGATAATCTTACTGGGGAAATACTTACAGATTTAGATTCACATTACTATCTCTGGGAACGTTATGATGAGCTAGGGACTGTTATCGATAGTGGTTCAGGATTTCTTAATGAAACGGGTGCTGGAGATTACACACTTGACTTTAATACCGAAAATCGCACTGTCGGTGATTATCTTTTATTTGTAACACTTGATAAGGATAATTATGATTATGCAACAGCACTTATATCTCTCTCGATTAACTTAAGAGAAATAACTAGAGATTTAGTTGGTGTTGAAGGTTCCCAGATCAATTCAATCCAGGGTGATATCATAACAATAAAGCTCAAATTAACAGATCCAACAAGAAACAATACAAATTTAACTGGTGCAATTGTAAATCTTACAATCGGAGATGCAATATATACCTTCACCGACGATGATGGAGATGGGGTCTATGAGTATGATTTTACAACATCGGAGATAAATGCTTTTATAATTGCACAAACTTTAACAGGAAAAATAAAATACTGGGCATCTAATCATATTAATTATACTATGGATGTTACAATAGTTGTGGGAATGCCAGAAATATTTCCAGGTATGCCATTATTCTACTTTATTTTGATTATGGTAATTGTTATTGTTGGAGTTGGAGGTATTGTTGGATATCGAGTGGTTCAGCAAGCGAAGATACCTGCTTTTGTAAAGAAAACCAAATCTATGTCAAAAGCAATAAAGGGAGGTAAATCAATCCCTGCTTCAATTAAAGCGCCTACTAAACAAGAATATATTATTGACTCGTTGAAATCACTTTGGGATAAATTAGGACTCTCAATAGAAGATACCCTTGGTATTAAAGGTAAAAAATTTGAAGAAATTAAAAAAGAACTACCAGAAACTGAAAGGGAATATCCAGAAGTTGAGGAAGAACCACCGGAACCTGAAAAGGAATATCCTGAGGTTAAGGAAGAACCACCAGAACCTGAAAAGAAATATCCTGAGGTTGAAGAAGAACCACCAGAACCCGAAAGGGAATATCCAGAACCTGAGAAAGAACCTCCAGAACCTGAAAGAGAACCATCGGAGCTTGAACGGGAATATCCTGAGGTTGAGGAAGAACCACCAGAACCCGAATGGGAATATCCTGAGGTTGAGGAAGAACCACCAGAACCCGAATGGGAATATCCTGAGGTTGAGGAAGAACCACCAGAACCTGAAAGAGAACCATCGGAAATTGAAGAGGAACAACCTGAAATTGAAAAAGAATATGATGAAAATCAAGAGGGGGGTAGTGAAGAGTAATGCCAGTCGGATTAGTTATAATGAAATGGGATGAGCGTATCGGTACACAAATTATTGCAAAATATCCAGAGGAAGTTGTAATTGGAGATAAAACTTTAATGCAAGTTTATAGTACTCATGAATACACTGGAGAACCCGGAATGGTAAGTCTAATGGTGGGCTCATTAAACGTTGCAAGTTACTATACAGGACAAGAAACTGGTTGTTACATCATTTTACTATTGAGTTTAGAGGATGAACCAGATTTATATGAATCTGGATTAGCAGATGTTTCGAGACAAATTTTGGCCAATATTGAAAATGAAAATCTTATTAATTTAATTCCATCTATTTTTCAGCGCTTATCAGTATATCCAAAATTAAATTTAGAGCAAAAACTAGCAATTATTTATCAAGATGAGATTAAAAGAATAATAATAAATCGATTACGTGATGAAGGTGTAATCTCAAAATCGGAGTTATTAGTCTGGTTAAAAGACAAGTATCAGCATGGATTCGTTGATATAGAAGCGATTATTGCAAGTTTAATTAAAAATGAAATCATAAAAGAGGCATCTGTTAAGGGTATGCCTTCTGAGTTGGTATTTTTGACACATGATCTTTTATTTTCAAGGATTCCTCCAGTAAAACTCATCAAGGCTCCTAGTAGTCATGGTCTTCCTTCAAATCTGGCAAATAATTATGTTACAGAGTGCAAGAAATTCTTTCAAGAATATAAACTAAGTGAAAATGATAATTTAACTCTGATCGATCTCTTAATTGATCCACCAGTGTATGAGACAATAAAGTTATTACGGCAAACAATAGTTACTAGAAATGATCTTGAAAAGCTCAAGAAAAAAGGAGTAGATGACGTTGATTATGTTCTTAAGAAACTCTGGTCCTCTAGGATGATTCAAGTGTTTCAAGATGAGAGTGGAAACGAGTATTATACTCTTTTGTCAGATTTCTTTGTGCAACAATTCTTCCCAGAATATATAATTAATACAATTAAGAAAGAATATAAGACAAAGTCAAAATCAAATCAAGTCCTAATTGAATATTTGAATGTTTTAGAAGATACATTTATGGCAAGGAAGGAATCCAAGAAAAAAATAAAACAGGAATCTAAATAAGTTTAAATAATAAATCAATTTTTCTCTTTTTTTTTTTTAATATTTGTTAGAACCAACTTAATAGTTATATCTTTCTAAAATATCATCTTTAATTTTTAGTAAATCTTTAAAATATTTCAAATTAATTCTTGAATCTAATATTTCCAAGAATTTATCTAAGTTATTTTTTTTTGAATTTAGTTCTGAAACAAGATTTCTCCAAATTGAAATATTATGAATTACTCTTGTTTTTCTGTCTTTAGAGAAGGTATTTACAATTTGTTTAATATCTTTTCCATTGCACACCTCACATTTACATTTATTTGCTGTAGCGAAAAACTTCTCCCTTTTTTCGATATTATCTTTTAAAACATTTGCCCTTAGGCCATATCCGTTTTCATTAAAAACTGTTCCATAAGCTAGCGCGGATGTGACTGGTGTTGACCCATCAAAACTTGAAACTCCAAGACAGGCTAAAATGGGCATTAAATAATGGCTAGCAACCCCACTAAAATGCAACTTAGCGTTTTCATTTATTACACTTCTTATACCTAAACTAATTTCAAATAATCTTTTTATACCTACTTTCTTATATTTTGGATATTTTAAGAATTCACTAACACCAACACAAAAATGATTATGTCCTTTGCTTGAGGCTTTCTTAAACCATTCTCTAGCAGATTCATAATTAATTACTTGGATGGAGCAGTAAATCGGTATGGCTGAATTATTATTTTCTCTTGCCCAATTAGCATATTCTAGGTTTTTATTATAGTAATCAATTAGTTCAGAGGAATCTAATAACCAGTATAAAAATTTATCATAATTTATTTGTCTTCTATAAATTTTCTTTAGCCGATCTTCTTCCTCCTTCAAATCTTGATCCCCAGGTTGTATATTCTTTGACATTAATCCCGTTGTATTTTCATTGGCTAATTTCATTTGTTGAGCCAAAATTAACTCTTTAGACCGTTTTTCCGGATTTTTAATATTCCACCAATTTCCCGCGTGAATAAATCGTAATGATTGATGATTTACTAGAGCCCTTATTTTTGATGGTGTCAAATTAAAAGGAATTGTTATCGGAATTGTATCAGTTAAACCTTCTATGAATGTACTATAAAATTCGTAAGTTCCTTTATATTTCATTTCTAAAATTTTTAAATCGTTTGAAAGAAAAGTAATAAATAAATAAGAAAAAATTTTTGAATAACTTTTCTTTATTTTTATTGTGAATTGATATGACAGAAAAAGATTCTACAGAACAGTATTTAGATCTCCCAGAAGCAATAGGCTTAGATGGTATAGATTTAGAGAAATATATTATTGCGACTTACATTATTAAACGGGCTAAGGGACAAAATGTTAATTATTTGGCACGTTTTGCTGCCATTGAACAGTCCACAGGCACATGGGTAAGAGTTCCTGCCGAAACAGCTGAAGTGAGAAAACATCATGTTGCGAGAGTTTTAGGCGTCTATGAGCTCCCATATTATGAATATGTTGTTCCAAAAGACATTAAAGAAAGATATTATTGCATTCAAATCGCTTTTCCAATAGTAAATTTTCGACCACAAATACCTCAGTTATTTACCAGTGTAATTGGAAATATTTCTATTACGCATGGTCTAAAATTAGTAGATCTTGCGTTTCCTAAAGAATGGTTAAAAGGATTTAAAGGACCTAAATTTGGCTTAGATGGAATACGAAAACTTCTAAAAGTTCCTGAAAGGCCAATGTTAAATAATATGGTTAAGCCATGTACTGGTCATACTGCTGAAGTAGCCGCTGATCTAGTATATAAAGCTGCTGTTGGAGGTTGTGATGTGGTAAAAGATGACGAACTTATTTCTAATCCAGAATTTAATACATTAGAAGATAGAATTGTTGCTGTAATGGAAGCAGTAGATCGTGCAGATTCAGAAAAAGGTGAAAAAACCCTCTATACTATTAATATTTCAAATAGACTTCCAGATATATTTGAATATGCAGATAAAGTAATTGAGTTAGGGGCAAATGCAATAATGGTAAATTTTATAGCAACTGGATATGCAGTTCTAAGAAAGTTAGCAGAAGATCCATCTATAAAAGTACCAATCCTGGGGCATATGGATTTTTCAGGAGCTTTAATGGGTGGAGAATGGAATGGACTAAGCAGTATACTTGTCCTTGGAAAATTACCGAGAATTTGCGGTGCTGATAGTGTTGTTGTCCCAGCTCCATATGGAAAAGCGGAAATTTTAGATGAGCGTTATGAAAATATTCTACGTGCTTTAAGATTTCCATTTCAACATATCAAACCTACATTACCAATGCCTTCTGGAGGTATTACAGCTGGAATGGTTGATATAGCAATAAAAGAGGCAGGAAAAGATATACTTATAGGATCGGGTGGTGGAATTCATAGTCATCCTGATGGACCTATTGCTGGAGCGAAAGCTTTTAGGCAAGCCATTGATGCTGTTATGAAGGGGTTAAAAGTAAAAGATTATGCAAAAGACCACAAAGAGTTAGGAGTAGCTTTAGGCGTTTGGGGTACTGGAAAAACAAAATTAATTGAATAATTAAATCTTTTTTTATTATTTTTTAATATTTGTAGCTAGAGATTATATAGTTAAAATAATTAGATTACTATTTAAAAAAGATTTAATTTTTTCTGTTATTAACGCATAAAAAATTAAATACGGATATTTTTATTAAAATTATGTTCAAGAAGATAATTCAATTTGATAAAACAATAACATTAAAACTTAATAGTTTTAAGAATGATTATTTAACTCCTATCATTAAATTCTTTGCATTTTTTGGTCAAGAACCTGTATGGCTAGGTATTTTAGCATTTTTTCTATTTATATGGTATGATCCAAACATTTTCATCGTTCTTGGAGGAAATTTATTAGCAGGAATCTATTTAGTTGTACCTTTAAAATATATTATTAAAAGAAAACGGCCTTTTCAACAAATTGATAGAATCATTTTTTTGGATAGACCACAATTTTCCCCAAGTTTCCCGTCATGGCATTGTTATAACATAATTTCAATGTCTTGTGCAATTATTTTTTTATTAAATTTATGGATACTTATTCCATTTTTAGTTATAATTTCTTCTTTAGTATGTTTTAGTAGAATCTATCTTGGTTCACATTATTTCATCGATGTATTATTTGGGATAATTTTAGGATTTATCGGCTTCCTTATCAGCATTTCAACGACACCATTATGGCTAATCTTGGTTTTAATTATGGAGAGTTTTATTATATTTCCAATTGCCCATCAAGATTGGGTTTCGGCTATTTTCACACAATGGTGGTATCTATTACTAGTAATTTTAGTATATTCTACAATTTTTATAATTACCTTCTATTCATTAAAATTTAAAGGAAGGAAGAAAGATTAAAGAATTAACATCTAATTTATTCTTTTTAAGTAGTATTTCCATTTTGGTATAAGATTATTTTAGGGAGTTGATTAATCTTTTTATATAAGAGATTTAATACCCAAATTGGGATCTGGTTAAGAAAATACTTTGATTTCAAAAAAACTTTTTATTTCAGTCTTTAATGTATTAAACGGTCTTAAATCACCGTGGAATTTGTTTTTTACTGTATCTTTTACTATATTTTGCAATAGATTTTCCACTTTTTCCAATTTTTCTATATTACCTTCACTCAACATATTAAAAATGTATTCGTTTTCTAATTTTGTAAATGTTAAAAAACGATAATTTTGAAAACCTAATTTTACTGCAATCCATTTAGGCATTGCACCAGTATTTCCAGCTGTATTTGCCGCCATCGCTTCTACTTTAGCAGTTACTAATGTCTCTTTCATTTCTAATTCTTCTTGAGGAGAAGAAATTGGTCCTTTATATACAATTGGTAATTCATCACCTAATAATAATGATATAATCCCAATTGATTGAGATGATAATCCAAAATAATGAACTTTTAATGTATCCTCAACAAATGGGATTTTTTTATCACTAAATACTTCTTGAAGTTTAATATATTCCAGTATAGAATATTTTAATGCAGATTCCAATTTCAGAGATATGTTATGAGTTTGAATTTTTTCTAACTGATCTGGATCTAAGCCATTTAGTGCAGCATCAAGGTTTTTTTTCATTTGTTCGATTAGCCAGTAACCTTTTTTATTCGGAAATTTCCCATATAGTATATAAATTATACTTTTATCTATTACAAAAATACAATTCTCCATTTTTTGAGTCTCTAGTGATTCTAACATCATTTGGTCTAATTCCCCACCCAAAATACTACTTGCTATAAAATCAAGATTGCAAGCAAGTTCAAGTAAATAATTATATCTTTCATTACTGCAAAATATGGGTTTCCGATTTTGGGTGATAATACCTAATAATTTAATATACTCTTCTCCTGTTTTAACTTCAATTTCATTATTAGACAATTCTATTATCCTAACCCCTTTTTTTTTCACCTTTACTTTACTAGAAAGTTCAGATGCTGGAGTCTTTATCACTTTTTGAATTTCTTTTGGAATCCCTTTTATTAATTTTTTCTCTTCTTCTGCTTTTGCTACGATCTCAAATAAATTTGGAAGAAACTTTTTACAATTTGGACATAATTGATCCATTGGGAATGGTTTAGTTATTACATATCCACAACTTGGACATTTTACTTTTTCTAATTCTCTTCCAAAAAGCATGAATTAATGACTCTTTATCGATTTTTTTAATTACTATTATAAATATTTTTTTGTGAGTTCATTAAATATCTCTAAAAATTTATTATTATTCTCTGGCGTCTCTATTGTAATTCTCATATATTGATATAATCCTGGTTGACTTATGTGTCTTACTAATACTTTTTTTTCTTTCAAATCCCATATAAATTTTAAACAAATACTTTTATCTGAGAATTTTACGAATATAAAATTTGCATCTGATGGTTCCACACTTATTCCATTGTATTTAGATAATGTTTCTGATAATCTTTTTCTTTCTGAAATAACCTTTTGGTTTTGTTTAAAGACCAAATCTCGATGTTTTATACAAGATATAGCGGCAATCTGCGCAAGATAATTAACATTATAGGGTAATCTAACTTTATTCATTGCTTTAATGATTTTATCATTTGCAACAGCGAATCCAATTCTCATAGAAGCAAGTGAAAACGAGTTGGAAAATGTTCTGACAATTATTAGATTCTTAAATTCCTTTAATAATGGTAAAGCGGAAGTTTGACAGTAATCACCATAAGTTTCATCGATAACAACAATTCCAGGAAAATATTTACAAATTTTTGAAATTACATCATTTGAGAATGCTTTTCCATTTGGATTATTTGGTGAATTAATGAATATTAATTTTCCTTTTAGTGAATATGCACTTTCGGGAATTGAAAAGTCATCGTTTAATTTTATTTCTTTTTTCTTAGCTTTATAAATCAAACTCAATGTTTTATATAAACCATAAGTCGGATAAAAATAAATTATTTGATCCTCTGGATTGATAAAGGTTTTCATAATATTTTCCAAAACTCCATCGGCTCCATTATCTATAAAAATATTATTAGGATTAGTTAGAGTCTTTTTATCTACTAAAAAAACTGAACTAATCATTTTCCTTAAATCTTTTCCAGTTGGTTCGGGATATAATCTTAACTTTTCATTAACAGCCATTTTAATTTCATCTAAAATTACCCGTGGTGGGGGATATGGATTCTGATTTATGTTTAATTCCAACCAATCTGCTTCAAATGGTTGTTCTCTTGGTAAATATTGTTCTATCTTGTCAAAATCTTCTCTAAGTAAATTTTCTAAATCCATTTATGATACCACAATTTTTTAGTTTTCGCTCAATAACAATTATTTCAATATTGGTAATTTTAATCTTTAAATGTTTTTATAATAATAATTAACTATAATAAAATTAATATTAATTATAATAGTAAATCTAAAAAATAATCGTAAAAACATAAATAATAACAGGTGTTTTAAAATTTCTGGATCACGAGCATATTTATTGATGTTTAAAGTTGAAGAAGGTGGAGTTTCTACTCCAATCAAGTGGGGTAAAGAAAATCTTATCTCTGATAGCTCTATTATTGTCTTAGACGAAGAGAACCTTAAATTATGGTTATGGCATGGGAAAAGGCAAAATTTGGTCTCCCGTAGAGTAGCTTTAAGGCAAGCAGAAGCACTTAAGGGACATGGTTATCAAATTGGAAAATCTATTCTGGGTAGGGATATTAAGCAATTGATTGAAATTGATGAAAGAAAAATAGGTAGGGATCCTGAAACAGATGTTGTAAATGAAGAATTACAAAAATTGTTAGATCGTGAATACCAAGAGATTGGAGATAATATTATTTCCTTTAGTATCGTTGATAAAGAAAAACCTCCTGAAGAAATCCCTAAACCCACACCAGCAGTTCCTTCTGTCTCTATACCTGAAGTAAAACCTGTAAAGACAGAGGAGAAAATTATTTCTCCAGCAACAGAATATGAACCTAAAAAGGAGATACCTAAAACTGTAACACCAGAACCAAAAATCCCTATTGAAGAACCTCCAAAAACAGTTCAAGAAGAACCAACACCCTTAAAAGAAATCCCAACTATCTCTGATGCAAGAATTGGATTTGTTCTAATTTCAATTTTAGAAGAGTTTAATGATGTCTGGGCAAGTAAAAAGGATGATGGAAGTATAGCAGTCGAAATTATGGATGGACCAGTATGTGAATTTCAAATCGAAGGTACAGTTATTAAATTTTCAACAAACTCTTTCAAGGGAATTGACCCTGAAAAAAAAAAAGCTATTCAAGAAAGATTTGTACAACTTTCGAAAATGTTAAAATAATTTAAAATAATTTATTTCTTCTTTATTTTTTTAAAAAAAGGCTTCTTAAGATGGAATTTAAGGATTTAACAAAAATTTTTGCATCCCTTGAGAAGACTTCCAAAAGACTTGAGATGATAGATATTCTTTCAACTTTTTTTCGAGAGTTAAAGAAAAATAATAAGTATGAAGATTTTGATAAAGTAATATACCTTTCTCAAGGGCAATTAACTTCGAATATAAAACAATTCCCTAAGATTGGACTTGCTGAAAAAATGATCATTGAGGCATTATCTACTCATTCTGGATTGGGTTATGAGAGAATCAAAGAGATTTTATTAAAGAAAGGTGATATTGGTTCAGCAGCTGAGATCATTTTTAAAAAAAAGAAACAACAACAGACCCTCTTTGGAGAAATAAAATCATTAAACATTTCGGAGATATATTCAGAGCTCATGAAGATATCACAAGCTTCAGGTAAAGGGTCTCAAGATATAAAATTAAGATCTCTAAGGGGTCTTCTTGGAAAATGCTCCCCTTTAGAGGCTAAGTTTTTACTTAGAATAATTACTTCTACATTAAGGATGGGTGTATCTACAATGACCATTATTGATGCATTAGCTGAAGGATTAACCGATAATAAAAAAAATAGAGATATAATTGAATATGCATTCAACATTCATCCCGATTTGGGTGAAATCGCTCAAATGCTAATTACTCAAGGTCTTGATGCACTTAAAAAATTAAAAATTACCTATGGAGTTCCAATACGTATGATGCTCGCTAGTAGATTAGATTTTTCAGAAATTATGGATAAATTAGGTCCAAAATTTATTGCAGAACAGAAATTGGACGGAGAACGCCTTCAAATCCATAAAAAAAATAATGAGATAAAATTATTTTCTAGACAATTACTCGAAATAACCGATAGATATCCCGATGTGTGTGAAATTATTAAATCGAATATTGAAGCAAACGTGGCCATATTGGAAGGTGAAGTTGTTGCAATGGATCCTTTCTATGAAAAGATGCTCCCCTTTCAAGTACTAAGTAAACGAAGAAGAAAATATGATATTGATAAAATGGCAAAAGAAATTCCTGTAACGGTTTTTTTATTTGACCTTTTAATGTGTGAAGGAGAAGAATATATTAGTCTATCTTTTCTTGAACGGAAAAAAAAGTTAGAAGAAATTGTTACTAAACGAGATGAACTTCAGACAGTTTTTTCTAAAGAGATTAATAATATTGATGAAATGGTTGAATTTTTCAAAGAATCTCGAGATAAAGGCTGTGAAGGAATTATGAATAAATCCATTAAAGAGGATTCAATTTATCAACCAGGAAATAGAGGTTTTTTATGGATTAAATTAAAAAGTTTAGAAAGAGGAAAAATGAAGGACTCAATTGACGTCGTAATTATTGGAGGATATTGGGGTCGTGGTAGAAGAAAAGGAGTATATGGTACATTATTAGGTGCAGTTTATAACCCTGAAAAAGATGGTTATCAGGCATTAACAAGAATTGCTTCAGGATTTACTGATGAAATTATGGATGATATCTTAGAAATAATGAAAGAGTATGAGACTGGTAAAAAACCATTAAATGTTGTCGCTACGGAAGAGCCGGATATCTGGTTTGAACCTAAAGTAGTAATAGAAATTATTGGTGATGAAATAACAATAAGTGAAAAATTTGACGCTGGAAAATCTTCCGAATCTAAAACAGGCTTTTCAGTACGATTTCCTGTCTTCTTACGCTTCAGAGATGATAAATCTCCTTCTCAAGTAACAACAATTCAAGAAATTAAAAATCTTTACTATGAACAATAGGTTAAATTAATAAATTAAATTTCTTTCGATTTTAATAATATTTTTTTGATAAATTTTCAGCAGTGTAATAAAAACTAACGTTCTCTTTTATTTTATTCAATTTTAATAATATTCCGATTCTTAGTAATATTAGATCTTATCTCATAAAAAGTAGAGATAAATTAATGGGAATATTTACCCAATATCAAAAAAAAGTGCTTTATCTGATATTTTTGAACTACATAAAACTAATTCATTTAATATATCCCCATTGAATGATAGGAAAAAAAAAGATAAAATTTATAAACTTAATTATCTACACATGTGTAACACTAATTTATTAAAAAAAATTAAAACTATTATTAATAAAAAAATAAAAAATATTAAGTGATTATAAAATGAAAAGAAGTATACAATATATCGCTATTGGACTAATAGCTGTTATTGCAATAGTAAGTATTTCCAGCGTTCTTATATATATGGAAACACCAAAAGGTGGTACATTCGTATTCGGAGTAATGTATGGTCCTGATGAAATTGATCTTCATAATATGTGGGATTCAGCTTCAATTGATGTAGCTAACCAAGTTTGCGAGGGTTTAGTTGATGTTGATGTAAATGATCCAGAATACCCAATTGTACCGAAACTAGCAACGTCTTATTCATTCAGTACAGATTTCAAAGAAGTTACATTTATCCTTAGACAAGGTGTTAATTTTCACGATGGTGAAGTTTTTGATGCTGCAGCTGTTAAGTGGAATTTCGATAGAGTGAATAATTTAAGGAATATAAGTGTATTGGCAGAATTATGGGAATGGCCGGATGGCTCACCGATTCTTAATAGGACTGAAGTTGTTGATACTTACACAGTAAGACTTGTATTAAATAAACCCTATGCTGTACTGATACCATTATTAAGTTCTTGGAGTGCATATATGATGTCTCCTGAAGCTACTAATGCGAGTGAATTTCTTGATATTTCGCAAGATACACTAGTCGGGACTGGACCTTTTACATATCTTTCATATGAATCTGAAGTTGAATGTTTAATGCCTCCTAATCGAAATTACTGGGGTAATGTACCAGCAATAGATTTATTGGTTTTCTCAGTTATTACTGATGCGGATGCCAGAAACGCTGCATTATTAACAGAAGATATTACCATGATAGATTCAGCGGAGCCTGCAATGGTTCAAACATTCGATAACGCACCGAATGTTGCATTACTCGAATCAGCGCCATCTTTATCGATTCAATATTTACATTTTAATCATGAATTGATGCCACCAGAAATGAGAAAAGCAATGTCATACGCTTTTAACTATACGTATCTTATTGATGAAATCATGCAGGGTTATGCTGTAAGAATGACATCTCCCATTCCAGACGGTATCAAGTACTATAGCACTGAGAATATCACTCTTGCTGACTATAATATAGCAACCGCAAGAGCTGCCTTAAAAGACGCGGGTTTCCCCGGAACGGCGAGCTTAACTGCGAACAGTGATGTCAGTGCCGGTAATGATTGGGAAAAGCTAGTAACTGATGGAACGCCTCTTGCAACTTATAATTTTTCATATAACATAGGTAATCCTGTTCGAGAAGATATATTGATTTTAATAACAGCCAATTTTAAACAAATTGGGGTCAAAATAGAAGATGCTGGTATGACTTGGCACGAATATCTTTATAGAGGATACGAAGTAGCTGGTCTCCATAGAAATATGCTGGAACTTGGGTGGATCGGTTGGATTCCTGATTATGCCGATGCAAGCAATTTTGTTGGTTATTTGATGACAAATAGATCAGTTGCGTCTAATTTCGCACAGATTAATGATCCAGTGCTACAACTATGGATGGAAGAAGCTCTAGAAGAAACCGATGAAACAGCAAGAGCAGAGTTATATCACAAGATTCAAAAACGCAGTGCTGAAGTAGTATATCCATGGATTTATGGCTATGTCTCTCATGTCCCACGTTGTATGGCACCGAATGTGAGAGGATTCGTTGATAATCCATTTAAGGACCTGTTTCATAGTGTCTATCTCGTCTAAAACAATCAATCAAATAGGAAAAAAAATAAAATATATAATCTTTTTTTTTTTAACATATTTTAAAATAAATAATTTTACTGGTTTTTTTCATGACCGCTAAAAAAATTTTCAAGACTTTTAAAAGTGATCTTGCACCAGTGGGTTTTTATTTCGACATATTTGGCACAGAAATTTTTAAAATTCCTATAATGCCAATTCCAATGAGAATTGATAAATTAGTTAAAGGAGAATCAACATTTTTCATTTTACCTGATATTACTAAAATAAATCGATTAATTGACAAGTTGGCTCTAGTATTGAATATGAAATCTTTTTTATTAACTGGATTAAAAAATTTAATAAATTTTGCAAAAAAAAAATTTCAAGAAAAAACCCTTTTAAACCTAAACAAAGAAATAATAACTCGTTGGTTTGAAAATTCCCTCGCGTTAAAAGCAGAAATTCCTAGTTTAACAAAGGATTTTACATTTTTAATTTCAAAATTCCTAAAATCTTATGCTTACTGTGAAAATAAGTGTATTGACTATAAAAACGAGGAATATCATTTAGAGCACATAAAATATTGTGAAAATGTTATTAGCTACTTTAAGAGAAGGATTGAAGGAAATGAACTTCAAATTATCCATAAAGAATCAAAACTAACTGTAAAACTTTATAAAGAAAAAAATAATCAATATTATCCGGAAATTGTCTCTATTGATGTTAATGATTTAAAGAATGATAAAAAAAGATTTATGAATTTTGTCCCATATTTAATTTATGATGATATTATTGATGTTTTCTCATATAATAAAAAATTACTTATGGAAAATTCTCAAAATACTATTGACTTAAAAATATGGAATAATAATAGTATAATTAATAAAAGATCCAATATTAAAAAGGACAAATTTGGGAAGATTTTAAAAAATTTTGAATTAAAACGCTTTGATTTGGAGATTTTATTATGAAAATTTGGAAGATGGAAATTGATTTAAATAGGCAAAGTAATTTTTTGCTAGCACTTATATTGATTCATTTTGTATTTTTTGGATTCATATGTAATATCTTTCTTAAAAATATCGGGGAAGAATTATTATTTTTATATCAAATTTTATTCAATCCAACCACAGTAATTTCATTAGTAATTCTCATTGCTATTGTATTTTTTATGGTAATTAGAGAAGATTTCTTTGAATATGGAGTAAGAAATAGTCTTTGGTTAACTCCTTTCATAATCATTATGTCATGGATTTGGTATTGGTTTCTTAATGATCTTGATGTAACTTTTATTGGTCAATATTTCATTCGAATTGAGAGTTATTTAACAATTTTGTCGATATTGGCTATTAATTTCCTTACTGCCGTTGTGGCTTCGATTATAAAAGAGAAGTATAAAAAATATATTGAAAAATTGAAAAAAATTGAGGATATATAAAAAGAAATGAAAAAAGTAAAGGTGATTTACTAATTTATGAGTATGGTTAAATATATTATAAGAAGATTTGTAACGCTATTACCTGTATTATTTGGAGTTATAACTCTAACCTTTATTCTTTCTAGATTAATGCCAGGGGACCCAGTTGCAGCCTATTTAGGGGATCGTTGGACAAATGAAGAATATCTAAGAGTACAACACTTACTCGGACTCGATCGACCAATGATAGAGCAATTTTTTGTTTATTTAGGTAATTTATTTATAGGTAATTGGGGCGTTTCTGTGACTGTTAATAGAGGCGCACCAGTTTGGGATCTTGTTTTAGATAGATTTGGAAGGACCTTCGATATTACAATATTATCGATTGTTATATCCTCAGTAATCGGAATTAAAACGGGTGTAATATCAGCTACCAATAGAAATAATCCTAAGGATACTGTATTGAGGGGAACGGCCCTCGTTGGAGTAGCCGTACCTGTATTTTGGATGGGAATGATCTTACGATATATTCTTGGTTACTTAATACCCATATTTCCAGGTCTTAATTATAAAACTCCGGGTATTGGCGATCCTCCAATTATTACTCATTTCAGAATAATTGATTCTATATTATCTGGTCAAATCTATTTGATTTGGGACTATTTATATCATTTAGTTTTACCTGTTGCTTGCTTATCATTTATAACCCTTGCTGGAATTATAAGACAAACTCGATCAAGCATGTTAGAAGTTTTGGAACAAGATTATGTAAGAACAGCAAGAGCAAAAGGATGTGAAGAAAAAGATGTAATAAATACACATGCTCTTAAAAATGCTATGATCCCTACAATAACAGTTATAGGATTAAATTTTGGATATTTATTAGGGGGAGCGATTCTCACCGAATCAACTTTTAACTTAAACGGCATTGGAGCCTTAATAATAGTTGCTATAATTAATTTTGATTACTGGATATTAAACGCAGTAGTATTTTGTATTACAATAGCATTTGTTATTGTAAATTTATGTACCGATCTTGTCTACGGATTTATTGATCCAAGAATAAGATATTGAATAAGTGAAAATTTACAAATTAAAAAAAGATTGATGGAAGGATAATTATGGAGAAAAAAAATACGCAACAAGAAATTGAAGAAGAAATAAAATCAAAAGGAAAAGACAATATTATTAAAAAAATATTCTCTTGGATTTTGAAAAATGTTAAATTCCTTCTCATACCGGCTTCAAGATTAGAAGAATTATCAATCAGACAGATTGAATATGAAAAGAAAATAAGTAAAAGAAAATTCATTCGGAGAATGAAATCTACATTAACTATCTTTGGAATGTTACTTATCTTTTTTATTGTTACTATAGCCGTGTTTGCACCATGGTTTTCTCCCTATACTTTTGATGTATTAGTCGGTATTGCCCCAGGAAATTATGATCCACCATCTCCAGCCCATCTTTTAGGTCAAGGGCGTTTAGGGCGTGATATTTTAGGGAGAATAATTTATGGAGCTAGAGCTTCTTTAACAATTGCTCTACCTTCTATATTATTTAGTTTAATATTTGGGGTTATTTTTGGGGTGATTGCTGGATTTTATGGTGGATGGGCAGATTCAATAATCATGAGAATTATGGATATCTTACTTGCATTTCCAGGTCTGATTCTTGCGATGGTATTTATCGCAATGTGGGGCCAGCATATGGAGTATATAATGCTAGCATATGGAATTATCGGTGTTCCTTATTATTCAAGATTAATTAGGAGTTCAGTAGTACAATCTCGAGACTTACCTTATGTTCAAGCTGCAAAAGTAACCGGAGCAGGAAATTGGAGAATTATGTTTAAACATATACTACCGAATTGTATCCAACCAGTCATAATTTCATTCACATTTGACATAGGTGGAATTATATTAAGTTTAGCAGGATTAGCCTTTTTAGGTTTTAGTGATCCTCAATTAATTGAATGGGGAAATGATATCGCTGATGCAAGACTTCATTTATATGAAGCACCTTGGGGAGCTTTCTGGCCTGGTTTTATGATTTTATTAGCTGTATTGGGTTTTATGTTGCTTGGCGATGGGTTAAGAGATGCCCTGGATCCAAGATTAAGAAATATTTATGGTGCAAAAAAAAAAAAAAGAAAAAAGGGAAAAAAAGAGGAAAATGATTCATACGAAAAAAAATAAGAAGCTCGGTCTAAATAATAAAAAGAATCCAGCAGATTCAGTTATAGAGGAAGAATCAGAACACCTACTTGAAATTAAAAATCTAAAAACATACTTTTATACCGAAGAAGGAATTGTTAAAGCAGTAGATGGTGTCTCATTCAAGATGTTTAAGGATGAAACTCTTGGACTTGTCGGTGAAACTGGGTGCGGAAAGTCCGTTACAGCTCTTTCCATTTTACGTCTTGTAAGATCTCCAGGAGAAATTATTGAAGGAACAATAAAGTTTAATGGTGTCGATTTATTAAATTTATCTGAAAAGGAAATGAGAGAGCACCGGGGTAACGATATTACTATGATATTTCAAGATCCTCTAAATTCACTTAATCCTGTGATTACGGTTGGTGACCAAATAGCGGAAGTATTTTTATTACATCAAGAGGAGGATCTTAATAAAATGTTAGATCAGCGCCTTATAGAAAGGGAAAATTTAGTTCAAGAATTAAAAGGATTAAAAGAGGAATTTAATAAAAATAAAAATCATTTAACAAAAGAAGAAAATATAGATTTTAAAGATAAAATTAAAAAACTCGCAAAAAAAATACCAAAGAAAATAGAATTGAAAGATTGTGCACTAGAAAAGGCAGAAAATATTATTGAAGAGGTGGGAATTGCAGATGCGAAGGGGATCCTAAATAGATATCCACATGAGTTAAGCGGTGGTATGAGACAGCGTATAATGATTGCAATGGCACTTTCATGTCTCCCTCTACTATTAATTGCAGATGAACCAACAACTGCTTTAGATGTTACTATTCAAGCCCAGATTCTTGACTTAATGAAAAATCTAGAAAAGAAATTCAATACATCAATTCTCATGATTACACATGATTTAGGAATTATTGCGGAAATGTGTGATAGAGTCGCCGTTATGTATAGCGGAAACATTGTAGAATACGGAACAGCTGAAAAATTATTTAAGAATCCACTCCATCCATATACTAAAGGATTGATAGGGGCCATTCCAAGCATTGACAAAAGAAATCAAGAATTACTAGTTATTCGAGGAATGGTTCCAAACTTAATTTATCCACCTATGGGGTGTAGGTTTCATCCTAGATGTGATTATCGGTTGGAAGTTTGTGATAAAATTAGACCAAGATTTTTCGAAATAGAAAATAAATATTTCATTGCTTGCCATCTTTTCGATCCTGAATATAAAAATTCTCCAAAATATCAATGGTATAAAGAAGAAGATTTAGAATCCTATAAGGTATAAAATTATAATAATATATCAATAATAGAAATAAAAGGAAAAAAAAATGACACTTATTGAAGAGAAAACAGAAGATTCAGATAGAGATCCAGAAGTTATTTTATCTGTAAGAAATCTTAGGACTTATTATCCGGTTTTAGGTGGTCTTTTTAGAAGAAAAATTGCAGAAGTTAAGGCTGTAGATGGAGTTACTTTTAACCTATATAATAAAGAAACTCTGGGGTTAGTCGGAGAAAGTGGATGTGGTAAAACAACAATAGGTAACACAATTCTAAATTTAGTTTCTGCGAAATCGGGAGAAATTTATTATAAAGGAGTAAGAATCGATAACAATTTTACTAATGATTTGCGTAAGAAAATTCAAATGGTCTTTCAAGATCCTGATGCCTCATTAAATCCACGCTGGAAAATTGTTAATATTATAGGAGAACCTCTTAGAATTCTAGAAAGAATGAAGAAAACGAGGGAAATTCGCAAGCGTGTTCTTGAACTTCTGGAAACAGTTTCCATGAAAATGGAACACTTGGATAGATATCCACATGAATTTTCTGGAGGTCAAAAACAAAGAATCATAATTGCCAGAGCTCTAGCGTGTAATCCGGAGATTATTATTTTAGATGAACCAACCTCTGCCCTTGACGTATCTGTTCAAGCTCAAATTTTAAATCTATTAAAAGATCTTCAGAGGAAGTTTAATTTATCTTTATTATTTATTACACACGATTTAAGCGTAGTACAGCACGTAGCTGATAGAATTGCTGTAATGTATTTAGGCAAGTTTGTGGAGACTGGAACAATTGAAGAAGTTTTCTACAATCCAACACATCCATATACCAGAGCATTATTATCTGCCCGACCTACATTTGATCCTACTACAAAAACAAGCAGAGTTATTTTAGAAGGTGATGTTCCCAGCCCAATTAATCCGCCTTCCGGATGCCCTTTTCATCCAAGATGCCCTAAATATCTCGAACAAGGTAAATCTATGGCATGCAGTGAAGATGTCCCTAAAAAGATACATCTCGGTGGAGAACATTATATATGGTGCAATCAGACTAAATAACATGGATAACTTTACAAACGAGTAGGTTATATTTTCGATTAAATTTTATTTTCTTTATTTTTCGACGCTAAAATTAAAAACTCATTAATAAATTACAAATGCACACTTCTTTATAATCGAGTATTTTTTAATTCTTACAATTTTTAATTGAAAAAATTAAAATTAAGCCTTATTTTTATAAGTACAGTTATGAAGAAAATTAAATTTTCATTTTTCGAATAAATTATTATGTCTATTTCAAATTTAAAATCATTTAATGATAAAGCAACGATAATACATGTCAAATCTTTAGCTTTTAATCGTACAGCTTCAACTGTGGGAGAAATAAAAACTATTAATTATATCGAAAAAGAATTAACAAAAGAAAATATTGAAACCAATATTGAATATTTTAAATGGACAAGTCCTAATCGTTTATTAATAAGAATAATATATATAATTATCTTAAGTTTTTTGTTCATTCTACGTTTGATTCTGATTTTAATAATATATTTCGTTTTAAGATTTATGTCTAATAAAATGCGTAATATTTCATTAATAAGAAAAAAAAAATCACGTAATATCATAGCAAAAATACCGGCAAAAAATAATGAATTAAAGCGACCTTTAGTTATTTTTTCAGCTCACTATGATTCTATTTTGTCAAAATTTACCTTTAAATGGCAGAGATTTTTAAATTTATTATTAACAATTATTATAACACCTTATTTTTTATTAATTATAATTATTTCATCAATTGTATATATTGGATCTTATTTTGAGTGGTCTATTAGTGAATTTTTCAAATTATTTATTGGAGCATCTTCTTTAATTGGAATATGTATAATATTACCATTTTTTTTTTTTATTTCACGTATTAAAACGAGTGAATCAACTGGTTCGATTGATAATGCGAGTGGGGTTGCTATTTTGATTGAATTGGCAAAACTCTTTAAAGAATATCCTCCCGAAAAAATAAATCTTCTGTTTCTGTGGTGCGGTGCTGAAGAATTTGGTTTAAAAGGCTCAAAAAAATTCTGTGAGAGATATTTTGATGAATTAAATCAAGATTTTGATCTTTACAATTCTTTTAATATTAACATTGATATGGTAGGAACCTATATTGGACTTTTAGATAAAATTGGCTTA
The DNA here is from genome assembly GCA_029856045.1 of Promethearchaeia archaeon. Lineage (GTDB taxonomy): Archaea > Asgardarchaeota > Lokiarchaeia > Sigyniarchaeales > SOKP01 > 6H3-1. Next base: position 89,989 of record JAHQWG010000046.1, on the reverse strand, counting down.
ATTAAAAAACGAAAAATTAATAATCATTTGAATGATATTCTTGAAGTATCTGCAAAAAGATTGAATATCTGTATAATAAAATACAGGAAAAAAATTGGAATTGATAGTGATCATAAATCATTTCGATCGTTTGTAAAAAAAACTAATAAAAAATTTCAAATATGCTGTTTTCATTCAGTTAAGGATTGTGAAGTTATTCATTCGATAAAAGATTCTCCTGAAAAATGTTCTTCTGAAATTCTCAACGGTTGTTTGGATATATGTTTTAATGCGATTAAAACTATAGATTTAAAAATAAAATGAGTTAGAAAAAAACACTCAATTTTAGTTGTTTAAACTTAAAAATTGTTAATTAAATTCTTAACTTATTCTTTAATCAATTTCATTTAATTGCAAACTCAATTAAATTAAAATGCTGTATTTTAAATTTCAAGATATTTTTAAGAAGATTGTTAAAAACATCACTCCTAATCAATTTAATAATATTTACTAAACTTTGATAAAATTTAAAAAAAATATTTCAAATAAAATAGAATCTTTTGAGCAATTTTGCAAATTACAATTTTTCGTATCTTTTCCGATATTAGAAAAAAAATTTTTAAAAATTTTTTACTATTTCCTAATGATTTTATCCAATTTATATTAAATTCTGAATGAACAAATCTAAACAATTCTACCAATAATCTGTATAAACTTCATCATTTTGGCAATATTAAGGAATTTGGAAACTTTAAAATTTAATCTTTAATTCTAGATAAAAAATGGAAAAGAAAAATTTTATAAACAAAAAAAAAATATAAAATTTATAAAAAATAAGAGTATGATTTATTGTCTTCAGATAGAATAGAAAAAAAAGATATTCAGATTATTATTTTACTAATTATAACAGTTGGAGCAATTATTGCAAGCTTATTTATTTATCCATATCTTATTGCACTTATAGCTTTTGTGGCATATTATTTAATATATTATTGGATGATAACCCTTTCAATACTTGGTGTTATAATTTGTATAAATATTTACCATCGATATAAAATTGGTAAAAAATTACATATTTCTCGTAGTTCTTTAAAATATATTTTAATAATTATAATTATTATAGTGTTTTTGCCAATATTGTTTTTTTTATATGGCACACTTATAGGAATCTGGGTAAATTATTAATCGAATTATAATTTTTTTTTAAATTTGATATTAATAAAATAGGTACATTATTAGTACTAGAACGATTAATTTTAACCTCTCTTTCAATAAATGCATCCAACTATAACGATTGGAACGATTAAATAATTAATTATACATTAAATTGTCTATTTTTTTCTCTAACGGCAATATTAAATTATTGAATCCATTTATATTAATATAATATAATCGATTCATTACCTAACATGATTTTATGTCTTCAATAAGTTATGATTGTATTTTAAAGAAGGTTAAAGGGAAAATATTATCTGCATCGGAAATTAATGAAATTATTAACGATATAGTTAATGGAAGATTATCAGATGTAGAACTAGCGGCATTTGTTACTGCAGTAAAGATACATGGATTGATGAATCAAGAAATTGTAAGTTTAACACTAGCAGAAGTTAGCACAGGAAATATATTTGATTTTGGTTCAGATGTGTATGATAAACATAGCACTGGTGGAGTTCCAGGTAATAAAGTTAGTTTAATAATTGTCCCAATAGTTGCAGCTGCTGGGTTGATTATTCCAAAAACTTCTACAAGAGCAATCACATCCCCTTCTGGTACTGCTGATTCAATGGAAACACTTGCTCCAGTTAAATTTAAATCTGATGAAGTTAAAGAAATGGTTAAAAAAAATGGTGCTTGTATTATATGGGGGGGGCATCTTGAAACAGTCCCAGCAGATTCGCTCTTGATTAAAATTGAGAAAAAATTGCACTTAGATCCATTTGGATTAATGATTCCGTCAATTCTTGCAAAAAAAATGTCTATGGGTGTAAAAAAGCTTGTTTTAGATATTCCTTGCGGAAAAGGTACTAAATTTAAGAATGCAGATGAAGGACGTAAATTTGCGTTATTTTTTAAAGAAATCTCAAAAAAAGTAAAAATTGAAACGGAATGTGCCTTAACAAATGCAATCCAACCTATTGGACATTGTGTAGGTCCAGCAATAGAAGCACGAGAAGCCTTATACCTTTTATATGATTATAAAAAAGGACCAAATTCTTTAATTGAAAAATCAACTGATTTAGCGGGTATCCTATTAGAAATGGGTGGAAAAGCCCAACAAGGAACTGGACAACATATGGCAAAAAATATATTAAGATCCGGAAAAGCATTAGAAAAAATGAAGAAAATCATAGAAATCCAAGAGGGAAATCCAAATATCAAACCTGAAGATATTGAAGTAGGTCCCTTAGAAGCAGAATTCTTCTCAGCCAAATCAGGCTATGTAACCGATATTGATAATTCAATAATTAATAAAATTGCTAAAACGGCTGGCTGTCCACAAGAAAAATCAGCCGGGATCGAACTCTTCAAAAAAATTGGTGCGCTGGTTAAAGAAGGAGATCTAATTTTTAAAATTTATGCGAAAGATAATTCAAAATTAGAGAAAGCAACTGAACTTTTCAACGCATCAAGCCCGGTTATTTTAGGAGGTATGATAATTGAGCGTGTTTAAAATATAAAAAAAACACGAAAAAATTTATTTTTTAAACAATTTTTATAGCTTTATTTTCATTGGATATACTTTTGATTTTGGACCAATAATGTTATTATCACTGTCTTTATATTTTACTGTTGTATTTATTTCAAATTCACCTGGTTCAAGTGGCTTAATTTGAATTTCCCATCTTATATCTTCATTTGGTCTGATTGAATATAGCTGTTTCTTAGTTGTCCCGCGTATAACTTTTAATTCCTCGGGGAATTCTAGTTCAATTTCGATTTCTAAAGCTTCTCCGGTGCTTTTATTAGAGACAGTTATTTCCAATGGAAAAGTCTGATTTATTAATGGAGTTTTTAAATTTTTAAAATAAACTCCAAGCTGTGTAGGAGGAGAACTAATGTTTAAATGCTGTGATTTTGATTTAATATGAAATGTTAAAAAATCATTTATATTTGATGTTATTAATATTGGACCAAAAGATGATTCTGGATCAGGAAAATTTGAAACGGCTTTAAACTTTAAATTAATATGTTCTCCTTTATTCAATTCAATTGGTAATCTTGGCTTTCTAATTATTGATAAATTATCTGAATGGGCAATTCTAATATTATTAAAAGTTAGCTTTTTAATTTCAAAATTCAAACCTTTATCTTCTGTTAAATTAAGTAAAAGTTTTGTATCAATATCAAGAGAACAATCAATTTTTTCATCAGTTGTGAAATTATTCTTTTGAAAATTTAGCTGATTTTTTATTGATAAATTAATATAGGCTAAAAGTAATACAAATTTTATTAATCGTATTTCTCCACTTTTAAATTTATACTCTTCCAAATTATTTTCAATTTCCTTTAAGGATTTAATATTTTTTTCAATAATTGCAGTTGTTGTGTTTTTTATTAGTTGAGTAAATATGTTCTCTCTAAAAGAATCCATATCCACCTTGACTTTTATTGATTTTATATATTTTAATCCTTCATCTTGTCGTCCCAATAAGAAATAACAGAAATATGAAAAGCTACTACAAAACAATGCATCAAAATCTCGATCTTTACTCTTTTCTCTTTTTAAAGCATATTTCGCTGCTAGTTGAAAATTTCGTCCTGCTTTATTAAACTCATCTATCATTAAACTGGCATTGGCTGCTTTCCTGTAATAGGTTAATATATTCTCATATTCTTGACTATATTCATAAGATTTACTTACCATTAAAAAGATTTTTTCTGCAGCATCATATTCCCCAACTTTATAGAAATCTTCTCCAGCTTTAATGAAATGTTTCGCAGCTTTATTATAATTTTCTATTTCGAAAAATCTTTCTGCTTTATTTAATTTTTTATTTGCAGATTCGATTAAGCTTTGTTTATCTCTCTCTTTCATCGGAAGACTTTGCTGAATGAATAAATTATTAAAAAATAAGAATATTTCCTTTTTTAAATTTTATAAAAAATCATAATATTCAGATTTTTTATAGAAAAGCTAATTATTTCCCTTTTTTAACAGTTCCTTCAAATGTTTCAAACTGTTTGAAGATTGAAATATCTCCTTCAATTTTTGCAAAAACATTTACAGGTGAAATAGCTCTCGGTTTATCCCCTTTACTAACTGGAGTCAATCCAAACATAATACAAAATCCAGTTCCTTGAATCCAATAAGCTACATCACCAACTTCACAATCTTCTTGTGCGTTTTCTCTCTCAATTTTTATAGGAATTGAACCATATAATTCATCACCCCACCGTGATAATGATATTTTTAAGGGTAAATTGTCCCAAATTGCTTTACATGTTTTTGGGTTTTTATCTAGTAATAATTCTGCTTTAATTTCACCAATTTTATCATTCTCAATAATAATTTCTTTCGTATTGCTTAACACTAATTTTCATTAAGTTTTTTTAAATATTTCCATAAAAATTAAAAAAGTGTAATTCCGAATCCTATTGCAATAGGAAGTCATAATACAACTAGAATTTATTCATATTATTCATTCTATTCGGTTTTTAATTTGTTGAGGGGATTTTTTCCAAGTTTATTAATCTTTTCCGAAGTATTTATTGCAGTTTTTTGAAATTTATCTCCTTCGGCTGAGCTACAATACTCCATTAATACTCTCTCTGGGTTAAAACCAATAGTTTTTAAGATTTCTTGTGCATATTCCACATTTTTTAAAGCAACTTTATTTCCAATTTCATAATCACATTCACCTGGATATCACCCAATTACCAATACTCCATCGGCTCCATTACCAATTGATCTCATGATTAAACTTGGAGTTACTCTTGCAGTACAGTTTACTCTAATTGGTCTAATTGTGGTAGGATATTGTGCACGAATCGTTCCAGCCATATCTGCCGCTCCATAACCTCATTTCAAACATAGAAAAGCTAAAATTTTAAAATCTTCCATCTTTTTATGCCACCTCTTCAAACTCCTTTAATATTGCATCAATTTGGGCTTCATAGTGTGATTCTCTGTAATATCTTAAAGTTATTGCCTCACTTGGACAATTTGAAAGGCATGAACCGCAACCCCGACAGTTAATTTCATCAACTTCAGCTCCATCTTCCGTCATATTAATAGCATTATATGAGCAGTTTAAAATACATAACCCACATTTGCTACATTTTTCCTTGTCGACCTCTGCAATTATCAGATCTATTTTATATTTTTTGCGTGTCATTAATTTACCCGCTGATGATGCGGATCCCCCGGCTTGCATAATCGACTCAGCAATAGACTTTGGACCTTGAGAAACACCTGCAAGCGATATACCTGGAATTTTAGTATTTATTGGTTCTAATCTTGCGTGTGTTTCTTTGAAAAAACCATCCGGAGAAACTTCCAATTTTAATACTTTATTCAGCGATAATATATCATAATTAGGTATCATAGCAGCAGATAGAATAATTAAATCAAATTCCATCTCTTGAACACCTAAAGATTCTCTTAATGTATCTTGGACTAAAATTTTCAAGTTTTTCGTTTCAGAAACCTCTTCAATTCGAGAAATATTAGTTCTTAAATACTTTACACCTGCTATTCTAGAAGCAGTGTAATATTCCTCATAATATTTTCCCGATGCACGTATATCCATGTAAGCAACGGTAATATCTGCATCTGGGTAATGCTGTTTAATAAGTTTTGAATTCTTTATACTTACCATACAACATACTCCACTTGAACAATATACGTTTCTATTAAGATCTCGCGAGCCAACACATTGTATAAATAAAATCCTTTTGGGTTCCTTTCCATCAGATGGTCTTACAAGTTGCCCCATTGTTGGCCCATTTGGTGCTAAAATTCGTTCAAGTTGTAATTGAGTAATCACGTTATCATATTTATTATATCCTAAATAACCATCCTCTGGAATATATTCGTCCCAACCAGTAGCTACAGATATTGTTCCCACTTCTACATTTATTTTTTCAGTTTTTTGGTCAAAATCTATTGCTTCTAACTCACAAGCCTCAATGCATAAACCACATTTGATGCATTTATCCATATCAATTTGGGCAAGTGAAGGAACTGCCTGTGGAAAACTAATATAAATCGCAGGTCTAGGATTTAATCCAAGATTAAATTCGTTATAACCATGCGCGGGGCAAACATCCATACATGCACTGCAGCCATTGCAAATATCCTTCACATATCTTGGCTTTTTAGTAATTTCAACAGAAAAATTCCCTATATATCCTGATATATCTGATACTTCAGAATATGTAAATAATCTTATTTTTTCATTTCGGGCAACATCTAGCATTATAGGTCCCAAAATTCAAATGCTACAATCGTCAGTAGGGAATGTTCTGTCAAGCATCGCCATCTTCCCACCAATTGTGGGTTCTTTTTCCACTAAAAATACTTCGAAATTTTCTTCTGCTAATTCAATAGCAGTCTTTAAACCAGCAACTCCTCCACCAATGATTAGTATCTTATCGATTACATCAACCTCTCTAATTAGAACTCTTTCTAATTTTAAAGCTCTTGCTACAGCTGAACGAAGCAAATCTTTTGCCACCTTTAATGCGCCTTCTTTATCATGCATATGGACTAATGATGAATGCTCCCTAATATTGCAAAATTCTAAATAAGATGGATCAATATTAATTCCTTCCAGAACCTTCTTAAATACGGGTTCATGTGTTATTGGGGTTCAAGCACAAACTATTAGTCTATTACAATTGGCTTCTTCCATGTTCTCTTTTATAAATACTGCACCTCCTTCGGTACACATACTTATGTAGTCTGTTGATGCTACAACATTAGGTAATGTTTTGGCATATTCAGCTAAAGCTTTTGTATCGATGTATCCACCAATATTTATCCCTCAACGACATACTGCTACAAATATTCTTATTTCTTCAGTTTCCATTCCAATGACCTTAATTTTTATTTTACTTTTAAAATATTCCTCCAAATTTATTAAAGTGTATTATTTTTGATTAATTATAATTAAGTTAAATAAATTAAATCTAACTTTAAATCTTTTATCTGTAAAAATATAAACAAAATTTATAAAAAAATTACTTTTTAAAAAAAGGTATTGATATGTTATTTCAAACTGAAATTCCTGTTGAAATGATTATCCAAATAATTATAGTATCTGTGGCTTCACTGATCGGAATACTATTATTAAAGTTAGGATTGGTTATCGTTAAAGCGGAAAAAAAAACGGGTATGAAACAAGTATTAATATATTATATCATTTATTTGGGAACAATCATGTTTATCATGTTGCAATTAATGTTTATTGAAATGAGAGGTTTTGATATAGTTGCAATTCTTGGTCTTTCAATTCTTGCAGTTTTCATTGTGACAAATATGATTAATATTTTTCATGACACCGGAATTAAAAAGGCAATTTTTATTACAGTTTTATTAATAATTCCTATTACAATCGCAATGTCAATAATTGGACCATTAATGGGAGAATTATAAAAAATTAGAGACTTAAATGATATTTTTATTATTCTGTTTTAATTTTCTATTAATATCTTCCCTCATTTTCAATGCAGCTTCACTTGCTGCTTTATCAAAATTTTCGGGAGAGAACTTATTAGAATAATTCAGTTTCTGATATGCGAAATCAATGCTTCGGGATGAATTAATAATTGCTCCCAATCCATCATCATTTACTCCATGAACCACGTCCTCCCCTGTAGCACCTTGTGTGCCATAACCCGGAATTAATAGAAAGCAATTATCTAAAATCTTTCGAATTGAGATCATCTGTTCAGGGAAAGTTGCGCCCACTACGGCACCAAATGAACTGTACCCGTTTATTCCTATTAACTCTTTTCCCCATTCTTTAACTAGACGTGCCATATGTATAAAATTTCGCTCTAAAATTGTCTGATCTCCTTTAATTTTGTCAATCTTAATTGAAACTTGTTTAATAGGAATATTTTCTAAATGAATTGAGAATAAATCTTGAAATTCTACAGAACTTTTATTTGAATTTTTAACTTGTGTAAAAAATCCTTTTTCTTTATAGGATATAAATGGCTCTACTCCATCACTTCCGAAATAAGAATTTAGAGTTATTGAATCAGCATTATACCCTTCAAAAAGATTTGAAGCATATACTTGACAAGTAGTTCCGATATCTCCTCTTTTTGCATCCAAAATAACTAAAGCATTTTTATTTTGGATATATTTTATTGTTTTTTTTAATCCTGTTAATGCCTCATATTTTTCATAAAAAGCTATGTTTGGTTTATAAATTGGAGTAAATTCAACTGTAGCATCAATCAATCTTTTATTAAATTCAAATATCACCTTAGAATTATCATTAAATTCATTTACTAAAAATTGTGGAATATAATACGTTTCCTTATCATCTGGTAGCCGAGGATCTAAACCGATACAAATTATTGATTTTTTCTCCCTAATTTGTGAAATTAACTCATCTGCAAAATTTTTACCCATAAAAATTCACTTTTTAAGTATATCTTCTAGAACATTTACATTTAAATCTTTTAATTTTGGTGTTTTTTGGGTATTAGTGAGTAAATTTTTAATAGTTACAGACTTTTCTTCTTGTTCTTGAGGACCAATTATTGCAATTGCTTTACAATTTAATTCATTAGCTTTACTTATTTGATTTCCTAATTTTTCACAAGAATAATCAATAAAACATCTAAAACCCATTCTTCTAAACTTTTGAGATAATTTAATACTTAAAGGAGCCAATTCGCTACTAAATGTTGTTACATAAATAATATCTGAATAATCTAACTCTTTTATGTTCTCTGGAATCAAGTTATAAGTTCGTAAAAACAATTTAAGTGATAATAATCCCATTCCAAAACCAATCCCAGATATCTGTTCATTAGAAAATAAATTTAATAAATCATCATACCTACCGCCACCAAAAATAGATCTTCTATTTTTTTCTTCTGTATCATATACTTCAAATACAGTTCCTGTGTAATAATCTAACCCTCTTACTATTCCGGCTGAAAAAGTGCAATATTCTTCCAAATTCGTTTCTTTTAATAATATTTGTAATTGTTTTATTTCTTGATATCCTTGTGAATTATAAAATTCATTCGGAATGTTATCATAAGGTATTTTCTCAATATTATCAATCTCATTTAATTGTATAATATTCTTTGCTAATTTATCATCGTTAAAAGTATCCATTAAGTATTTTTGGTATTCCTCTTCAACCATTTTATCAGATTTATCAAGTGCCTTATATACTTTCATATAAATGTTGTCAGGAATTTTAAGAATAAATTTAAAAATCGCATCAATTAGTCGTCTGTTATTATAATATATTTGAAATTGGTCATTTGTTGCTCCAAATGACGTAAAAATATCCACAGATATATTGAAGATTTCAACTTCTTCTAATAAACCAATCCCACCTAAAATATCAAAATTAATCTGTTTAAATTCTCTCGTTCGCCCTCTCTGGGGTCTCTCGTATCGATAACAAGTTGGAACGCTAAACCAACGAATGGGTTTTTTCATTTCCTGACTTTTTCTTGATATCATTCGAGCTAAAGAAGGAGTTAATTCTGGTCGTAGTATTAATTTACCTCCACCTTTACTCTTAAAAGTAAATGATTGTTCATTTACCAACTCTTCTGAAGATTTTGCAGCGTAAATTTCTATAGGTTCCAAGAGAGGAGCTTCAAACTCTTCATAAACATATTTTTTAGAAAGCTCCCTAATTTTATTAACTATGTAATATTCTTCCCTCAAATCAGGAGGGAAACGATCTACCATTCCTCTTAATGGCTGATTATTAAATTTTTCTTTCATCTTAAGACTAATAATGAGAAAAAAACTATTAAATTATGATATTTTTACTAATATTTTAATTTCGGTTCTATCACTTTTTTTCATTCGTTCTATTCCCTCCTGAACCTTTTCTAGAGGAATTATATCTGAAATCATTTTTTTCGTGTTTATCTTTTTGTTTTTTATGAGTTCTATTGCTCCCAAAAAGGCTTCTCTGGTTTGGCAATAGCTTCCCTTAACCACAATTTCATTATATACAATCATAAACATTGGTATTGGAATATTTCCTCTTTTAATACCCTCGAGTAATACCGTTCCACCTTTTTCAACTAATTCTAAACTTAATAAATAAGAAGATTCTGTCCCAGCACAATCGAATACAAAAGAACAAGCTCCCTTCTCTCTTAGAAATTTCCTGATTTTTACTTTTTGTTTTGGTTTAAAACAATTAGTTGCTCCTAACTCCATTGCTTTATCTAGTAAATTTTGATTAAAATCTACCATTATTACATATTTTGGTTCTCTTGTTGCTAATAATACCTGCAATAAAGAAATTCCCATGACGCCGCTACCTAAAATAATGACACCTTCATTATTTTCTATACCCGAAATATCTCGAGCATGAATAAGGCAAGATACGGGTTCTGCAAGACACATTTCTTCAAAAGTTATTTCATTTGGTTTTTTCACTACATAACTCTCTTTTACTTTCATATATTCAGCAAATCCACCATCCTCAACATTTCCGAAATATTCCTGATCTGCCCAAGCCGAAACTCTGTCTCCTACTTGAAAATTTTTGACATTCTCTCCAATTGATTCTATAATGCCTGAAAACTCATGCCCCATAATTATTGGAACACTACCTAGTTGATAAGAATAACTAGATACATCGGTTCCGCAAATTCCGCAGAATTTTACCTTTATTAAAATTTCATCCTTATCTGGAACTGGTTTAGGATAATCTTCAATTATTTTTATTTTTTCTTCTAATCCCTTAAAAACAGCCGCTTTCATGAAAATTTTTATACTCTTTTTTTTTTTTTCTTAATGAATAATTCTTAGTATTATATTAAAAATCTTTATGAAAATATCAAAATATAAATCAAGAAGTAGTAAATAAAAAAAAAGAATAAAAAAATTTAAAATATATAATTGAGAATCAATTTATACTTAAATTAATTCTCTGCTTCCTCTTTTTTGTTCATTTCAATGCTTGGATCTTCTATTGGTTCATAATATTCAATATCACTAAAGTCGCCCTTCTTATCCTCGGCCCATTTAATCTTTAAAGGCATCCCGACATAGACTTTAAAGAAATCAAAGCCTTCTGGTAAATTTGCAAGCCAAGTTGTGTCCGCACCATCTTGACGAATTGCTACAACAGGATATGGTCTTATTTCTGTGTCTCCACTTTCTTTAGCATAGGTTCCAGAAAATGTTGCTACCGTAGCTGTTTCCCTTAAATGGATCCATTGATCTGGCATTTTTAAACACTTGGGACATATGAGTCTAGGAGGAAAAGATACTGTATTGCATGAACGACATTTCAATCCAACTAGTTCTCCCATCCTTAGATGTTCAAGACACTGATTAATTCTTTTAACATTGAATTTATACTGATATGAGGATAAATACCAATTTCCATGCACTCTCCTTGTTCTTGGATATTGTTTTTTAATGTATTCTAATCTCGCCATTTTATATCCCTCCTTTATATTTTCTTCTTGATTGATCTGCCAAAACAGATAAGGTAATTAAATTTAATGCGCCACCCCATCCATGACCAATAGCAGTATGTATTTCTTTTGGACTTTGATTTCCTGCTTTCCCCATAATTTGTAAAGCTGCTTCCGCGACTCTTTCCAGTGCTGAAGCACCAATCGCATTAGTGGAATTTACACCGCCAGAGCAATTTACCGGTAAATCACCGTCAGGTGCGGTAATTCCCTCTCTGTATTGTATATGTGCAGTATTTTCTTCAAATAACCCTAACCTTTCTAACCACATAAGTTCTTGATTAGGAAATGGAGAATATACTTCAGCATAATCGATTTCTTTTTCTGGAAATGAAATACCTGCTTGTTCATAAGCTAATTTTGCTGATATTTTTGCACCCAATTGTACGCAAGGGTCAATTTGTCCAACTCCCCCTGCTTCAGACGTTACTATTGCTGTTTCATTACTTACACTTGCAACTCCATTTACAAAAACAGGAGTATCTGTAAATTTTTTTGCATTTTCTTCAGTCGTGTATATCATAGCACAGCTACCATCTGAAGCTGGTGTAACCATACCAAATCGTAAGGGATATGAGATATAAGGAGTATCTAATACTTGTTCAATTGTATAGTTAGGCATTTTTAAATGAGTCCACCAATTTTTTGCAGCATTATGTCTATTTTGAACAACAACTCTGGCTAAATCTTCTTCCGTACAATGACTTCGTCTCATATAATTTACCGCTTGATAAGCACCAACTCCAATTGCGGCCCCTGCACCCATATTTCTCCTTAATTTTTCATAATCGTATCCCAATTCAAGATATATTGAAACTTCTCCTAAAGCAACAGAGGATAGACCAACTGTAGTACTTCCACAAGATTGCTGTTCAAATGCTGTTGCTAAAACTGTATCATATAATCCTGATGCTACAGCATAATATGCTGCAATAGCTATTGAACCACCTGTGGTTCCACCAGTGGTTACTCTCATAAATGGTTTATTTTTTGCTCCCATATGATCTGTCATCCACAACTCTGGAATATTAGCACCTTCGAATGCAGGCATATTTCCATTAATAAAACAGTCAATATCGTCAATTGTACAATTACATTTGCTTAAAGCATCTTCAATTGCTTCATTCATCAATTCTGCCATATTTACATCAGATCTTTTTGATGCATGTTCACTAAAACCCGCACTAACTATTACTGGTTGTACTCCCATTATTTTTTACCTCCTTCTAATATAAATACAATATTATTTTGAGCACAAAAACCAATTTGACCATGGGCTATCGCTCGATTTGCATCTTTTACCTGATAACCATTTGCCTCTCCCCGAATTTGTTTTACAGCTTCTACTAATCTAGTTATTCCTATTGCACAAGGGGTAAAAGCTCCAATAGCTCCACCTGATGGGTTAATTGGTATTTCTCCATTAATCTCTGAAGATAAATTGGCTCCTTTGCCTTTCTCACATAAACCTAAAGCTTCTGCAAGAATTAATTCCTCATATGCTGAATGTTCAAAGAGCTCTACTACATCAATATCTTTTCTTGGATCGTTTATTCCTGCCATTTTATATGCATGTTGTGAAGCTTTTTCCATTGAAATACTAGTACTTAAATCTCTATCTCCAAGATAATATGTTTCTTGACAAAGTCCTACACCAGTAATCCAAACAGGATCATCTATAATCTTTTTCGCCAATTCTTCGGGAGCTAATATTAATGCTGTAGCACCATCGCAAGGCATTGCATGCATTAATTTAGTTACAGGATCACTTAACATTTCCGAATTAAGAACATCCTCAACAGTAATACCTGGTAGTTGAGCTTCATTCCACGCTAGTGGATTCTTTGCTGCATTTTTATGATTCTTTACTCCAACTTTTGCGATATCTTCAACTGAAACTCCGAATTTATTCATATATGCCCTCATTCCTAATGCAGCAGCTGTATAATCGTTTAAAAGATTTATTGGACGGTCAAATGTAGGATCATTTTCAAGCACCCTCACACAACCATAATAAAATGTTGAAGGTTGACTTGCGCCCCACACTAATGCCAATTTATGATGACCTGAAAGACATCGCATTAACCCATAGTTTACCGCATGTGCGCCATCCATTTCAACTTTACTCTCATCCTTAAGATAGGCACCCCCCGCATCGACTGTAAAACAGTTTGAGATAGTTTTTCCATCATAATAATCATTGGTGGCGGAAATAACTGTAGAAAGATCATCTCTTTTTAATCCAGCATAATCTAAAGCACCGCGCGTAGCATAAAAAATCATTTCAGGACGACTCATTTGAATGTCAGTTTCGGGTTTAACTTGATAATAACCTACAATGCCAACTTTATCCATTATTACGCACCTCCGATTGGCTTAAAGCCTTTTATATCTGATGGTTGACCTTGTGGTTTTTCACTCCACACAACTTGAACTTTCATCCCAATTTTAAGATTTTCCGGTTCTGTCTCTAATATGGGTAAAAGCATTGCTGAATCCGCTCCATCAAGCTTTACAAGACCAATCATTTTGATATTTTTTGATTGTCTAGGCCTTCTTTCACTTATTGCCCATTTTGTAAATGTAAAATTAGTTAATACACCTGTTTCGGGTAAATCTACATATTCCTCAATGTGTTCAAAACAATCTCCGCAGATTTTTCTGGGTGGAATATATACTTTTCCACACTTTGAACATTTATTACCAATAAATTTTTTTTGTTCTAAACCTTCCAAGAATTTATCTAAATAAAGTCCAACCCAAAAATCAAATTCAGCTCTAACAGCACCTTTAGTAGTTAGGATTTCTCCTTTCATTTTTAGAAAATCATCTCAAATTTTTTTTAATATTTTTTTAATTAAAAAATTAATACCATTAATACTGTATTCAATTTTATTTTAAATTTCTCATAAAAAATAAAATTATTAATAGAATATCAAATGAAGTTTGCTTAGATGATTTAACATTAAATTATTGATTTATTTAAATGGAAAAAAAAGGAATAATTTTTTCTTAAAGGGCTGGTAATACTCAATTTTTAATTAAATTATTAATTAGAAATAATAAAAGAATACAAAATAAAAAATTTAATATCCATATAATTAAAGAAGACTTATTTAATCTAAAAATATTTTAAGTGAAGTTAAAATATGATAAAAACCAGAATAACTGAACTGTTTGGGTTAAAATATCCTATTATAAGCGCTCCAATGGGCCCTTTTTATACTACGGAATTAGCGATTGCGGTTTCTGAAGCAGGCGGTCTGGGAGTTCTGAGTCATGCCACTTTACAAGGGAAGAATTCTGTTACAGATATGAAAGAGCAGATTATCCATGTAATAGAGAGCACCGATAAACCTTTTGGCCTAAATATTAGAACTGCAAGGATCCAAACCGATCACAAGGTATTAATACGGACACTTCCAAAATGGATGAGAGAAAATCCAAAAATTAGAGAACAATTGGTATATGTATTAACTAGCGCTGGAGGGGCTGGATTTGCCTCTGAATGGTTAAAAAAGAAATTACCTCAAGTAAAACATTTTCATGTGGGTCCTGCTTTATGGTTGATTGATAAAATCGTTAAAGCAGGATGTGATGGTATTGTGGCTACAGGTATCGATGGAGGGGGTCATCAATCCTATGAAGAAATTTCAACTTTGGTTCTACTCCAACAAGTTTTGCGTAAATATCCTGAACATCTAGTAGTTGCTTGTGGTGGATTTGCAAGTCCTGAAGGAATTGCAGCTGGTATTGCTGCAGGTGCCGATGCAATTGCTATGGGAACTCGATTTATTGCCTGTAAAGAGAGTGAATTTCATCAAAATTACAAGGATTTAATTCCTCCAGCAACAGCAAGAGATACTATACTTACAACTGGTGGTTTTGGTCCAATAAGATTATTAAAAAATAAATATGCTCTGGAACATGGTGAAATTATTTCTAAGGAGGATAAAATTGCCCAAGAATTAGGCTATGATCTAGATGAATTTTTGGAAGAATTACGTAGATATGAAATTGTATATACAGAAGGCGATGTTGAGGATGGAGCCATACCTGTTGGTCAAACTGTCGGATTAATTGATGAAATTTTAAGTGTTAATGACATCTTAAGTGGTTTTACTAAGAAAGCTGAGGAACTCTTAAAGAAAGCTTGCTCAAATATTTCTTAATTTATCGAATAGAATTTTATCATCTTTTCTTTTTTTTTTTAATTTTTAATAAATTTATATTAATATAAAACATCTAAAATCTATAATTATGAAAGCTGCATCCCATGCCTTACAAAATAAAATAAATGAGTTAAAGTTAAGAGCATTTAAGGCATTAACAGATTTATCTAAGTGTAAATCTTGTGGGACTTGTATAAGAATTTGTCCATTGAGAATTCGAGAGTATGGTCTTGATGGAAAGGCAATTACAGTTGGACAATGTTATGGATGCAATATATGTATAAGAAAATGCCCAAATAATGCGATATCTCTATATATTTATCAGATAAATCGTGAAAAAAAATGAAAAAATAATAAAAAAAAAAAAAAAACCACACAAAATAAAATGGTTAGAATTAATTTATAACTATTTTTTAATCAGACAAATCCACATCGTCGCGTAAAAGGTTGAAGATTTTTTTAGCCTCTGCACCTTGAGCAAATTCTCGCCCAGCGTCTTCAGCTACTTTTTTAGCCCAAGCAACCTGTTCCCATGAGCCTTTAGCTAAATCACCATTAATATTACGTATGTTGTCTTCTAAACCAACTCGAATATGCCCACCCCATGCAGCAGCACACATGCCTGCTTGAAATTGTTGTTTAGCTACTCCACAAACACTCCATGTTGCTCTTGGGGGCTTCAAATCCAGTAGACGCCCTAGGTTTTGAGGACTGAAGGGTATTCCACCAAGAACACCGAAAACAAACTGAAAGTGTAAAGGTTTTTCAAACGTGCCTTCTTGTCTGTTAAGAAATAGCATGTTATACATACCCCCCAAATCATAAATTTCCATCTCAGGTTTGGTCTGCGCTTTCCTCATATGTTTAGCGAAATTTTGAATTGTGCTAAATGAGTTATTAAAAATATTTCCAGCACCCATAATTACTTTTCCTGCCTTGAAATCTCCAACCGAAAAATTCATTGAATTAGTGTTTAATGACGCTAAAGGAGGTTTGAATGTTCTCACAGGCATAATTCGTTCCCGGTCAGTAGCTACAGCGCTAATTGCGGAACTCAAGTTAATTATAACACCTGGGGCTTTTAGCTTTATATTCTCAATAGTGGCTTTAATAATTTCCAAATTTGGTGTGGGAATACCCCCCTGTGCTACATCTCTTGCATGGATATGGACTATTGCGGCCCCCGCTTCATAGCATTTTTTAGCTTCATCTCCAAATTCTTCGGGTGAATAAGGAACAGCAGGGTTTTGGTCCTTTCTCGTTACTGCCCCGGCTAATGCTGCACTTATTACTAATTTATTTTTTGGATTATTTTCATATACTTCCATTTTAAATTACTTTTTTTGTTTGACTTTTTAGATTCAAATTTAATTTAATAAAATTAATATTGATTTTTGGAATTTTAAAATTTTTTATTTCGCATTCTAATTTATATTAAAAAAAAATGATTTTATTTTTTAAAGACAAATCCTAAAGGATCAATTACTTCATGTAATAACCTTAATTCTTCTTTGGTGGGGGGATCAGTTGTGCCTACTTCATCTGCTATTAATATTTCAAAACCCGTTGCTTTTATAACGTCCTCAGTAGTAATTCCTGGATGGCAAGCGATCAATCTCATTCTCTTAGTTTCAGGTTCAAAGTCAAATAGGCATAAATCTGTGATAACACGTGATGGACCTGTATTTTCCGATAAACCTTCTTCTTCTCGGGCTCCTGGACCATATAAATATCCTGGAGTTGTGATAAAATCCACCTTTTCAACAAATCGCCTTGGACCATGCCGATCCATTATTATAAGTGTCTCCCATGCTAATGATCCAAAATCATTTGCCCCTCCAGAACCCGGGAATCTAACTTTTGGTTTTTCGTAATTGTCCCCAATCATAGTAGAGTTTAGGTTTCCGTATTTATCAATTTGGGCACCTCCTAAAAAGGCATAATCAACATAACCTCTACGAATTGTATCCATAATATCAATTAATGTAGTGGTACAAAGCGCTTTATGGATTGTCCGTGAATCTCCAACAGATATTGGAAGTGTTGGTAATTGTGGAGCAATACCACCAGCTTCGAAAATAATTAACAAATTTGGTGCATGAGTTTGTTGTGCAAGCATGGTTGCAACTAAAGGTAATCCAGTCCCAACAGCAACAGCTTTTTCATCTTCTAATTGTTTCGCGGCAACACAAGCCATTAGTTCTCTTAATGTATAATTTTTTACAGACATTTTTTAACTCCCCCTCACTGGTGGTCTTAAAAATTCAACATCTCTAAGAGTATAAAGTCTTCTAGCTCCCAATTTTTCTAAATATTCGTAAAAATCATTAATATTATATATCCATTCATCTAGCCAATTTTTTAAAACTTTTGGATCCTTATTTCTTCCAGCAGCCAAATAATCTTCAGTAAATTCATGGTCAAAGTAGTATTTATATGGCATATTACCAGGATGAGATCCCCAAGGATGTTCAGTTACAGCATCTACCATATAAAATGGAATTACAGTTTTACCAGGATCTGCTCTAATAACTTCAGTATCTACTAGTTCTTCGCAAGTTACTATAACCCTTTTAGATGCTCTTGCTTGTAAATCATCTTTTACAATATGCCCATCAATTTGAACATTCCCATACATGTCAGCCCGATGGGCGTGAATTATACAAACATCAGGATTCAATGAAGGCAATAATAACACTTTTTCCCCTGTAAAAGGGCATTTAACAACTTTTCCAGGGGAATGCATCATAGTATCCGTTCCAAGCATAACCTTCACTGGAATAAAAGGTATTCCTTGAGCACCTGCACGAAGTCGATATGACATTGCTCCATTTGTATAATCAGTTTTCTTAACCTGTCCGTTTTCAAAAAGGCGTCTTTGGACCCCAGAAAGCCCTCGTAGTTCAAAACCAACAACATAAGCAATATCAACATTTTTAACACAACCTCCTGCCATTAATACATCTATATCCTGCACCGCCGTATGCCCCGCTACAGATAAATCTTTAATTTTTTGCCTTACAATCTCATATATAGTAGCCATTGGTACTCGAATATGTCCAAATCCTCCAATGGCAAGATAATCTCCATCTTTAATAAATTTTTTTACAGCATCTTTTAATCTCATACGCTTATCTTTTAGAGCACGAGATTTATTTTCTCTAGTCCATTTTCTAACTTCAGCGGGAGTATTTTTACAAAATATTTCTCCACTTCCTTCTTTTAAAATTTTCATTTCCATAATGCAAATTAACCTCTTTTTATTAATAAAAAGTTATTAAATTTTTTCAAAATAGATAATTAATAATTAGATTTATTCTTAACCAAAAATTTCTCAAAAAAATATCGTTTTGACGAAATTGGGAAAATCTAATTAAAAAGTTTTCAAGTTTTGTTAAAAATCTTAATAATAATTGAAGAATTATAAAGAAAATATGATTATCTATGATAAAATTTGGAAATATTATTAATTTCTGCTAAAAAGCTTTTAATTTTAAAATATAATTGAATATTTTTATGCATTTCAATAATCAATTTAATAACTCTTTAAGAAAGATTAAATAAAAAAGAATAGTAAATAGAATTATTCAATTAATTTTTAGTTATAAATTATCAAATTGTTAAAATATAAAAATATGAGGTGTTAAATATAGCAAATCGAAAAAAACTTTGGGAACCTTCGGAGGATTGGATTAAAAACGCTGAAGTTACCCGGTTTATCGAATTAATCAATAAAGAATATATTCAAAATATATCTACTGGGAAAGAATTATATGAATGGAGTGTCGAAAAAATAGAAGATTTCTGGGATGCAATGTGGAAATTTAGTGGAATAATATCATCCCAACCATATGAAAAGGTAGTTGAGGATTTAAACGTATATCCTGGTACGAAATGGTTTCCTAAAGCGAGATTAAATTTTGCAGAAAATATGTTGAGATTTAAAGACGATAAATTAGCGTTTATCTTTCAAGGTGAAACAAAAGTATCAAAGAAAATGACTTATGCAGAGTTGAATAAAGTTGTAGCTCGTTTAGCAAAATCACTCCGTGAAATGGGGGTAAAAGTTGGAGATAGAGTCGTATCATATATTCCGAATTTGATTGAAACTGCGATTGCTATGCTCGCGACTACTAGTATTGGCGCAATTTGGGCTTCCTGCGGTGCTGAATTACAACCTAGTGCTGTAATTGATCGATTTGGTCAAATTAAACCTAAAGTACTCTTTACGGTCGATGGATACTATTACAGAGATAAAGTTTTCGAAATAGTTCCTAATATTAAAAAAGTGGTTGATGTTATTCCATCAATTGAAAAAGTTATCGTTGCTTCATATATCTCCGATAGGAAGCCTGAAATTAGCAGTATCCATAATGCGGTCCATTGGGACGATTTTATCTCTAAAGAGGAAAATCCAGTAAATCAATTCGAACAATTACCTTTCGACCACCCAGTTTATGTTATGTTCTCCTCGGGAACAACTGGTAAGCCGAAATGTATGGTACAAGGAGCGGGTGGAGTTCTTATTAAACATTTAAGTGAACTTATTCTCTCAACAGATCTAAAACGAAGTGATGTAATTATCTATATTACTGCACCCTCATGGATGATGTGGAATTGGTTGATAAGCTCATTAGCAGTAGGTGCAACAATCTTCCTTTATGATGGTAATCCCCTCTATCCAGATCCCCTTATAATGTTTGAACTTATGGAAAAGCATAAAATTTCAATTTTTGGTACAAGTGCCTCCTATATTCATTATTTAATGGGTATTGGCGCTAAACCAACTGAAAAATATGATTTAAGTGCATTAAGAGTAATATCTCAAACGGCTTCTACTCTTTCGCCAGAAGGATTTGAATATGTTTATAAGGAAATCAAGAAAGATCTATATTTTAATTCAATAAGCGGTGGAACGGATATTAATGGCTGCTTTGCTGGGGCTATCCCAATTCTTCCTGTCTATTCCAGCGAATTACAAGGTCCCGCGTTAGCAATGAGAGTTAAATCTTATAATGAAAGGGCAGAACCAGTTCTTGATGAGCAGGCTGAACTCGTATGTGAAGCACCTGCACCCTCAATGCCTATATATTTCTGGGACGATGATGATAATATGACAAAATATAAGACAGCGTATTTTGACCACTTTAAAGATACTGGTAAGAATGTATGGAGACATGGCGACTACATAGTAATTCATAGCGATACAGGCGGTATCACCTTCTGGGGTCGTTCTGACGCTGTCTTGAAGCCATCAGGTGTTCGCATTGGAACCGCAGAAATCTATAATGTTATTGAACAACTTCCCGAGATTGCCGACAGTTTGGTAATTGGCCAAAAATGGGAGGGAGATATTCGTATTATAATGTTTGTCCTATTAAACGAAGGTTATGAATTAACTGGAGATTTAAAAGAAAAGATAAAGAAAACTCTACGGGAAAAAACATCCCCACGACATGTTCCTAAAATTATTTTGGAGACTCCTCCAGATGGCATTCCTTATACATTCAGTAATAAAAAGGTAGAGAT
Organism: Promethearchaeia archaeon; assembly: GCA_029856045.1. Taxonomy (GTDB): domain Archaea; phylum Asgardarchaeota; class Lokiarchaeia; order Sigyniarchaeales; family SOKP01; genus 6H3-1. Next base: position 68,657 of record JAHQWG010000046.1, on the reverse strand, counting down.
TGCTGTAACAAAAATCATACATGGCATAGCTGTGGCAAATAGAGGTGCTTTAAGAAACCCTGAATCATTGGATTTCTATGAGAAAATTAAAGAAGATCTTAAATAAAGAAATAATTCTCAATTTTTTACTTTTTAGATATTTTTGTAACTAAAGTGTTCCATGACCAAATTATGGAATTATTATTATAAAATAAACTCCTCTAGATGTTATTCCTTATACATTTTCAAACAAGAAAGTAGAAATAGCAGTAATAAAAATTATGCATGAAAAGGCTGTAACTAACAGAGAGGTTAAAGTTAAAGTCTTTTAATCAACCCAAAAGTCTTTTGCCATTCGTCTTCTTGTTTGCCATAGACCAGCCTTATCAGTGAAGCCGATTACACCCTTACCTTGATCAGCATCTTTTATTTTCCACATTCCACTAACAGCTGCAGTTAAACCAGCAGATAATACTTCAAAACCTTGAGCAGTATATAAATCACATTCTACTCCGCGATTAATTACAAATTTTAATTGACGTAATCCTTGCTGATTTTTAGATTTAAGTACCTCCAATAACCGTTCCACCTCATCATCAAGATTATCGTTTGGTACAACCCGGTTCCACAAATTCCAATCCACCGCCTTTTTTCCGGAATGAAGTGCACCAATAAGATTAATTTCTTTAGCTCTCCTTCGACCTATAAGTCGAGCTAATCTTGTGGTCCCACCCCATCCGGGAGTTATTCCGACATCCACCTCTGGCATACCCCATTTTGAGCGCTCAGTGGCAATTACAAAATCACATGCCATAGTAATTTCTAAGCCACCACCTACAGCATATCCATCTACAGCGGCAATTGTGATTTTATCCAACTCTTCAAGCTGATTAGCCATATTTTGATAATATCTCGCTCTTCGTGTTATATCATTAGCATCGCCCCATTTAATCATTTCCTTAATATCATCTCCAACACTGAAATTATTACCTGCTCCTTTAATAACTAAAAATTTAAGTTTTGTAGATTGTCTTACAATTTCTATAGCAGCAACTAACTCATCAGAAAGTTTCATGTTTAATGCATTTAAGACTTCAGATCGATTAAGTATAACCCAAGCTACTTGATCCTTTTCTTCATAAATTAAATTTTCAAATTCCATAGTCTATTCTTAATTTAAAGATTAATATAAATTTTTTTCTAAAAAGTTTCAAATAAAAAAATAGAAATTTAATTCTCCCATCTCTTTAGGAATTCTTTTACTTTCTTTAAAGTACTCGGGCTAGTACTTTTTAATTGTTTCTTTACGAATTTTATTATCTCTTTCTTATTCTCAATTTCTTCAAAATATTCACTGAACGCTTTTATAATATCTCCCTTTATTAAATCTTTACGATTTGGATTGTGATTAGTTTCATCTATGCTTAATAACTTGTTTGTTATTTTGGTTTGAAGTTTAGGTTTTGCTTTGGCAATCTTTCCAGAATTAATTGCAAGTTGCCTAGCTACAATCACGCTTTTGTCATTTAATTCATTGTAATACTCGTTAAATATATTCTCGAACCTGTCTTCTATATCTACACTCGTAAGGTTTGCTATGGTTTTAATCGCAATAGACTTCGAGTATGCGTTTCTACGATTAAGTAAATCTATAAAGAAATCCCATTCAGGATATATCATCTCAGGATGTTCATTGCTTAAAATCTCTAAAGCTATTGCATTTGGATACCTTATAGAATCATCCTTTGAAGCAACTCCTTTAATCAATTCAGAAAGCAATTTGTTATCTTTTAATACCTTCTTTACAATATTCTTAGCTATACTTTCTGCTTGTTTTTTATCAACCATAAAAAGAAGTAATTCAAGGGTTTATTAAATACATTATAAGAGAGAAAGATTTTCAATAAAATACTAAAATTAAAATCGCTTTTTTTGAGTAATAAAAAAAATAATAAAATATTTTTTACTTCATCTTCTGTTCTTTTAATGCAACTCCAATTGCTCTACTTATCCGCATTAATTCAAATACTTTTCCTTTTTCAACATTAATCTCTTCACGACTAATTCCATGAGTAAAATCACCTTTCCCTTGACTGATTTTTATAATACTATTGCTGTCACCAGTGATTAACATATCCGCATTAATATCTTCACCTACAAAAACTTTTCCAATTCCATCCTTGACAACGAGAAAAAATGGATCATCTTCTCCATCCAATTTAAATTGAATAGTATATCTCCAATCCTCTGATTCGAAAACTTGTTTTGATTTTGGTGTTTTATTTATTAAATCAATAATTTTTTCAAATTCTATTCTACCATCGTTCATTCTGAACCCCCTTCATATTCTGGTTTTGCTATCCAATCTTCATATTCATCTTCGGGTACAAAGAAAAAATCTGTCATTTTTCCTTCCCTTTCTTTTTGAAATACTGCTCTTACTTTTTTTCCTTTCTTTACTTTAGATGGAATTAAACTCTCGGAAAATATTCCTTGAAGCATCGCTGTATCCGCACCATCTAATCTAATAAAACCAATTCCGTAGGGAATCGCTTTAATAAAAGCAGATGTAGTATACCACACAATGGTGCTAACATCTATTGTTCCGGTTTGTTTCATCTCGACCCACTCCGCTGGTTCGTAGCATTCCGAGCAATTTATTCTTGGAGGCATCCAAATCTTTCCGCATTTAGTACATTTTGTACCTAATAGTTTTTTATTATTCATCAACTCTATGAAAAACTTAGATTGTCCTCCCATAGTATACCTATAATCAATTTTAAGTATATCTTTTATTTGATGTGCTTGAAATTCCATTTTATTTTTTCGCCTCCTGATTTTCCATTATTATTATAGCTGCATATGCTGCACCAGGACCTCCGATTGAATGCGCTAAACCCCTTCCCTTTTCAATTATTACTTGATGTTTTCCAGCATCACCTCTTAATTGAAGCGCCGCTTCGCCAGTTGACATTATTCCAGTTGCCCCAACAGCATGTCCACATCCAATCAATCCCCCACAGGGACAACAAGGTAATTCTCCATCTCTCATAGGACCTCTTTCTTCAATCCATTTACCACCTTCACCGAAAGGAACAAATCCTAGCTCTTCATAGCTAATTACTTCTTGCCCAGAGAATGCATCATGTAATTCTGCAACATCTATTTGTTCCTTGATTTTATTATAATCTAATCCTGCCATTTTATAAGCTGCTTTTGCTGCGTATATATTTGAATAAAGTCTTCCCATATCCTCTCTGTTTCCAATAAAACAATCTGTATTTGCGGCACCTACACCAGTAATCCAGATTGGATTATCGATCTTCAATTCCTTAACTTTTTCTTCGTTGGCTAAAATTAATGCCGCGGATGCCTCTGAATATAAACAGCAATCTAACATTTTAAACGGATAACAAATAATTCTCGAATTGATTACATCTTCTACGGTTATTTTCATTGGTGATTGAGCTTTTGGATTCTTTATTGCGTTCCCGTGATTTTTTACACTGACAAGTGCCATCTGCTCTTCCGTTGGACTACCAAACTCTTCGAAATGGGCATTAACCATAGATACATACGAGGACGCCGCCATCATTCCCATTGGGTACTCATATGTCATATCAGCTGAATAAGCAATCGCATTAAGAACTTCGGGGGTGGTCGTTCCGGTTTGTACATCATAACAGTCGTTGCACTTTTCCACACCTAAGCATAAACACAAATCTGACAACCCTGACGCAACCTCAGCAAAAGCCATTCTCACAGTATATCCTCCAGTTGCGCCACCTGAAGCAATTCGTGTTCCTGGCTTATTGTTCATCCCTATATAACTATTAATAAAGATATCTGGCATAAATTGACGTTCAAATAACTCATTATAAATCCCATATACGGTAGATTGTAAATCTTTATGGGTAATTTCAGCGCCTTGTTTATTTACATCTTCGAGAGCTAATTTAGTTGCATCATAAGCTAACTCAAAATAGGTTTTATCTAAATAACGTGCTTTGAAAGGAGTAATTCCTACACCAATTATTGCTACTTTTTCCAATTTTTTAACCTCAATTTAATATTAATATAATTCTTTTCAGTAAAAGAATTAATAATTATTATTTTTTATTATTTTTCGAATAAATTAAGTATAATTCTTTAGAATAAAGAAAATTAAAAGCTAATACAGCTATCATATAATAATGAACATCTTTTCTCGATTCATAAGAAAAGCAATTATCCAAATGATAAAAATATTTATAAAGCCAAATATAAACACAATTAAGAAGTGAGTGTCTGATGGAAGCATTAAATATGTAATAATAAACAAAAGCCAATGCAAAAGAAACAACATAAAAGCATTTTTTCCCATAACACTTAAAAAATTATCTTTTTGTGTAAATTTATAATCCTTTCCCCAAATTTCGAAGATATAATATATCCCATAAAATACTAAAGATGCAATTCCAACACTTATTAAAACATACGGACTAGATACATAAGGCCTACTTATTCCCCAGATATAATGTGTACTAATACCCAATATTGTGCAAATTATTCCTCCTAATAAAAAATAAATTTTAATTTTCTTATTTACTAATCCTTCTGCTATAACAGAGGATAAAATCATCATTAGTCCCCAAGAAAGTGAGCCAATAATTCCACCCTCAACTCCATTATATATTATTTCACTCACTTCGGTTTCTATTAGAATTTGATAAAAAACCAGACCTACACATGCAAAAATCAACCTTATCTCTGGTTTTAATTCGATTAATGGTAATAATATAAGACCCGATATACCAAGCACTTGCAGTGTGCCCCATCTAAAATAAATAACTCCCATATCCTCATTAATGCTTATTAGAAGTCCAACTCCAATAAGTATTAAATATCTCCGTATAAAGTGAATATAGGTTTTTGACCTTCCTTTTTGTTCTAATCGACGCTGAAATGATGTTTTAAAATTGAGTGCCATCATGAAAACAAAGAATGGAGCAATAAGATCTGCATAGGTAAGCCCATAATCTCCTGCGTGTTTAGTCCAAGCAGGAACACTATCAAATAATTGGACTGAATTTACAAAAACCATTAAAGCAATGGTCAATCCTTTAAATACATCTACGCTAAGATATCTTTTCTTATCTTCGGTTTTTTTTTCAACGTTATGTTCCAAATCATTCACTCAAATGAAAAACTTATTGATAAAAGGAATAATTAGAATATATTGATTTATTTTATAAATTTTTTATGAATTAAAAAGGTTTTAAAGCTCTTTTAATATATTTGAAAATTATAATATATATACTAAAAATAAAAAAAAAGATAAAAAGTAATGTTTAAAACTTGTCTGCTTCATCATACCAAGGAGGAAACCATCTATAATACTCTTTTGGAAAGGCTTTTGAAAGTCCTTTATATGTTGCCTTAACAAGACCAATCTTTCCGCTTCGATCCCGATGACAAACAATCAGTCCTTGATTTTCAAGAGATTCAATACCCTGCTTTATTTTCACTCTACTTCCCCCGATATCTTCTCTGACATCATCTAAAGTCATGTAAATTCCAGGGTTTATCTTATAATCATGCGCAATAACTTTTAATAAATTTTCTTCGTTAATTTCTAAACCTTTAAACCTGGAATCTCTCTTTGATATTAAAGGAGCATTTACCTCATCGTTCCATCTGAATTTTAAAGATTTATTCCACGTCGGAAGCATTGTCGAAAAGCGATATATAATCAATCTTTGGATTTCAGAAGTTCCAGCGACTATTTCACCTATTTTCGCTTCTCTATACATTCTTTCAAGGGGATAAAATTTGGTAAGAGCGTCACCACCGCAAATCTGTATGGCTTTTCTTGTTATTTCTACAAGATACTCAGTGTTCATTAGCTTCGCAATTGACGCTTCAATCATCGGCTCCATACCAGAATCGAGTTGATGTGCAGTGTGATATGAGTATAGCCTCGCCATTTTATATTTAGTGATGATATCAGCAATGTCAAACTGAATGTTTCTAATACGATTAATGGGCCTATTAAATTGAATTCTGCGTTTAGTATAGTGGAAGATAAATTGGATGATATCCTTAACTCCGCCTATTAAAACTGCAGAGCCAATCAACCGCTCAAAATTTAAAGCTGCCATCATAACAGCCCATCCTTTCCCTACTTCACCAACCCTATTGAAATCGGGGATCCTAACGTTATCAAAATCTAGATAACCATTAGGAGCATTATCAAAACCTATAAGAGGATTTATCTTTTCGAGACTAAATCCTGGAGTGCCTTTTTTGACCACAAAACTGGTTATATGTGCGTACTGCTTTCGGATTGCCGGATCGTCGCTTGTTTTAGCGTATACAAAATATCTATCAGCAACTCCAGCACCAGTTATCATTCTCTTTTTACCGTTTAAAACCCACTCGTCTCCATCTTTAGTTGCCGTTGTCATAACATTTGCCGCGTCCGACCCTGCAAATGGTTCCGTAATACATACTGCCCCTATCTCCGAGCCATTTGCAACAGAGGGAAACCATGTCTCCTTTTGTTCTTCGGTACCGAATCTTAAAATTTGTTCTAATCCTGCCAACATTGATACTGTAAAAACATGTCCAACTGCATATAAACTCCCTAAATGTTCGGCTGCAATGCATCCTCCCGTGGCTCCTAATCCCAATCCTCCATACTGTTTTGGAACGCCAGGTCCAAAAAAGCCTTCTTTTGCAACTTTTTTCACTATTGAATGAGGGAATTTTTGCTTCCAAAAATAATATTCTGCTTCCTCTAAATTATCCTCTACAAATTGAGCAACTTTTTTCGCAAATTCTTTCTGTTCATCACTCCACCAAAAAAAAGTGTCTACTTCAACCATTTTAACTTTTCAACTTTTTAAAAGATTTAAAGATAATTAGTTAAATATTCAAAGAATAATTAATCTAATTCTTTAACTTAATTTTAATATAATCATTAATTTTACTACATACTTTAAAAAAAATTCAAACTAACTACAAAAGATGAGTTTAAATGATTAAATTTAGTGATAAACAACTTAAGATTCCAAAAATGGCGCGACCAGTATATTTAGCAACATCAGGTATGTCAAGATTTGGTCGTGCCTTTCCCACTTTACGAACTGAAGAACTATGTATTGAAGCATTTACTGCAGCGGCAGATTTTATAAAAATGACTCCTGCTGAATTAAAACAATATATACATACTGCATATTACGGGCATTTTGCGGATCATTTCGGAGATCAACTTTTAGGAGAAGCAGTTATTCATGATCGGCTTGGTCTAGATCCTCTTGGTACTATTGGAGTAAAAACAGGGGGAGCTACAGGGGGTTCAACTATTTGGGAAGCTATTAAAGCAGTAGCTTCTGGTTACAGCGATTGTGCTCTAGCTATGGGATGGGAAAGAATGGATGAAGTTCCTACTGATGAAGGAAATCACCTGATTGCATGTGCAGCAGATAAAGATTGGGAGACACCACTCGGTCATATATATACAGGTTATTACGCTGTTATGGCACAGAGATATTGGCAAATATTTGGGAAAGCTGAAGATTCTTTTCGAAAAACTATGGCTGAAATTGCTGTAAAAAATCGCGGGTATGGAAGGATGAATCCCTATGCACATGGTGGTATGAAAATTACTGTTGAAGATGTAATTAACTCGCCAGTTGTAGCATATCCGCTTCGAGTTTTAGATTGTTGTTTAATGAGCGTAGGAGCTGCTTGTGGAGTTGTTTGTGATGAAAAAACAGCTTATGAACTTACAGATAATCCTTTACGAATTTGGATAGGTGCAGGAAGTCATACTCTACGTGTAGCAGATCGGCGAGATATGAAAATACCACTATTACCCAATGAGGAACCTGGACTATATGATGATTTAGGAAAGAGATTTCCAGGAGGAGATCGATATCCCGGTTTTTCTAGCTTTTTGGCTGCACGTATTGCATCTTACTATGCATATAATATGACAGGAGTTGTTGATCCATGCGAAGATCTGGACGTAATTGAACTACATGATGCATTTACAATTAGTGATATTCAATCATATGAAGATGTGGGACTTCGTCCATATGGTGAAGGTCGTGATTATATTGAATCTGGAGATGGTTATCATACAAATCCTAAAACTGGCAAACCTGGGCGTTTACCAAGCAACCTTTCCGGAGGTTTAATTGGATGTATGCATGCTGTTGGTGCAACGGGCTTAATGCAAATTGCTGAAATCGGATATCATATATGGAATCGATGGGCTGAAATACACGGTGATGAAAAGAAATGGAAGAAATTTGGTCGAGAAAAACCTAAGGACTGGACTGATTTACAAGTTAAGGGTGCTAAACGTGGATTAGCTATCAGTCACGCTGGTGTCGGGTCCCATGTTACTGCTACAATTTTAATGCATCCAAATCATCTACTAAAGGAGGATTAAAAAATCATGAAAAGCGAAAATGATGTTGGACGGGTTTCCGTAAAAAATGGCAGATACAAAATTAAAGGTAAATTTCATATAATAGAGCCTAACACACCTATATTTGATGATAATGGAAAACTATGTGGAATAACTAATCCACGAGACATGACTTATATTCATAGCTATGGCGGAGAAGCAATATTTTTTGAATCACTTAGTAAAGGAAAATTAATGGCTTCAAGATGTGATAATCCTAAATGTGAATCAAAAGATTCCATATTTATGCCATTCAGAATTTATTGTCCTGATTGTCTTAGAAAAAATACGGTAATAGATATAACTGATATAGCAAAGAAAACGGCAATGATACACTCTTTTATAATTACTGAACGATCAGGCGCCTTTAATACATTAAAAAAGCCAATTAAATTTATTAATGTGGAATTCAAAGATGTATGCACAATCTTTATGGGTTATCTTTCAGTAGGTGAACCAAAGATTGGTATGCGAGTATTACCAATCTTTCAAACAAAAAAACCAACATACACTATTATGGATATCTCGTGGGTCCCAGTAGGAACACCCGAATCAGAATTACCTGAAGGATTTACTTTATAGTTAAATTAATAAATTTATTTAATCTCTTTTTTTTTCCCTTTCCTTTCACATTAGCAGTTATATTTCTACTAATCAAATTTTTAAAATTTTTAGTGAAAAACTCTTTTATCTTCAACCAATTTTTGATATATATATTAAATATATTTATCTTCGAGAATTATTTATTCAATTAATTATATAGTTTTATTTAATCTATTAAATTAAAATAAAAATTTGACGATTTTTAGTGATTTAAATTGCAGTTAGAACAAGTTTCCCATTTAAATTATAAGCAAAGAACTCTAGAAATGAGAAAAAAAGTTGTGAAGCAATCGAAAGAAATTTGTATGGAAAGAGCTAAATTAATCACGGAATCATATAAAAAAACAAAAGGAGAAAATCCAATAATTCGATTCGCAAAAGCTATGGAACATTATTTATCTAATATGACTATAATTATTTGGGATAATGAATTTATTGTTGGTAACCGAACGACTAAATTTGTAGGAACTCCATTATATCCCGAAATTCGAGTTGATACAATTGAACAAGATTGTGATACTTATGAGAGTCGTCCTGTACAACCACTTATCATATCGAATGAAGAGAGAAAATTCCTAAAGGAAGAGATAATTCCTTATTGGAAAAATGAAGAACATACTGTTCGAGCAAGGTTTCTAACTTATTTAAATTCTGATGAAATAGATATGATGGAAAAACTTGTTTTTATTGTTGATACCGAACTTTCCAATGGCATTGGTCATTTTTTTCCTGGACATGAAAATGTTTTGAAATATGGAATAAATGGTCTAATTCAAAAAGCTGAGGAAAAAATGAAGAATTTTTCTGATTCGACTCCAGAAAATACCAAAAAAAGAATTTTTTTACAGTCTGTTATAATTGTTTGTAATACAGTAAGATCTTTTATTCAAAGATTTTCAAATTTAGCTAAAGATTTAGCGAAAAATGAATTAAATTCTAAACGTCAAGAAGAACTTCTTGAAATTTCTGAAATTTGTTACAATATTTCTGAAAATCCACCAAAGTCATTTAAAGAGGCTCTTCAACTTATTTATTTTACTCATTTAATATCTGGCTTGGAAGATGGTGGCTTTGCAATAAGTATTGGCCGATTAGATCAATATTTATACCCATATTATTTAAAAGATACAAGCGAAAGAGAAATTTCAAATGATGAAGTACAATTTCTAATTGAATTATTTTTTTTAAAATTAACAACATTGTGGAATTATCTTCTAAGTAAAGGTATTGTTGCTGCTGAAGGACCCCCAATAGCAGAAAATTTAACGATAGGAGGAGTTGACAGTGAGGGAAACGATGCAACAAATGAATTATCATACCTCTTATTAGACGCATATACTAATTTAAAAACTGTTCAACCAACTTTTTCCGTTCGAATTCATAAAGAGACACCAGAAGATTTTCTTTTTAAAGTTGGAGAATCCATAAAATCGGGCGCAAGTATTGCTTTATTTAATGATCAAGTAATGATAAAAGGACTTGTAAATCTTGGTTTTACACTTGAAGATGCTCGTGAATATGCGCCAATCGGCTGTGTTGAACCGCAACATCCACATAAATCATTTGGGTCAACCAATGCAAACCAAATTAATGTCGTAAAATGTTTAGAATTAGCATTAGCAAATGGAATTGATATGTTTACTAGAAGGGAATATGGATATAAAAATGATAAAAAAATTGCTAGTTATGATGATCTTTGGGATGCATTTGTTAATCAAATGAAATATTTTGTTAATTTTATGGTTTCAACTATGAATGCCCTTGATAAAGCAATTTCCGAACTTAATCCTCAGCCATTTTTATCTGCAACTACAGATGATTGTATTGAACGAGGACTTGATATAACAAATGGTGGTGCAGTATATGACTTTACTGGACCACAATTAGTTGGCTTTGCTACGGTAGTGGATAGTCTTGCAGTAATTAAGAAATTTGTTTTTGAAGAAAATATTCTCCCATTTGAAGATTTAGTGGAAATGCTCAGAAAGAATTATAGAGGAACCTATCAAGGAAGAAAAGGAGAAGAATGGAGGCAGTTATTTATTAATAAAGTTCCAAAATTTGGCAATGATGATGATTATGTTGACCAAATTGCTATGGATGTGGTAAAAGTATATTGTGATGAAATTACAAAGCATACAAATTATCGAGGTGGAAAATTTAATCCTGGTTTCTACTCAACATCATTTCATTTAGCTTTTGGTTTCTTTACAGGTGCTTCTGCTAATGGAAGAAAATCAAGGGATGTCCTTTCAACTAGTCTCTGCCCTTCAAATGGCATGGATAAAAATGGTCCCACAGCTATTCTTAATTCGGTCAGTAAACTTCAGAATCATTTAATGACTAACGGAAATTCGCTTATTTTGACATTTCATCCGAATTCTTTAAAGCTAGAATTATTTCCGGCTCTGATAAGAACATTTTTTGGACCTGATGGTGGTTTCCAGGTACAATTCAATGTTGTTGGAAAAAAAATTCTCCTTGATGCTCAAAAAAATCCAGATGAATATAGAGGTTTGGTTGTAAGAATTGCAGGTTATTCTGTTTTGTTTACCGAATTATCGCAAAATGCACAAGACGATATTATTGCCCGAACAGAGTGTTCATTATAATAATAAATTTATTCTTCTTTCTTTCATTCAACTTTTCTTTTTAGAATTAAATTTTAATTTTTATATACGTTTTATATAATGGTATCTTAAAATCAACCTTATTTATTTATAATTAATAAAAAACGTGTAAATCATTATGGATACAAGATTAAGAGACTTTAAACCAATTCAAATACAAAAATATGTTCCAGAATTAGACTTATTAAATAACCCATTATTAAACGTGCAAGAAAAGGAATTTTTGGCTACTTTTTATGATTTCTTAGAAAAAGAACTTGATAAAGATTTGAGGACTTTGGAAGAATTAAATTATCTTGTGGAGGAACCAACTCAAGATAAAAAAAAAGATATTGTAATTAAAATAATGAAAAAATTGGCAGAGAAAGGATATTATAGCACGGTTCTTTATCCTGAAAAATACGAAGTTGGGAGAATAATGAGGAATATCCTCATCGCTTTTGCTCTATGCGGTGGAAGATGGTCAGAAAAAAGCGAAAGATATATAGCTGGGAATTGGAGTATTGAAATGGGACGTTTAGCGGGAGGTACACTTTATTGCAATCCCGTTTCTTATAAAGCAAATGAATATCAATGGGAAACATTCTTAGTTCCTGTTGCAGGGGATGGAGAAGTTGGTGCGTCCGCTATGACTGAATTTAACGCAGGTAGTGATATCGCAAGAATGGAATTAAATCTCCAAACCCAAGGAGATAAAGTTATTGCAAAAGGTAAAAAAGTCTTTATAACAAATGGTATGATTTGTAAATATTTAATTTTATACGGTCGAGTTAATAAAGGCTCAATCGGAGCAATTATTGTTGACACTGAAAATCAACAGTTAGAGAATTTTAAAGCGAGTAGAGTTAGAACCTACGGAATGACAGATGCATTTGTAAGTCGTTTAATATTTGATAAAGTAGAAATTCCTATAGAGAATATGCTAAAAGGTTCAGGTATGGATATAATGTTCCACCAGCTCACAGAAGAACGCCTTGTCATTAGTGCAGAAGCGCTTGGTGACGCAATGAAGAAACTATTATATTCACACACATATGCTCTTCAGAGAAAACAATTTGAGAAAAAGTTACACCAATATCAAGTTATTAGATTCCCAATTTCTAAAAATATTCGGGAACTAAATTTATTAATTGCAGCATTAATTAATTACGCGAGAGAAATAGATAAATATCCAGAATTGGGAAGCGGAAAATTAATGGCTCAGCAAACAATGGGTTTAAAAGTTGCTGCGTCAGAATTAGCTTTTGAGGCGGCTGTGCACTGTTTTCGAACTATGGGTGGCCGTGGATTCATTAGGCAGTATAGCGTCCCTATAGGTATACTTGACCCTTACTGTATGGTCCATGGCGGTGGGTCTAATCTAGTGCTGGAAGATAGCGAATCACGTCGATTCTTCAAGTACAAACCATTACGTAAAGAAGAACATATTTTTCCAAAAATTGAATTTTAAACTTATTTTTTTTATTATATTAAATTGCTTAAAAATTATTTTTGAATATAAATTAATAATTGTTAATGATTAAAATCAATTAAATTAGGAATTACTTCAAAGATAACAATTAAATGAATAAAATCTTAAAATTTTTATAGTTAAATGTTTATTAATTTGATTGGAGTTAAGTATTATAAATGTTTTAAGTTAATTCGCGTGGATATAATATGCCAGGATTATATATTTCTAAAGTTATAGCAGTTGGATCATATAATTCTGGTAAATTTGATTTTTTTAATAGTATAGATCAATATTCAAATTCTTTTGATAACACATCTTCTTTAACCATAGGTGTTTCAATTAAAGTTGTAAAATGTTCAAATGAACACGAAGATATCTTAAAAATGACTATTTGGGATATAAATGGAAGCTATAGATTTCGTTCAATATACCCCAACTTTTTCAGAGGTGCTAAAGGGTGCTTACTGTTTTTTGATGCTTCAGAAGATGATTTATTCAATAATTTGTATTATTGGATAAGAATTATTAAAAATAATACCAATAACATTCCAATCTTTTTAGTAGGATATAAATCTGATATAATCCATGATGAACTATATAATAAAATCAATCTATTTGTTGAGGACAACCAAATTGAAAAATTTTTTCTATTATCCTCTCATATTGGAATCAAAAAGAAAATTATACTAACCCAATTAGCAAGTAAAATTCTTGAAAACCTCGGTTCAGAATCAAGTTTTATTAAGTTAGAGAAAAAACTAAGAGGTAAAAAAAGAAAATATTATCAAAAGTTTTTAAATTTATTTTTAATCTGCCCAATTTGTAAGAGAGAAAATCATATTTCATATTTAAAAAAGTTTTATTTAAGTAATAACCCTGATCTGATAAAAATAAGGGAAAACTTGTTAGAAATAATTAAAAAATCTAAAGTAATTGACAATAATTTACAAAATGAAATAAAAATTGGAATTCCATGTTGTTCATGTCATAAGAATCTTTTTTCGAAAGGAATTTAATAATAATTATATCTAAAATCTTATGGTTTTGTTATTATTCCGTATGATATTTATTGATTTTAGAAATTATCGATATCTTGGGAGTTTGGCTTTAAGATATCTCTCAATTTTATCAACAAATTCAAAGATTTTTACTTTGTAACTGATTGTTTTTTAAGTTCTTCAGCCCTTTGTTCTAATATTGCCCCAATTTCAGCAAAATCTTTATTACAATATTTATAGATGGGAAGCCATAAGAGCCCCGAAATTATACCAAAAGATAATATAGAAATTACTATAGTCGTGCCGAAAGGATAGATCTCTCCAATACTTGTGTAGTGATCAACCAATAACCCACCTATTATTGGTCCTAAAGCCCTTCCAATTGCATCCATCATAGCTGCCATAGCATATGCAGTACCTCGATGTTCCGGTAAATTTACATCCACCATACTGGAAAACCAACAGGGACCTATCCCAAATTCGAAAAACATGCCTACTCCAATTGTTAGACTCATTATTATGAGTACTATCCAAAATAGTGGCAACACATTAGATAGATCTAGAGTTCCCTTAAAAAAAGTTAAATGCGATACATTAGGATAAAATAAAAACCCAAAAAATAAAAATGGAATATGAACTAAACCACATATAATAGCAACTTTAACTCGACCTGCCGGATCTCCTTTAGATACTTTTTTATCACCTAATCTAGCAAAATAAAACTGTCCAGCAAACATTGAAATTATGATTGGTAAAAGAAAAACTAATAACATTACAATTGAAGTAATATCTGTTAGAGAAAATCCAACCTCAATCGTTATGTATGTTATGATATATGTTAATAAAAATCCATATAAAATCGTATCTACAAAATTTATAATCAACCAGAAATTAGAACGTTTAGTAAAAATTTTTTTCAAATCATTTATCTTTATTCGATAAGAGCGAGAATAATCAATTTTCTCGTCCGATAATATCCCTTTTAATATACTTTCTTTACTGGCTCTTTTCGGTTCTTTAATTAAAAAACAAAGAAAAACTAAGCAAACCCCAATCAATCCTGCCCATAAAAAAGGTAAACGCCAATAGGTCATTTCTACTGGGTAATTCAACTTAATAAAACTAATTTTTTGCACTAAAGACCAATTTTCGGGGAAATCATACGGAATAACATTAACTACTAATGAAAAGACACCCCCAAGAAGTCCACCAAAAGTTGTTGCAAGGCTCCACCAAGCAAATGAAGTCCCTCTCTTCTCGGAAGAAAATATATCTGCCAATAAACTTATCGAAATTGGGCTTGCTGCTCCAATTCCAATTGCAGCAGTTATTCTAAAAATACTTAACATAACAATATTGATTGAAAAGGCTGTAAAAATTTCTGAAACTGCCCAAATTCCACCTGCAGTAATTAGTAGCCATTTTCGCTTAAATATATCAGAAAAATAACCAGCAATTAATGTAAAAACAGCAAGAACTATGTAATATAATCCCGAAATTAATCCAGGAACTGCAAATTTTGCGCCTAAATCAAATTCTGCCGCAATTAAGACTAGATTAATATTAAAAATAGCAATATCAGTATTTAAAAAGATAATTAATGGTAAGAATAATAATATTGAAAATAATCCTTTTAATTTTGATTTTGAACTACACATAATAACATCTTAATTCTTTTTTTATTGGTCATTAAAATCAATATCAATTTCTGGTACATGTTTTCTTATAAATTCTAAAGACTTTCTTGCTTGATTAAAATTTAATTCAAAAACAATGGGTCCTTGAAAATGCTTCTCATATAACAGTTTTAAAAATTTTATTGGCAATTCTCCTTCACCCAAAGCAATATGATCTTCTATTTTTTTACCCTTTATTCTGTTAGGAAAATTATATCCATCATGTAAATGAAATTCACTGGTAATATCTATATATTTTTTAGTGAGTTCAAATAAGTCATAATCACCAGGATATTTCGCTAAAACATGTCCCGTATCAATACATAATTTTACACCTTTAATCTTCTTGATTTGGTCAAGTGTATTTTCAAGAGGGAATTCTATCGTTTCAAGGGCAAGTTTACTTGGATCCAAATTCGTTTCTTTAATCATACGATTTATTGCACTCACTCCATAATCAGAAATCATGTTTAATACAATTTTTTTATATCGTTCAGGTATTTCTATACGTGAAAATTCTGCTGCTAATGCCCCAGTTGCATGTAAAACATATACTTCCGGATCTAATGGTTCAGCCATCTTTACTGCATCTATCAAACAGTCAGTTGATCCTTTTCTAATATAACGATTTGGACTACTTGGTTCAATCGACCAAAGTGGAAGATGCACCGAATAAGATATATTATGCTCTTCTTTGATTTCTATTAAATTTTCAATATCTTTTTTCTGAAATACTTCGGGTAACACGTAATGCATGTCAAGAGTAAGTTCAATATGTCTATAACCTCGTTTGACTGCATCTATAACAATCTTAGTAAAATCGAATTTCAAAACATTTCTCGAATCTTTCATTTGTCCAATAACACTATGAAAACTAACTGGTTGGATTCCAAACCTCAATTTCTACCCTCTTTTTTAATCTCAAATAGCAAATATGGAATTATTAACTCTTTAATACTTAAGTTAGAGATCCTCATGATTATATTCATATTTGAAATAATAATAATTTTATTTCAAAATCAATAAATAATTATTTATTCTACTAGTTAATATAAATTGTATTTTATTTTAAAATACAAATCCTAAATTATGTCTGGACAGTATAAAGAAATTAATGTTAAATGTCCTATGTGTTCTTCCGAAAAAATAATAAAACTCCCTCAAACATTATTTCAACAAAAAAAATTTGGAAACATAAAAGTCCAAGTTTCTAAGGGATTGGTATGCGATAAACATCCATTTATTCTATTTCTAGATAATAATGCCATAGTTAAAGGGTATGAAAAAATTGATTTTCAATTCGATATGCCTATTGAGGAGGAAGAAGTAGAAATTACTGAAGAAATTATTACAAAATTTTCAATAAATGATATTCTTAAGAAATGGGGTACATATATTCTTTATAATCTCCTTCATGGGTATATTTTTAATTATCCAATATATATTTTAATACGAAAAGAAATTCCTGATTTAACAGACTCTATAAATGAATTATTTCCTAAATTCATACCTACTCAATTAAATAAGACAGGTAATATATCTTCTATTGAATTTAAGACTTATGATGCGATAGAATTAACAGAAGATAAATCACTATTAATTGATCCATCAGGCATTGTTATTCAGAGTCCATGGAGAAGTAAATTAAAATTTGAAGAGGAAATTGTCAAAAAGGCTCTTGACATTATAGATGTTCAAGGTCAAAACATTATTATTAAAAAGGAAATTGAAAAATTTCTTATTCAAGCAAATAAAATTGTCGATCTTTTAAAACAAGTAAAAAATATTTATGATGTCGATTTAATTGCCAAACTCTCAGATGAACTAATGCAACCGAAAATTTCAAACGATCATCTTACCGCATTAAGGGAATATATCGCCAGAAAATATGATCCAAAGATTGTTAAAAAAATTAAAAATAAAGTAGGAGAATTTTTGCAATTCTTATAAAATAAAAAATAAAATAAAAAATGATTAATTTTGCTGTTCTTATAATTCAATCATTGATTGCAATTGAGCTCTTTTCATCTTTTCAAAATAACCTTTCTCTAGTTTCGAAAACATTTCTATCTCATTACCCAAAAATTCACGAAGTGCTATTCTTATAGCTTCACTTCGCGAGGGATAATAACCTAGCTTTATTAAACATTGAATAGCATCTAAATATCTGTGTGGAAGGTTAATTGTTATAATCCTCATTCACATACCTCTGTTATTTTAACAACTATTGTAATGAAATTAATATAAATATTATTAAAATCCTAATTTAATATAAATATTTATGTCGATATACCTTAATTGGTTAATAGAAGATGAGAAATTAATAATAAAATTCCTAATTTTAAAGAATAAATCATGTCTGATAAATAACACATAAATATTTCCAAATTAACCATTTAATATATTAAAAATTTTTTGAAAAAATATGATGAAAACTGAAATTAACTTGGAATATTAAAAGATTTGATTTTAAGCAACAAATCAAATATAGATTTAAATAGCTCAGAGTGCCCAATATCTTTAAAATCCTTCATAAATGTTAATTCCAAATTCTCATCTTGTTTGATATAATTAATCTCTCTTAATTTTTGCTCTTTATCTAAAAAGCAATCAATATAATATACAATTTTATTTGATAAATTTAGAGATGGTTTAATATTAAATGTAAATAATAGATCTGGGTCGTCATTGGTGCTTCCTTCTAAAAGAAAAATGAATGGAAGGGAGGTTGAGCTAATAAAACTTTCCATTTCATCAAAGTAATTATCTATTTCAAATTCAATTTTACTTTTTTCTTTATCATTCTCGATTCCTGTTGATTTTTTTATAAATAGAAACTTTTCTCTCCCAGCGAAAGCAATTTCTTTTTCATTTGCTGTCAAATAATTATCAAAAAATTTGTCCTCTTTTTTCAAAATTAATTTATCTGTTAGTGGTTTGCTTGCATAATAAATAATTATTTCAGAATTGACAAATAAGTTCGTCTGGAGTTTTGTGAAATATATCTTTCTGAATGGATCGTACCCAAGTGTTACATTCGGATTTTTCCCAAAATTCATAGTTGGTGTAATTATAATTCCTGTTGGAGCATTTAGAGTAAAAAAAAGATAATTCTTAAAATCTTCTAACTCGATATAATTTTTAAAATTTTTAAAAGCATTTTTTATATATTCAATCTTTTTTTCTAAATTTACTGTCATACAGATCTTCCTTTTAATTTCATAAATATTTAAATTGTAATTTAGTATTTAAATCTTAATTTAATAGAATCCTAAATTGGAGGAATTACTCTGAGTCATCTAATTCTTCCAAAAATTTAAGGATTTTTTCTTTATTTTCTATAAATTTTTTTAAGTTTTGATAAACCATTTCCTCCTGCTCAAAGATATGGTGTTCAATATCGCAGGATAAAGAATTTACTAATTCCTCATCTTTTATTTTTAAAATCGTTGAAAAGAAATCCCTTAAAAGAGAATCGATCTGTTCTAATCTCATTGCGACTTTTTTACCCTCTTTAGTAAGTCTGATCCCTTTTCTTGGTGTCCATGATATATACCCACCTTCTTTTAACTGACGCAGCATATTTGTTACGGATGATGGTTGCACCTTTAAAAATTCTTTAATCTCTTTGTTTGAAACCCAACCTGCCTTCTTGGTCTTTGAAATTAGATAAATTCCGTCGAGATATCTTTGCTGACTCTCCGGTATTTTTTTTAACCGATTATCAACTTTTTCCAATTTATTAACCTCCTCCGGTTATAAAAATGTACCCCCAATTAACAATACCTCCTAATAAAATTGCAAATCCGATTTCTGCGAGTGCAACTTTAAGTGCAAATTTCCAACCTGTTTCTTTTTTTAATACTATTATTGTTGCAATACATGGAATATATAACATAGTTACTAGAGAAAATACAAACATTTGAATTTGTGTCATAAATTCAATTAATGGAATTCCTGAAATCTCAAGTGCAAAAGTTTCGAGTAATACAAGGGTTAATTCTTTTCTTGCTATTCCATAAATTAAAAAAATACCAGTTTCTATTGGCAATCCTAACCATAATACAGTTATTGGCCAAAGAATTACATTAATTGTTACTAATAAATTAAACATTATCATGATCTCCATAATTATTCCAAGCACAATTATTAAAGGCATCGCTGTATAAACAAAATCCTTAGTTCTAACCCATGTTTGCAATAAAATAACTTTTACATTTGGCGTTCTAAATTCATGCATCTCCATAATTAATTCAGTACTTTCTCCAGGTAATTTTTTTGATGCAATTTTTCCAAATAAAATTATAACTGCAAAATTTATTCCATACAAAATTGCAACATATTGAAATCCAAGATATCTGCCAACCAATCCTAAGACTACGGTCATAACTGCTGCACAAGGAATCATTGTTGTTAAAAATGCAGTAATTCTTTTCTCTCTCTCAGTTTCCATTATTCTACAACCGGTGCAAGCCGGAACATTACATCCAAAACCGAGAATTAATGGAATTATTGCTTTCCCGTGCACACCTAGCTGATGCATCATTTTATCCATCATAAAAGCGGCTCTTGGTAAATAACCTGAGTCTTGGAGAATCTCAATAATTAAGAAAAAAGGTATAACTATAATTAGTACTCCACTTATCCCTCCAAATAAACTTGCTATTCCTCCGTCCCAGAAGATGTTTGTCCATATAGTGTCACCAAATAAATCATATACTATTGGTGTTAGAAAATCATAAATTCCGTCAATTAATCCTCCTAAAATTTCAGCTATAGTAAATACTATCCAAATTGAACAAATTAAAATAAGGAATAATATAGCATATCCAAATATCGAATGCGTTGTAATATGATCCAATTTATCTGCCCAAGTTACTTTTTTCGGTATTTGACTTTTAATCACCGATTGGTGCATGATATCATGAATTTTATTGTATATTTCTGCTGAAATAATCGTAGTAATATCTTCTCCGTGTAAATCTTCAAGCTCGCTTCTACCTTGCTTTGAAAGATGAATAATCTCTGGTTTGAATTTCTTAACTTTATTAACTAAATCTTCATCTCCCTCTAAAATCTTAACAGCCAAGAACCTAGTTGGATATTTTATACTTCTTAACTCCTTTTGGTTATTTTCAATTTCTTTTATTAATTGTTCAACTTTATCTTCTACTTCTTTGCCAAATTTAAAAATATCTTCATTAGGTATTAGAAGTCTATTTTCATACATTATAATGGCTTTCTCTAATAATTCATGGATCCCTCGACCATGAACCGCAATAACAGGCATAACTGGTACTTTGAATAATTCTTCTAGCTTTTTGAAGTCTATCATTATGTCTCTTTTTCTAACTAAATCCATTTGATTAACCGCAATAATCATAGGTAATTTTAAACCAATCAGCTGGGCTGTAAAAAACAAATTTCTCTCTAGATTTGTACCATCTATTACATTTATAATTAAATCAACATTTTCACCAATTAAAAATTCCCTCGAAATAATCTCTTCGATTGAATAAGTAGATAATGAGTAAATTCCAGGAAGATCAACTATATTAAAATTATAATTTAAAAAAGTTAGATTTCCTTCACATTTCTCTACAGTCTTTCCTGGCCAATTTCCAATACACTGCTTCATTCCAGTAAGTTGATTAAAAATTACCGATTTTCCTACATTTGCATTTCCAGCTAATGCAATATTTATTATTTTTCTTTCTGTCAAATCTTATCATGTTATTTTTTTCTAAAATTAACTTAAATTATTTTAAAATTACTCATATAGTGGAGATCAATTTGAATTTAATATTATAAATATGATACGGAAAAATGGATTATTTTATTAATCTAATACTCATTAAATTATGAAACCAGTTCTCCTAAAATTTTTCTAGCTAATCCTCTTCCAATAACTAAATCAGATCCTTTCACTTTAATTTGAACGGGACCAAATAACGGCGCGGATCTTAATTTTTTCACTTTAGTACCAGGGACTATTCCAAGATTCGCTAATCTTGTCTTTGCACGCCAACCAGCATGAACCATGCGAACAATAATTTCTTTATTATTTTGTAAAATATCTAAAGTAATCATCTTATTCAATGTATCTCCATTTAATATTTAATTTTTCTAGTATTTAAAACTTTTAGTTATATCTAATAAAAAAAAATAACTCTTTATTTAAAATTAATATGTATAGTTAAAATTCCAAGACTGATGTGTATTATAGAAAATTTAAGTTTAATTGTTATTTAAAAGCTTTAATAATTCGATTTTTTCTTTAATAAATTTTATCCAAACATTATATGTTATCTTAACTCAATTATAATTATTGTAAAGACCGTAAAAGAATCTTATTTTAGAAATATTTATGTTAAGAATAAATAAACTACTTATATTAAATAAAATATGTGAATATTGTAAAAGAGAATTATGACTTTTACAAAAGCGTTAAAAATAAAAAAAAGGAAAAAATAAAGTTGTTATTCTCTTAATTCTCTTCTGAGAATTTTGCCTACTACCGATTTTGGCAATTCTTCTACAACTTCTATAATCCTTGGATATTTAAAGGCTGAGATATTTTCCTTAGCCCATTCCATTAAATCTTCTTTTGTAACCTTGCCAACATATTCTTCTTTTAAAGATATAAATGCCTTGATATTTTCACCCACATCAGGGTCTGGAACTCCAACAACTCCAACTTCATTCACAGCGGGATTCATGTAAAGTATATCCTCTACTTCTCTTGGGAAAACAGCATGTCCTTTATATTTTATCATATCCCGTTTTCGATCCTTAATACGTAGGTGTCCTTCTCCGTCTATGCAACCAATATCGCTCGTGAAATACCATACTCTATCTTTCGAATCTTTTCGAAGTGCATTTTTAGTTGCTTCTTCTCGATTATAATAACCCAACATAACTTGTGGACCATTACCACATATTTCACCAATATATCTCTCTGATTCTTCAATTCCGCACTTCTCTGTACAATATGGCTCTGTATGAGGACATTGAGGCAATATTTTAGTGCCAGTTTCAACGTCGACAATCTTTATTAATGTATCACTCACAGGAAAGCCGACTGTATTCGTGCGATATAATGGGGGAAAAGGGGTGACAGTTAATATGGGACTCGTTTCACTCATGCCGAATCCTTCAATTATTAAGGAACCTGTTAATTCTTCAAATTTATGTTTAACTTCAGCAGGTAAAGGCGCTGCCCCACTCAAACATGCAATAAATGAAGTGAGCTTATTTTTATAATTACTAGAGTTCGGGTCTAAATTAATTGCGTTCCAAAGAGTTGGGACTCCCGGGATAAATGTAGCTTTTTCTTTTTTGATAATATCCAATATCTTTGACATTTTTTCCTTTGGTGGCGTTATAAAAAGAATTAATTGGTATCCCATAAAAATACCAATATTCATTGCAACTGATAAAGCAAAAAGATGTGCTAGGGGTAAAATAACAACCATACCACCTATTCCAGGAGTGTCCTCTAATTCTGGTAATTGTTTTGTCGCCCAAGTATTTCCTTGTTCAGCATTTACTGTTAGATTGTAATGAGATAACATCACACCTTTGGGTAAACCAGTAGTTCCACCAGTATAAATTAAAACACCAATATCCTCCTTTGGATTTATTTTTATTGCGGGTATATTTATTGGAGTACCATTTTGTAAAATGTCCTGAAATTTATGACATTTAATATCTTCAACTTGCTCAGGCCAATTTTTCATTCTTGGCACTTTTCCTAACAGAGTTCCTAATTTTGCCTTAATTTTTGGCAGATATTCTGCTACTCCTGTAATAATTATATGTTCTAAATTTTCCATTTTGCTTAAATCTTTACCTTCAAGATGCTCTTCAAATAATATATCAAGTATTATCAATACTTTTCCTTTTGAATCATTTGCCTGATGTAAAATCTCTGTAAAACGGTTTAATGGAATTATGGGATTTGCTATAGCACCAAGACGAGCAACTGCGTAAAAACATATCACAAATTGGGGCATATTTGGCAAATCGATAAGCACCACATCATCTTCCTTAATACCTAATTTAGATAAACCAGTTGCGAATTTATCAACTGCCTCATCAAGTTCTTTATATGTCATTCGGAAACCTTCAAAATATATTGCATTTGAATCGGGATATTTAGTAGATGTTCTTCTTAGGAGTTCTCCTAATGAAATCTCGTCATAATCTATATGTCTTGGCACTTCTTTTGGCCAATTTTCCATCCAATATTCTTTAATTTCATCACTCATTGTTTATCAAATTTGTTAATAATTAAAATTAATATTAATAATTTTACACAACTTATATTTAAAAATTTAATTAATTATTGAACAAATTAATCAAATTGAAAATCAAATCAAACAACTTTTTGACGATATTGGGAATATTGACAGAGAATTTTCATGCATTTTGCAGGAAGATCCCATAAATCAAATATTGGCATATCTAAAGCAATAAATTCTCTTATCCAACGGTCGGAATAACCTTGTGGTCCCACATAAAATATAGGAATAGAATATTTACGCGATAATTTCCGAATTGGTTTTAAATAAACTCCCGACATAGAAGTTCCCAATTCCGAAAAAAAATCCGTGTTAAATCCCGCTTTTTCCATAACTTCAATAAATTCATCAATACCAAATGCACCGTAAATCATAATCCCATCGATTTCTCCAGATTTCATCAGTAATTTTGGTACTTTAATGTATAGATTATATTGATTTAAATTAAATGTTAAATCTACAGGATTATTTGGATATGAGATATCACTTAAAACCTTGCTTATTTCAGATTGTAATTTATTCGAAAATTCAGGAACTTGTAATCCATATCTTTCTGTAGATTTTGCCATCATTGCACTGGCACCCCCAGAATCTGAAATAATAGCAATTCTATTCCCTTTTGGAAATATACCATGAGATAACACTCTTAAATAGTGCAAGAAATTTGTTACCGAAGTTGTTGATATAATTCCAGTTTCTTTGAACACAGTTTCATAAATAATATCATTACCAGCAATTGACCCCGTATGACTACCAATCGCTCTAAATGCTGCTTCAGTCCCACCCGCATAAATTGCAACAATTGGCTTTTTTGGAGTTATTTCTTTTGCTATACTTATAAACTCTTTACCATGCTTTATCTCTTCAATATATAACCCTATCACATCTGTATGAGGGTCATTTTTGAAATATTCTAAGCAATCCACGATATCAATATTATTTGAATTCCCTAAAGAAATTGATTGACCTATTTTAGTCCCAATGTCTTCAGCATACCAGAATAAATGAGATGCTACAGTACCGGATTGACTGGCTATTGAAATTGTCCCTCTTTCTGGTAATTTATAAATCCAAAATGTATTAAGTTTGTTTTTATCATTTTCTGGTTGATACCAACCATTATAGACTCCTAAACAATTAGGACCAATAAACCTCATATTATATTTTCCAGCAATTTCATCTATTTGTTGAGAAAACCTCTTCCCCTCGGGACCAATTTCACGAAAACCTCCAGATGTTATTATCAATTGCTTTATGCCCTTTTGACCACATTCTTCCATTACTTTAGGAATATGACTCGTAGGTATAACAATCATTGCCAAATCTGGAATCTCTGGTAAGTCTAATACTGATTTATATGCTTTTAATCCTAAAACTCTCTCTTCTCTCAGATGAATTGGATATATATTTCCTTTAAAACCTTCAGTAATAATATTCCATAATTGAAATGAGCCCATCGTCTTAAGTAAATTATTATTCGCACCAAAAAAGCATAAGCTTTTCGGATTTAAAATTGAATACAAAAAATGTTCTTTTGATGGATCTTCAACATTATTTACAGTCATTTTTCAAAACGGAGTCATTATAATTTCCTTATACAACTAAAATAATTAATATCAAATAAAATTTGCAAATTTCTCAGAAATTTCTATAATCTCGGAGATTTTGTTAAAATCCCTTTTTTCCAATATAATAACAAACCAGATTAACCAAATATAAAGATGAAATTTAAGAATATTTTATTTGTTTATTGAATTAAATATATTATTAATTTAATATGCTTAAAGACTTGAGTATAATTATATGAATGAGAAAATTCTTAATAATGAACTGAAAACACTGCCTTTTATGGATAGTAATCTGGATCTAGAAAAAAGAGTTGAAGATCTTTTAGGAAGATTGACACTGAAAGAAAAATTTTCTCTCTGTTCAGGAACCAAAAATTTTTTTACTAGACCAATAAAGAGACTTGGAATAAAATCTTTCAAAATGACAGATGGACCTCATGGTATTGGGCCTCATAGCTCAAATAATGCGGAATGCACTTATTTCCCTACAGCCATTTGTAGGGCTGCAACCTGGAACCCGGAGTTATCTGAACAATTCGGAGTGGCTTTAGCTCAAGAAGTAAGAGAAATTGGATACCATATGATTCTCGGACCTGGCGTAAATATTCATAGAACTCCACTCTGTGGAAGAAATTTTGAATATCAAACTGAAGATCCATATCTTAATAAAAAAATGGCAGTTCCCGTTGTAAGAGGTGTTCAGAGTCAGAAAATTGCGGCGTGTGTGAAGCATTATATATGCAATAATCAAGAAATAAATAGATTCACAGTCAGTTCTGAAGTAAGTGAAAGAGCTCTTCAAGAGATCTATCTTCCTGCTTTTGAGGCGACGGTTCGCGAAGCTGATGCATGGTCCTTTATGGGTTGTTATAACAAGGTTAATGGCATTTACGGGTGTGAAAATAAAAATTTAATAAAAGAAAGGTTAATGGAAGAATGGGGTTTTAGAGGTTTCGTTGTTTCAGATTGGATCGCAACAGCTAAAATAACGAGCACTGAAAGCTGTATAAACGCCGGATTAACTCTCGAGATGCCTGTACAAATAAAATATAAAAAAAAAAAATTAAATCAAGCTTTATTAGAAGGAAAATATACTGAAGAAACACTTAATGAGAACATAAAAAGATTACTACGTGTGATGCTTCTTACCAGTCTTCTTGATGATGAGAGTTTAATCCCACCGGGTAGTAGAAATACTCCCGAACATCAAACTATATCTCGTAAAATAGCTGAAGAGGGAATTGTTCTTTTAAAAAATAAAGATAATCTGCTTCCTTTAAATATAAACACACTCAAAAAAATTGCAGTAATCGGACCAAATGCAGATAAAGAAATGGCAGAGGGTGGTGGCAGCTCACAGATTCGACCCCCTTATGAAATTACGCCTCTTCAGGGATTGAAAAATAAATGTAGAGATAAGGTTGATATAATTAATTCACCATCAGAAGCGGATTTAGTTATTGTTTTTGCTGGACTTAATCATGAAGAAGGGATGGATAGCGAACATTTTGATAGGGATTCATTTGATCTTCCTTCAGAACAAATTGAATTGATTAAAAAAACTGTGCAAGAAAATCCCAAAACAATAGTTGTTCTTATTA
This sequence comes from Promethearchaeia archaeon, assembly GCA_029856045.1. Classification (GTDB taxonomy): domain Archaea; phylum Asgardarchaeota; class Lokiarchaeia; order Sigyniarchaeales; family SOKP01; genus 6H3-1. Next base: position 41,388 of record JAHQWG010000046.1, on the reverse strand, counting down.
GTGGCAGCCCTGTTAATATGGTTGGTTGGATAGAAAATATACCTGCAGTTATTGAAGCCTGGTATGCTGGACAGGAAGCAGGAAACGCTATTGCAAATATTCTTTTTGGAGATGTAAACCCCTCAGGAAAATTACCAATAACATTTCCTAAGAAATTATCAGATTCGCCAGCGCATGTATCAACAAGAACTTATCCCGGTAATGAAAAAGTTTATTATGATGAAGGTATTTTTGTTGGATATCGCCATTTTGATACGAAGAATATTGAACCTCTCTTTCCTTTTGGTTATGGTTTATCCTATACTACTTTTGCATATGATAATCTTAAAATCGACAAGAAAACGATATCCGGAGATGATAAATTCACCGTGTCAGTCGATATCACAAACTCTGGTAATCGCACCGGAGCAGAAGTTGTCCAATTATATGTTCAAGATGTTGAGTGCAGTGTAGAAAGGTCATTAAAAGAACTAAAAGGTTTTAAAAAGGTTCAATTGAACTCTAGCGAAAAAAAGACCATTGAATTTGAAATAGAAAAAAGCGATCTCTCCTTTTTTAATGAAAAAACTTCCTGCTGGACAGTTGAGAAGGGATTTTTTAACATTCTCATTGGAAGTTCGTCAAGAAATATTCATCAAAAAGGAGAAATTGAATATAAAGATTAAATGAAATCTTAAATTTAGGTGAAAATAAATATGGATAAAGATTTATTTAAGGAAGATATTGCAAAACTACCATTTATGGATAGCAACCTGGATCTGGAAAAAAGAGTGGAAGATCTTTTAGGACGATTAACTTTAGAAGAAAAGTTCAAGATATGTTCTGGAACAAGACTTTTTTTTACTAAACGAATAAAAAGATTAAATCTCCCAAAATTCAAAATGACTGATGGACCCCATGGTGTGGGAGCTTTAGGGACTTTTTTTATAAAAAAAACTACTTACTTCCCTACTGCTATTTGTAGGACTGCCACTTGGAACCCAGAGTTATCTGAGCAATTCGGAGTAGCTATAGCGCAAGAAGTAAGAGATGTCGGATATCATATGCTCCTTGCCCCAGGTATAAATATTGATAGAACTCCGCTCAATGGAAGAACTTTTGAATATCAAACAGAAGATCCTCATTTAAACATAAAAACGGCCGTTCCCGTTGTTAAAGGAATTCAAAGTCAGAGAATTGCGGCATGTGTGAAACATTATGTATGTAATAATCAAGAATTAAATAGATTTAAAGTCAGTGCTGAAGTAAGTGAAAGGGCGCTTCAAGAGATATATCTTCCCGGATTTGAGGCTGTTGTTCGGGAAGCGGATGTATGGTCTATTATGGCTTGCTATAACAAAGTTAATGGTATATTTGGCTGCGAAAATAAAAACATATTAAAAGAAAGGCTGATGGAAGAATGGGGTTTTAGAGGTTTTGTAGTAAGTGACTGGCTTGCAACTAGACATATTTTAAAAACCGAAAGTTGTATAAACGCTGGGATGACACTCGAGATGCCATACCCCATCAAATATAAGGTAAAAAGATTAAGAGAGGCGCTTATAGCAGGAAATTTTATGGAAGATTCACTTGATGAGAATGTGAAAAGATTATTAAGAGTAATGTTTCTTACCGGTCTTCTTGATGATGAGAGTTTAATCCCACCGGGCAGTAGAAATACCCCTGAACATCAGATTGTAGCCCGAAAAATATCTGAAGAAGGAATAGTGCTTCTAAAGAACAAAGAAAATCTATTGCCCTTAGATATCGAGAAAATCAAAAAATTGGCTGTTCTAGGACCTAATGCAGATAAGAAAATGGCTTTTGGAGGCGGTAGTTCAATGATTCGAACATTTTATGAAATCACACCGTTTCAAGGACTGAAGGAAAAATGTAGTAATAAAGTGGAAATTATAGATCTACCATCAGAGGCAGATGTAGCCATTGTTTTTGCGGGACTCAATCATAAAAAATATGGAGATAGAGAAGGTAAGGACAAAATTAAGCTTGAACTCTCTCCTGAGCAAATTGAACTTATTAACAAGACTGCTCAAGAAAATCCCAAAACAATAGTTTTTCTAATCAATGGTAGCCCTATCGCTATGGATGGCTGGATAGAAAATGTACCTGCCGTTGTTGAAGCTTGGTATGCAGGACAAGAAGCAGGAAATGCTATCGCAGATATCATATTTGGAGACATTAATCCATCAGGAAAACTTCCAATAACATTCCCAAAAAAACTTTCAGATTCACCAGCACATGTTTCAAAAAGAACTTATCCTGGCAATGAAAAAGTTTATTATGATGAAGGTATTTTTGTTGGATACCGACATTTTGACACAAAAAAGATTGATCCCCTCTTTCCTTTTGGTCATGGTTTATCATATACAACTTTTAGCTATGAGAATCTTAAGATCAGCAAAGAAACAGTATCAGGAGATGAAAAATTTACGGTATTAGTCGATATTACTAACTCGGGTGATCGCGCTGGAGCAGAAGTTGTTCAATTATATGTTCAAGATGTTGAGTGTAGTGTAGAAAGACCGTTAAAAGAATTAAAAGGGTTTAAGAAAATTCAACTGGAGGCAGGTGAAAAACAGACAGTTATATTTGTACTAGAAAAGAAAGATCTTTCTTTTTTTGACGAGATAAACAACTCGTGGAAAGCAGAGGGGGGAATATTTAAAATTCTTGTTGGAAGCTCATCTAGAGATATTCGTGTTCAAACCGAAATAGAATACCTAGTATAAAATAAACTCTAAATTGATTTTTTTATTATTAATTTTTATTTTTTTAAAAAAATTTTAAAAGAATCTATTACTCAATGCCTAAAAGTTTCGCAGCATTGCTATATAACCATTTCTTTTTAACCTCTTCCTTTAGAGGTAATTCCATAACACCATCCGCTAACTGTTTAATTGATAAGCCCATAAAAAGCCAAGTTGAACCAAACAAAATTTTATCTTGTAGAATTGAATTTCCTAAATTAATAAGTGGTTCCCATCCCGTCCCTTTCATTCCTAGATACTTAGGAACGTAAGAAGCAATGTCAATATACATATTTGGATTGCGCCATGCAACGGCAACCAGTTCATTCACCCAAGGCCAACCACCATGTCCTGCAATAATTTTTAATTCAGGAAAATCCTGACAAACTATATCTAAATAGATTGGTCTCTCAACTTCCATCGAATTAGTCGAAAAATTTATAGAAAGATGAAACCAAATAGGTATATCAAGCTCTACGCATGTAGAATAAATTGGATACATTTTCGCATGAGTCGGTGGTATTTGGAACATAAATGGCCGAACAGCCACACCTCTAAGACCCAAATCATAAGATCTTTTAATCTCTCTTACAGCATCCATTCCTTTTAAAGGATCAATACCAGCAAATCCAATGAATTTATTTGGATACTCTTTAACAATCCCAGCATAATAATCATTAGGAAGACCAGCAATTCCACTTGGTGTTTCTTCATCTAGATTAAAAATAACCGCTTTTTCAACTCCCATTTTATCGAGCTGCACGACAAAATCATTTAAAGTTGAAGTTAATTTCCTTATTTTCGGTAAATAAGGCTTAAGGGCGTTTTTAAGTTCAAATGCATTCTTTGATGTCTTCAAATTGTAGAGTTCTTCAGCTGAAATACCCAACAAAGGAGCAACCCTTGGACCAAAAACATCTCTTAAATATCTTGCCATCTGAGGTGGCAATGACACTAAAAGATCAACAAAAACTTCTTCAGTTGGGACATAACACAAAGAATCGATTATCTTATACTTAACGTCATTCATACTTTTCACTGATTAATTTCTATTTAAAATAAAAAACTTATTAATAAAAAAAATTAATTAAAACTTAAATTTTCAAATCTCCTTAATTGTTCAAAAAATTTAATTAACTAGGCTAATTTTTAAGAAATAATACCATCTAAGAAAAAAGTTGTATTATTTGATAAATCCCACATCTTTTAAAATATTTGATGCACACCTCCATAGCTACGGAACATTTATGAAACCTAGCAAGGATATAATTGAATATATGGATCGATTTCAAGTGGAAAAAGCATTAATCACAACAACTAATAGGAGAGCTAGACCAACAGCTCACTTAAAATTAGCTGATAGTGAATCAAACGAATTAAATGAAGAACAAAAACTCGAGAAGATGCTTGAATTTCGCAAAAGTCTTGCAGAGGGAGGTCAATTAGATCATCAAGATATTATAGACATTGCTAAGAAAGCTCCAGAGAGATTTTTTAAAGTATTTTGGTTCAATCCAAAAATTCAACCTAAAGAAGAAGACACCGATTATAAAATTTTAGAAGACCATTTTAAAAAAGGGTTTTGTGGCGTAAAAATACATTCAGGTATTCACTTAATAAAGATCCCTAAAGATATAATTAAATTAGTTTCATTTATGCAAGAATATGATAAAAAATTGATCTTTTATATTCACTCCACTCCCAAAACACCCTTTTTTAGCGGAATATCCACTAGGGATATGGCAAAACTTGCAAAACAATTTCCAAATTTAAGAATTATCGTTGGGCATGCCGGATTTTGCATGGAATATGCTATAGATGTAGGTATAAGCTTAAAACAATATAGAAATATCTTTTTTGAAACTTCATGTTCAGTCAGTTTTGCAATATTAAGTTTAATTCGAACAGTCGGTCATAAACGACTTCTATTTGGCTCTGACGCACCCATAACATCCCCAATTCAAATCGAAATCGATAAGATATTAACTCTACCAATCTCTAATGAACAAAAACAAGATATTTTATATAACAATACAGAAAACCTCTTGGAGAAAATAAAATAGAGTGAAACCTATTTTTGATTAAAATTTGGTAATAATAAAAAAAAAATTTTTTGAAAAATAATTAAATTTTATATTTTCTATTCTTTTGCTTCTTTTCGCAATCGCTTTTTATCTACCTTTCCAATAACTGTAAGTGGTAATTCCTTGGAAATCTCAATAACTTTTGGGACCTCATAGGGACTTAATTTTTCTTTTGCAAATTTCGTAATATCTTCCTTCAATGCTTCTTCATTGCCATCATATGTATAATCAGGGTTGAGTTGAATAAATGCTTTTACTATCTCTGAACCGGGTCGCTCCGGATTGGACATTCCAATTAACGCAAGAGTATTGATTGCTGGATGTTTAACTAATATGTCCTCAACTTTGCTAGAAAATACTTTAAAGCCGCCCACAATGATCATATCTTTCGTACGATCAACAATCCTAATATAACCATCCGTATCCATTAATCCAACATCCCCCGTATGCATATATTGATCTTTGTCAATTGCTTTTTTAGTCTCTTCTGGTTTGTTGTAATAACCTTGCATTACTAAAGGACCTTTAACACAAATTTCGCCAGGTTCTCCCAAAGGAACTTCCTCTCCAGTTGCCGGATCCACCAGCTTTAAGTCTACATTTAAAAACGGCATTCCAACTGTCCCCAATTTCTTATTACCTTTAGAAGGATTCATAGTTGAAACTGGTGAAGTTTCAGTCATACCATAAAGCTCAAGCAGCTTTCCTTTTCCTATGACGCTTTCTAGTTCTTCCGCACTAGCGGCAGGAAAGGGAGCAGCGGCAGATATACAGGTTCCTAAAGCTGAATGGTCAATTTCTTTAAATTTCGGATTTTTAATTAACATCTGAAATAAAGAAGGCACATTTACTAAGTTGGTTGGTTTATACTTACCCATTTCTTTTACTATATGATCTGTGTCTCTTGGATTTGGAATTAATACTTGACCAAAACCATAACACAGCGCACCTTCAGCAACTGTAAGACCGGCAATATGGAACATTGGAAAACCACTTAATAGGACACCTTTTCCCAACTCCCAATCTAGCCATCGTATAATGCATAAAATATTCGAAGCGCAATTTCTATGAGTTAAAATAGCTCCTTTTGGAGGACCCGTTGTCCCACCTGTATATTGAATCCAACCTATATCATCAGGAGTTAATTTAACATGTATTGGATCAATAGAATAATTCATTAGAACATCTTTGTGCATACCAATAACAATCTTTTCAGGTAAAGGAGTTACTTTACCTTTAGGTACCTTACCAAGCAATTTTCCTAAAACCTGTTTAATTTTTGGTAAAAAACCAGCCACACTTGTTGTTATAATTAATTTCAGTTGCGGTATTTTTGAGGCAATCTTGACTATATGCCCAGCGAATATGGCGTCTAGCGTGACAAGTGCTACTTTTTTTCCACCCGATCCTAAATCATTTAGTTGATATTGTATTTGTGCCGCTGAAAGAAGCGGAGATACTCCAGAAACGATACACCCTGCTTTCAATGTTCCAAGTAAACTTATTATATATTCTGGTGTATTTGGTAAACATATACCAACAACATCACCTTTTTTAAAGCCATTCTCAATTAGCATGTTGGCAAATTGATTAGTATATTTATCCAACTCTCTGAAAGTTATGTCTACTCCCAAAAACCCTAAAGCAATGTTATCTGGATAATCATCAAATGCTGTTTTCATCATAGCAACAAAAGTCGTCTCAAATTCTTTGGGGTCTATATCTTCCATACCGGGATCCCAATTTTTCTTCCAAAATCTCGATTTATAAGTTTCTGACATCTTTAACACTTTTGTATAATATTTTTTATTAAATTTTTGTATAATATTATTGCATCTAATTATTTTATAAATCTTTATATTTGCAATATTAGGACTAATTTTTCACGATATATTTCATTTAAAATATCCAAATCTCACTATCTTGTGTTCAAACAACACATAAAAGATATTAATTAATAAAGATTATACAATTGAGGAAAGACTGAAAAATTGTAAAAGAGAAAAAAATCTTGCGATATGCTCCATATCCCGTGGGTTGGAGGGTATTTATATTTATCCGAACGCGAAGACGAAGACTAGGCTCAATAAATATTACATCAGTAATCTTTCTGTCTTAAATTATTTATATTTGTGAAATAATATATTATATATATAGTGAGATGAATTTGCAAAACATGAGCTCCGAACAATTTGTTATTGTAAATGGAAAACGATTCATGACCAAGAAAAACGGTCGCAAATTGGCAATATCGGATCAACGGATTACGAGCACCTCGAAGATAAAGGGTCTGACTGAATTAGAAAATCTTGAAGAGTTATTGTTGAATTCTGATGAGATAAAAGTTATTGAGGGGCTGGATTCTTTAAGAAATCTTAAATCTTTACGATTAACGGGCAATCCTGTGACAAGAATCACGGGGCTGGAACACCTTCAAAATTTAACATATTTGTGGGTCTCAAATAGAATTACCGAGATTGATGGGCTGGATTCTCTCACCAATTTAAAGATTTTAAACCTTGGCAACAACCGAATTACCGAGATTAAAGGGCTTGACGCTCTCAGAAAATTGGAGAACCTATACCTTGACGGCAACCAGATTACCGAGATTAAGGGACTGAACTCTTTAAAAAATCTGGATGTGTTAAATCTTTCTGACAACCGAATTTCTAAGATTGAAGGGCTTGATAATCTGAAGAATTTATGGGAGTTAGATCTTTCAGGCAATCAAATTACCGAAATGGAAGGGTTAAGCGAGCTCAAGAGCATAAGAGAAATAATACTAACCCATAACCAAATTACTGAAATAAAGGGGCTTAAGAATTTGCACGGATTAACAACCTTGGGATTGATGTATAATAAGCTTCCGCGAGAAGAAAATCGTATTTATTTAATTGAAGAGGATTTAGGTAAATTTATTTATTTTTGACTCTTTAAAATGGGTTTCTATCATTTTTCACAAGTTTATACATTTGTATAAATCAATTACCAATAAAAATAAAAAAAAGAATATTTGAAAAAATAATTTAATATTTTATTTTTATCCTTTTACTTCTTTTCGCAATCGCTTTTTATCTACCTTACCAATAACTGTAAGTGGCAATTCCTCGGAGATTTCTATAATTTTTGGGACTTCATAAGGGGCACATTTTTCCTTCGCAAATTTGGTAATATCTTCCTTTAATTTTTCTTCATTGCCATCATATGGATAATCAGGGTCAAGTTGTATATAGGCTTTAACTAATTCGGAACCTGGTCGTTCAGGATTCGGAATACCAATCGTAGCGATCATTCCAATAGCTGGATGTTTCATCAATGTATCCTCTAACTTAGTACTAAATACTTTAAACCCACCTACAATTATCATGTCTTTAGTTCTGTCCACAATCCTTAGATATCCCTCTTCATCGAAGACTGCAACATCCCCGGTGTGTATGTACCCATCAGAATCAATTGCTTTTTTAGTTTCTTCAGGTTTGTTTAAATATCCTTTCATCACCATAGGTCCTTTTACAAGAATCTCTCCTGGCTCACCTAAAGGCACTTCTTTTCCTGTAGATGGATCCACCAATTTAAGATCCAAATTCTGGTAAGGTAAACCAATTGATCCTAACTTTTTCTTACCTTTTGAGGGATTCATTGTTGTTAAAGGCGAGCATTCTGTCATTCCATATGCCTCAATTAATTTACCTTTCCCAACTATTGATTCAAATTCTTTTTGGCTTTCAACTGGAAATGGAGCAGCAGCGGAAATACAAGCTTCGCAATTTGAATGATCTAACTGTTTAAATTTTGGATTTTTTAATAAAATTTGATACAAGGAAGGCACATTTACATAGGCAGTTGGCTTATATTTTTCAATAACTTTGCATATGTGATTTGTATCTCTTGGATTTGGTATCAATAGTTGAGTCCAGCCAAGATAGACGCAATTCAAGCAAAAAAATAAGCCCGCTATATGAAAGAAAGGGAATCCTGACACGGCAATGCCTGTACCTCTCGTATCATCCCAGTTGAGCCAGTGCTGAACGATTAATAAATCAGCCATAGAGCTACGATAAGTTAACATAGCACCTTTAGGAGGACCCGTAGTTCCTCCGGTATATTGGATGTAAGCTAAGTCATCTGGAGTTATTTTAACGTCAGGCAATTCTGTGGAGTAAGTATCTAGGACATCCATAAAATTGATGACTTTTTTACCTTCAAGAGGCGTCACCTTACCTTTTGGAACCTTTTTCAATAATTTTCCTAAGACTTGTTTGATTTTTGGTAAGAAATCTGCTACGTTTGTTGCTATTACTAATTCCAATTGTGGCAGTTTAGAAGAAATTGGCTTTAAACGATGTTCAAAAATAGCATCAAGAGTGACTAATGCAACTTTATTCCCTGCTGAACCTAAATCATTAATTTGGTACTCCATCTGTTCCGATGATAATAAAGGGCTTACTCCTGAGACAACACAACCCGCCTTCAATGTTCCAAGCCATGCTATAACATATTGCGGAGTATTCACTAGATTAAGTCCGACGATATCACCTACTTTAAAACCATGTTCAATGAGCATATTAGCAAATTGATTTGAATATTCATCTAATTCTTTAAATGTTATTTCTATGCCTAAAAATTCTAAGGCTAATTGATTAGGGTAAAGTTCGAAAACTGGTCTAATGGCTTCAGGGTATGAAATTTCCCAGACTTTTGGGTCTAAATCAGTTACGCCTGGATCCCAACTTTTACGCCAAAACTGTTTTTCACTCATTTATTTCATCACTTATTGATTTTAACAATTTAATTAAATTGTATTATTATAAATCAACATGTTATTTTTTAAAGTTTAAGTTTTCTAAAAATGAGTCTTATGTTTTGAAATATAAATAAGGTATAGTTCATTATATTTTCTTTAAAAATCATTATTTTATTCTAATATTAATATTAAATAGGTGTGTATATTGGAATTTAAACATCAATAATCTCTCTGTCTTTAATTATTTATATTTGGGAAATAATATATTATATCTTAGTGAGAAAAATTTGAAAAGTATAGAGCAAAATGAGCAATTTGTTATTGTAAATGGAAAACGATTTATGACCAAAAGAAACGGTCGTGAACTGGCAATATCGAGGGAGCGGATTAGGAACATTTCGAAAATAAAGGGTCTGGCCGAGTTGGAAAGTCTTGAAGAATTATGGCTGGCTTCTGATCGAATAGAATCTATAGAGGAGCTGAATTCTTTAAAAAACCTCAACTATTTACAATTAACTGGCAATTCTATAACTAAAATTACGGGACTGGAAAATCTAGGGAATTTAAGAAAGCTGAACCTTTCAGTAAATAAAATTACCGAGATTGAGGGGCTTGATGCTCTCACCAATCTGAGGGTTTTACATCTTGGCGGTAACCAGATTACCGAGATTAAAGGGCTAGATAACCTAAAAAATTTAACAAATTTAGATCTCAGCGGAAACCAAATTACCGAGATTAAAGGGCTGGACTCTTTAGAAAATCTAATACAATTAAATCTTTTTGACAACCGGATTTCAAAGATTGAAGGTCTTGATAATCTGAAGAGTTTGTGGGAGTTGGAACTTTCAGGCAATCAAATTACCGAAATGGAAGGGTTAAGCGAGCTCAAGAGCATAAGAGAAATATTATTAGCCGGTAATCAAATTACTGAAATAAAGGGGCTTAAGAATTTGCACGGATTAACAACCTTGTATTTGGCGTATAATAAGCTTCCGCCGGGCAAAAATCGTAGTTATTTAATTGAAGAGGATTTAGGTAAATTTATTTATTTTTGACTCTTTAAAATGGGTTTTTATCATTTTTCACAAGTTTATACATTTGTATAAATCGATTTATATCTTTGTATAATTCAAAATTGAATAAAGTATAAATTAATAATAAAATCTCAGAAATTAGGGATCTTAAAGATTTTAGCAACTTTTAAGAATAAATTGGAAATTTTTAAAAATAAACTGGAAAAAACATAATTCATTTTCTTTAATCTTTTTGGATAATTCTCATATTTTTAATATAATAATTAGAAATTTAATCTCATATTTTAATAGAATTATATTTAAGGCCTATATCCTTTAATTTTATTTTAAACAAATTAGTTGAGTCTAAATATTTAAATAATTTAAAAGATATTTAATAAATTAGATTAAATAAAAGATATTGCTGAGCAATATTTTTTGTCTTTATATATTAAATAAGATTAATAAGGTTTTATTATAATGGAATTTTTTCCTATCCTTCAAATAGGTTTTTTAAATGGATGGTTATTTTTTATTTTACATGTAATGTTACAGATGATTCACTTAAAATTGTGTCCAAAAGAAGTTGTTAAAAGACTCTTCGATAGATCAGATTGGATGAGAAAACAAATAATTTTTACTGTTTCTGGGAAAATTTTTGGACTTGTTAATATCATATTAATATTTCTCACACCATTAAAAATTGGGGCTATTGAATTTATAATTGGAGTGATATTATTCTCAATAAGCCAAGTTTTATTGCACGTCGCAATATACAATTTTAAAAGGGTTCCTCTTGGGAAACCAATTACTACGGGATTATATAAAGTTTCTCGTAATCCTCAGCAACTCTCTTTAGATATTATGTTTTTAGGGCTCTGTTTTATGATAGGATCATGGCTATCAATAATTATTCTTATGATTTCTGTTACGTGTGCGCATTTTGGTATATTGGGAGAAGAAAAAAGGCTTAAAGAGCAATATGGGGAGTCTTATTTAGAATATAAAAAAAAAGTGCCGAGATATCTTATATTTTTTTAAAAGAGATAGATTAATGATTGATAAAATTTTTATAAAAATATTTTTTATTATTGTAATTGCATTATTCTTACTTGGGATGATAGTTCCCATGGTTTTAGTTAATAGAAAAGGTATGGATCCACATGGCACCCATGAAGAGGCATCGTTATTAACTAGACTCACTTCAGTTTCAATAATGATTTGGCTAATTTACGTTATTTTATATTTTATTTTTGATGATTACATAAAAAATTTTTTGATGATTGAGTTTTTCTTCCAAGATTTGTTTGTTATAATTGGGATGGTTCTCTTAATAATATCGCTCATTTTTGGAACATTGGGATTAATCGCGCTTGGTATTAATTTTAGAATTGAATTCCCTAAGGAAGAAACGCAGCTGATTACTTCTGGAATTTATACAGTTATGAGAAATCCTATCGTATTTGGAGTCTTTTTGATTTTAATTGGATATTTTCTAGTAATTCCAAATTTTCTAAATCTATTTATTGCTGTGGTAAACATAATTACTTTCGATTCAAAAGCTAGAGATGAGGAAAAATTTCTTTTAAAGACATTTGGTAAGGAATATGAAGAATATAAAAAAAGAGTTGGAAGATATCTTCCTTTTATAATTAGAAAGACGGAATTTACTAAAAGAAATTTGTTAGCAATAGAAGGTAAAAAATTAAAGTAAAATAGCAATTTTTTAGGGTTATAATAATTTTGAGCAATAAGTCCAAAGAAATAAACAAAGAAATGACTGTTTGGGGAGTAAGTTTTCAGATGTTATTATTTTTAATTCCGTTTATTATTTTGTTTGTTTTTATTCATTTTTACTTTTATCCCGCTTTTCTACTTCCAATAAATGGTATTATAATGATAATAATTGGACTTTGTCTTATTATTATTGGATTAATTATCTATTTTAAGACTCTATTTGTAATTAATAAAGCATATAATTCAGGTAAATTAGTGACAACCGGAACTTTTGCATATGTGAGACATCCATTATATTCTGGATTTATATTATTCATCATTCCTGGTATAGTTTGTCTTTTTAATAGTTGGATTTTATTTTTTATTCCACTATTTTATTATATTATTTTTAAAATAATGATAAAAAAAGAAGAGGATTATTGTATTAAGAAATTTGGAGAAGAATATATCGATTATAAAATGAGAGTAAATGCGATCTTTCCCAAAATTAAAAAATATAATAAACATACAATGATTAAGGAATCGGTAGATTATGGAAATTGGGTACCAAGGAACTTATTATATCCAATTTTAGTGATTATGTTAGTTCTTTTTATTATATCCATATTTCCATTATTTTTAATTGTAAGAATAATTTTATGGGTATTAACAGCAATATTTTTCTTGGCATTTCTCTATCTGTTTTACTTGTATTACCAGTTCTCAAAGAATGATAAAGAATTACAATATAAAATTTGGGACCTCGTTATTGAAAAATTACTTTGGAATGGTATAGGTAAAGCACTTGATATTGGCACTGGAAATGGAGCGCTTGCGATAAGATTAGCGAAAAATCATCCTGAATCAAAATTGTATGGAATTGATTACTGGGGGAAGGGTTGGAATTATTCGAAACTTATATGTGAAAGGAATGCGAAGATTGAAGGAGTTGCAGGAGATATTATTTTTCAAAAAGCAAGTGCATCAAATTTACCTTTTAATGATGGAGAATTTGATGCAATTGTAAGTAATTTCGTATTTCATGAAGTACGAGACATTAAAGATAAAACAAAAGTATTAAAAGAATCTTTCCGAGTATTGAAAAAGGGTGGAGTATTTGCGTTACAAGATACATTTAAAAATAAAAAGAAATTTGGAACGTTTGATTCATTAATTAAGAAAATAAAAAACTGGAACGTTCAAGAAATAAATTTTGAAAATCTAATAGAGAAAATTGAAATACCCAAATTAATAAAATCAGAATTTAATAAAGCAGTAGTACTTTACGGAATTAAATAAAAAAATCAAAATGAGGATAAAGAGAAGTCAATTAAAGAAATTTCAAAAAATTACATAAATAAGTAATTATCGGAAATTCAACCCTATTCTCCACAAAATTTTAAAAAATTCTCCAGAAAAGATTGAAAAGTCCTCTTTAAACTGTCTAATGGGTAAAAAAAAAAAAAATTATATTTTTAAGGAAGTTCAAAATAAAATAGTAGAACATCCAATTTGTAAAGACTCTAAAACTCTTGAAAACTGATTTGTATCAAAAAAATGATGAAATTTAAAATTATTTTAAAATTTCTTGAATAAAATTTAATATTTCAGCGAATAATACTTATGTTTTGAAATATAAATAAGGTATAGTTCATTATATTTTCTTTAGAAATCATTATTTTATTCTAATACTAATAATAAATAGGTGTGTGAAATCGGCGGTAAACTCTTTTTTATAGTTGGAAATTCTGGTTCTGGTAAAGATTCTTTAATAAAAGAAGTGTTGAATAATTACCCAAAAGAATTAACTCCACTTATTGTTCCTAAGAGATATATTACCCGCCCTCCATCTCCCGACACAGAAGATTTCATTTCAATAACTGAGGATGAATTTTTAGATATGTTAAACAGAGGGGAGTTTGTTTTTCATTGGAGAACGTATAATAAGTCTTATGGGGTGCAAAAGGATATAATGGAGAAGATTGAAGCGGGATATTCAGTTTTTGTGAATGTTAGTCGGAGAATTTTAGAAGAGGCAAAAAAGAAATATAATTTTTTGAGAATAATATTTGTGTATGTTCCTTTTGAGATTACTGCTCAGAGAATTAAGGAACGTGAGAGGGAGGATTCTAAAGAGCTTCAAGAAAGGCTTGAAAGAGCCCGGAAAAACCAATATTTAGATATAGCCGATTCTAATGTTGATAATTCAGGTGATTTGCAAACAGCAGGAAAAAAACTCTTGGATTATATTGTTAAAGAGGTTAAAAGTAATGTCTGAAAAGGAAAATATAATAAATAAAAAACAAATGTTGGAAGATATTTCAACCTGTACGGAGTGTGAAGCGTGTTTAGAAGTTTGTTGCACTTATTATTCTACTGAAAATCGCTTGTATTCTCCATTAACAAGGCTGCAAATTATCAATAAATTACTTAATGAAAAGGAAATATTACAAGATGAAATCCAAAGTATTTATTATTGTACGGAATGCGGTCGATGTGAAGAAGTTTGTCCAGAGGAAATAAAAATCTCTGATATTATTGCGGATTCAAAGATCGAATTGGTAAATAAGAATTTGGGACCTTTAGATAAGCATAATGTTATTATTAATGGAATTCTCGAAAAGAGAAATTCTGTTAATGGAGATCCAGAGAAGCGACTTGAATGGATACCGGAGGAATTTAGAGATTCAGAAAAATTTGAGGACCATCCTTCTGATACACTTTTATATGTTGGTTGCCTTCCCTCTTTTTTGGTTAAAGAGAGTGCCAGTGATTCCTATAAGTTGTTGAAAAAAGCTGGCGAAGATTTTATGATATTAAAAGATGAGTTCTGTTGTGGAATTTATCCTTATAATTGTGGGAAAATTGATATTGCAAAAAGAATTTTCGAGGAAAATATTAACAAATTTAAAAAATTGGGAATAAAAAGAATTATTGTACCATGTGCTGGTTGTTATCGTTGTTTTTCAACATATTATCCCAGATTGTTTGGCGAAATGGATTTTGAAGTATTTCATATTGTTCAGATAATTCATGCTCTCATAGGAGAAGGTAAAATAAAATTAAAAAAGGTTGGCGACACTTTTACCTTTCATGATTCTTGTCGATTGGGAAGAAAAGCTGGGCTATATAAGGAACCAAGAGACATTTTGAGCGAATGTGGAATTATTATTGATGAACTTTCCCAAAATCGAGAAAATGCCTATTGTTGTGGGGCGGGATCGGGAGTTCGCTCAATTGATAAAGATTTATCTCGAAAAATTGGTGCAGAAATCATTAAGGAATCAAAAAGTGAAAATATCATGTCTTCTTGTCCTTTCTGTATTTTTAATCTTCGTTATATAGCGCATAAAATAAATTTAGATAAAAAAATTCAGCATATATCAACTCTTGTTATAAATAATATTATTGATTGAAAAAAAGTTATCGAGAGAATACATAGAATTGCATTATTTAAATATTTAAATTTGAAATTAAAGTTATTGGGTTAATTTGAAAAAAATTTTATAATAATTCAGAAGTTTTAGAAAGTTTTTTCACATATTGCATTTGATTTACACATTTTTTTTTAATTAAACTATCTAAAAATTGATTGAATATAATTATATAATTTTAGCATTGAATAAAAATGAGAAACTAATTCACAACTTTCTATTTTTTTTAATTTATATATATTAAATTTAGACGTCTAATATGAAACTAATTTATCTAATGGTTTTCGTGTAGCTGGGAGACGATATGTGCGTTCTGGCTCATCAATTGGGTAACCAAACGGTTGACTTTCATATTCTAATGGAGATTATGGTATTCCTTTTTTTAATTTTACTGCTTGGACTTCTTATGCTTTTTCCAAGAATAACAATTAATTGATAGTTTCAACAAATAATCTTTTACTTTTTTGTATAAAGGTAAATCTAGTACACACTAATAAACAAAATACTTAAATTTAATCGAGATGAGATTTTAATAACATTTTAAAAGTTTTATCAAAAAAATAAGTGTATATTATGGAAAAACAAGAATATCAATTTAAAAACAGTTATATTCTAATTTTCTCGCTGCTTTATTTGATACAAGGAATAACCCAAAGTGTTTTAGCAGTTATTATTCCTATTTATATACTAACAATACTAGGTTCGGTAGAAGCTTCTACTATTGCATTCATAGGATCAATAGTTGGGATCCCTTTCATACTCAAAATAATTTTTGGTGGTTTAACTGATAAGTATGGTATTAAAAAATTAGGAAGAAGGAAACCTTGGATTATTGCAGGATTAACTTTTGCTGGATTAGTTTGGATATTAATGCCTTTTCTTATTACTGCGAATCCTAGCTCATCTATTGTAATTATTTCAATAGTGGGCTTTTTTTCTATGTTCGGAATAGCTATGTCAGATACTGTGATAGATGGATTTATTCTCGATATTACTCCTAAAGAACAATTAGGTCGTACTCAAGGGTTTACATGGGGATTTAGATCTGCAGGAATTGTGCTTGGTGGTCCAGTAATTTTAGTTCTTATGTTAATAATGCCATTAAATCTAATATTTATTTTAATAGGAATTTTAACTATACTCTTTGGAATATTTGTTCTTTATATTGAACATGTTGAGAAACCGAAAGAAGTAAATTTCTTTAGGAATCTTAAATTAATACTCGTTAAAGGAGAAAACTGGAGACTATTTAGTTTTTCGTTTTTTATGGCGATTATTGATGGTGTTTTATTTTCGGTTATTTCCCTTTTTATTTTAATCCGTGGCGGTTTGGTTGGGGCTGAAGGTGCTACACTTGAAATGTTAGAAGCGGATATTAATTTATATGAACCACAAGCTTTCATATCCTCAATTGTAGGAGTAGGCATTCTATCGGGGGCTTTACTAGGAGGTTACATTGCTGATTTAAAAACAAGAAAACTTTCTTATTATTTAGCATTAGCCGTTGTAACAGGTTCTTTAATTTTATTAATAATTCCTGTTCCTGTAGTAGTACTATTAATTTTTGTATTTATAGTAGGACTTGGGAGTGGTATGATTCACTCGAGTTTTGGTTCAATTGCTAGTGGATATTCAAGAGAATATAAAGAGTTGCGGAGTTCTTACTTTGCTCTAAGTGCTTCGTTTGTTAATATGGGGACAATATTAGGGTTATCTCTCACTGGAATAATATTAGACTCAATGTCAGGGATTACTTCAGATACTTATCTTATTTATTCAGTTGTTTTTATATTTATGGCAATCCTTTCAATGGTAGGAATAATACCGTTTTTAACACTTGATCCAAAAATTTACGAGCATAAAACTAAGAAAGAATAGTAAAATTCAATTTAATAAAAAATATATATATTTTTTTTAATTTTTTTTTTATTAGAAAAGCACTTAAAAA
Source organism: Promethearchaeia archaeon (assembly GCA_029856045.1). Taxonomy (GTDB): domain Archaea; phylum Asgardarchaeota; class Lokiarchaeia; order Sigyniarchaeales; family SOKP01; genus 6H3-1. The sequence goes on along the minus strand of JAHQWG010000046.1, from coordinate 23,702 downwards.
AAAAAAGGAATAAATTTGTCAAAAAAATATGCTAATTGGATTGAAGAAAATCGGCAAAGATTAATAGATATTAGTAATCGAATTTGGGAATTTGCAGAAGTAGGATTTCAAGAATTTAAATCCACAAATCTTTTAATTAAAACATTAGAAGAGGAGGGTTTTTCAGTTGAAAAAAATGTAGCAGGTATGCCTACAGCATTTATTGCTAGCTATGGTAATAAGAAGCCTGTGATTGCTATTTTAGGCGAATATGATGCTTTACCAGGTTTAAGTCAAATTACTGAACCAATAAAAAAACCATTTAAGGAAGGAGCACCGGGCCATGGTTGCGGGCATAATTTACTAGGAACAGGTTCTTTGGGAGCCGTTTTAGCAGTAAAAAATGCAATTATTGCTGGAGATGCTGAAGGAACTATTAGATATTATGGCTGTCCCGCGGAGGAAAAATTTAACAGCAAGGGTTATATGATAAATGCAGGAGCATTTAAAGACGTAGATATTTCTCTAACATGGCATCCTGCTTTTATGAATGCATTAACTGATGTGTCACTTTTGGCAATAAATTATGTAAAATTTAGATTCCACGGTCGTACAGCTCATGCAGCTTTTGATCCACAAAATGGGCGCAGTGCATTAGATGCTGTAGAACTTATGAATGTTGGTGTTAATTATATGCGAGAACATATGATACCTGAAGCTAGAGTTCATTATGTAATTACAAATGGAGGTAAAGCCCCAAATGTTGTACCGGATGAAGCAGAAGTGTATTACTTTATCAGAGCACCTGAGCGTCATTCGGTTGAGAAACTTTATAAACGCGTAATTAAAATAGCTGAAGGTGCGGCATTAATGACAGAAACTAAAATGGAAATAGATTTTTTAGGAGGAACATACAATCCTTTACGTAATGATGCAGTTGGAGCTGTAATTCTTTCTAAAATGAAAAAGGTTGGTAGTCCTAAATTTGATGAGAAAGATAGAGAATTTGCAGAGAAGCTCAAAAAAACGTTACCGTCTGGTTCAATGGATGCTTTTAAAAGTTTAATTCCTCCGAATTTTCAAAAAATGGCTCAACAAATTTTTAGTCAACCCTTAAACACATTTATAATTCCTGGAATCGGCAAAGGAAAAATTATGCCTGGCTCTTCAGATGTTTCTGATGTATCAAGAGTCACGCCATTGGGTGAATTTGCTACAACTTGTCAAATTATGGGTTCTCCACAACACTCTTGGCAAAATGTTTGCACGTCAGGTATGAGTATTGGTCATAAGGGTATGTTAACAGCAGCAAAAATATTAGCATTATCTGCTATAGAATTCATGAGCAATCTCGAATTAGTTGATCAAGCAAAATTGGAATTTGAGGAAGTTACTAAAGATAGTCCTTATAAATCTCCATTTCCTGAAGGATTCAAACTTTCTATTGCTAAAAAACAAGAAGAAATTAATAGTTAAAGTTTAAAGATTCATTAAATGATTATTAATTTAATCATTTCTTTTTTTCCTTTTTATCAATATTAATACACATTCGAAATATCCCTCTATTCTTGTTTCATTTTTTTTTCAACCAGATCAATCAATTTCTTAGCCAGTAGCATTGCATTCTTTGCTTCTTTAGGATCATCGAAATATCTAGAAGGTATTCCCCCGGGAAGTCCGTTTGGATATCGTGTTGGGATATAGTATTGGTCTAACTTCTTCACGGATTCGATTTCCTTGAATTCTGTGTCGATTTCAATTGCTACTTTTAGTAAATCATTAATGGAATTTGTAAAAAAAACTTCTATGGATTTCACTTTTAAATATAAAAAAGCTTTAACTGCCTTTTCTGCTGCCTGTTGGAAATGAAATAGGGCAAGATAAAAACGCTCTCTTTTTCTCAAATCATCTGCATCAATAAATTCATCCTTTGCTTGAGTAAACCATCTCAATGCTTCTTCTTTATTAGGTTTTTTCATATACAACTCTTCCTGAGTTAATAATGTTCTCCAAAAAAGAACTATAAGGTAAATTTTTATTAAATTCTTCAAGATTAAACACAATTATATCTGATGAAATTCCCCTTTCAACTTCACTGTATATTAAATTCATCCATTTCTTTCCGGTCATATTTGAAGGCATGATTACAAATAAATCGAGATCACTATCTACATCTATTTCATCTCTTACAAGTGAACCAAAAAGAATGATTTTTAATGCTCCAAGATTTTTTAATTGATCTATTAGAGACTCCAAAGATGAAAGTAATTTTCTTTTTCTTTCAGCTTTTTTTTTCAAAATTTCTTTAAGATTTAGCAGAATTTTTCAAATAATTGTGTTTTTTATAGATTTTTTAATTTTTTATGATTACAAATAAGTGCTCTCTTTTTTAAAGTATAAGAGGGCTAAATAAAAAAAATTTGCTTTGTAAATAACAAAATAAAGAATTAAAAAAAAAAAGAAAGAAATTAAAGAAATAAAATATTATTACTTTTCTTCTCTAAGTGCTCTTTTCAGCACTTTACCAATTGATGTTAATGGGAGTTCATCACGGAAATCCCATTGTTTTGGAACTTCATACTTTGCCAGATTCTCCTGTGCAAATTTCTTAATATTTTCTTTCACTTTATCGCTTGCTTCAATTCCTTCTTTTAATTGAATTACAGCTTTCACAATTTCGCTTCCAGGTCTGTCTTTATCAGGGAGTCCAATAATTGCCATTAATTGTATGTCTGGATGTTTAGTCATTACATCTTCAACGTGCACACTATAAACCTTAAATCCACTTACACTCAGCATGTCTTTTGTGCGGTCAACTATTCTTAAATATCCTTCTTCATCAAAAATACCAACATCTCCCGTGTGAATCCAACCCTCAGTGAAAGTTACTGCTGTAGCATCAGGTTTATTATGATATCCTCGTGCTACTTGTGGTCCTTTTATCAATACTTCACCAGGGTTACCGAGTTCAACCTGTTCTCCAGTTTCTACATCCACAAGTTTTATCTCTGTATCGGGTAATGGGAGTCCAACACTTCCAATCTTCTTCTTTCCTAATGCAGGATTTACCGTAGCCAAAACTGCAGTTTCGGTCATACCATAAACCTCTACGAATTTATTTGCCGAATGAAAATCTTTTTCAAAATCTCTAACTGCTTCAGCTGGAAAGGGTGCAGCTCCAGAGACATATAAAGTAATGTTATCTAATATTTCATCTGGGATTTCCTTAGATTTTGGATTACTTTGAACCATTAAAAATAAAGTAGGCACATTTCCAAAAACAGTAATTTTTTTATCAATCATTTCATGTATAATGTGATCTGTGTCACGTGGATTTGCTATAATAATAGATGAGGCTGAAATATACGTTAAGAATAACCCAACAAAGAATCCGGCGATATGGAAATAAGGAAAAGCACAAAGAACAACATCAGTTCCTATTTCTCTCTTGAGCCATACATCAAATTGATGCATATTCGCTATCCAATTAAAATGTGTAATTTCAGTTCCTTTGGGAGTTCCAGTGGTCCCACCTGTATATTGAATTAACGCTAAATCTTTTTTAGGGTCAATTTCAACTTTTTTTATATCGATTGGAGTGGTCATTACTTCTTGAAAAGGAACAATTTTTTTTCCTGGCCATGGGTTCATTTTCCCCTTTGGGATTTTTTTTATTAACTTGCCCATAAATACTTTAAAACTAGAGAACCCCATATATTCCGAAATATTTGTAGGAATGATAACTTCGAGTTTTGGTAAATTATCCAGAATTTGGGGCATTCTTTTTGCGTAAATAATATCCATAGTGACTAGAAATTTTGCACTACTATCGTTTAATTGAAAAGCCATTTCATCAGCACTTAAGAGGGGAGAGCATCCAGCAACAGTACCACCTGCTAGATAAGTCCCAAAAACAGCGATTAAGTATTGGGGCATATTAGCAAGATTTACAGAAACAACATCACCCTTTTTTAAACCATTTTTTTGCAAAAACGAGGCAAATATTTGAGATAATTCCATTAATTCTTTATAAGTCATCGCATAATCCATGAAATGACAAGCAATTCTATCTGGAAATCTATTCATCGCTTTGCTCAAAGCGGTTCCGACATCATCATTTGAATAGGTTAGGGTTTCAGGGACATGTTTATCATATGATTTTAACCAAAATTTTTCTACACTCACTTTTAAATCATCATTTTTTATTTTTAGTAATTAAAAAAAGATAATACTATATTATTAGATCAAATTAAATTTAAAACTTGATAATTTGAATCACTTTTTTCTTAATTTTGATCTCAATTGAAAAACGATTAAAAAAAGAAATAAAAAAGAAAAGCTTTAGGTTTCATTTAAATTTAAGTGAATGTCGGTGAGTGGATAAGATATACATGGGTGGATAAAATTATAGTCTTTATCGGCCTCTCTGGTTGTTACTTCAGGTGGTATAAAAATTTTACCGGATACAAGTTTTGTCCTGCAGAGAGCACATTCCCCAGAACGACACCCACTTTTAATTTCGAGTTCTTTTAGTTCTGCGCGTTCGAGACTGTTTAATATGGGCTCTGTACATGATGCTTCAAATACTTTTTGTTCGATCTTTCCATATCGCCTAAAATCAATAGTAATTTGAACTTTTTTAGATGTATCAATCTCTGCTGGCCATCCCATAATCTGAGTTATGTCATCTGGCACTCCGAACGCCTCATGTGCGATACGATGTTGTGGGACACCCAATTCTTTTAATTCATCTAAAACAAAATGATACATTGGTCGATTCCCAACAATATAAAAGAATTTTTTCTCGATGGAGCCAATTACTTTTAAAATCTTGTCTTTAGAGATAAATCCGGATTCTCCGGTCCATTCAGAACATGCTTCCGATAGAATATTTACAACTTTGATATTTGATCGTCGTTTTTGGATATCTTCTAATACATTTCGAAATAAAATATCTTCCTCAGTTAAGCACCCGAATAACATCCAGACATTAAGAGGAATCTCTCGCTCTGAAATATCTCGCAACATTGAGATAAAAGGTGTACAACCGGAACCACCTGCAATAAATACTAAGTTTATCCCATGGAAGAGTCGATTATAGTAAAGGTTTCCCAAGGGTTCGGTGGCTTCAAGAATATCTCCAATTTTAATATTTTCAAATAAGTATGGGCTTACAAATCCTTCCTCTTTTTTTTTAATACCCAATTCATAGTATGCTAATTGATTCGGGGATGATACAAGCGAATATGGGCGACTTGTTCGGACACCATTTATTTCTATTGTAAGACCAATATATTGACCGGCACGAAATGGTGCTATTAATTGCTTAGGATTTGCGGAAACTAATCGAAACAATTTAGTATCTCTTGAGAGTTGTTCTATGTCGGTGATTTTTAGCAGTTGTTGCTGGGGATGGAGTCGGTTGCACAGATTTTCTAGCCCATCGTAATACCAAGGTATTGGTTCGACTTGATCTCGCCATTTTTTTAATTTTTCGGCTTTTTGATATTTTTTAATATCTTCCATCATGATTTTACCACTTTCCCTCCCTAATATCATTTAGATACATTCCAGCGGCAATTCTGCCACCCATAATTGTAGTTGAATATCCTCCACCAAAGTTTGTCCAAGCACCTGCTTGATATAGTCCGGGAATGGCTCCTCTGCTTTTTAATCGAAGCATTGGACCATTCATGATGTCTTGAGTATATCCATAAATAGCACCTTCTATATTTTTTGAGTATCGATAATATGTAAGAGGGGTTGCTGCTTCTGCTACTTCAATGTAATCGCGTATATCTGAGCAGAGATATTTTTCCACCATCGCAATCATTTTATCCGCGAGATCATCTTTAATATTGTGGTATTGATCGGGAGAAACACTCTGCCAAATTTTGCCCATTTGGAGAGTGGTGAGAACAAGTTGTGTTGTTCCAGGAGGAGATATAGTTTCATCAATGTGATTATAGCATGCTGCAACCAAATATTGTGGTGATTCTAATTTTCTGAAGGTCTCGAAAGCTTGTACCGTATCGTAGGTTTCATTAATAAAAGTTTCATGAGTATTAAATCCCAATTCTTTATGCGATGCATTTAATCCAATATAAACTGAAAATCCAGAGACTCCGATTTCTGGAGCGTAAATTCTCTTTTTATAACTTTCTGGCACAATTTCTTGTGGTATCATTTTCATTGCTGTGCATATCGGATTGACATTTGATATAACTGCCTTACTGTGATAAATTTCTCCATTAAGGAGTTCAACACCAGCAACTCGTCCATTTTCCACAAGGATACGATTCACCAAGGCATTGAACCTTGCTTTTCCTCCTAAATCTTCAAAGGATTTTATCATAGCACTTGTTAATGCATGAGATCGTCCTATGGGAAAGGCTGCTCCCCATTTCAAATAAAATATTAACATTGCAATATATGCATATGCATTTATTCTATTCGCTGGTAAACCAAGATATCCCCATAGTTGAGCTATTAAACACTTTAATTTTTGGTCTTTGAAGAATTTATCGAAAAGTTCTTGAAGCGTGATACCTGAGACGCGTGCAAGCCATGGATGTTCTTTAAGGATTTCACCTTGTGAAAATTTACCACCTTTAGATGCAACATACTGAATCCCCGCTAACACTGCTTGAACCATTTCCATAAATTCTTCTATTCCCTTCTTTTCGGCAGGAAATAGTTCTATCAATTTATTAGTATATTCCTCAACACCGAATGGAATGGTAACATCATATCCATCGTAAAACACACTGCGATAAAACTCTGGAACATAATTGAACTTAAGTTTCTCGGGGAGTATCCCAATTTTCTCTAAATATCTATAAAGACCTCCTTTATTGGTTTCATTCCCAATATCACTTAATTCATGTAAGGCTCCTTCAAACTCAAATCGACCCCTAACAAAAGAAGTTGCGAATCCTCCAGGTACATTGTGCTTTTCGAGCAACAAAACTTTTTTATCTAAAAGAGCAAGTTGACAAGCAGCACCGAGTCCACCAAGCCCAGCACCAATCACAATAACTTCATAAGTAGAAATATCTCGGTTCTCATCAAAAATTTTTTCTTGCATAAAAAGATATTTCTGTTTTAATTTTTATTTTTTGTCTTTTTGATGGGAATTTACAATTATGGATAAAAAAGGAAAAAATAAAATAAAATTATTTAAAAATCGATATCTTTCCCGTTATAAGCATATGTAAATAAATTTTTAAATATCTCTGGATTTACGCTTCTTGGGACCATTCCAATAGTTGCATCTTCATAACATAAAGTTATTAGCATATCTAAATTCTTATCAAAATCTTCACGAGAAATTCCTAAATCTTGAATATTATTCGGAATTCCGACTTCTTTTTGGAGTTCTTTAATTTTCTCGATTACAGTAAAGGCTGCCTTTTTATTATCTTCATCCCAGTTTGACCATCCTAACTGTTTCGCTAATTTTGCATAAATTTCTAAAGATTTATCTTTTTCATCAGGATTATTTAAACAGAATTGTGTAACATAACTAAGCACAACACCAACTGCCCTTCCATGAGGAATATGAAAAATTGCTCCCAAACTATGACCCATTCCATGTCCTATATGAAGATTTCCATTACCAAAGGCTAATCCAGCCATAGTTGCAGCTTGATGCATGTAATCTCTAGCTTCCATATTCTTACCTTCTCTAATGGCAATTGGCAGATATTTAAAAACCAATTCAATAGCTTTAACTCCTAATGCATCACTGAACTCATTTCTCCAAACAGAGACCATTCCTTCAATCGCATGGGCTAATGCATCAAAACCTGTATCAGCAGTTAAATTAGAAGGCATTCCTACGGGAAAAACTGGATCTAATATAGCATATGTAGGAACTATTCCTTTATGAGCATATAAAAACTTTTTCCAGAGATCATTTTCAAATTTTGATATAAGTGCGGCATATGTTGTTTCTGCTCCAGTTCCTGAAGTTGTTGGTATGGCTATTAATTTTGCTTTTTTGCCTATATTATGAAGGTCGGGTCTAAATGGATGGATATCATCAAGTGAAAGCTCTGGAAATTCATAGAAGCACCAAACCATTTTTGCAACATCCATAACCGAACCTCCTCCTAAAGCAAGAATTAAATCGGGAGTATAAGAATTGCACATTTCTCTTGCTTCTGCTACGTAAGTTTCTCGAGGATCAGGGAGTACTCCATTATATACATTATACTGTTTTCCGTATTTTTCCAGTTTATCTGTTAAAATTTTTAAATAACCCAACTCCTCCATTACTTTATCAGTGACAATAAAACATTTATCTCCCGGAATATTTTCTAAAAAATTTAGTGCATCCTCACCATATATAATATTAGGACTATAAAAGTACCACATCTTTTTTACCTATGAGGTTTTTTTTTGTTCTATTAAAAAAATAAAACGTTAAATGAAAATTCTTTTGTTTTTTATAAAAATTCTGTTTCGAACATTTGGAGACTGTTCACAATTTCTTTAGCTGCTTGAACATGTCTCATCAATTTTGCCATATCACCAGTTAGTTTTAGCTTACCAGACATGACTCCTTGAATAGGATCAAATTCTTTATTCATAACTCTCACAAAATTATCATAAGGACCAGATAGAATATATGGAGTGTCTACCTCTTCTCCTTCTTTTAATAGTCTAGTCCCTGTACATTCACCATGGTAGAGTCCAATAAATACCCTGACTTCATGATCCAATTTCCCACTAGGTTCAATTATAAGAAGCATATCACCTTCCCAGGTAAGCGCCGACGGTTTATAATTTGGATTATCATTAATTGCTTTACCAAAAGCTTCAACCCATTCTTCAGTCAATATTTTCATTTTTTTCACTCTTAATTTTAATACTTTTTAATTAATTCTCATTTTAATATTTTTTTTAAAAAATCCAAATAAATGAACTTTTTTTCCAAAATTCGATCGCATTTCCATTTTATATTTATAGAATTCAATAATTAGAAATAAAAATTTTAAGTTTTCAATTGAATTAATTTATTTCCCTTTAAATGCTGGTTCTCTTTTTTCTTTAAGTGCGTTCATCGATTCTCTAAAATCATATGAAGTAAAAGCTTTTCTAAGTCCTCTATTTTCTAAATCTAAAGTCTTATCTATGATCTCAAGGAAATAAGAATGCATGGTTTTTTTCATTAATTTTATTGATAAACATGGACCCTTGGGAGGAATCAGTCGTAAAGCTTGTTCTCGAGTGTAGGGAATTAGTTTCTCCTTAGGTAAGACTTTATTTACAAGTCCAAGTTCATAAGCTTCTTGAGCATATATTTTTTCGCCAAAATATACAATTTCTTTTGCTTTTTGAAACCCTAAATAAAATGGTAAAATAAAATTGGCTCCAAATTCGGGTATAATGGCTCTCTTTCCAAAATAAAATCCTAACCATGCATCTTCAGCCATAAAAATTAGATCAGCACCTGCTAAGGGCATTGTTATTCCTCCTCCTATGGCTAATCCATTAATTGCTGCAATGACTGGCTTATCAAATTTCCATAGTTTCATACATAATTTTTTTTGAGCAATATCCATTAAATCGATTTCTTGCTTAATTTCATCCTTTAGATTTTTAAAAATTTTTGGGTCAAAATAACCACCTGATGTGAAGGCATTACCCTCTTCGTTTCCAGTTACTATTAAGACCTTAGCATTTTTATCCTTTTCCATATCTTCTAATACCTTATGAATTTCGAAAAAGGTTAAGTAAGTCACTGCATTTCTTCTTTCAGGTCTGTTAAAAGTAACCGTGCAAATACCGTTATCCTCCTTCTCATAAAGGATATCTTGAAAATTAAATTCATTCATTTTAAATTTACTTGGTTTCTTTCCTTATTTTCTAATATCTATTTTATTTTTTATTACTTCTATTTTTCTTTTTTTTAAGAATATAATAAAAGGCTGAATTTAGATATTTTTTTATTTAAACTAATGTTATTTTAAAAATGTTAAAAATTCATTATGCTTAAGTTGAAAACTTTATAAATTTTTTAACTCTTATCTAATTATTTAATTTTAAAATAATATATTAAAATTAATTTCGACTTGGATAAATGAAAATTCTAATCACTACAAATTATTTGAAACTCATAGAAATTGAAATTTCTATGATTTGATATATTAAATTTCAAATCCAAATAGAGGTTATAATATATGGATAAAGTAGCAATTGTAGGAATTGCCCAAACAAAATATGAAGCAGATAAAATCGATCAGACATATTCAGAACTTGTTTTTGAGGTTGTTAAGAAGCTTATGGATGATCTAGGGATCACAAAAGATGATATTGGAAGCATTATAACAAGCTCTAACGATTTCAACGATGGAAGGACCATCGCTAATATGGCGATTATAGATGCAGTGGGAGCTATTGGAAAATCAGAATCAAGAGTTTCGGGAGATGGAGCTTTTGCATATATATATGGAGCTATGAGAATTCTTTCAGAGTATTATGATACAGTTATGGTTGTATCCCACTGCAAATGTTCTGAAGGAGATCAATATCTTATAAATAATTCCATTTTTGATCCATTTTATCAAAGAGCTTTAGGATTAGATCAAATATCTGCTGCCGGTTTAATGGCTAATATGTATGTAAATAAGTATGGAATTACAGAGGAGCAAGCAGCTAAGGTTGTTATAAAGAATCGAAAAAATGCACTCAATAACCCATATGCACATTTACAAGAAGCAATTACTATTGAAGATGTCCTTTTCTCTCCAATGATAGCATATCCTTTAAAAGAACTTGATTTACCACCACTCTCTGATGGTGCAGTTGCAATGCTTTTAACAAAAGAAGAGATTGCTAAAAAATTTACAGACTCACCTGTTTGGCTTATGGGATACGGTAGTTGTACTGATGCTTATTATTTAGGGCATAGAACAATGACGGATCTAATTGGACTAGAATTAGCTGCTAAAGAAGCTTATAAAATGGCTGGAATTACTGATCCAATCAGAGAAATTGATGTAGCAGAAGTCTATGATATGTTTTCATATCATGAATTGATGAGTTACGAAGCATTAGGATTCTGTGGGAAAGGAGAAGGTGGAAAATTTATTGAAAGTGGTGAAACTGAAATGACTGGAAATATACCTGTTAATCCTTCGGGAGGTGTTCTATCAAGTAATCCAACCATGGCAAATGGTTTAATTCGGGTAGCTGAAATTGCTCTGCAATTAATGGGTAAAGCAGATAAAAGACAGATCCCGAATGCTAAAATTGGATTAGCAAATGGAATGAATGGAATTTGTTCCCAAGGAAACTGTGTTCTAATATTTGGAAATGATGGAGGTGTATAGAATATGGGAAAACATGATGTTGCAATAGTAGGTATAGGACAAACAAAGCATAGAAGCAAAAGAAGGGATGTTAATATCCCTGAAATGATATATGAGGCCGTAAGAATGGCTCTTGATGATGCTCAACTTATGCCTGCTGATATAGATGCAGTAATAATCGGAAATATGGATCATTTTGAAGGAATTAACTTTTCGGAGATGTGGTGTGGAATAGATGCGGCACCAGGCTATTTAAAACCAGTTGTTAAGGTTGCAACAGGAGGAACTACAGGATCATCATTAGCAATATGCGGATACCATAATGTGGCATCAGGAATATATAATAAAGTATTAATTATAGGCTGGGAGAAGTTACAAGAAGGCGGAGCAACAACAGGAATAATCACAGCTTTCGATCCAGTATGGGAAAGACCCTCTTTAGCAGGAGCCTTAGGTCCTCTGGCTCTTATGGCCAGTATGTATCAACATAAATACGGAATAACTCCTGAACAAGCTGCAAGGGTTACCGTAAAAAATCGTCGAAACGCTGCGAATAATCCATTTGCTCATTTAAAAATGCCTAATCTTACAGTCGAAGATGTTATGAAATCCCAAACTATTTCGTATCCATTAAGGCTTCATGATTGTTGTCCGCAGAGCGAGGGTGCATGTGCAGTTATTTATGCCAACGAAGAAGAAACTAGAAACATTACCGATAATCCTGCATGGATTCAGGCTGTAGAAACTGCCCATTATTACACTTATGGTACTGATGAAGCAATGTTCGATCTTCCAACTGCAACAATTGCATCTAAAAAAGCTTATAAAAAGGTTGGAATCACAGATCCGGTAAAAGATTTGGATGTTGCAGAAATATATGAACCCACTTCTTGGAGTGAGCTTGCTTGGACTGAAGCATTAGGTTTTTGCAAATTTGGAGAAGGTGGAAAATTACTGGATGAGGGTATTACTCAAATGAGTGGAGAATTACCTGTTAATCCATCAGGAGGTGTATTGAGTACTAATCCCATTGGTGCAACGGCATTAATCCGTGTTGCAGAGGCTGCAATCCAAGTTATGGGTCGAGGAGAAAAACGACAAGTTCCTGATGTAGAAAAAGCTTTAGGAATGGGATTTGGTGGGAGTTTATGGACTGAAATAATGATTCTTTCCAAGGAAAGGAATCTTTGAGGTGATTATCATGAGTAGAGGTAAAGATAAAGAAAAAGTATTTCAAATTAAGTGGAAAACTGACCTTCCTTACAGATATTCTATGGGGAAATTATCAGTTCAATTTTTTAAAGAACTAAAGGAGAATAAAAAATTACACGGAAGTAAATGCCCACAATGTGGAAAAGTATATTTCCCACCTCGAGCAGTCTGCGCGGATTGTATGGTGGAAATGACACGACTTATTGAATTATATGACACTGGAACTTTAGTAGGATTTACTGTGGTTAATTATCCTTTTGTAGATCCTCAAACAGGGGGATTAAGACCTTTTCCTTACGGATATGGATTGTTTAAATTAGATGGTGTCGATACTTATACTATGCATTTCATTGATGAGGTAGATCATACAAAATTAAGGGTTGGGATGCGAGTTAAAGCAGTTTTCAAAGAAGTAAGAGAAGGTAATTTAGGAGATATTCCATATTATAAAATAATTAGAGAAAAGCCAAAACCAAAAAAGGTTGAAAAAATGGTTGAAGATATTGAAGAGAAAGTATTTAGAGGCAGAATAAAGGTTCCTTATAAGCATGTCGCTGGAGCTTATGTTGAAAAATTTATAACTGAAATTGGTAAAAATAATAAAATCATGGGGGTTAAGTGCCCAAAGTGTGGTAAGGTCTATGTTCCGCCCAAGATGATATGCTTTAATTGCTTTGAAAAAATGGATGAGTGGGTTGAAGTTAGTAATCAAGGCTCAGTTAAGGGTTTTACAGTTGTATCACATTCTACTCCCGTTATGCCTTTAGAACCACCCTTTGCTTATGCATTAATCACACTTGATGGCTCTAACACAGAAATAGTGCACATAATAAAAGAAAGCGATCCAAAAAAGTTGAAACCGGGAATGAGAGTTGAAGCTGTTTTTAAAGATAAACCAAGAAAGAGAATTACGGATATTGAATATTTCAGACCAATATAATTGTTTTTTTATTTTTTATTTTTAATTAGTTCTGTTATCTAGTAAAAAGTTGAGTGCCTAATAAACAGAATTTTAATGCAACCTTAATTTTAACCAGATAAAACAAGACAATATTTATATGAAATAAAAGAAAAAATAAATCTAACAACAAAAAATTCTTAATTTAAATAACGAAATTTAACTCAAAAAATTTGAAATCATAAGGTGATAATATTGGAAAAATTAGTTATAACTTGCGCTTTGACTGGTTCACTCACTTCGCGAGCACAAAATCCAGCGCTTCCACATACTCCGGAAGAATTAGCAAATGACGCTTATGCTTGTTATGAAGCTGGGGCTACAATGGTCCATATACATGCTAGAATGCCTGATGGCACACCAACTGCTTCTCCTGAAGTGTTTCAGGACATTGTCAAAAGAGTAAAAGAAAAATGTGATGTACTTCTATGTTTATCTACTGGGGGGGCTCCAGGCATGACTCTTGAGCAAAGACTGGGACATATACCTATATGCAAACCTGATATGGGTTCCCTAAATTCTGGATCAATGAATTTTGCTCTTGCAAGAGGAACAACAATTTTAAAGGAAATTATATTTCCAAATAAATTTGAAACTTTGGGACATTTTGGAGATACATTTAAAGAAGCGGGAACCGCCCCTGAATTTGAAGTATATGACGTTGGACAAATAAATAATATCCTCTTTGTAAGGGACCAAGGACATTTCCATGATCCTTTAAATTATAATATTGTACTAGGCGTGTTAGGAGGAGCGGCTCCAACAATGGAAAATCTCATGTATATGAAGAATCTTATCGAAAAGATTCCAAGGGCTACATGGTGTATCACTGGGATTGGCAGACATCAATGGCGGTTAATTACTCAAGCTATCCTTTTAGGAGGTAATGTAAGATGTGGTTTAGAAGATAATATTTATATTTCGAAGGGGATACTTGCTGAGAGTAATAAACAAATGGTAGAAAAATGTGTTCGCCTAGCAAAAGAATTGGATCGGGAAATCGCAGATTTGGATGAAGCCAAAGAAATTATGCAACTTCCAAGGAACTATTAATATTTTTTTTTCTTTTTGAAGAAGGAAAATAATAATCTTATATTTTTAATTTTATTTTTTTCTTTAAATTTTCACGCAAATTTTTTTTAGAATGAAAGATTAAAAATCCTAGCTTTCATCCATTACTTTTCAAAAAATGGCCTAGTTTGTACAACGGTTAGAAATGAGTATTCATTGCTCAATGATTATTATTGAGGACTGTGAATCCTTAGATAGGGGTTCAATTCCCCTACTAGGCCCTCTTATTTCTTTTTTATTATTATTAAATCACAAGCCAATTTTTTTAAATATCAATGGCCAGAGGAATATTCCCACAATAAACAACACTATATATTCAATTGCAACTAACCAAAAGATTTCCGATGGAATTATTGCATCTAAACCTAAAAAGATGATTAGAATTATAATTAATCCAATCAATACCCTTAAAGCTACTCGCCATTTTTCACCAGATTCGTGGTTTGTTTTAAAATCCACATATTTATTTTCAAGTGCGAGTCCTATTCCTAAACCAATCATTTGTCCACCGGGAGTTCCAAAGTTAGATGTTTGAGAAAAGAATATTTCAGTGAGAATCATTACAATAAAACCAAAAATAGCCATTCCAAGATAAATAATGAATGGTTTATATCTTGTTAAACGAGAACGTAGAGGTTCATCGAATATCCAGATCAGAATAAGTATAATTGTACCAAAAAGCCATCCGGTAAGAATATCTCCTAACCAATGAACCCCGAGGTATATTCTAGATAATCCAACAAGAATGATTATGATTACAGAGATAATCCACATTAACCATTTTTTAATTTGCATGGCAGAGAATCCCCAAAAAACACTTGAACTCATAGCATGTCCACTAGGTGTGCTTAGATGAGATGCTCCAATTAGAATCCATTCAGATTGAGGAGGTCTTTCATTTGCAATTATTGATTTCGCATACCAATTCACAAAATTTGATGATATATAAATAATAAATAAAGATTTAGCACCATTTTTATTAATCCCCCAAAATACAATGAAAAAGATTGCAAAATAAACGTAAGTACCTCCTAATTCAGTGACAATCCGAAAGAAATATTCTGCTCCAGGTATAAGATCCCTCAACATTTCGTTCCAAGTGAATTCAAAAAGAGAAGGGGTTGATAAAATTACCAAAATAAGAACAACTAATATTACAAGACTGATGATTTGAGTTAAAAAAATCCTTTCTTTTTTTTCCATTACAAACAATTTCTATTTAATTTTTTTTGTTGAATAATATTATTGTATATTAATTAATTTTAGGATATTTAATTCTATATAAAGTTGATAATTTTATTTCTTTCAATAGCAGATAATTATGAAAATCTCTTTAAATGGGAATTGGTTTTGTGAAGTTGATAAAGAAGATATTGGTAGGAATCAAAATTGGTTTAAATATGAAAATTTTGAATCTAAAAAGAGTTTAATTGAAATAAAAATCCCTATTAGTTTTAACATTCTGAAAGCGTATGAGAATTTTGAGGGTATTTTTTGGCATTATTTTCTATTTGATTTTGATCAACAGATTAAGGATGTGGATGTTTTTATTGAATTCGAAGGAAGTAATTATTTCACTGAAGTATGGTTAAATAATGAATTTCTTGGTGATAATGAAGGAGGTTTTCTTCCCTTTAGATTTAAAATTAAAAAAACAACTCTATTAAAAGTTAAATCTAATTTTTTAGTAGTTAGAGTAGATAATATTAGAAGAAAAGATGGAATTCCTGGTCTATTTTTTGATTGGTTTAATTGGGGTGGTATTTATCGGGATGTCAATTTAATTATTTTAAAGAAAAATCGATTAGAGAAAGTAAGAATTAAGACGCTTCTACCCTCACGAAAGAAAGCCATAATTCAGATTTCTTACAGAATTAAAGGGTCTTTAAATTTCAAATGGTCTATAATTGAACCAAATGAGAAAAATGAAAACATGCCAATAATTTCTGGAATTAAACCAAATCAAAATTTTATTGAAATTACATTAATTAATCCTAAATTATGGTCTCCAGATTCACCAAAATTATATAAATTGGTTTTAGAATCAATAGATAACGGAAAAAATAAAGAAATTTTATTTGAAACCAAATTTGGAATCAGACAAATCGAAACCAAGGGTATTTATCTTTATTTAAATAAAAAAAGAATTAAAATTAAAGGCGCTTCCTTACACGAGGAATATATACCGTATGGAAGAACTATTCCTTATGAAAAGCGTGAAGAAGATATCAAGAATATGAAATCTTTCGGATTCAATGCTTTAAGAACAGCTCATTACTCTCATGATGAAAAACTAATGAATGCAGCTGATAAGTTAGGGATATTAATTTTAGAGGAAATTCCTCTTTGGGGCTTTTGTGATTTTAGAAATCCTAAGACATTTAAGTTAGCTGCGAAAATGTTAAAAAAATTAATTAAGAGGGATTATAATCATCCAAGTGTTATCTGGTGGAGTGTAGGAAACGAAATTCCAATCCAACAACCAAACTGCTCACGATTCATGAGGCGTTTAATGGAATGGGTAAGAATGCATGATGATACAAGACTTGTAACCTATGTTTCATATAAGTTTTTCATTGATTTAACTCATAGGAAGGCTGATATTGCTGCAGTAAATGTTTATCTTGGATGGTATTATGCGAGAGTTAATCAACTTAATTTTATGGCAGACGCTATGAGGTCTTTATCACCAAAAAAACCCTGGATATTTACAGAATTTGGAGCTGGTGCAAAATATGGATTTAAACAGGGTTGGAATAAACAAGTTAAATTTAGTGAGGAAAAACAAGTTCACACCATTGAATACACAATTCGCACACTTAATTCAAAAGATTATATAGCTGGCTGGTTTATTTGGATTTATAGAGATTTCCGCTCTTTAGTTAGAATAAATCAATATCAACAAGGATTCAACCGAAAGGGAATTGTTAGTGAGAAAAATGAAAAAAAATTGATAACTAAATTATTCCCTAAAATAATTCATGAAAAAAGGAAAGTCAGGGATTTAACTTTATTAGGATTCTTATTGAATGCTTATTTTTTTCCTCTTTTATTTGTCTATAATTTTATTTTTGATTTTTTTATTTTATATAGTATGAATTTACAATATAAACGCGGTGTAAAAAAAGCTTGAATGAAGAAGTTTATGAGAAGTTACAAGAATTTTTAGATCAATTCCCATTAGGTTTTCCCAAAACACCATCTGGAATAGAAATTAAGATATTAAAGAAACTTTTTACAGATAATGAAGCAAAATTGGTTCCTTTGTTAACACACATTCCAGAAACAGTTGCTCGAATAACGCGACGACATAATCTGGAAGAAAAAGAATTGGAAGAAAAATTTGAGCATTTGGCGAAAAAAGGACTTATCTTTCGAGTTCACCGGGAAGGAAGAACGCTTTATAATGCTGCACCTTTCATGATCGGTTTATATGAATACTCCGTTAAAAAAATCGATAAGGAACTTGCCAAATTGTATAAAGAATATTATGATACTGCATATTTAAATGAAATTGGTGTTAGCAATGTTCCAGGTTTTAAAGTTATTCCAGTAGATGAAACAATCCCTATAAACACTACTCTCTACCCATATCATAAACTTAAGGAGAGCATTAAAAAAGCTAGAATAATTTCTGTCACGGATTGTATTTGCCGTAAGGAAGCGAGGTTAAATGGAGAAGGCTGTGATTATCCTATAGAGACATGCCTTAGCTTCGGAGTAGCAGCAGAATATTATATCGAAAATGGTATAGGTCGAGAAATAACAGCAGAGGAAGCAATAAAAATTATAGAAGAAGCTGATGAGGCTGGTTTGGTTCATGCTAGTGCTAATTCTAAACATTTATCTAATATATGCAATTGTTGTCCTTGCTGTTGCGCATCTATGCAAGGGATAACAAAAATGGGGCACGATAAACATAAATATATGAATGCAATGTTTGAATCAATTATTGATCCAGAAAAATGTATTGGTTGTGGATCCTGTGTGGAAAGATGTCCAGTTGGAGCAATCGATCTAGAAGATATTGCTATTGTAAATAGAGAAAAATGCCTTGGTTGCGGACTATGTTATAGAGTTTGTCCTGAGGAAGCGATAACTTTACAATTAAGAAAAGACGGAGAGGAGCCCTATAACAAGGTGATTGAAATGGGAATGGCTATCCTCGAAGGAAAAAAGAAATCAAAATAAAATTTTTAAATTTCTCCACTCTCCTTAAGAGCATCATATAACGCTTTTACAGATCCATAAGTATCATATTTTGGAGTCCAGCCCAAAATTCGTTTTGCCCTGCTTGAATCAACAATTATTGGATATCTTGTAGCACGTATCCAACCAGGTGTTAAATTTCTTAGTATATGAAGTTTATATAAAGTGTTTATTAAGAATAATCCAAAATAGTATGGGAATTTAACACATTTAATACCTAATCTTTCAGCAATTTGCTTTGAACTTATAGGGTTATCACCTCCAATATTAAATGCTCCAGAGACATCTTTCTTTAAAGCTAAATAAAAGGCTTCCGTAACATCATTAATCCAAGTAAATTGCACCAAAACATCTGGCGAAAATGTATAAATTCTTTTACCAAGAAAATAAGTTCGAAAGAAATTGTTAATATTGGGACCTAAAAAAATACTAGGACGAATTCTTGTAATAATTACATCTGGGTATTTTTTTGAAAGCTCATCCAGATATTTTTCTACATAATATTTTGTTTCATTATAATAAAAATGTTTTTTCATTAATCTAATTGGATGTTCTTCTGTAATAGGAATTGGGTTTTCTGGAAAAGCACCATAGGCAGCAATTGAGCTTGCATGAATAATTTTTTTAACACCAGCTTTTATTGCGCAATTGAAAACATTTTTACTTCCATCCAAATTTATGGAATACATCTCTCTCCTATTAGATATTGGACTTACAATAAACGCTAGATGTATGATTGCATCATATCCTTTTAAATCTTCAAATATTTTCTTATCTCGGACATCTCTTTTAACGAATTTGATCTTTGATGAAGTATATTTGGGGACTATTATGTCTAATCCTAAAATCTCAGTAATTTCTTTATCAGACTCGATTGAAGGAACTAATTCTGATGCAAGAAAGGATGATATTCCTGTAATTGCAACTTTCATGATGAAATTTTTTAATTTTTTTAATTCATTTTAAAATTTTAATATTTTTTTTAATGAAAACACTCAAAAATCTTTTGTCTTTTAGCAATTTAGAATAAAAATGATTAAAGCTATAAAAAAATTTATAATGCATTTATTTAAATATATGATATATCTTAATAATATATAGAAATCTATCATAATATTGTAAAGTAGTCCAATTACGTAAAGAAAGATGATCATTTATTTAATCGGAGTAATTTTAAGTATAGTTATCTCAGTTATAACAATTTATTCTCACATAAAGAGATTTCATAATTTAAAAATTAAATTCCTCTTTGTATCAACTATTTTTCTTATTAATTATGGAATTATCTATCCCTTACTTAAATATCTTAGTTTAATAGCATTTTTTAATGAAGACTTTACACTTTTGTTATGGAGAATGAGTTCCAATTTACTTATATGTTCTGGAATTTTGATAGTTATTGGAATTGAGACTTTCTCTCTTAAAAGATTTAATATATTTCTTAATTTAATAATTTTTATCCTAAGTGGCTACATTATTTCACTTACTCTTCTGAATGAAACTTTCATTATTTCTACAGCAATATTTGATTCACTTTCATACTATGAAGTAGAAATAAGTTTTAATTACCTTATTAGCGGACTAATTCTCTTAATTTTTATTCTTCTAAAACTTAATTATAATTTTTTATCTGTATTAAAATTTGAAATAAAAAAGAGAAGATTAAGGGTTTATTATGTAATTCCTAATACAATGATTATTTTAATGATAATATCTTATCTAATTCTACAATATTTAAATCCGTATTTATTTTCAAGTTTTTCTCTTTTGTTTAATTGGATTGGAGTTCTTTTTAGTTTCTATGTTTTTTTAAAATATTATACTAAATATTTAACATTCTTCAATACTGCTTATGAATTTGTAGTTTTTCATAAATCGGGGATAATGTTGTTTAGTTATGATTTTGAAAAAAGAGAGAGAAAAGATACTTCAACCATAAAGGGGGCTGTTCTTATCGGAATAAATCATATTCTCTCAGAATTTAGTACTGCAAAAGACCAGATTACTTCGATAATATTAAAAGATCGAGAAATAATTTTAGAATATAATAGAGAATATGGATTTGCTATTCTACTTACAGTGAATAAGAGTACCAATTTTTTTAAAAAAGGTACGCAGTTATTCATGGACCAATTTATTGAGAAATATAAAAATGAATTAAAATCTTATATGGATTTAAATACTGCAATTGATACATCTGCTTTTCATGATGCAAAAAAAATACTGCTTAAAACGTTTGAATTTGTTCCTTCTTTAAATAATAACTCTAGTAAATAAAATTTAATTTTATTGTTGAAAGCTCTCAAATTTTAAATATATCCAAATTAAATTTTAAGGCAACATTGGGCTCAGCAAAAATTGCTTTAGAAAGATTCTTCCCTACTTTTCTTGAATCAATATCGATAGCTGATACTATCTCTATATCTGAGAATTTATATCCAGCTAAAT
Organism: Promethearchaeia archaeon; assembly: GCA_029856045.1. Classification (GTDB taxonomy): domain Archaea; phylum Asgardarchaeota; class Lokiarchaeia; order Sigyniarchaeales; family SOKP01; genus 6H3-1. The sequence goes on along the minus strand of JAHQWG010000046.1, from coordinate 2,507 downwards.
TTTTATGAAGTAATCCTTTCCCTTCACTAAATATGCCTTGAATTAAACTAGAAAATAAATTTCTTACGCCAACAATAGATACGGGAATCTTTCTCATCATAATTCTTCTCTAATTAAAAATATTTTAAAAATTTTATTTTATAAGGATTATTTTTTAATAAAAATTTCTCTATTAAGGTTAAATATATACACAAAATTTGAATTTGATTAATATTGGACTATAATAAGTTTAATATGTTTCATAATTTCTATCCAAATAAGAATTTAGAGGATAATTAAAAATGTTATGTCCAAAATGTGGAGAAAAAATACGTGAAAATCTCAAATTTTGTCCAAAATGTGGATCTGAAATAAATTCGGAGAAAATAAAAAAAGTAGAAGAATCTCGCTCTCAAACTGTTGCACAAATTCAAGAAGGACAATCTGTAAAAGAAGTTAAATATGCAGAGTTTTGGGATAGATTTTTTGCATTCATTATTGATCTCCTTATTATTAACGCTATAGGTTGGCCGATAAGTATCTTTCTTCCAATTCCCAGATGGAGCTGGGGTATCCCCTTTGATTTACCATATAACGATTTAATTAACTGGTTAATTGGGTTTGTGTATTTCTTTTTATTAGAAGCTTATAATAAAGGCCAAACCATTGGAAAAATGGCGTTAGGTTTAAGGGCGGTCGATGAGGAAACACTTGCTATAGCAACACCAGACAAATATGCAATCAATAATCTTCTTAGAGGGACTGGTTTTCAAATATTTGATTTTATAATTGGTATCTTAGCGAATTCTGGTGATGAAAAAAAGCGTTTAAGAATAATGCAAAATATTTCAAAAACAGTTGTTATTAAAGTTAAATAAAAAAATTTTTTTTTTATATAATTTCCTTTTTTTTGATTTTGTAATAAAAACTTAATATGGACATTGAATTTTAGACGAATATTTCTTTACAAATAATTTTATATCATAAAACTAAAATTTCAAATAAAATTGAATTATTATAAGGTTTTTAAAAGAGGAATAAAATGTAATGGAATATTGTCCTAAGTGTGGAGCGCGATTAAATTCTGGAGTTGAATTTTGTGTTTGTGGTTATGAAATAACTGAAGAAGAAAGAATTCGTCGAAAGAAAGAAGAATATTATATTAACATTAAAAAAAGTGCTAGAATTCCTGGAAAAGGAATAATTTTTCCTAGATCTTGGGAGCGTTTAATCGCATTTATTGTTGATATGATGTTTATCACCATAATTGGATTTATAATCTCTTTACCATTCCCAATAAACAGAAATCAGACTTTATTAGACTTTTTTCTTCCAGACTTTATGGATTTATTTAATTGGATTGTTGGTTTTAGTTATTATTGGTTATTTGAAACATATAACAAAGGACAGACTATTGGTAAGTGGATTTTAGGCTTAAGAACAGTAGATGCGAATTCATTTGAAACAACATCCAAGGAAAAGTATACAATTAATAACCTTTTAAGAGGAAGCACCTTACTATTTTTAATTGATTTAATTGTTGGGTATATTGCGAACTATGATATTAAGGGAAATAGACTTAGAATTATGCAAAATGCTTCGAATACTGTAGTTGTAAAAATAAAATAAGATATTTTCTAAAATTAAAGGTCATAAATTTTATATTTCAAGTGAATTAAACTTCAGGTCCTATGTGTTTAAGAATTACTAGGTCATCTGAATTGCTTTCATTTTTTATTTCAATTCCACTAAGGGCAGCATTAAAAGTAATAAATAATTCATCATTAGTCATCTGCCCAAACCTAATTATTGCAGGCGATTCAATATCCAATACTCCAAATTTCCCTTGCCCCTGAATCACGATTAATCCATATGCACCCTTTTCTTTTATTATAATCGATTTTTTTGGATGTATGGTTAATTCTTTTGCAGCAAAGAAGTCAGAATTATATACAATCCAATATTCTTCATATCCTTCTTCTCTCATTTCTTCAATAGGCTTAACAGGTTTCGGTTCTAAAAATCTATTATTATGAAAATCTGGATCCAGATTTAGTTCCCAATCTATCATATCAACTATGAAATCAAGATCTTTTTTATATTCTTCAGGTACGTCTTTCACAAGTAGTTCTTTAGGAATAAGATTATCCCCTGCTAATGATTGAAACATTGCATATACATCTGATGCTTTCTGAAGTTCATAAGTGAGAAGTGATCCTGGTGCATGTAAAACTCCTGGAGGGACATCCCATCCAGTTTCAAGTTTAAGCTTATAAGACTTTGAAAAATTTAATATACCATTATCACCTTTGTCCCAATTTTTCAAGCATAACTTTACATCATCTTTAGTTGTTCCTGGATTTAAACCAAAATAAGTATAGGGAAAGTATCCAGAATGATTATTTAGTTGTTTAGGATAATAATAACTTTCTGGTTTTCCTTTTTGTCCAACAAGAGCAGCAAGTTCATCACTCTGATGTAAGTGAAATGGTATTGGGTCCATATTGTCAAAGAATTTTGAAAACATT
>JAHQWG010000045.1 GCA_029856045.1 Promethearchaeia archaeon | reverse complement strand
AAGAAAGTTACAAGATGGACGGGAATACGAAATATTAAAGAATTTTCCAACAAGGCAAACATTTGAGGAAATTCTTGGGAAAAGAGTTAAAAATCTTAAAATTGAGTTTTTAACATATTTTTGGATAGTCACATATAATATTTTATAACAATAGTTCTTTCTAAAAAATAAGATAGTAAAAAATTTTAAGGTTAAGTTAAACTTATGTGAATTAAGAAAAAAAATATTGAATCGTATTTTTTAAAAGCTTCTTAGAAATAAATAAATCTTATAGTTTATGTGCTAGTAGTCGTATATGGTATTATCTCCATTTTTCTTGGCATTGGTCCAGCAATCATTTTTGCCCTGTGGAAATTTGGGATTAAAGGCAAGCTCTGGTTTGCTTGGTTCCTCGGAGGCTTATTTTGGTTTCTCGCATTGCTTGCAAGATTAGTACCACTGATAATAATATCGTCTATTCCAGAAACGGCTCCATACAGAGTATTTATTGGTGCGTTGTTTGCTGGTGTGTTTGAAACTTAGTTTAGGGTGTTAGTTATTTTTTTGTTAACCAAATTTACCGCCAATACGGCTGAAAAAGTTTACATGACTGGTTTAGGGTGGGGCACAGGCGAAGCTTTTGTTGTTCATACTCTTGCTTTATTATCAATAATACTCCTACCATACGATAACAAAGTTATAGTTTCGCTTGATGGTGTAGAATGGGCGCTTCTTTTCGGAGGATACGAGCGCATAATTGTTGAGATTTTCCATTTATATTTATTTATATTGGTATTTTACGGTATTAAACATAAGTTAAAAAAAATTGAACAAGGCAGTCCAATTTTGGAAAATTTTTTCACGAGAGATCCTAAACCTCTCTGGATGTGGATAGTTATAGTTACTGTTATACATTTTGCTTTTGATTTCTTTTTTGTGAGTTTAGCCTATGTTATTGACTTAATCACATTGTATTTAATAGGTACCGCTATTGTTGGTTTGCTAGCAACTTATGTTTCGAACAGAGTAAAGTATTATCCACTTTTTCCAGAAACTTCGCAAAACAAGTAAACCGACGCTTTTGTTTTTATTTTCACTTTCTAATTTTATTTAAGAATTAAAAAAAAATTGTACAAGAATGTAAAAGTCTTTAATCTAATCAAATTCCTTAATCTAATTTTAAAATGAACTAATTTCAAATTAATTTTTGAGGTGGTATTTTAATTCTGCTGCTCGAGGTTTAACCAAAATGGTAATTCAAAATGCTGTTAAATTTTAACTCTAATCTCCCACTCAAAATTGTCTGTAATGAAGCAAAAACGATTTGGGTATTGTTTTGGATAATTTTCTTTTGAACTTCATTTGCAGTTAAGTCTTTTGTCCCAAAATCGGATGATAATGCTATACTACTAGGAAATAATGGAGTTTTATTATTAATATCTCGATAATAAGTTTGAATAAGCAATTGGTTATTTCTGGATATTAGATAAATACTTTCTTTTTTTTGATTATATAATCTCGAATAAAATGTTTTGAAAGAAAAGTTTTTCCCCAACCTGTTGGAACATTAATATATCCCATCCGATTATTACTGAAATACGAAATTAATTCTTGAAGAACATGTGTCTTTTTTAAAAATAGATCTGAAATTATTATATCTTTCATTTTTATTTTATACAATAATATAAAATTAAGGATGATTATTATTTTACTATATAATATAAAGATTTTTAGAAAATTGAGATGACAGATTTAATATGTCCTAACTGTGGAAAGAAATTAGGCGGATTTTCTATTTTAATTAATGAGGAAAAACAAAACATAAAGAAAAATGATGAAAAAAAAGATTCTCGACATTCTAATATCGTTCTTTAAAAATTATTATATTTTAATAAAAAAATTAAATTGAAATATGGTTAAAATAGCAGCAAAAGCTAGAAAAGTTGGAAATTCTTTTGTGATTACAATACCTACTGACCTCTCTAACCAACTCGAGTTAATTCTCGATAAATTAAATGAAGAATCGATAAAGGAAAGAGAACTTAGAGCAAAGTACGACTACTATTCAAAAGACGGTGAGATATACCTGGACAAAAAAAAGATAGGGACAGTTGACTCGATCTTCTTTAGCATTCGTGAACTTTAGGTAGCGGAAACAAACGGGATGGGAAGATTGGACTGGAAAAAAGCAGAGATCATACCCGCAGTTTTTGGACTAATGACTGGCAGACTCTTTGCCTCAAAAATGTACCTATTGTTCGGGAAAAGAGCAACAGATTACGACCTCATCATCCCACTCGACATACACATCACAATTACAGACAAAGACAAGAATAAAATCCATATGAAAATCCAAGAAAGGCAATACAATCTCAAAGATGATCTCGAGTTCAAACTTAGAAAATTCAATCACGCCAAAGTCATAGAAAAAAAACTAGTTGAAAAGTAAAGATAGTAAACAAAAAAGAGAACTGCAAAAATGACCCTTGGCTATTCGATTACATTGACAACGTTACCCAGCTTGCCAGGTAGAAAGCAAAAGCTGAAAGGAGAGAACTGAAAGAACCGAGCGAAAAAAATTTTTACAAGATTCTCCCTCGGCACTAACCCTTTCTTTCAAAAATAAAAGCTTAACCAAAAGAAACTCTTGGCATGTACAGAGGGAGGCCAAAGACCCTTTGCTCAGGATCACCCCCAATATTAAATGGAATGAAGGTTAGAAAGACAGT
>JAHQWG010000043.1 GCA_029856045.1 Promethearchaeia archaeon | reverse complement strand
GTCAATTTCTTTCTAGCCACCACGGAATATATCTTCCACGCAGTTTCAACAATATATTCCGGAATATTCATCTTAGATGCGAGCATTTTGAGTTTAGGTTTTGCTTCCCAAAAATTTCGCTCTATTGATGAGATTAATGAGTTTTGTATCTTTGATAATCGCGAAAATAAGGCTTGTTCTTTTGCCCCAATCACACGGCCCTTGGAGTCCGTCTTGGTGTTCGGGAGCATTGTACGTGGACCAAAGTCTCTCCATCTAGGCTCCGTGCGCCTACGTTTTTGAACTTCCTCAATGGTATAAGCTCTTCTTTCACTCCCTACGAGATTTCTACCGAAGGTTAATCCGCAGTTCAAGCATACTTTATCTCCATCTCTAACTTCGATATTAGGATTATCACAACAAGTTTCGATTTCATTTTTGTCTTCAATTGTATCTTTAGTTTTCAATCTCTCTCTATAATTTTCACTCATGGATGGGGGTACCTTTTATTTATTTCAATTATATTAAGGAAAATATCTTTTGAAAATAGAAAATTTTTTAACTTATTCTGTAAGAAAAACATCAATATTTATAATTATATCTATGTTTTCTTAACGATTTTGTAGCAATGGGACAAAAAAGGCTTTTTTTCCCACTTCCCACAATCTTCCCAACTTTTATTTCCGAATATTTTACCTATATTTTGTATGTTTAAATTCTTTTTTCTATTAATATTGAATATAGTATTATTCTTATAAATACTATTTAAATATTTCGTTATGGAAATGATAAAATTACTTATATGATAAAAATAAAAAATTAAAAAATGTTATAATATATGCCCAAGCTTCTTAAATTTTAGATTTCAAGCATTTTTTTTGCTTTAATCGAAAATGGTTTCGTTGGAACCAGAGAAAGACATCTGATTTTTGAAAATGACTACTTTTTGTTGTGAAATGTATTTTAAACAGCCTTTTTTTTAAGAATTTTTAAAGGATTTAATAATAATTATCAATTTTGAAAGCATATAAAATGGGATGAATTAGAGTATATAATTTAACAAGGAAGTTTATGTAAATAATTCAATAATGATTAAAATATAATTCAATATTCATAATAATTAATTGTAAAAATCGTAATTCATATCACCTAAAAATAAATTATTTTAAGAATCATAAAAGAGAGTGAAAGATATAATGGATTTTTATGAAGTGATTAAAAAGAGAAGAAGTGTTAGGTCCTTTTCCGAAAAGATTCCTCCTTTAGAGGTTGTTGAAAAAATAATTGATACTGCTAGATTAGCTCCTACTTGGGCAAATATGCAGGGAGTAGAATATATTATTGTTAGAGAACCCGATAAGGTAAATTATATTTGGCAAGCAATCGGTCAGGGAAACAAATTTAGGTCAGCACCTATATTTATTGTAGGAATAATTTCTGAAAGAGGTTCTGGACAAAATGCTAAGAGTGGGTTGCAATATTTTATGGTTGATTTTGGCATTTGTTTTGATCATTTAATATTAGCTGCTACTGCGGAAGGTTTAGTTACCTGTTGGATTGGATATTTTGATGAAAAGAAGATTAAAGAGATTTTAGAAATTCCAAATAAATTTAGAGTTATAGGTATTACTCCATTGGGATATGCTAAAAAAGACTATGAACCAACTCCACGGAAAAATCTTGAGAAAATTATGTATTATGAAAAATATAAAGGCAAAAAATAAAGAAATGGAATATATTCGAGTGAATACATAAGGTTTTCTCGCTGAAAAATTGCATTAGTTAATTTTATTAAAAATTAAAACCTTAAAGACATAAAAAACTAAAAAATGAGGGATAAGTGTGATTTTTCAAGAAACTTTGTTTTTAGATTTTTTAATTTATCCCCCAATAATACTGATTACGCCGTCAATAGTACTGAATATTTATTTTTTATGGGAGATTACAGTTTTGTGTCAGATAAAGAACTTTAAATAAAACCTTAACCAACTGTATCATGTAATACAAAAATGCTTCTAAAGGAAAAAATTCGCGTGCATTTGTAAGCAAATTTAATGAATGAAGAAAGGAGCTTTAAAAAACTTCAAAAAGGTGTTATAATGCAGTTAACTTATAAAAATTCAAATCTAGTTGCATTAGTTATAGCTATTATAATTTGTATAACTTGGATTGTTTTGGACTATACAATTTTTGTTGGGGGAGTCTTAATTCTGAGTATAATACTTTTTATCGGGTGGTCATTTTTCGAGAACAAGCCAGAAAGACCTTCTAAATTTGAAGTTATAGCTCTTTATGTTATTGGAATAATCTTGTTGATAATTTGTTTATTGTTTAACTCCTTGACATATCTTTTTATCCCTCTTATATCATTATGTTGGGCAATATTGTACCATATCACTTTCAAAAAACAAGAGAAGGTAAAAGAAAATAAACCTAGCGAGATAAAACAAGCAGATCGTAAAACAATTACCCCAAACACTAAAGAAAAGGTGTTAAAAAAAAAATATTTGATTTATTTTATTTATATTTGTTTAATAAATCTCTAAACACCAATCACAGCATTCTTCCAAAGTCATGGAACCTAATCCCCCTTCACATATAACACCATATACGAATTCACACCCTATAGCAAAAATGAAAGCCCACCAACCAATCAAACCGAGTATCAATATAACCACAGCGCAAAAAAAACCAGCTATAAGTGCACATCCAAAGACTTCAATAAACGCACATACTGCTATACAATCAGTTTGTCTAAAATCCATTAATTTTGCTGAACTCTCGATAATCTGTAGGTCGTATTCTGGGAGTTGTTGTTTAACTAAAATGGAGAGAATCCTAATTTCATCCTCCATAATGAAGTAATTTTGAGCCAGCTGTGCGATACTTTTATCTTCAGAAATTTTATAAGATTTATCGTAGATTTTCCCAATCTTTCTCGCAACTTGACCCAAAATGTTATACATCAATTCCACCCATTTTTTCTACAGGGATGGTACTATTACAAAGTATCTTTCAAAATATTGGCATGCTCATTATTGGAATTGCTTTTTTACGAGTCAGTAAAAGCCCTTGGTTATTACAGCGGCAGAGAATCCACTTACTTGTAGTATCTGCTCATGGTGGTGTGTCTTTATATTCAAAGGTTTTTAGCAAAGAACTTACATCTGATGATTCGCTTCTATTATCTGGAGGATTTTCAGCAGTAACTTCCATGTTTGAGGAGGTAACTAAAACTCCTGGTAAAGTAAAAGCGATATTATTAGTGGGAAAAGAATTACGGATTATTAATAAAGAAACCTTTCTATCAGCTCTATTAGTTGAATATACAACTCAAGCATCAGAATTAGCCCATGAAAAATTTACTGAGGAATTTGAGAAAAGATTCATATATGAGTTAAATAATTTTGCAGGTGATGTATCAATATTTAAGCCAGCGGAAGAGATTGCAAGGCAATATTTTTCTTAAAAATTTTTTTAAGTTTTTTCATTAAATTATTAAGTAGATAATCATAATTAACAAGAAATACGTTAAGAGAGAATTATAAATGAAAGTTATTCGAGTAAATGTTTCAGATGGAAATATTGTCCATGAAGCGATTAATGTTGATTCTAAATTTTATCGAGTTGGAGGTCGTGCATTAACATCCTTAGTTGTTTCTGAAGAAGTTCCACCAAAATGTGATCCCTTAGGAGAAAAGAATAAATTAATAATTTCAAATGGATTGATTACTGGGGGGTCAGCGGCTTGTTCTGCTAGGACGTCTATTGGTGCGAAAAGTCCTTTAACTAATGGCATAAAAGAAGCAAACACTGGTGGAAACTCAGCTATGATCTTAGCAAGACAGGGTGTAAGAGCAATTATTTTTGAAGGAATTTCAGATATTTTGAGGATTCTAATAGTAAAGGATGGAAACGCAGAGTTAATCCCAGGTGATTTCTTAAAAGGTAAGGGAACTTATGAAACCTCTGAAATTTTAAAGGAAAAATATGGAGAAAAAATTGGAGTTTATTCGATAGGACCTGCTGGCGAGTTTAAAATGAAAGCATCTTCGATCTCATCAACGGATTTAGAAGGGTATCCTAGTCGTCATGCTGCGAGAGGGGGATTGGGTGCTGTTATGGGTTCAAAAGGGATTAAAGCAGTAGTTTCCTTTCCAAGTAAGACAAGTGAATTAAAATATCATAATTTTGAAGAATTTACCAATTACGCAAGACCGTTTGCGAAAAATTTAGTCGAAACAAGGGAAAAATTTTCCACTTATGGAACTGCAATAATGATTGATTTAATGAATAGTTTAGGAGGTCTTCCCACTAAGAATTTTTCATCGGGCAGTTTTGATAAAAGTCAAAATATAACGGGTCAAAAATTGATTGAACTCATTCAAGAGAGGGGAGGTAAAAATCGGCTTGCTTGTTCTCCAACCTGCGTAATAAGATGTTCAAATCTTTTTAATGACAAAAATGGCAACCATGTTACTTCTAGCTTTGAATATGAAACGATTGTAATGAATGGTTCTAATTTATTAATTGGAGATTTGGATGAGCTAGCACAAATTGATCATCTCTGTGATGATGTTGGTATAGATACTATTGAATTTGGAGCAACAATGGGGGTAGCAATGGAATCGGGAAAAATTAAATGGGGTGATGCAGAAGCAGTTAAATCCATATTAAATGAAATACGAAATGGTTCAGAAACGGGATTTCTGTATGGGAATGGAGTTGTTCATGCCGGAACCTCTTTAGGTATAAAAAGAATTCCTCAAGTTAAGGGACAAGCAATTTCAGCATATGATCCTCGAGTTTTTAAAGCAATGGCTGTTACTTTCAGTACATCACCAATGGGGGCGGATCACACAGCAGGAGCTGCAATTTATGGAAGAAAGGCTAGAATAAATAAGAATTATGGTGAATTGACTAACCCTAATATGAAAGTGGAACTTTCTTATGAATTACAAATTTTTACTGCGGTTTTAGATGCTATTGGCTGCTGCTATTTTATCGGACCAAGTTGGGAGAATATGAGTTATGTTGCGGATTTATTAAATGCTATGTATGGATGGGACATGTCCGCAGGGGATATGATGAATTTTGGCAAGGACATTATAAAGAGAGAATTAGACTTCAATAAACGAGCAGGAATAACGAATAATATGAATGACTTACCTGAATTTTTTAGAATCGAACCGTCAGAGCCCACAGGACTAACCTTTAATATTAAAAAAGAAGTATTAGCATCAATGTGGAAAAAATTAGATGAATCATGATAAAGATAAGATGGAGTTTTGGAATTAAAAATGTTAGAAATAGAAGATAAAGACCTTAAATTCTGGATAGGTTTAGCAATCTGTCGAATTTTCAAAAGGTTTTATACTTAAAATTTAATTTTTTTTAATGAAGATATTAAGAAAACATATAACCTTCAGATAAGAAATGGGTAATCTTAAATTTTTTTTTAAATTTATTAAATCTAATTTAAAGTATCTTATTAAAAACTATGTAATTAAGATTTCTTAAAAAAATTTTTAAGATGGTCAAAAGATGAGTATATTAGATAATCCAAGTCTGCGAATTAAAAGAATACGTAGAAGATTTATTGAAGATATTCCTATTATATCTATAGAACGAGCAAAATATTTCACAGAAAAATGGCATGAAACTGAAAAAAATGATCTTCCGATTGGTGTAAGAGTTGCCTTATCTATGAAGCATGTTTTTGAGAATATGAATCACTACATAGACCCAGATGATCGAATTGCTGGTAAATGGAGCGAAAATTTCTTAGGCATACCAATCGAGATTGAGAGAGGTATATGGAATAGAGTTTTCAAAATTGAACTTAGGAGAAGAAAAATGTCATTCTTTGGGCTTAAATCTAATTTGCGCTTTGCTTTTTACAAAATAAGAAAAGAAGGTCTATTTAGTTTCTTTAGAATCCTTCAAAATAGTAAAAAGACTGGAGCTTTAATAACAACATTGGGATCTGATACATTAGATAAACGAAAGATTAATCCATATAAAATAGACGTAAAAGATAGAAAAATTTTACTTAAGAAATTAATTCCCTATTGGAAAAACAAAACTGTTGCTGATATAATTGAAAAAGCGTATGCAGAATCTGATCTTTATACTGGAGAATTTGGAGAATTTATCGCTCATCTTCCACTCAAAACGACTCAAAATGATCTTGTTATCTCACCTTGTGCGGTAGTAGCTCTCTGGCAAGGACATTTAATACTTGATTACGAGAACGCAATTAAAAAGGGCTTGTTGGCTATGAGAAATGAAGTTCAAAAAGAAATCCTTAGTAATAAAAAATTATCTCAAGATGAACTGGATTTTCTAAAATCAATTGATATAACACTTGAAGGAATAATGATTTTTGCACGTAGAATGTTGGAAAAAATTGAAGAGGAACTAAATCAAACCACAGACCCTGACAGGAAAAAAATATTATCTGAAATGTTTGAAAATTGTAAAAATGTTCCACGATTACCCGCTAAAACTTTTCGTGAAGCTATTCAATTATTTTGGATTATTAAAACAACAGTTGATTTATCACTTCCCTTCGATGTCCACGCACCAGGACGTCTTGATCAAATATTCTATCCCTACTATATAAATGACATTAATGAAGGACGTATCACACGAGAAGAAGCTCGAGAATTAATTGAAGAACTTGTTTTAAAAGTAATGAGTCATAATATTCGTCCTTATTCAAATGCACTTGGAGATTTTAGCCAACGTTATGAAGGTTCAGAACCAGTTACAATGGGGGGTCTTAATAGAGATGGAGAAGATGCTACTAATGAATTATCATATGTAATACTAGAAGCAGCAGCTCGTTCAAAAGCCGCACTTAATTTTGCAGTGCGAGTTAACGATAATACACCTGAAGATTTCTTAATGACTTTAGCAGAAATACATTATAATGGTATTTCGAGCTTTGCAGTCTTAAATGATAATGTTAATATTCAAGCATTAATAAATAGAGGTTATTCTACAGAGGATGCAAGGAATTATGCACTAACGGGCTGTGTAGATATGTGTTCTCCAGGAAAAATAGGAGGAATTGGTTTTTCTGCAATTTTATTATGTCGCACCCTTGATATGACACTTCGAAATGGTAATTGTATGACTTTAGGTGGCTTAATAATGGATGTTGGACTAAAAACTGGAGATCCTGATTCTTTTGAAAGTTTTGAAGATTTTTTGGACGCATTTAATACTCAATCAAGTTTTGTTAACCAAAAAATTGTTGATGCTGTTGAAATCCGTGATCGTATATTTGCTGAACATCTTCCTTCACCATTTATCTCTGCATTTATGCAAGATTGTATTGAGAGAAAGAAAGATGTAACTCAAGGTGGTGCAATATATAATTTTGAAGGTATTTTATTTATGAATAGTATTGCGAATACCGTTGATTCCTTATATGTTATTAAAAAACTGATTTTTGATCAAAAGAAAATTACTTTTAAAGAATTACTTGATGCCATTGATAATAATTATAGAGATGAATACAAACATATTCATGAACTGATTTTAAATATCGAAGGAAAATGGGGTAATGGTAATCCAGAATGCGATGATCTTGCTCGTAAAGTAACAACTCGCTTATTTGAAGATACATATAAATATAAAACATATAAAGGAGGTAAAGTGGCTCCTTTTATTATAAGCATGACTTCACATACATATGATGGACGTATCTCAATAGCAACTCCAGATGGTAGATTAGCTGGTAAACCATTTGCTGCAAGTTGCAATCCTTATAATGTTGAGAAACATGGACCAACTGGCGTATTACGATCTGTATCTGCTCTTGATTTTGAGCATGTTTGTGGATGTGCTGTCAATATACGCATGCATCCTTCTGGAATTGGGGAAACCGAAGCAGCTAGGAAAAAGTGGATTTCACTTCTGAAGACATATTACAATTTAGGAGGTGCTCAAATTCAACCTACTGTGGTTTCTACAGAAGTCTTACTCGCTGCTCAACAAAATCCGGAAGAGTATTGTGATATAGTTGTTAAAGTTGGGGGATATAGCGCCTATTTCACAGAATTAGGTAGAGAAATTCAAGATGAAATTATATCAAGAACAGAACACCTTAAATTGTAAGTAAATGAAAGGCATTGTATTTGACATACAACATTATGCAATTTATGACGGTCCAGGAATACGTTCCACTATTTTCCTAAAAGGATGCCCTCTACGTTGTGCTTGGTGTCATAATCCTGAAAGTCAATTATTAGAACCACAAATTTCATACTATAAAGAAAAATGTGTGAAATGCGGGAAGTGTGTTGATGCTTGTCCTAATAATGCTCTTCAGCTTAAAGAGGATGGTGTTATTCGTGATGATAAGTTATGTAAAATATGTGGTGACTGCGTTGAAGCATGTCCAAATGAAGTAATGCAGATAATTGGAAAATATATGAGTGTCGAAGAAATTTTAGAACTTATTGCGAGAGATAAACCATTTTATGATAATTCGGGCGGTGGCGTAACCATATCAGGAGGAGAGCCTACATTTCAATTTGCATTTCTTATTGGACTTCTTAATGCATTGAAAGAAAAAGAAATACAAACAGCAATTGAAACTTGTGGATTTTTTGAGGAAAATTTAATTGATGAGCTTTTAAAATATGTTGATCTTTTTCTATTCGATATCAAACATATCGATAGTAATGTACATAAAGAATTTACTAATGTTCCGAATGAAAAAATTCTTTCAAATTTTAAAAAAATTGTTTCTGAAGCTGGAAGTAAAAGAATAATCTGTCGTATTCCTCTTATTCCCGGGGTTAATACTGATTTTAAAACAATTGATCGAATTCTTGATTTCTTAATAAAAATAAATTATTCCGGACCGATTCATTTAATGCCATATAATAAAATGGCTAAAACAAAATATGAAAAAATTGGAAAAGGAGATTTATATACAGATAAAGGCGAATTGAGTGAAACAATTCTTCAAGCAATAACTGAAAGAATTGAAGAAAAAGAATTTGAAGTTGTATGTAATAAATAAATTTATTTTATTTTTTCGATTTTCTCTTTATGTAATTTTTCTATTGCTTGTTTAATTTCCACATATTTATCCTTAGTAATAGGAAATTTTATCATTGATAATAATCCAAATCCTAATGCAATTGAAGGAAAAAGAAACATTAAAAGCCGAAGTCCAAGTTCAGTATCAGCAGTTCCTATGGGATCAAATATAGCCCATCCAGTACTATTAAAAACTAAACCAATAGAAAGAAATACCAATATTGTTGCAAATCTTAAGAAAAAAGTACTTATTCCTAAATATCCTCCAGTTCTCCTAATTTTCGTATCTAATTCATCTTCATCAATTACAGCAGAACTAAGAAGATCTAAGAAAAAGAAAGACCCAGATAATCCCAATCCAACAAAAAAGAATATAAAAAATGCTATAAATACATCAGATACAAATAAAAAGGGAATTAGTGTAATTATAAATACACTCATCGATATCATTATCCCTTTTCTGGCCCCAATTTTTAATGCAACAAATTTCCATAGAGGAATAAAAATCATCGCAGAAATAAATGTAAGTGCAAGTAAAAGACCGATTAATAGCGATTCTCCTTCACCAATTTTTAAAACAAAAGTACTATAAAGTGGCATTATTGTAGGTAACATTCCATAAACATACCAATTAACAAAATGACAAATTATATACCACCTAAATGATTTATTTTTTAATGAAATCTTTAAAGATTTAAAAAATGAAGGAGCCGCTTTATAATCTTCAGAAAATTCAGGAGTTTGTCTTGTTCCAAATTTAATAAAGAGAAAAGCAAATATTGCCATGGTAATTGCAGCAATTATTCCTACATAAGAATAATTTATAAAATATTTGGGATCATCAAGCTTTGGTATAAAAAATGTTGGCATAATGAAACCAACAACTAAGCCTAAAACTGTAAAAATCTGCCTAATATTATTTGCTTTAGCCCTCTCCTCTAAATTTTTAAATAGTTCTGGGAACATCGCTGCTTGACCCATGGAATAACAAGTATATGATGTATCAAATAAAATTATTATAATTATAAAATATATTAAAGATTGGATATCCGAGGTTGTAGGTGGTGTCCATAATAAAATCATTATAATACAGAATGGAACAATTCCAACTAGAACATAAGGTAATCTTCTTCCCCATCTCGTATTTGTGCGGTCTGATAATGCTCCGATTAAAGGATCATTTATTGCATTCCAAATACTCCAAATTATAAAACCAAATGTTATCCAATTAACATTTAATCCAACAACTGCATAGTAAAATGTAAAAATCAAAAATGTAAACATATAATAGCCAATAACGTCCGTTATTTGAGCAAAACTATAAGAAATAGCAAATTTAGTTGAAAAGGGTTCGATTACACTTTTATTTTTATTAGACATATTTCAATGTTTATTATATATTTAAAAAAAGTTTCCTATTTTAATAAAGCAGTTTAATACAGTTTAGAACTTATTTATGGTATTTAATAGTTGAAACTAAGATTAAAATAAATTAAGAAATAAGTATTATAAGAGTGATCCACAATAAGGGCAATAATTAAAATTTTGATTTTTAAAATGGGTCAAACAACTGGGACAATCCATAAAAAAACCTTTACCAAGTTGTTGCTCACGTTGTTTTCTATATTTTTTTCTTTTCCAATAACCAATAGACATTAAGTAAAACTTTTCAGGATTAAGAAAATAAACAGCTATGCCAACAAGCCCCCATCCAATGAATAAAATCGAAGTGCTAAAAAATAAAGATATAATTAACATAAGCCACATAAAAAAAATTCCTAGGAATAGCAATATAATATATCCTGCCAAATAAATTCTTACATCCGTTCTCTTAATAGGATATGACTTAACTGGAATTTCTATCACATTTAATTTATTTTTTATTCAAAAACTTCTATTTAATATATCTTTTTTAATATTTTTATATTTTTGTCTAAATTTTTTAAAATCGAACTATAACATCTAACAGGAACTACCCCTTAATATTAAAAAGGAAATTTCAAACTCCGTGTGGAATAGGTTATATGAATAATATTTTAAATATATTTCATTAACCCTTTTTTTTCATGCTTATTTCATCTATTATATTGCAGGAAAATCTTGCTTTAATTCTTATAATTGGGATAGATAAATGTTAATTTACGGATCATTTAAATAATCTACCGAATAACCTAAAAGGTTTAATTCTATTTAAGAAATTTCAAAAGTTAGGTAATTTTTCCGGCAATAACTTTTACTCCTTGTTTTATTGCCTGTTCAAAATTCATTGAATTGATTTCTAAACATACAAGCATCAATTCATCATAATTTTTCTTCTTGATTTGCTTAAACAATTCCCCTTTCTTAAGGATTTGGAAAATATCTCTATTATCTGCCTTGAATTTTACTTCTATTAATATAATTTTATCATTCTTTATTAAAATATCAATATCTGTATTATAATTTTCATAAAATATTTTTCCTTCGCTGTCGACAAGATCTTCTCGTTTAATCTCACTGACTCCAATATTCTCTTGAATTAATTTATCTTTTAAAAGACTTAAAATTGTATTTTGCAACTCAACCCCTCCTCTAGTACTTAAAGTTGTTATAGATACTCTTAATAATTCTCGATCTTTTCTTGCATCTTCAAATCCTCTATTCATTAGTTTAATTAATTCTTCAAATCGCTTATCCATTGCTTCAAATCGTTTGTCCATCCCTTCAAATCTCTTATTGAATTCTTCTATTACAAGCTTTATATCATCTTTAGTAGCTACTACTCCAGAAAGAGCTGTAATTATGGCACCTTTAACCTCGTCGTCCTCTCGAATTAATTTTGGTAGGAGCTTTAATAACTCATTTTTATCCAACATAGTAAAAATTCTCTAATAATATATTAAAAAACATTACTTAAATTTATAAACATAATTTAATCCTTTTGAATTAATTTCTTTTGACTATCATATACGATTTTAATATATTCCCAAAATAAAATCCAATCCAGAGATAAATAATATAAGATTACTTAAATAATTCTTATTCTTAAATAATATAAAATTATCATATATATTTCATTAACCCTTTTTTTCTCATACTTGTTTCCGCTATAAAATTACAAAAAAATCCCATGGTTGAGATTATTATAGGAATAGAATTGCCAATATTAATTTGTCCAATTAGAAAATCCAATTTAAAAGTAATTGAGAGAATCAAATATATCACAAAAGCGATTATAAAAATTATTTTTTCCTTTTGCTTTATTGATAAGGTAAAGTGTAAGGTGATAAATAATGCAAAATCTGAAATAATTACAGTAAGATATCTTAAAAAATAGTCCTGATCAACTGTAAAGATTAGTATAACAGCGTTAAATATTATTATGAAGATCAGAGAAATTATACCAAGTAAGAGTCTATTATCTTCAATTAAATCATAGGGTAGTTTTAATATAATCAGAGTAAGCGAAATGACTAAAATTAAACCTAAAATATAAAATGGATGACTTAAATAAAAAAAATCAACAATTAGAGTATAAATTAAGCCACCGAGTATTATAAACCATCCTAAGAAGCGTAAAATTGATAGTTTTTTGCCAACTATTCCCATGATATTCCGCTTGTATGATTTTATTAGTTATAATTTCTTTTCGATTTTATTTCTAATAATCTTCACTAATATTATTAATTCTATACATTTCTTTTTTCCCATGGTTTTTGGAATAATTATTTTAGGTTTTACTTTAATTCTAACCTTGATAAGTAATTTAGAAAGAAGATATTTTAAAACAATAAGTATATTGTTGAAAATTGGGATATTTTTCGAATTCGTTGCTATTATATTTGCTAACATATAATAAAGCTAAAACTTAAAAAGTCCTCCAAAAACTGCTTATTTTTTATCAAAAGATCCCTTAAATACTTTAAATTTTTTACACATTTTAGTTTTTTTCTCATTATATCTTAACTCCATTAGCATCAATAAATATTTCTTATACCATTATATTAACTCGAAAATCAACCTTTGCAAAACCATCTTGATCATAGATTTTATTAATGAAATAGTAACAAATGACGTTTTTAAAAATAATTCCAATTATATCTATGAGTCTAACGAAATTAAAGTAAATTAAAAAAAAGAAAGAAAAAACGTAGAACTCCTTTTTTACTTAAAGTAAAACAAGTTCGTCTTTTTTAGGATAAATATGACATTCTTCACTTTTTTCCAATTAAATTTAAATACAACCATATTAGATAGACCAATGTAGATTTAGATATTATACCAAAAAATAATTATCTAGAATTTAAAAATAAAATATTTATTTAAAAGTATTTATATATAACATAACCAGAATTGTTGAAAATATCCCAATTAGGCTACCTATAATTTATTTAAATTAAATGATTAATAAGATTATTTAAATTAACAAGATATTTAAAAAAACCCCACTCGATTAAGGAGGTCCTTCATCCATAAAAGTTAAACAATAATTATAAATATAATTTTTAAAAAAATAAAATGAATATGAGGGTCTTATGAAATATTTAAACTCTTCAATAAACTTGTTGAGATATGGTCTATTAATTTTTTCGCTGTATATTTATTATGACTTAATTATTATTGATATCTTCAGAGAAATAAATTCAATGATTCCAATAAATTTTCCGTCTTCTTCAATTGTAATATTTAGATTATTAGAGGAAGGTGAATGGTTATTTAATGTCTGGTATGGAATACCTTTAGAAAATGTTTTTTCCTTTTATACTATTTTAATTATTGAAATTATTGTATTTATAGGAGGTTTAACGCTTTTTTTAATAGGTTTAATTTATAGCTTTCAAGCAAAAAGAGTTAATAAAAAAATCATAAATTGTGGACCTTATAAATTTATTCGTCACCCTCAAAATGTAGGAATTATTTTAACATCTCTTCCATGTGTACTTTTCCTTCCATCAACTGAGGATTTAGGAATTCAAATAGGTGGAATTCCGTTGAGGATATTATTTATTGTGTGTATGATTATTTATTCAGACCTCCAAGAATTGAAGATACAACAAAAATTTCCAGAAGAATTTAAAACTTATAAAGAAAATGTCGGATTTTTTATTCCAAAAATACGGTTAAGAGAAATAGGTAAAATAAGTGCTAAAAAAAAGAATTATTTTTTGCGCTATTATGTTCTAATTTTAAGTTGGTTTTTTTCAATTTTGATAATAGAATTGATTATACATTTATTATTTTTGATGGAGATCGGAAGATTTATAATATATTTATAGAAAAGAAGGCAATGATTCGTATTAAAGATTTAAAGAGGGTTAGACAGGAGAGCTGAGAAGAATGGAAAACCACGATAGATTTAGAATATTGGCGGCACTAATTTTATTATTATCAGCGTCTATTCGTTCGCTTCAAGTTAATCTAGCAGAATTTACATGGAACGATATCGTCAGACTAATTTACTTAATACTTTATGGACTTTTTGCATATGATTTGATACAAATAATTTTTATTGTATTTTATGGGATTCTTGGAATTTTTCTTCTTTTTTTAAAAGAAAATAAATTACTCACTTTTTCTTGTATTATTACTTCATTTATTAAAGGAACTCTTGGTTTTTTAAGCTTAATGAATTCTATAATACTGTATTTCTCAATGGATTGGTTTAGTATATTGATATTTTTAACCAATATTATTATTTTAGCTAGCTGTGTTCTTTATTATACGAACTTTACTAAAATGGATAAGAAAGAAATGATTAATTTTATTTATATTAATATAGTATTCGTAACTTTAATTATTTCTATACTTATTCTTGGAATTTTTTTTTATTCGTTATATTAATTATTTCTCATCCTGTTACGGAAAAAATTAACGACAAAAATTAATTGTTCCCTAATTAATTAAATATTAGTAAAATTTATATTATTCAATATTAAGTTCTTATTTATGAGATTAGGAGCTCATATGAGTATAGCGGGTGGTTTATTTAAAGCTATTGAGAGTGGAGATGAAATTAATTGCGAATCAATTCAAATATTTACAAAATCTAATCGTCAATGGGCAGCTAAACCATTAACCGAAGAAGATATTAAATCTTTTAAAGAAAAAAGAAAGAAAATAAAAAATATTTGGCCAATTTTTTCCCATACATCATATTTAATTAATTTGGGAGCTCATAATCCAGAAACCCTACAGAAGTCAATTGATTCAATGGAAATAGAGATTAATCGAGCCGAATCATTAGGATTAGAATATATTGTATTACATCCTGGAACTGCTACTGGTAAGGAAGAGGGTGAGACTGAAGAGGATGCTCTTAAAAGAATTGCAAATAATTTAAATATCCTATTCAAAAAAACCTCAGAATATAAATCTATAGTTTGCTTAGAAACTATGGCAGGGCAAGGTAATAATATTGGATATAAATTTGAGCATCTAAAATCTATTATCGATCAAATTAAGAATAAAAATAGAATAGGTGTATGTTTTGATACTTGCCACGTATTTGCAGCTGGGTATGATTTTTTAACTGAAAAAAGTTATAACAAAATGTGGGATGAGTTTGATAACATTATTGGATTAAAATATTTATTTATTTTTCATCTCAATGATTCTGAGAACGAGTTAGGTTCCAGGGTTGACCGGCATACTCATATTGGGCAAGGAAAAATTGGAAAAAAACCATTCGGATTTTTCCTAAACGATGAGCGTTTTAATGATTATCCTGGTATTCTAGAAACCCCAAAAAATTCAAAAGATACAACTAATGATGTTAAGAACTTGAAGATTTTAAGATCATTAATTAAAAATTAAGGATCTAAATATTAATTTTTATTCAGTTATTTATTAGAAAAGTTAATAAATCTGAATAATATACCATAAGATGTATAACAAATAAATTGATTATAATTTGACCTTAAGAATTGATTTTCTACGCCACTTTATTTTATTAGCAGAAGAGAAAAGTTTTTCAAAAGTTGCAGATAAAATTTCGATAACTCAAAGCGCTTTGTCTCAACAAATTGAGCATTTAGAAAATTATTTTAAGTGCAATCTTATTGATCGGAGTACAAGAACATTCAAATTAACAAAACAAGGCGAAATTTTATTAAGATATTCAAAGGATATAGTTTCCTTATTTGATAAAAGTCAAAAAGAAATATTTAATCTCAGTAAAGAATTTATAGGAACACTTTCTATTGCTGCTTCAACTATTCCAGGAAATCATATATTACCAAAATTTATTGCGGATTTTAAGAATAAGTATGCTAATGTTACAATCAATATTTGGATAAGAAATAGTAAGCAGAGTTTAATAGATCTAAAAAATAAGCACGTTGAATTTGCTGCAATTGGGAGTTTTATAAAGGAGGACCGTGAAAAATTTGAATATTTCCCAATTTTTACTGAGAATTTAGTCTTTATTTGTGCTGATGATCACGACTTGGTTAGAATTAAAAAAGGAAATGTCCTTTTTGAGGATTTAATTAAATATCCATTTATTTCCCGTGAAGATGGTTCTGGTACAAAACAATTTGCTATGGAAAATTTAGAAAAGTATGATAAATTAAATCATTTGCTAGAAATGACTAGTAATGAATCAATAATTTCTGCAGTAAGTAATTCAAATAATATATCAATTATTAGTGAGATGAGTGCCAAAAAAGCAGAAGATGCAAAACTAATTAAAATAATAAACATTTCAAATATACCTCCTTTAAGAAGAGAATTATATTTTGTCAAAAATAAAGGAAATAAATTAAATAAAGTTGCAAAAAAATTTTGGAATTTTATTTTTGAAAATAAAAGTTAAATATAATCAAGATATTAATTTTTCTAATAAATATTTAAAGTAAAATTAATAAATCCTCTTATTTTAATTTAATGTAATTAAATTTGATTAATTTGATTTAAAAATTAAATAAGGAATTCTAAATTATGGGAAAATTTTCAGTTATGATAATGGAATCACCCTATGGAAGGGAAAAACCATATACTGCTCTTAGGTTTGCACTAACTGCAATATTGGATGGTAATGATGTAACACTTACTTTAATGCAAGATGGAATATATGTTGGTTTGAAAGAACAAAATCCAAATGAATACCCTAATCATTTAGAATATTTAGAAAGTGCGATTTCAGAAGGATTGAAAGTAATTGTGTGCGGAGTTTGCTGTAAATCTCGTGGGATTAAGCAAGAACATTTAGTTGAAGGCGCCAAGATTGTTGGAATGCATGAGATTGTTCAAGCAGTGGGTGAAAGTGAAAATCATATCACATTTTAAATTATTGGAGGGATTAAATTGGATTCGGATGAGGAATTAAACGTAGAAGGAAAATCATGTCCCATGCCCTTATATTTAACGAAAAAAAAATTAAAACCTATGGGATCTGGAAAAACATTGAAACTTATTGGAGATTTTTTACCAGCTAAAGAAAATATAGTCGAATTTTTAGAGAAGGAAGGACATGACATTTTGGATCTTCAAGAAGTGAATGATCCGTATAAATTTACTATTTACATAAAAAAAGCTTAATTTGTTTTAGAAAGTGTTTTTTTTAAAAATTTTTAATGTATCTTTAATTATAATTTTAAAAAATAAAAGGAGGTTGAGTTGAAAAGTAGAGAAGAGTATCGATTAACTCAACAGGTTAAAATTTTTGGTTGATCATGCAAATTAGGTCCGAAAAAATTGAAGGAGTTATTAGAGAATGTTGGTTTAGCTGGTCTTACTGAAGATTGTTCAATTACTCCTGTTCCTAATACTAATTTATTATTGCTTCAAAATATAGATATATTTACTCCTATTGCAGATGAGCCAGAGATTATGGGAGAAATCGCTGCATGTAATGTAACAAACGATATTTTTGCCATGAATGTACCTGAGATACAAGGAATGCTTGTTTTCCTAGCAATGGATACAATGATGCCCATGGAGGTTGCTGAAGGAATTATGAATGGAATAAACAATTTTATGAAAAAAATTAACTCAAAAGTGTTAGGAGGGCATACAATTTACTGCGAATGGCCACTTATTGGTGGAGAAGCGTCCGGATTTGTGGAAAAAGATAAACTCATCAGAAAACAGGGTCCAAGAGAAGGTGATAAATTAATAATCACTAAACCTACGGGACTTCAACCGGTAATGGCTGCCTATAGAATATTAAAAAATACTCCGGAAATCTTAGAACTTTATTCGGCTAATGAGTTAAAAAGTTCAATCGATTATGCTATTGAATTAATGATTACATCAAATCAAAATGTTGTAAAAACAATACATTCCTATGATGATTTTTCATTTATTCATTCAATGACCGATGTAACTGGTTTTGGACTTGCAGGTCATACTAGAGAAATGCTTGAGGGTACAAATCTTTCCGCGTTAATTGAAACAGTTCCGATTATAAAATATGCAAAAGAACTTGCCAAGGATTTCAATTACCGCCTTGATTCATGTGAGGCTTCAGAAACTGCGGGGGGGATGCTTCTCTCGGTTGATGCAGACAATGTTGAGGAATTCTCAAACCTTCTATCAAGTAATAATATACATAATTGGGTTGTAGGGTTAATTGATAAAAAAGAGCCAGGATTAGTAAGACTCTCCAAAAATATTGAATTTGAGGAGGTTTCAAAAAAATAATAATGATGACTATGAAATAAGCTTAAACACTTGTAAGTGGGTGCTTATTGAGTTTCTCACCTGTGTGGTGTCATCATTAAAAACTAATTCTATTATCGCATGCCCCTAATTGGAACATTAGATTTGTTTGTAGTTTATAGAATAAGAGGAGATAGATAA
Source organism: Promethearchaeia archaeon (assembly GCA_029856045.1). GTDB lineage: Archaea > Asgardarchaeota > Lokiarchaeia > Sigyniarchaeales > SOKP01 > 6H3-1. Next base: position 100,333 of record JAHQWG010000043.1, on the reverse strand, counting down.
TTTAGAATTTTTCCTTTTCCATTATCTTCGGTTTTTAACCAAAAATTACTTGGATCTTTACCTTTCATTAAGATAAAAAAGCTGAAAATATGTTAAGGTAAAATCAAAGGGAAAAACAGTGGTTTGTTTGATGTGTGATAGTGGGTTGAAATTTTTAAGTACTAATCTATAAGGTCCATTATAAAGTAGCTTCTTTATTTAAGCTATACCATTAAGCTCCTTAATAATTAATTTTAAAAGGTTATATATTAATCCCACATCAGAGATTTTTAATCTTTCACTCGGCGAATGCAAGCCTTCGATTGTTGGACCTAGAGAAACCATTTGAAGACCACTTATCCTAGTGCTAATCATTCCAGTCTCTAATCCACCATGAATGACATTAGTTATTACCGGTTTTTTTATAAGATTCTCATATTGCTTAACAACATATTTTAAGAACTTAGATTCTAAATTAGGTAACCACTCGGGTAATACAGGTCTTAAAAACACTTTCCAACCCCCTAATTTCCCTAATTGTTTCATTGAAACAACAAAAGAATCCAATTCACTTCTTAATATACTACGCGGATAAAGCCAAATAATTTCGTCATTTTTTTCAGTATCTACAATAGCAAAATTGTTCGAACTTTCTACAAATCCTTCATAAATGTGAGACTTTTTAAGAACACCATTAGGGATTAAATGAGCGGTAGATAATAATATTTGTGAACCTTCTTTTGAAAGATAATTGTCTGGAAGAGATTGTTTATATTCGATTTTTAGGTTAGGCTCAAATTTTTCATAATAATCCTTAATCGATGCAATTTCTTTTTTAATTAATTCTTCAAATGCCTTTTGATCTTTTGATTCAATACCAAATTTTGCTATAGATTTAGCAGGTATGACATTTCCTTTAGTGCCTCCTTGCCATTTACAGATATAGATTTTCATTTCTTGGGCAAGAATTGATAATATTCTACCTACTATTTTAATTGCATTTGCTCTTGGTAAATGAATATCTTCTCCCGAATGCCCACTTAATAATCCTTGGCATGAAAGTTCAAAAAATTGAAGCTCATTACTTTCTTCAGGGGAAATCCAATTAAATTTTTTTGAAAATCTCACCCCTCGTCCACAAACAGAACCAATTACAACTACTTCGGCAGGTCCTCCATCTAGATTAATCATCAATTTACTTTTTATATTAAGAGTTTTAGGATCTAGATGAGTTGCTCCATCAAACCCATCTTCTTCATTCACAGTAAATAATACTTCAATGGGTCCATGAGAATCTATCGATTTATCAATTAGGATTGCTAAAGCAAATGCTAAGCCAATACCATTATCAGCTCCTAGAGATGTTCCATCTGCGTAAACCCATTCATTATTTTCCTGAATACGTACTGGAATTCCTTTATTGAAAAAATCAAATCCTTCAGGTTTATCTGTTTCACATACCATGTCGAGGTGAGCTTGAAGCATTATTGATGGAATTGACTCTTGTCCGGATGTCGCTGGTTTTTTGATTAGGATATTTCCAACTCCATCTTGATAAATCTGAAAATCATTATTATTTGTTTTGCCAGATTCCAATATAAAATCTTTTATCACTTCACGGATTTTTTCTTCATGTTTAGAAGGTCTCGGAGTTTTAGCAATAATATTTTCAAAAATATCCCATACAATTTTAGGTTTTAAATTTTCCAACACCATAATTATGACCTATTTTTTCTCTCTAAAAAACTTTTTATGAGGATAAATCATTAAGAAAAAAGAGGGTTTGATTTTGGAAGATATTGTATTATATGAAAAAAGTGGAGACATCGGAAAAATAATATTAAATAAGCTTGAAGAAAGAAATACAATTACTTTAGATGTGCTAAAGAAACTAATAGAACTCTTTGAAATGAGTGCTGAGAACATCGATGTTTGTGTTATTTATGCTGCTAAAGATAAGCAGTGTTTATCGGTTCATTCGTTATCGTTCATTAAGTATATCTCAAGCATGGCTAAGGTAATTCAGGTAAAAGACCCGATCAAATTTAATATACGGAACGATAACCCACTTAGAGCAGAAATCGAATTGGATTCGTCTGATAACATTTTTATTGCGCAAAATTCAAAAGATTTTATCTATTCCAGTCCTTCTACCTTGAATAAAAATTCAGATGATACGGGAGAAAACCATAAGTTAATTAACAAAAAGCCATCGAATTAAGAAAAAAATTTATTCTAATGTCGCATGTCTTTTATCAATATCAGCTTCAGTTACCCCTAATTTTCCACAAATTGCTCCACAAATTGAATCCAATACAGACAGTGTTGATATATCAAAAAGGCTTGTATATGGAGCAAGACTTTTTTCACTCATAGCAACATCTTTACTTTTCCCTTTAATTTCTATGGTAATATTTGAGATTTTTCCAATAATACTATTCGGGTTAGCCGTAAAGAGAGCTAATTTACCCCTAATTTTATTTGATTTCAAAGCTAATGCTACAGAACTTGTGGTTTCTCCACTTCCACTTATTATAATAAGTAAATCTTTCTCTGTGTATTGAGGGGTTACAGCATCTGATATAAAACAAGACTTAATTCCTAAGTGCATTAATCTTTGAGCAAAACATCTACCAATAAAACCAGAACGTCCTGCTCCATATATAAAAATTCTATTATCATTTTTATGTATATCAAGAATTAGAGTTATTAAATCTAAAATTATACCTTTATCTACAAGTCTTGAAATTTTTTTAATTTGTTGTGCAATCTCAGCCATTGTATCACTAAAACGTTTATTAATATCTTTCGACATAAATATTTCCCTCTATTTTTTTTTTTGAAAATAAAGCTGACATCTCTCTGGATTAACAAGTTTGTGCCATTCAATAATCGTTTCTTTAGGACCTAGTCCTATTAATATATCTCCTACTTCAAATCTAAAATCACGTTTATAATCATATATCCAATTTTTTCCCCTTTTTACAGCGATAATATGAACCCCTAATTGATATTTATCTAGCATTTCATCATGTGTGATATTTTTGAATCTAGATTGGTAGGAGACTTGTTCTCTTAATAAAATTTCAGAGGTTTCTTTTATTGCTTTTACTAAAATTGGATGAGGTTTAAAACCTTTAATTATCATTTCGGCAATGTTAGATGCGGCATCTGATATTAATTCACAACAGAAACCAATTCTTAAAATTCCAACAATATCCCTTGTATTTGGTACAAATTTAGCTAATTCTAATATTTGTTTTTCAAAAATAATATTTAATCCATCCATAATTTCCTCCATTTCAAGAACATCCTCTGCTACTTCTTCGTTAATAAAAAATGCTGTTGAGATTGCGAGTTGTATCATAGTTTCTGAAATATCAATCATCTGAATATATGTATTTTTTATTTTTGGCATAATTCCTTCAATTTCTGGTTGTTTTATATCAAATGAACTAATTTTCTCATCACCCTCAAATTTAAAAGATATCGGCGCTTCATCTTTACAATAAGATTTAATTTGTACTAGGGATGGCATTTCTCCTCTAACTATTATTCTGTCATTTTCAAGAATTCTTTGTTCTGCAATTGGATTATAAATCCATCGTTTTTTTCTTCGTATTGCAATTAAATCAACCCCAAAATTTGCTCTAAAATTAATTTCTCCGACTAAATTTCCAACAATCTCTGATTCAGGTGAAATTCTTACCTTAATTATAGGTTCAGGTATAAATCCCCATAGATATTGAGTAAAAACCCAAATTTCATCATTAATAAAGGTAACTTTAGCAATATCTGCAAGAGCATCAGAAATTTTATCTATAGCATAACCTATTCTTACTATTGGTTCAATACTTTTTGCATCCTGAAATCCTGGATGAGCCATCATTGCTTGTAAATCGATTAAAAAAACTAATTCATGGATTCTTTCTTCAATTTTTACGACTTCATTAGCAATCTCTTTACTTTGGAACCGTATAGCGCTATAAGCTAGATCTATCATCAAATCTAAATTTTCTTTCATTTCAATTAATATTTCTTTGAGTGAAATTGGTTTATATTTAAATCTTTTTAGTTTCGGCATTTGTTTTATTAATCCCTCATAAATTATTTTTCATTTTTGCTATATAAATATTTGTAGAATTATTAATAGGATAATTGGAGTAATTAAATCTGCTGTTGAAGTTAAGGTTGGAATCATAATATTATTGGGGTCTTTTCCATGTTTGAATAAAAAAATTGCACTTATGAAGCATATTATGAAAAATACAGTAAATAAAACTATAATTGTAATAAATAAAATGAAAGTATAAATAAATGGATTAAGAATTGAAAGTGAATTTGGAGGACTAATAATTATGCTTATTATACTTAAAAATAATACTGATAAAATTCCGGTAATTAATAATGCGAAAAAATTATTTCTTAATGTTTCAGATTTTTGAATTTTAGGAGGAATTAATCCTATATATAGATATGTAGTGAACTTAGAAATCAAAATTGTAGATAAATCACCAATACATGCATTTAATGGTGGTATAACCATTATAAAAATAGGAATAGAGCTTAATAAATCATATTGATCAGATAAATAAATACCAGAAATTAATCCTAAAAAAGAGGTTAATAAGACAATTATTATTGATTCTTTAACAATCATCTTGAAATATTCCATTTAAGGCACCCCCAATAGTATTAAAGATAGAAGAAAGCCAAAAACCGTTAGAAAATCATCAACGCATGTCATTATTGGATTTACAAGATTATTTGGATCTAAACCAAAGCGAAAGCAAGAGATGTTTAGAAATGAAGATAGTGGAATAGATATAATTAGATCAAACAGAATTGTAAACAATGGAATTGACAGAAAAATAAACAGATTAAAAATTTCATTTCCCAATAGAATACTCACAATCTGAGATAAAATTCCAATAAAGACTCCAACAAGAAGTGATATGAATAAAGTTGCTCCAATATTCTCAAGCCAACGTTTTATTGGTTTTAGCGTTTTGGATAATTCACCAGTAAATAAATCTCTTGTTGTTCGAGCAATGAAAGTCCCACTTACATTTCCACGTAGCGTTAATAGTGCTGGAATCATAATTATTAAATAAGAAAAACTTTCAAAAGGTATTATAAAGAAAACCATTATTATTCCAGCAAAAAGATCACCAGTAATTGATATTATCTCACCAACTATTGACTCCTTAACAATTTTTGTTTTAGAGTCTTGAGATAACATTCAACACACCATTGATATTTACTCATTTTAGTTAATTTAGATGTTTTTTGCTTTAAAACGATAATAGCTATAAGTAACGTCAATTATTTGTTCTCATTTCAAACTGAAATTGAGTTAAGTTATAAAAATCAATGTAATTTAAAAAATTTTAGAAATTTTTAATAGATTAAACTCTAGGTTATTTTAATTTAAAGATTAAAATGTTAATTTAGTTCCAACACCTAAATCATAAACATTTCTTAATTCTAACTTCAATTTATCTTTAAATTTTATACCAGAACAGTGCAAGGGAACAATTACTAATTTAGGGTTTTCAATTTGTAATTTTTTTAGATAGGCTATTGTTTCATTTATCCTTTTTTCACTAGCGTTTACTAAATGCATCCCTCCAATGATGCAAGAGATTTTTCTCTCAAACTGGTTTTTTATAAAATTTATAGTATTTATTAATCCCGAATGAGTACAACCAAGAATTATTATTAAGCCTTTATCTTGTCCCAAATCAATAAAAATCGTTTGATCATCAAGAATTTCATCATCTTCCGTAAATTCTTCTCTTTCTGAGGATTTCCAATAATAAAAACCTGAAACCATTTCAATATTATTAATTCTTGGGATTTCACCCGTAACATGAACATTTGGGAAAATTTCCGTTGTAATATCAGTCAGATGAAGATTATCTTTTTTTATATATTTAAGAATTGAATTGTAATCAACTCTCTGAGGATAAAAAATACCTTCAAGACTTTTAATCTCTTTTCTTGTCTTACCCAATAATTTATTTTTAGTATTTTCTTTATTTCGATTAAAAAATCTTTCACAGAATGCATCTGGATGTATATATAATTGAAGATTTTGAGAATCAGAAATTTCTTCTAAAATTTTTATTAAACACCCAGTATGATCGTAATGTCCATGAGATATGGCAATAGCATTTATCTCATTGATATTAAGATTTAATTGAGTAAAATTATTTAATACTGTACAGTTTATCGAACCTGTATCAAATAATAAAATATATTTTTCATTGTCGTAATAAATATTAATAAAAAAAGCTAGTCCATGTTCTCCTACTAAATTAGCTCCTTTTATTCTGGGTAATTCCATGATTTCTTTATCAATAGGTACATGATAATCAACAAGATTATCAGTGCCAATAAAAATTTCAACTTTTTTTATTTTTTTAACCATTTATTAGCCACAAAATAGACAGATAATCTTTATATTTCTAATATTTTTTCTATAACTATTTTATTGAATAGTTCTAACATGTATTATTTGTTTATGTATTAAATTCTAATTATTATATGAAAAATTAGTATTGAAATGAAATTATTTTAATTTTTTAATTATTAATTTTTCTCAAATTCTTTGTATTTCTGGAGCAATTGTTTTTGTTTTTCAGAAATAACTCTTGGAATCTCGACGATTATTCGAATATAATGGTCACCACGATCTCTATCATATAAATGTGGAACACCCCTTTTTTTAAATCGAAATTCGGTATTAGATTGTGTTCCAGGTGGTATACGTAGATCTTCTTCAATTATATTCTTATTTTTATGATCAAATGTTTTTACTTTTATTTTATCTCCCAAAATTGCTGTTATAAAATCAACTTTTACATCTGAATAAATATCGTCATTTCTTTTATAAAATGTATTCTCCTCCTTTACATTGATTTTAATATAGAGTTCTCCTGGAATTGCATCTCGAGTTGGAATATGCCCTGCTCCCTGAACTTTTAAATGAATGCCATTCTCTACTCCAGGTGGTAATGTTATTTTTATTTTTTTAGATTCTGGTAAAACTTTTTCTCCTTTACAAACTTTACATTTTTTTGTGATGATTTTTCCTTCACCACCACATTTTGAACAAGTTGCTTGCTGGATTATTGTACCCATTATAGTTTGCCTTCTATAAGTCATTTGCCCACTTCCACCACATTGAGGGCAATCCTTAACATTGGAAGGGGATTCTGCTCCAGTTCCCTCACATTCATCACATGGAACCATTCTTTCTATTGTAATTTCTTTCTTTTTTCCAAATATTGATTCTTCGAAAGTTATATCTATAGAATCTTCTATATCTCCACCTCTTACCCTTCTCTTTTGATATGCTCTTGTTCTTCCTCTCCTTCCAAAACTTCCAAAACCTCCAAATCCAAAATCATCTCCAAAAAAACTTCGAAAAATTTCGTCAATTCCTGGAATTCCCCCAGAAAAAATTTCATCTACGTTTATACTTACACCATCGAACCCAAATCTATCATATTGGTTTCTTTTTTGAGGATCTGATAACACTTCATATGCTTCTTGAACTTCTTTAAATTTCTCTACAGCACTAGGATCCGTCTTATTTAAATCAGGATGATATTTTTTAGCAAGTCTTCTATAAGATAGTTTTATATCATTTTCTGATGCCTCTTTGCTAATCCCCAAAACATCATAATAATCTCTTTTTTTCTTTCTGGAACTCATTTTAGTAGTAAATGATCGCTTTTTTAACTTATTCGATTAAGTTATTTGTTATTTATCTAGTAAAGAAATAAAACTTATTACTTTTATTAGTTTAGTAAAAGGATAATTATTATTATTTTCATTTTACTTAATTTTATTTTTGTAAATAACAATAATTATTAAAATATTTTTTAAAATTATAATTCAAAATAAAATAAATTAAAATGTTCAAAAAAAAACCTTTAAAGTTTTGGAAAAACTAATCTTTATTATTTTTTTGGTCTAATTAAAGCCACATGTATTGAAACTATAATCGCAATTATGATTAATATGATCTGAACCCAAAAAATTTTTATAAATATTAATGAGATCAGAATTGTTATCCATAAAAGAGTAATTGTAATTATTTTTACTTTAAGTGGCAATCCTTTACCATCTCGATAATCTCTAATGTATTTACCGAAAATCTTATGATTTAAAAGCCAATTATAAGCACTTTCTGAACTTCTTGCATAACAAGCAGCCGCCAGAAGTAAAAAGGGAGTCGTCGGGAGAATTGGAAAAAAAATTCCAATAAATCCAAAAATTAAGCAGCTTGAACCAGCGATGAAGTATAATTTCCTTTTAAATTTATTTTGGACTAATATTTCTTTATTAAAATCGCTTTTATCTAATTCTTCTACCTTTTCGGACATTTTTCTCCTGTATCTATTTATATTTTTTATTCTAATTCAAAGAAATATAAGAGTAAAAAAAAAAAAGGGGGGGAAAAAAAAAATTCTACAAATTCAATCCTTTTTTAACCCTTTCACCCCAAGTTTGATCAGCTTTAAAAAAATGCTTGAGCATCCTTTCTTGTATAAATTTTGGCACAGTTTTTAAACTATTCACAAGATTCTGAATAAGTCTTTCCTGTTCATCAGATGGTAGTAATCTGTATAAATTTCCTGGTTGAACAAAATCATCATCAGTTGTAGGTTGGTCATATGCATCTGCATCACCAGAAATTTTTAATGGTGGTTCTTTAAATGCTGGGTTCTCTGTAGGTCCACCAAAACTATTTGGTTCATAATTAACAGAACCTCCAAAATTACCATCAAACCGCATGAAACCATCACGATGATAATTGGATATATTAGCGTTTTTTGGTCTATTTACAGGTAGACTTTGATAATTAACGCCAAGTCGATATCGATGTGCGTCAGCGTAAGAAAAAGTTCTAGCTTGTAACATTTTATCTGGTGAAAAAGAAATGCCGGGAACTCTATTAGAGGGATCAAAAGCTGCTTGTTCTACTTCTGCAAAATAGTTTGAGGGATTTCGGTTAAATTCCATTATTCCTACTTTAATTAAAGGATAATCTCCATGAGGCCATACCTTAGTTAAATCAAACGGATTCCATCGATAAGATTCAGCTTCAAGTTCAGGCATTATTTGAATGGATAATTCCCATTTTGGATATTCTCCCCTTTCAATTCTTTCATAAAGATCACGGGTGCCCCAATCAGGATCGGTACCAGCAATTCTATCAGCCTCTTCTTGCATAAAATTTTTAATTCCTTGCATGGTTTTAAAATGAAACTTCACCCAAAAACGTTCATCATTAGCGTTTATAAAACTATACGTATGGCTTCCGTAACCATTCATGTGTGGAAAACCTCTTGGTATACCGCGATCAGAAAAAAGGATAGTTACTTGATGCAATGATTCTGGAACTAAAGACCAAAAATCCCACCACATGGTTTGGGATCGAAGGTTTGTATGAGGCTCACGTTTTTGAGTATGGATGAAATCACTGAATTTTATGGGGTCTCTCACAAAAAATACGGGAGTATTGTTGCCAACTAAATCCCAATTACCTTCTTCCGTGTAAAATTTTAATGCAAAACCTCTCACATCTCTAACCGTATCAGCAGAGCCTCTTTCACCAGCTACTGTTGAAAATCTAGCAAACATCTCTGTTTTTTTTCCAACTTTTGAAAAGATTTTTGCTTTAGTATATTTTGAAATATCATGAGTTACAGTAAAAGTACCGTAGGCTCCAGCTCCTTTAGCGTGAACTATTCGTTCTGGTGTACGTTCTCTATTAAAATGTGCTAATTTTTCTAAAAGATAGACATCCTGCAATAAAAGAGGTCCTCTCTCACCAGCAGAAAGTGAATTCTGATTATCTGGGACAGGACGACCTGCCTGTGTGGTTAATTTTTTTACTTCTTTTTTTTCATTTTCTTTCATTGTTTTTCACCTATTTTTAAATATTAACCGTAACTTTTTGTTTTTTAAAATTTTTAAATATTTTTATTATCAATTATTATAAACTTAACTAAAAATCATTTTCTAATAGAAATGTTCATCAAATGGAAATTAAAAAATGTACAATAAAGTAAACTATTACAGATATAGATATGAAATGCGATGAAAATTTTAATTAAAATATATACTAAATTGATAATCTTTCTATATTTATTAGTTCAAATCGGATATCTATCAGTATGGGGTAAATACAAGGAAATCATTATGACGTATTGGACAAGAACCATAATAATGATGATAATGATAACCCTCCTAAATTCTTAGAGGTGAATTTTTTGCGCCCTTTATATAATAATGAAAATCATTTATCTTCGTCTTCTTCGTCCCATTCAACATCTACGACTTTCTTTTTATCTTCTTTCTTTTCATCTTCAGCTTTTTTTGTATATTTAGCACCACCAGCTCCTACATCTTGAGGTTCAGCTTGAACCCCTCCAGGAAATCCTTGTGCGGCTTTTTGAGCTTGATCAGCTGCTTGTTGATATTGATCTTGCTGAGCTTGTTGGGTATAAATACGTTGAGAAAATCCATACATTGATTTTTGTAACTTATCCATTCCTTCTTTTATTCTCTGCACATCATCTGATTTAATATCTTCTTGTAGATCTTTAATGGCTGCTTCTATATTTTTCTTCTCATCTTCTTGAAGTTGATCTTTATATTCTTCCATCATTTTTTCCGTGCTAAAAATTAATGCATCGGCTTGATTTTTTGTTTGTACCATTTCCATAATTTCTTTATCTTTTTCTTCATATTTTTTAGCATCTTCAATTTTTTGATTTATTTCCACTTCATTAAGTCCATGTGCGCCTGTTATAGTAATTCCTGTTTCCTTTCTTGTCCCTAAATCTTTTGCTTTTACATTTACTATTCCGTCTGCATCAATTGAAAAGGTAACTTCAATTTGTGGAATTCCTCTTGGAGCAGGAGGAATACCTGTTAAATGAAATTGGCCAAGCGTTATATTATCTTTAGCCATGGCTCTTTCACCTTGTAGAACATTGATAGTAACTGCTGGTTGATTATTTGCTGCAGTACTAAAGATTTGACTTTTCTCGGTTGGAATTGTAGTGTTTCTTTCAATTATTTTTGTAAAAACTTCACCTAATGTTTCTACACCTAATGATAAAGGCGTAACATCCAACAATAATAAATCCCCAATATCACCTGCAATTATACCTCCTTGAATTGCAGCTCCTGTTGCAACACATTCCATTGGATCAACAGAAAGTTCTGGATTTTTTTTAAAAAATTTTTTAAATCGTTCTTGAACACATGGCATTCTAGTAGGGCCACCAACAAGAAGTATTTTTTCAATTTCTCCCACAGAGAGCTTCGCATCTGAAATAGATCTTCGCATTATTGGATCAAGTCTTTTAAGAGTGGGTTCAATCAAACTTTCTAGTTTAGCTCGACTAAAATCCATCTCTAAATGAAATGGTTCACCTTCTTTTTGAGAAAGATATGGAAGGTTTATTTTTGTTGATAATGTAGTTGATAATTCTATTTTGGCTTTTTCGCCAGCATCTCTTATCCTTATTATAGCTTTACTATCATTTCTTACATCGACTCCGTGTCTATTCCTAACTTCTTCAACAATCCAATCAACAATGGCATTATCCATATCTGTTCCACCAAGTTGAGTATCTCCAGCAGTAGATAATACCTCAACCACACCTTCTCCAAATTCCATAATAGTTACATCAAATGTTCCACCACCTAAATCTAATACACAAATTTTTAAAAGTTTTCCGCTGATTTTATCTAATCCATAAGCTAAACAAGCAGCAGTCGGTTCATTGATCATTCTTACAACTTCTAATCCTGCAATTTGGCCAGCATTTTTTGTCGCAGTTCTTTGAGCATCATTAAAATATGCTGGAACTGTGATAACTGCTTTTTTGACACTTTGACCAAGATATTTTGAGGCGTCGTTTTTAATTTTAGTTAGTATCATCGCTGAAATTTCTTCTGGTGTAAATTCCTTACTCTCAGTTCCTACTTTAAGTTTTGCTTTATATTTTGTACCCATTTTACGCTTAATTGCAGTAATCGTTCCATCCGGATTGGAAACTGCCTGGCGTCTAGCAGGTTCCCCAACTATTTTTTGACCATCTTCGGTAAAAGCTACATAAGATGGAAAAGCTTTACCTCCTAAAGTTCGCCCTTCAACAGCTGGTATTATTTCTGGCTTTCCTGTTGGTGTTAGATAAGCACATGCACTATTTGATGTCCCTAAATCAATCCCAACAATTAATTCTTTCCTTTTAGGCTTTTCTTTGCTTTCTGTATCGCTCATAAATCTCAACTTTAATTTGGAGTTTTATAATCATTATATTTTATTTAATTATAAAAACCATTAAGATTAACAATTTATGAATTAAGTAGTAAATAAAAATTATAAATTTTTAGATTTATATTTAAATGATCTCAATGTCAAAATAAAACTTCTTTAAGTGGATACTTTAATTATTAATATCGTTAATAGTATAAGGAAATATTCTTCCATGTCTTATGAATTGCATATAAAAATTCAATAATTTCACGATTAAAAATCCAGAAAACAATAAAAATTAAAACATTATTTTATATTATTAAATTAAAGATCTATTAAATTGAAATAATGGGTCTTTAAGAATAATATCTAATTCAAAAATTTGAAATGATTATTAAATGAAACCAAAGGAAGACAATATTTCACCAGATAATACATTAAAAAAGAAAAAAAATGCGGAAAAGACCACAGAAGTGGGAGAAAAATCTGTCGATACAAAATCTTCAAAAGAAAAAACTCCGCAAGAAACTATTGAAGAATTAAAATCAAAATTAGATACGAAATTAAAAGAAAAAGATAAAGTAATAGAAGAATGGAAAAAAAAATTTATGCTAATCCAGGCTGATTTTGAAAATTATCAAAAGCGAATGGAAAAAAATAGAATACATATTCAAAGTATTGAAAGAGCTTCAATTTTAAGAGATTTTTTAAGAATAATGGATTCATTTGAGAGCGCAATAGATCATATTAATAATTCCCAAGAATTAAATTTTAAAGATATAAAATCAATATATAATCAATTATTAAATCAGTTTAAAAGGTATGAAGTCGAACAAATTCCGACTTCTAAAGGAGATTTATATGATTATAAAGTACATGAAGCTATTTCACATATTGAAAATCCAGATTTACCAGAAAATTCAATTGTAGATATATTGCAAACAGGTTGGAAAATGAGAAAAGACATTTTACGGTATTCAAAAGTTATTATTTCCAAAATTCCTAAAGAACCTGAACAAGATATAGATAAAAAGGAAAAAGAGAAAGAGGATAAAAAAGAACAAAATCAGATTCATCAAAATGAAAATAATAATGAAAAAATTAATAATAATAAAAATAATAACTAATATGTTATATTTAATTAAATAAAAATAGTGGATATAATTTGAGTGACGAACCACAATTTCCCCAAATTCCATCACTTGGAGATGCTTTAATTCGGAAAAAAAAGATGGAAGAGAGTAAATATTCAATCATAAAATGCAAATCATGTAAAGTTAAAAATGAAAGATTATTTCAAGAGGGAGATCATGTTTTTAAGAAATTAACTGATGAAATATGCTCTTCTTGTAAAAAAAAAGCTCTCTACATTAGTGAAATATTCTCAGAATGGAAAATACCTAAGAAAAAATGAATTTAGAATAAAAATATTTAAAATAAATTGACTTTTTTTAACGCTTTAAATTGGACTTAATAAAATCAACAATTATCTGTAAGGGGGTTCCAGGACCAAAAAAGCCAGTAAGTCCTTTTTTTTGAAGAAATGAGGTATCTTTTCTTGGTATTATTCCTCCAACGACAACTAAAACATCATCGATATTCTTTTCGTGAAGTTTTTCCATAATTATTGGACAGAGAGTATTATGCGCTCCAGATAAAAGACTTAGAGCTAAAACATCAGGATCTTCTTGTATAACAGCGTTTACAATATCTTCTGGAGTTTGATGTAAACCTGTATAAATTACTTCCATTCCTGCATCTCGTAATGCGCGCGCTACAACTTTAATACCTCTATCATGCCCATCCAGACCAGGTTTAGCAGCAATAATTTTAATTCTTCTGGTTTTATTCATTTTTTTATCATTTCTAATATTTTTTTCTTCTATTATATTATTTGTTTCTCTCTATAAACTCCAAAAACTTCTTTTAGTGATTCAATAATTTCTCCTACAGATGTATATTCTTTAACAGCATCCAAAATATAAGGAATCAAATTTTCAGTTCCTTTTGCAGCTTCTTTTAATTTAGTTAATAATATATTTACTTTTTCATTATCTCGGTTTTTCTTGATTTCATTCAACCTATTAATTTGGTGTTCAGAAACAGCTTCTTCAATGGCTAATAATTCAGGTAATTCAAATTTTTCTGATTGGAATTTATTAACTCCAATAATAAATCTTTTATTAGAATCAATTTCTCGCTGGTATTTATATGCTGCATTTGCAATTTCTGTTTGAAAGAAGTTTTTATGAATCGCGGGAATTACACCACCCAATTCTTCAATCCTACGAAAATATTCTTCAGCTTGTTGTTCCATTTTATCAGTTAACCATTCAATATAATATGAGCCAGCTAAAGGATCAACTGTATCTGCAACACCAGATTCATATGCAATTATTTGTTGAGTTCTTAATGCAATTTTAGCAGCTTTCTCTGTAGGCAAGCACAAAGCCTCATCAAATGAGTTTGTATGAAGTGATTGTGTTCCTCCCAAAACTGCAGCTAACCCTTGTAAAGTAACTCTAACTATATTATTTTCGGGTTCCTGAGCGGTTAAAGAAACTCCTGCGGTCTGAGTATGAAACCTTAATCTTATAGACTCTTTTTTCTTTGCATTGTATTTATTGCGCATATGTTTTGCCCATATCCGACGTGCTGCTCTATATTTACAAATTTCCTCAAAAAAGTTATTATGACTATTAAAGAAAAAAGATAATCTCGGAGCAAAATCATCAATATTTAATCCCCTTTTTATTGCTGCTTCTACATAAGCAAATCCATCTGCAAGGGTGAATGCTAATTCTTGGACTGCTGTAGAACCAGCTTCTCTAATATGATACCCACTAATACTTATAGGATACCACTGTGGCACATATTTTGTACAATATTCAATAGTATCAACAATAAGTCTCATTGAAGGTTCTGGAGGAAAAACCCACGATTTTTGCGCAATATATTCCTTTAAAATATCATTCTGAATTGTTCCTCTTAATTTTTCTGGAGAAATACCTTGCTTCCCTGCAACAGCTATATACATAGAAAGTAAAATAGATGCTGGAGCATTTATGGTCATTGAAGTAGATATCTTTGATAAATCTATACCATCAAAAAGGATTTCCATATCTTTAAGGGTATCAATTGCGACACCTTCTTTTCCAATCTCTCCCAATGCCCTTTTATCGCTTGCTTCATACCCATATATCGTATGCAAACTAAACGCTACACTTAAACCCGTTTGACCATGCCCTATTAGGAATTTATAGCGTTTGTTTGTTTGTTCTGCTGATCCCATACCAGCAAATTGACGCATCGTCCAAAATTGACCCCTATACATTGATGGATATGCCCCTCTTGTGAAAGGAAATTGCCCAGGGAATCCTAATTTTTCTATATATTTCGTTTCCTTTATATCTAATGGAGTAAAAAGTCCTTTTATGTCAATATCTGATAAATTTTTAAACTGCGTCTGTCGCATTTCTTTACCATTAATGGATTTTCCTAATATGTTTTCTTCCCATTTTGTTAATTCTTTTAAAAAATCATCAAGTTCAGTCAAAGTGATTAACTCTGTATAAATATATTTAAATAAATTATAATCTAACTTATTTAATTATAATTAATTAATTCCTAATAAAAATTCTTTATTTTAAATTATATCTTTATTAAATCTAAAAAATTTTAACTCCAGTAATTTCCAGTTATTAAGCGATATGCTTCTATAATTCCACTACAAGCTCCACATCTTACACAACCAGCCTTATTATTTAATGGATTTACATTAAATTTTTTCATTAATTTGGCTGAGTATTCAAAAATATTTAATAATATTAGAGGATTACAAATCGGTGCTTTAAATTTGGATTGTGGAACTGGTCTAACAGGAGTTATATGTGGAATTACGCCTAATTTAATCATTTTTTCAAGTTTATTCCAGAATTCTTCTGTAGGTTCTCCAAAACCTATTAAAATGAAAGAATCTACTTGATCTTTTCCAAAAATTTCAAGTGCATGAATCCAATTCTTTTCATACACTTCATAACTAGTTTTTGATTTACCTGGGCATATAACTTTTCTAATAGAATCATCAAGTATTTCAATATGAATTCCTAATGTATCAGCTCCAGCTTCTTTCAACATGCTTATATACTCAAGATTATCCACCGCTTCAATTTGAACATGAATGGGAATATCTGGAAACTTATTTTTAATATCTTCTAGTATATTTATATATTTTAATACACCTTTATCAATTGATGATGTGGTTCCTGTGGTTAATAGTAAATGTTTAAACTTTCCTTCAATCTTAACTGCATTTATTACTTCAATTAGTTGTTTTGAAGTTTTTTCTTCTATAGTATCACCTCTTGCCAAACTTAATTCGATACCACAAAATTGACATTTACTTCCATTTTCCCAATAACAACATCTCTGATAAATAGTTGTAGCTAGACAATCAAGCCCATGTATTAAAGCAATTTTTTCCATGAGAATATCGTCTGTTGTGGTTATTTTATAATAATTTGGATATGGAATTAATCTTAATTTAACGAAAACTGAATTTTTTGATTTATCAAATATTTCAAAATAACCATCCTTCTCATTTTTCAATACAAAATTAGTTTCTTTATTATTATGCCATAATGGAACATTTAAAATAGTCTTATTATCATCAAATGCAAAATATCGCCCCCCTAAAGGACCCGCTCCACCTTTTCTTCCTTCTTTAAAAGGAATTCCTTTGGATTTATATTTATCTATAAATCTCTCATCAAGATTTACTCCTTTACAAAGAAGTTCCGTTTTAATCTCTAATATCCTTTTTAATTTCAGCATATTATTTTATAAAATTTTTTAAATTAATTTATGATTATTTAAGAGAATCATTCACTTTTTAAGAAATTTTATCGAAATTTAAATCACATTCCTTTAAACTATAAGATAATAAAGAATATAAGTTATGAAAGGTTTTTTATCTCAATTTGCTAATATTAGAAAGTGATTTTTAATGGCTTCAAAGAGACCATGGCACTGCTATTCAAAAATTAAAGGACCTGCCTTTCAGCGGAAAAGAAGTAGGTCTCATCGACGAGAATATGCTCGAGGAGGAGCTGATTCAAAACTAAGATTTTTTCAAGGTGGATTGAATCTTAAAGAGAAGAAAAGAGAAGAATATGATTTTGTTGTTGGACTAAAGGCGGAAAAAAATGTGCAAATAAGCCATTATGCCTTAGAAGCGATAAGAATCACAATTAATAGTAGTCTTCAGAAAAGCATAGGACGTCAAAATTACCATTTAACAATTAAAATAAAACCGTTCCAAGTTATCAGAGAAAATAGACAACTCAATTTCGCTGGAGCGGATAGAATCCAATCTGGAATGCGTAATAGCTTTGGGAAATCGATAGGAAAGGCTGCTCGGGTAAAGGCGGGCAAGATTATCTGTGAAGTGATGTGTAATGAGAAAGATTTACCTTTGGTAAAAGATCGATTAAGAATTGCAAATATAAAACTACCTACTAAATGCCAAACTGTTTTATTGCATTATAAAGATGAAAAATTTCTAAAACAATCAGGATTACCCTTTTATGATGCCAAAAAGAAAAGAATAATTAGTCCTTTTGAACTGGAAAAGAAAGCTGCTTTAACTACTTAATCGTAGGCATATTAATAAAAGGATTTTTAAAAATCAAATTATTATTTTATCAATAATTTCGATATCTCTATTTATCATTTAAAATTAATTTTGAGATTATGCTTTTTTATTGATATAAAATCAAGTTTTAAAAAAAATTTCCAGATTGAAGAATAAGGGTATATATTTTTAAAAAGTAAGAAAGATTTATAATTAAAAATTATTAATATGAACAATTTTGAATTAATATAAGATTAAATATAAG
Organism: Promethearchaeia archaeon; assembly: GCA_029856045.1. Lineage (GTDB taxonomy): Archaea > Asgardarchaeota > Lokiarchaeia > Sigyniarchaeales > SOKP01 > 6H3-1. Next base: position 82,168 of record JAHQWG010000043.1, on the reverse strand, counting down.
TATTGAATGAAAAGAGTGAAATTATTTGAATTTTCATTTTCATAGATATTTTTTTAAAAAATATATAACATTTACTTTTTTAATTTGTTTGATAACAATTTCTTTCTCTATAACTATTTTTTCGCAAAATATTTTTGAGTATAAAAAACAGGAAGATTATCTGTATAATAAAAATGTTGATCCTAATTTGGCGCAAGGACCCCATAATTATTATTCGGTATTGAATAAAACTTGGGGTGATTCAGGTGATGATGAGGGTTTTGCAATAGGTTTTGATTCTGAAAATAATTTATATACAGTTGGTCATACGTTTAATACCGAAAGAAACTGTGAAAATATAGTTTTGATAAAATATAATCATTTGGCAATCCAAGAATGGGAAACAATATTTGGAGATCCTAATAAGAATACAAGAGGATATGATCTAACATTTGACTCTAATGATGATATTTATATTGTAGGCTCTATTGTAACATCCGAACCAGCGCATAATATAAAATTATATAAATATGATTCTTCAGGAATAGAAATATTAGATAAATCATGGGGATGGTTTACTGATGATGATTATGGACGAGGCGTTGCAGTAGATTCCAATAACTATATTTATGTAATTGGTACTACTGAGTCTGGAAATAATGGTTATGAAATTAAGTTCCTTAAATATGATGCATCAGGAAACCAACTTGAAGATAAAGCATGGGGTGGTTCTTCTGATGATATTGGATATGATATTGAGATTGACTCTAACGATAATTATTATGTGACTGGTAAAACTGATAGTTATGGATCGGGTTCTGGAGATGTAGTTTTAATTAAATTTGATTCCTCAGGAAATGAAATTTGGAGTAAAACCTGGGGTAATTCATCAAACGATGAAGGAAAGGCACTTATAACTGATTCTAATGGAGATATTTATATTACTGGTAATACCAGGAGTTATGGTGCTGGTGAAAATGATATTATTCTTATAAAATATAATTCTTCAGGAAATCAATATTGGAATAAAACTTGGGGTGGTTTTCTAGATGATTTAGGGATGGACATTGCTATTGATGCTAATAACAATATAATAATAGTCGGTTCTACTGAAAATTTTGGTGCGGGACTAACTGATTTTGTATTATTGAAATATAACTCTTCTGGTGATTTAATAAACAATCAAACGTGGGGAGGATCTTCACGTGATGTTGTAAATGGAGTGGTTGTAGATTCCAATAATATAATTTATGAGGTTGGGACAACAGAAAGTTATGGTGCTAATTCTAAAGATATAATATTATCAATATATTCAATGGATAGTGATAATGATGGGTTACATGATTGGTCAGAAATAAAAGAATATCTTACAAATCCATATAACCCCGATACTGATGGTGATGGATATTCTGATGGAAATGAAGTTTCTTATGGAACTAACCCATTATCTGCCTTAGATAATATAGAAACAAGAAGACAATTAGCAGATCTTTTATTTAAAATATTTTTATGGATTATTTTTATAAGTTTGGCAAGTGTTCCAATATTATTAATTGTGATAAAGGGAAGAAGAAAAATAAAAACACGTGTTGTTGAGAAAATTAAAGACCAAGAGCTAATAGAAAAGATAATACTTGAACAAGAAAGCCAATTTGAATATTTAATAAGTAAATCTAAGACTTTAATAGAAGAAGCTAATAAAAATTATTCAAAATCCACTTATGAGGTTGCAATAAATAATTGGAATGAAGCAATTAAGAATTATCAATTAGCATTACAAAAAGCACCATCAGAAGAAATAGTGCTAAAAATTAAAAGAAATCAAAAAGACCTCAATAAAAATATATGTAATGCTCACATAAAAAATGGGAAGAATTTTGAAACAATTGCATCTAAATCTCATAAGGTACAAAATTTAGAAGATGCAGAGAAAAAATGGATATTTGCTAAAACATCTTATCAAAAGGCTATTGAAAAAATAAAATCTGAAGGATTTACAATAGATTTTGAATCATTAAAATCGAAAATAAGTTCAATAGATTTATATCTACTACAAATAGAAATAGAAAAAATTTGTTTAAGCGCTGATAAAAAAGTTGAAAGAACCCGATCATTACAAAATACAGACTTGAATCGAGCAAATAAAACTTCAGAAGAATCATATGAATTATATTCCAATGCATTATTCAAAGCAAAAAAATATCCTCAATTTAATGAATTATTAGAAATAATTAAAAATAAAATGAATAATGTCAGAGTATTACAAGACCAAATTAAAGAAAAGTTAGATGAAATGTATGATATTACGACACCAGCCACAAAGATTATAATTGATGATGTGAGTGAAGAAATTTCACCTAAAATTACAACTATACTAAAAAGTGAAAAAAGGGAATCAGCTTTAATTATTACCCGAGAATATGAATTAAAAGGTGGTCAAATTAGATTTAAAATAGGTTTAGAAAATAATACATCTTCTCCTCTAACAAATTTTAAAATCAATTTTGATATACCTATTTCATTAAAATGGATCTTTCATGAACCTATAGAATACAATCGTAGGGGAGACACAATTTATATCTCCAAATTAGGATTACATGAAAAAAAATCGATTTCATTATGGCTAGAACCTACTCAATGCCTTAAAAGCCCTGTAAATGCAACAATCTCATTCCATGACGCAAAAGATAAACCTCAAGCGATCACAATGAACCCAAAAGAAATATCTATTGAATGTCCATTATTTTTTACAGAAAGTGAAGCAAATTTAGCAAAAGTAAAAAGTCGCCATAGATCTCTAAAACATTGTGATAGGAAACTTTTTCCAATTATTGATTTGGGAAAATTATATTTAATTTATTTATCAGTCTTAGATGCACTAGGAAAACATCATATAAAATTAGTGTATAAGGAATTTTCTGAAAAAGATAAATTTGGTGAAGCATGGTATTATGGAATAACAAAAGTAAAAAATAATCAGATTATTATACATTTCTTATTAAATGGTGATAATCACACATTAGAATTGGAAACATCTGGAGATAGTGAACAACAAATAACAGCCTTATTAGCAGAAGTTGGAAATGATATTAGAAGGGAGTTAAAAAATAAAAAATTAATTACTTCTGGAGAGCAATTTTATGATATTAAAATATCTATTTTTTCAAATAAATGCCCATATTGTGGGGGAAAGATACCACCAGAATTAGTTGAGAAATATCGTTGTGGGGATTCAATAAATTGTTTATATTGTAAAAAATATTTAATTTATGGAATGTAAAATGATTTTTTTTATATCATGATAATTTTTTTTAAAAAAAATTAAAGAAATTTTATTACATTCAATTATAACAAAAAAATAAAGAATAATATTATTAAAAATATCTCCCAAATTATTTATTTAATTCAATAATTGCATGTCCTGGGGCTGCAACTCTTTCTCTATAAGTTAGAGTTCCTTCATCAACTTCCTTGGTTTTAATAAGGTTTCTAGCAATATCTTTTTCTGAAATATATCCTCTTTCCCCAGCTTCAAATTTTTTTACTACATTTCCATCTTTTTTAATTTCCACAGGTGTAATTGTTGTTTGTTTGATATCCAAATAAACCCTATTACTCTCAATTTTTGTAACAGTTCCTTCTGTGATGAGGATGTCTCCAACCCTGACCATGCCACGCATTTCAATATCGAGTTCTATTAGTTTTCCACTTTTTCCAACAAAATCATCCAACATTTTTATTATAAAGCCAGAGCTAAATAATCCATGAGCTATTACTCCTTTTAATCCAGCTCTTTCAGCTATTGCATCATTTGTATGTATGGGATTTGTATCACCTGAAGATTTTGCGTATTTCTGTAATAATTCTCGAGTTATTTGATCGAATTCAGAACGTAAGACTTGTCCAACTTTTATATCAGAAATATTCGGCATTTGTTAATAACCTCCTGCAGCTATTGCTGCCCCAGCAGTAATTTGGCATACTAATTCATCATTTTGATTTTTAACTGTTAAAAACATTTGAGCGAATAATCGCATTGACTCTTCATGAACCCATACCTTACCAAACTTTGCTTTTGCAATAAGAACATCACCAGGTTTAATTGGAAAACAATTTTCCCAATTATATTTTTGGGAGGCATGAAGTAATTTTGTTGGGACTAAAGCTAAATCTCTTTTTACACCATCCTGTTCTAATTTTACACCCGGAACTAGAGTATAAAAAGCCTTAACTGCATAAGAATTAGCAAAAGCAGGACAAGCGATAATCCCCTCTTCTTCAGATCCAATATATTTCTTATCAGTAATTCCAAAACATTTTGCAAAATCAACCATTTTTTTATATTTACATCTAACTTTTGCCACGCCAGGAATTTCCATACTTGGGAGTTCTTTTATTAAAAACTCAGCATTTTTTTTAATTTGCTCTTTATCCATACTTTACCCACATTTTATTTTCTTTTGATTTTTAATAAATCATTTAATTTAATATTTTATTAATGATTAATTTAACTTAAAAATAAATAAAACTAAATATTTGAATTTCTATTCGAATTTAATAATCTGTAAGTTATGAATTTAGAACCTTTTTTTAATCCAAAATCTTTAGTAATAATTGGCGCTTCAAGAAAAGAATTTACATTTAATCAAATAGTTGTAAGAAATTTACTAGATATCAGATTTAGTGGAAATATTTATATAATTAATCCAAATACAAATGAACTTTTAGGTATCCAGTCATATAATGATCTATCATCACTTCCTGAAATTCCGGAATTAGCAATAATTATGCTAAGAAATAATTTAAAAGACTTATTCGAAGAATTAGGTAAATTTGGTATAAAAAATGTTATGATTGAATCAGAATTAGGGGAAAAAAGCATAAATGGGAACATTATCCAAGAATTAGAAGAAACTTGTAATAAATATAATATTAGATATATGGGGCCCTCTATGATTGGTGTCATGAATTATATTGATAATTTTACAACTTCGATAATTCCAGTTAGACGTCATATTCTTCAAAAAAATCGTGGATTAAAATTTGGTGTTAGCATAATTATCGAATCAGGAGGTCTTGCAGGGGGATTGGGGTGGTGGAGTCCAAGCCAAAACTTGCCTATCTCAAAAGTAATACATCTTGGTGAAGGATATAAAATCAACATTGCAGATACATTATTTTATCTAGAAAAAGACGAGACAACAAGAGTCATTTCTCTTTTTTTAAGACAAATTGATCAAACATTAATAGATTCAGTCTCGAAAATTGCACCAAATAAACCAATTCTATTTTTTTATGTTGGAAAAGATACTGTTGCAGAAGAATCATTGAAAATGGCTGGTGGTCTTGCAGTTCAAAATTATATTGAACTTTTTGAATTATCAAAATTATTTCTCTGGCTTCCAAAGCCAGGTGGAAATAAATTAGGAATTATAGGTCCATCTTCCGGCGCAATTTTATTAATTGTTAAAGAAATGAGAAAGCAAGGCTTAAGTTTGGCAAAGCCTTCACAAGTAAGTCAAGATTTAATATCAATGAAAATAGGAGGATCAACTTGTAAATACGGTAATCCAGTAGATTATTGGCCTCCAAAGAAATTTATTGGCACTGAAATATGTACAATTTATTATTTAGGAAGTGAAATTTTATTAAATGATGATGATGTTGATGGTTTAATTTTAGCTCTCGAATTTTTCCAAGAAATTGAATTTGATTTCTATATTTTTTCAAAAATAAAAGAAAAATTTCCTAATAAGCCAATAATAACTCTTCTAATCCAAGCGGAAAGAGAAGGTGCAATGCGGGTGATTGATATTGCAACAAAATTGAATATTCCAGTTTTTGAAAACGAGGTAGAGAGGGCTGTACGGGGCTACGCTATGCTTTTAAAATATTATAAAGATATAAAAAAAGAATAATTTTTATAATGAATTGAAAAAAAATCTAACCAAAAATCTTTTTCCACTTATCTGGAATTTTTATTTGTTCTTCCATAGGTGAGAGAACATAGATTTTTTCTCCACATTTACACTTTTCAGACTCAAAAAGATAAAATTCAAATTTTTCCTCTGATTCAGTTTCACTCCAAGAACATTTCTGCACATTTGAAAACTCAGCAATTTCTCCACAAACACAATGAATGGCTGTTTCAGGCGTATAATTTGGCATTATTAAACTAAAATCTTTAGCCTTCTCAAACTTGCAAGAATTTAATAGAGTATTTATGTCATTCTTTAAATCTTCTTTTAGTTCAACTTCGAATTTTTCAATTTCTCCATTTAACACTTTAATATTTTTTAAAATTAAAAAATTGTCGACTTGTTCTGTTCTTTTCCCAGAAACAACAGGTTCCATATATTTTTCCTTAATTATTTCTGGAATAGGAAATGGTTCTACTCCAGGCGGATATTCAAATGTAAAAAAAAATTGTGTTATTCCACCTCTTAATACTTGTTCATTTATCAATTTCAAATTCTTATAATCACTGGAACTTAATGAGAACTTGATTAATTCTAGAGGTATTTTCTTGTCAAGAAGAGATTTATGGATATTATCTAATACAATTTGTACAAATTCTTTTAATAAAATTATTTTCTCTCTATTTTCTTGATAAAACATCTTTTTATTTTCTTCCTTAAAATTATTCCATTTTTGGACTATTCGAGAGCGTAGTAATTGTGGGAGGAAACAAAGAAAACAAATGGGTATCATAAGATAAAAAGTAAATTCAGGGGGTATGATATAAATAAGTATTACTAAAATACAAAGCGGTAACATACCGATTAAACCATTTCTTTTTAATTTTGAATTCAATGATCTGTTTATATCGTTTTCTTGAGCAACTTCTTCTGCTTTAGATTTTAATTCAAAAATAGTAGGTTCTATTTGTTTTTGTTCATAAGTTTCTTGTGTTAAAGCTTCAGGACCTTCATCTAATTCACTTAGGTTCTTTTTTAACATATCCAGATATTTCTCTAAAATGCGATCTCGATAAATGTAATCAAAAATATCTTCAGAAATTGAATCTATAAATTTCGAAATAAAGAGTTGTTTTTCTATTTTACCGATAGCTTCTTGATCTAAACCTAAGGCTTCTTGAATTAATTGTCCTTGAGTTTTCTTAATAGGTTCTTTTTCTTTTTCTGCTCCTTGTTCGGAGTTTTCAGATGTATTAGTATCGTTTTCTCTTTTCATAATTAATTCAATAAAGTATAGTAACTTTATATAATTTATTTTATTGGGAATTAATCTTAAATGTAGAATTGATAAAAAAAGTGCTTAAATAAACTTAAATTACAGTTATTTAAGGTACAGATTCTACATATTGAATTTCAGGAATTACTTGTTTTAATGCCCTTTCAATCCCGAGTTTGAGAGTCATTTGCGAGTAAGCACATCCACGACAATGGCCTTGTAATCTTACTTTTACGATTCCATCGTCTGATACATCGACAAGTTCAACATCACCGCCATCCATTTGAAGCTGCGGTCTTATCTTTTGAATAATTTCATTTACTTTTTCTTTCATTTCAAATTACCTCAATTTTATATAATAACTGATATATTCAATCTAATAATTATGGAATTAACTTATTATCTGTTCTTATTATAAAATATAAGAGATATATTGTAAATAAGTTTAAAGAATTTTATAAGTTAAAACTTTACCTTATAAAAAATAAAGTGAAAAAACTATTTTCTAAAACTTTCGTTTTGAAATAACCTTTTCCATAAATATCCTTTAAATTTATCGGATGAAGAAAAGCAGAAAAATATCTAATTTTACAGAGTTCGTCCAATTCCGTAATATATTAGTAATCCCGATGAAATCAATATAATTATTACGGAAACACTATATATGGACTTAAAGATTGGATCTTGCCAAGTATTAAAGAGTATAGCTCCATATAAAGTAAATATCATTCCAGTAATACCAATAAGAAACATTTTCAACTTCTTTTTTAAATTTTGATCTATAAATTTACGAGATAATTGTATTGAATATACGATTGAAGGAACGGCGATAAAAAAGGTAATATAAATATAGGCTAAAATAAAAAAAATCCAATTATAAACAGGTGTCCAATTTTCAGTGAGAGTTATTCCTCCCGGAAAAAGATGTAATAGAATACATCCTAAAGCATAGAAAAATACAATAAGCAAATATTTCTTGTTTGTAAAATCCACTTTAAGAATAATATTTATAAAAAGAATAATAAAAATAAAGGAAAAGATGGTTAAAAACGAAGATAAATAATATAACAAATAAAGAACGATTTCTACTTCGGTAATTGTCACTAATAAATATATAATATTTAGCATCAAACCAACGCTGACTATTATATAAAATGTACTTAAAGTTATTGGTGCACGGTCTCTTTTTCTTTTTAACACTTTATATGCAAGAATTAGGAAAAATATTACAAGAAATGGATACAAGATAAGAATAAATAATTCCCTTATCCATTCTGTTCCTTGAAAAATCAAAATTCCATCCCCTGTTAGAAATAATAATTTTTTAAAATTTTTTTTACTTTAAAATATCAATAATACCAATATATATATATATTTAAACCATTAGTAAATGTTTATTTAATTATTTTCTAATTAACCAACACTAAAATTAATTGGTTTCATTTGAATGTAATCATAACCTATAATATTTGGCGCTAAAATCATTTGTTTAATTTTTAGTATTCCAGAGAAGATGATTTCAAAAGAAAGATACGATACGGTCATCCTTACTATTGGTGCGAAAGATATAAAAGGAAACTGCCCGGAGAGTAGTCCTTCGACCGTACCCTTTTCTCGATCATATGTTTCTAATATGTTTGGGAATTGTTGCATTATATCAAATACTCGTTTTTTCATATTCAAAAGAATTTCCTCAGACTGTTTGATCTCATTTATGGTCATTTCATTGGTGTCGAATCTATAGCATGTTTCATAATCAATGTTCTTAGAAGTAAACCACCATGCCCAAAGATAAGGGATTCCCCAAGACTCCACCAAAGGAATATCCCTTTTTAGACATTCACGGGCGATTAAAATTGATACAATTGGATCGTCAAGAGTTAAAACGGATACTGCTGCGTTTCTCAATAATTTAGAAATGTTTTTTTTACTAACTTCATAATATTTATAAATTGTTATATCTGGATTTATTTTTCTAAGAAGTTCTTCAGTTATATCAACTTTATATTTCCCAATATCCTCTCTTGTACAAATTTGTCTGTTGAGATTTGATTCTTCAAATGTTTTATTATCGCATATTGAAATATATTCAATCCCAGACCTGATGAGTTGCTCTGCTACTGGTCCCCCGAGTCCACCCATGCCAAAGATAGTGACAGATGCACCTCGTAATTTTTCTTGTTCTAGAATTTTAATAAGCCCAATATTTCTTTTGATATGATTCCAATAAGATTCTGGCCAATTTTGAGGTTTTCTTTGTTCAAACATTATTAATCTTTAAAATTAATATCAAACAATATTTAGAACATATATTCTAAAATTAAATGCGTTCGAGAAAGGGATAAACCAGCTTTAAATGTTGCAAGATAAATGCTTACTTTTTGTCTGCTTTCAACGGGTGATGATAAATATCGTATATTTTTTTCATTTGCACCTTCAAAAATAGTTTTGATTATTAACAGTCCAACACCTTTTTTACGATGAACTTTATCTAATACAATGCTGAACGGAGCGAAGGAGTCATAATTTCCTTGAGTATTTCTTCTGAATGGATTTGGAAGACACGCTATACAACCAACTATCTCGCCAGTTATTTTATATCGCAAAAAAAGGAACATAAAAAGATCTCCATATTCTTTCACAAACTCTACATAATTTTCAAAAAGTTTTCCAATATCTGGAGTTATTTGTGTTTCAAATGCCAAATTTCTAGCATTTAATTCCAGAAAAATTTTTTTAAGGGTCATTAATTCGTCCCAATTTTTAGGGTGGAATATTTCATATTCACTAAAGTCAAATTTATTCATTTCTTTTTCAGGAATCCTTTTGAAGTATCCTTCCCAAGATAATATTTTAGTTTTTACAGAAAAATCATTTTGTATGAACAAATTTTGATAAATGGGTGGATTTACAGGCTTACCAATAAAAAGGTCTGTTAAACTACCTTCTTCCATAAAACCCCAACCGTAGATAATTATTGGGATATTAATGGGACCTTGAATTGATCTAAAATTATTTTCTTTAGCATACTCAATTAATGCCCTAATTAAGAAATCAATCTTCTCTTTAACATTATTTACTACACCAAAAAATCCAAAGTATAGTGTATCGCTATTGTGATGAAAAATTAGTACATGTCCCACGGTATATTCTCTATCAACTGTTTCAGTGAGTAGTATTGATTTTACATGAAAATGATTGAGATCATATAGGATATATTTATGAAATTCTGGCCATATAGGAATAGTGGTTCCCAATTGAAGATATTCTAATATTTTGTGAATATCATCAATAATATATGTGTCTAATTGACTTTCTCTTTTTATCATTTTAATTAATAATTATTGATTCTTATTTTAAAAATGTCCCAATTAGGATAAATCGTTTTAAGAAATTCCTCAGTTTCACTGATTAATTTTATATTCTTACTAATCTCATTCTTGCAATATGTAAAAACGATTATATCTTCAAGAATCCTTTTATGTTTGTTATATCTCCAACTAGGAATATATCCTGTTGGTTTCAAACCTGCATTGAGGAAAATTGCTTGATGGGTTGGTATATATGACGACACAAAACATTCAAAATAACGAATATTTGATTTCAATATCAATTCTTTTACTTGCTCTACAAAAATAAATAACTCCTCAATATTATCAACTTTATAAGTTGTTTGTTCAATAGTTTGAATGAGTGGGTGATGGAGAAATCTAATATATGATTCACTATTTTTAATTGAAATCGTTACTAGTTCATTCCCAAACCTATCTTTTTCGATACTCCTTATTAACTGATTTTTAATTTCCCTAACTTTTAATTCATTGAGTTTTAACTCAGGATTTTTAACGACAGGAATATCAAGATTATATTTTTTAAAAGCATAATAATAACATTTTAACACTTGATGGGTAATCTTAGGAATTTCTTTACTTCTATATTTCCCCAATGCTTCTTTATCATACATAATATAAATAAATTCAGATTCCTCACGATTAAAGAAAATATCTTTATTGGGCAAGAATGCAATTGGATCCAATCCTAAAAATCTTCCCATATATTGGGATTTTGTATGAGCTGAACGGACTTCACAATACCATAACAGAACCTTATTTTTATAGAGTTTTAGAATTGAATACAAACATGCATTCGAGAGTTTTACAAGATCGGTTAACCCTTGATTTTTTTTTTTGATAGCAAAACCATGAAATGTTCCACTTCTGTTCTCAATATCTACATGAAAGGCGGTACAACCAATAATTTCATCTTTATTAATTTTAAACACTATCCAATGAAAATCTGGATCTCTTATCATCTTTTGGATTTCTATTTCATCTTCCAGTTCTTTGTAAGGGTAAGAACCGCGATATACTTCCTTAAAAACCTGTACTATTTCTTTAGCTTCACTTGGTTTTGCTAATTGAATGCTCGGTTTAATTTTACAACCTGATTTACTACTAAAAGAAATTCCTTCATGAAGATCAAGATCTCTAAATTTTGGAAAAGAATATAGAAAATCTTCAATAGTTCTTACAGGTTTTTTAGTAATAATTTCTTTTTTTAAGATCATTTACGAACACCTACTCTATATGTTTGTATGGAATTAATTTTATATTCCAAAAAGATTAAAAAAATGGACCATATTTGATATAAGTTTCTATTAATGCATGGCGCAAAAACTGTATCCTAGAATTATCTGGGTTCAATCGTCCTGCCTTTTCAATAGTTTTTTTGGCCATATCGATATTTCCTTGATCAACTAAGGTAATCGTAAGTAATCCCCACGCCTCTTCTTTTGATACGTTAAGTTCAGTTGCAGCGGTAAAACATTCTATAGCCTCTTTTCTTTTACCTAAACGGCGTTTTGCTATACCTAGTAGAAGCCAAGCCTCATCATTTACGGGATCTTTTTTTACTATTTTATCTAAGTATTGTTCTGCTTTAACATTTTTTTTTTCGTCTAAATATTCCGTTGCCTTACTGATTTGCTTTTCTAAAGATGATTTATCTAGTTGCATATTTCTGTCAATTGTATAAAATTTTACTTGTTAGTTTTAATCTTATATCAATAGTATATTTATATATATCTATTAATGGATAACAAATTCTAATTAAATAATTTTTTTTATAAGGATTTTGTAATTAATGACAAAAGAAAATAAATTTTTATATTCAATTTTAAGAATTTTCATCAAAACTTTCTATATTCAATTAAGAAAGGATTTTAAATGTCTCTCTAAATATAGAAGTGTTTTTTAATGAATTAACCCTTAAATGATATAATTCGCCTAAAATAATTGGGGGTGCTTTTTCTCAATTTTATTTAATGTAAAAACTAAGTCAGTTAAGAATTTTTCATTAGAATATTTATTTATAGTTTCACTTAAAATATCTAAAATTTGATGGGCAATTATTTTTTCTTGTTTAGAAAGATTAGATTTATTATTGAATAATAAATCGAATTCCTCTTCAAACCAAATCAATTCTAGATGAAACTCTCCTTTTGAGATTTTGTAATAATTAAAATCTAAAATACTACATCTCCTCAGATATTGATAACGACAATAATTAAAGAATCCTCGAACTAATATAAAAGATAAAAATTAATACTTAAAAATGTATTTTTATCAACAAGTTTTCCCGAAAGTATTGGGAAAAAAAGGATTTTAAAAAAATTTTATTATTTAATTAAGATAAATTCCAATAGATACGATTAAATAATTTGAAAATACAATAATGAAATTTATCATATTTTAAATCACATTTTTTAAAAATTATGAAAAAATCGAATTTTAAATAGATTATTTAAAACGTAAAATTGGGGCGTATTTTAATTTCATCTTTCCCATGAATTATTTCTTTTAAATCATTCGCTATTGTTTTTATATCATAATTTCCTTCTACTTTTACATTATATATCCCTAAATATTTTTCTTCATCATTTTTATTTTTATGAATCTCGTAAGTAGAAATGGAGTATGTTTTTGTTTTATATGAATTAGAAATTATAATTCGACGAGGATATTTTCTTTTTGAATATGGTTTTTTTTCTCTTAATATTATTTTAAATTTATTTTCATTATTCTTGATATCCTCTAAAAATATATTATTAAATTTTTCAATTATGTTTAAAAGTGTTTTAATTTTATCGCGAGTCATTTCTGATTTTTTTTTAGAAATATTCTTGATTTTACATGGAAATACTTTCTTTTAAAAACTCGAAACCTAAATATATTTATAAATCTCCTCAAAAACCCCTTTGAAAAAATTTGTGTTCTCTCATAGATAATAGAGTTTTCATTTAAAAACCTATTTTAACTAGGCAGTCTAAAAATAATATTATTAAAAAGAGAATTTCTAATAGGAATTTGTTTTCTATTTATGAGGATTTTTTATTTATTAATCTATTCTTGGAATGGAGAAATAAAAAGTACTCCCTTTATTTCTTCCTTCCGATTCAACCCAAATCTTTCCACCGTGCAATTCTACAATTTTTTTAGAAATATATAATCCAAGCCCAGTACCCTCTATAATTACATCCCATCCTTTACCATATCTTTCAATTTTACCAAATTGTTTAAATAATTGCTTTTTTTCTTCTTCAGTGAGCCCAATTCCATTATCTTCTATAGAAATTATATAGAAATCATCTTTTATTTTAGATTGAATAATAATATTTCCCTCTGGAGGAGTATATTTAATAGCATTTGTTAATAAGTTTGAAATTACATCATGAATCATTTCTTTATCAAAATTTGTACTTAAAGAATCCTGAATCTTAAATATTATTGATTGTTTCCTTAATTCTGCTAATCCTTGCAACTCTTTTCCACAATCTTTAATTAAGGAGGTCAAATTACCTTTAGAAATTTTTAATTCTAACTTATCTTTATCCAATTTTGAACTTTGCAAAAGTGAATTTATAATATTTTCAAGTCTTTGACTCCCTTTCATAATTTCTTCTAAAATTGAAACAATTTTATCATCTAATTCGGATTTATAACGTACCAATAAAAGTTCAGTAAATCCTTTTATTGAAACAAGAGGGGTTTTTAATTCATGTGAAGTTCTAGATAACAACTCTGTTTTTACTTTATTAATTTCATTTAACATTATATTTTGTGCTTCTAAATCTTGTTGCATTTGCCGGCGTTTTTGTTCAATTTCAATTGCATCTCCGATTAAATATAAAACCATATTGTCTCGGTCAGTTGTATTTGGCTTATTTTTATAGAAGACACATAAAGCACTGTTAAACTCTGTATGAGATTGAATCAATTTTCCATAACATGCTTTTATCTTGTTATTAATGATAAATCGATCGGTCTTAGCGTATTTGGTTTCATTTAAATCAAAAAAGGTTTGAGGTACATCATGCTCAGCCAAAAATAATTGATTTACAAAAATATTCTCCAAGAAATATTCAGAATTGTAATTAAATACCTGATTATCGGATGTGATTACTTGATACTGCTCTTTTTTATTATTTGAATTTTTATAAATATATAAAACGAGATCCCCGTTCATTAATTTAAAACAAGTATCTAATAATAATTTTAAATTCTCTTGGACATCTGTTGTGAAATTTAAAAAATTATTATTTAATTCAAATATTAGTTCCTCATAGATTTTTTTTTCAGTAATATCTTCAAGAGTGACAAGAATTCCTACCACATTTTCTTCCGAATCGAAAAGAGGTATTCTATTTATATCCAACCATACTATGGTGCCCTTTTTTAATACCCATGATTCAACTATATGAAATTCAGGTTTTTTTGTTATCATAACTTTGGCTTCATGTTCTTTGAGATGCTTTATCTTTTCTTTATTAGTTAAAAAATCATTATCTGTTTTACCTATTATTTCCTCAGGATATTCAATACCTATAAGTTTAATATAGCTGTGATTACATCCTAAATATGTAGAATTAATATCTTTCCAAAATATATATTGAGGAATGCTTTCCATGACAGTATGAAGCATTTCATATGATTTTTGTAATACCGCTTCATATTTTTTTGGGTTAAATAATTTCCAAAAACGAATTTCTGGTATAGTTATAGTGAGTTTTTTAAACCTATCCTCATTTTCTCTTAACTTTTTCTCAATTTTCTTACGGTTTGAAATATTTTTTAAAATAATTAATATTTTTTTTTTATCACTATCATCTTTAAAACTTTTTTTCTTAATTTCAAACCAAATATATTTATTATTTTTATGTTTAAGTCTTATTTCATTTAAATAATCTTCAGATTCAGTTTTTCTTTTTAATATTTTTTTTACTATATGCAAATCATCATGATGTAATAAATTTAAAAATGATTCTCCAATTAACTCTTTACTTGTATAACCCAATAAATTGATATAAATATGTTCATTTACGAATTCAAATTCAAATTTATTATTTGGATTAACAATACCAACCAAGAGATCAATATTTTCCAAAAATATTTGCGTTTTATAATCAATCAATATTTTAGTATTAAAATATTATTATCACAAGATGCTAAATGATTATAATTCTAAAAAAAATTTTTCAATATATATATATGTTTCCTTTAATATTCTCGAATTAAATAAATACACAGAAAAACTCTCTGAAATCTTTCTTAATGAGGTTATAATAATAACACAATTCCAAAGATAATAAAATGTGGATGATATGAATTCAAAAAAAGAAAAGGTTCATACAAACAATTTTAAAGAGGAATTATCCATAGCTGAAAAATTAATCCAGGAAGAAAAATTTGAACAAGCATTAAGTTTACTTGAAAAAATGAAAAATTATGATGATGATGAATTTAATGATGCTCTTGCTCATAATTTTTTCATGCTTTATTCTAATACACAATCCATTGTTCGAGGTAAAAATATCTGTAGAGATTTATTACCTTTCTCAAAAATAAAGGAAAAAGCATCTTACAAAGAAATTTTTGAATATTTAAAAGATAAAAATATTAATTTAGATATAGATACTATTAAGAGAGAAATAGAGTTGTTAATTTTAAAGGGTTTAATTTTTTGGAAATCAAAAAATAACACAATCTTTTTCAAAATTTAAGAAAAAAATTAAATCTTTAGTGTTATAGGTTTAATTTCCTTTACTTTTCCATAGGTTCCAATTATCCACATATAAATACAATATTTTAGATTTTTATAATTAGGTTTAGCAAAATTCATATGACCAAGTTCTCCAGGGAAGAGTAATCCTTCACCATTATATCGCTCCCTGACAATGGATTCTCCACTCTTATTTATTAAATATTGTGTAACAGCAGTAGTTTTATCGGGGATGCAAAAAATATAAACTTCGGGAAAACCTTGATGTATGTGAGGGTAAATTTCTAAATTCCCATCTGTTGATTTTTCAATATTAACGCTTGTTACAACTCCTTCCTTTAAGGATATGGATGGAATATCAGTTAATCCTGATATAAAATAACCATTTTTAAATGCGGTCCAAACGGTTCTAAATGTTCCCATTTTTTTATTGTCGCTCAATTCACCTCGAGGTAAAAAGTTATTAAATTCAAATCTCTGTAAATCAAATTTACAATCTGGATTTATATCTGTACTAATAATAGGCGTTTTTACGATACAAATTTTATTATTTATGAAATCTATTTCTTTTGGTAATATTTGAACCGAAGTATTCGGAGGTAGGAAGAACATATCAAACTGTTTTAATTCATATTTTTTATCTTTTAATGTTAATTGAGATTTACCTTTTAATAACGCGGCATTTGCAACTTGTTTATTTTTAGTCTCAATGATAAAATTTTCATCAAAATAGAAATATTCTACAGATGTATCTCCAAGACTCTTTTTTAATTTACCAGAGACTGGATCCTCAAAAAAAAAATCTTGCATCTCTTCTTTTGACAAAATTTTACTTTGTTTTGAAATTTTAAACTCACCAAAAAGAATTTATTTTTTCCTTTTCAGATATCGTTTCTTTTTCTAATTCCCCTTTATATATTCCCTTTTGAATTACATACATCATTATCTCATCAGTTCCTCCCCCAATCCGTAATAAGCGAACATCTCTTAGACATCTTTCAATAGAATATTTATTGGTATATCCGATTCCGCCTAAAATTTGAAGTGCATCATCGCAAACTTCAAATGCTATTTGGCAACAAAATAATTTAGTCATTGCTGCTAATGTTCCATTTTCCATCTTATCAACCATCCGATTTAATAAAGATTTTGCTGCTTCAAATTTAGTAGCCATTTTTGCAATTTTAAAGCTAATTCCCTCAAATGCTGAGATAGGTCTTTTGAATTGAACCCTTTCTTGAGAGTATTTTATAGCAGTATATAATGCTGTCTTTGCGACTCCTAGAGCTTGAACTGATAATGCAACTCTCTCAGGAGCAAGCATATTTTGCAAACTATCAATAGATGATGTTTTTCCGGATGAGCGTTTGGGTGAATCTTTTTCTAGTTTTTTGAAGAATAACGCATTTTCTAATGGGATTCTTATTTGATTAAGTTTTAAATGCCCGAGATGTAGTCCGTGAAGTCCCATCAATTGATATTCTTCAATAACTTCAAAACCATCCCACGCTGATTCTATTATAAAAGCTCCATTACGGGCATATATAACAAGATAATCTGCAATACTACCGTTCACAATAAACCGCTTTTCACCTGTTAAGATATATTCATCGGCATTTTCATCTTTCTCAGCAATTGTTTTCATTCGTGATAAATCACTCCCTGCATCAGGCTCAGTAAAACAAAAAGCTCCAATTTTTTCTCCTTTTACTAACTCTTCAACATAATTTCCTAGTTGTTTTGATTTACCAAACATTCGAATTAAAAAAGCTGGATAAGATCCTGCTAATCTTGCCATATCAACTGGTAAACTATAAGCAGAAATAGATTCAGATAATATTAATTCATATTTCGTGGGAAGTCCCAACCCTCCGAATCGTTTGGGAAATGTAACACCACAATATCCTTTTTTACCAATAGATTTTATAATATCCCACATTTCCTTTTTCCCATTTTCAATGTCATCAATAAAAGGAGCGAGCTCATTTTTTAACGTTTCATCAACTTCATTTTTCCACATTATTTCTTGTTCCGTTAAATTTGGGAATATACTTCTCATTTTTAATAATTACTCTATTTTTTTTCTTAAACAATTTGAATTATTTCTCTTTTTAAATATAATATATGCTATCTTTTTAACATAAATATTTCACTGGTTTCTTTCTTGTAATTAAATTTCACTAGATTTTAAATCAAAAAAAATTGAGATTTAATAATAAAATAAGGGAAATCTGTATTCAAATTCTAATACTTCTTTTAAAAGATTAAAGGAGATAAAAAAAATATTTTGAAAAATTATAAAACAAATTAAATTGCGCTCATAATATTGTTTGAATTCTAATTTGCTTTTGAGAATTTGTTTCGATTGTAGAAATTAAGGTATCAATTTCTTGTCTTGTTTTATATTCAATTGATTTTTCTTCTCCTGGTAACCATGTATTAAATCCCATCATATGTTTATAAGTCTCAAATAGACCTTGTTGAATACCTGAATTTTCTATGGTAACACCGTTAAGAGTATCTTTAAGATTATTTTTAATTCGTAATTTATAAATAAATGTACTTGAAGAAGTATCTTTATTAATATCAATAGAAATTATATTCATACCTTTTTTTATTGCAGGAGGGGGTTCAAATAATTCTAAACCCTCTTCTCTTTCTCTAAATAAACTATTATCGACTATTTCTTGCTCCTTTTGAGGGATTACAATAATTGGGATTTCAAAAGAGATTGTATCTCCCCCAACTTCTCTCTTCCTATTTCCTATTATCTCCAGAAACCATTTAGAATAATCCCCAAATTTAATTCCCCACTGATCTTTTTCTTGAGGTTCCCAAAGATATTCATGACTTGGTTCAGCGTGATTTGGAAGTTTTATCAATAGAAAACCTTGATCTGTTTTGGATGTTTTTGCTACACCCGCAATCACTGGAGGTAATTCCTCAATACTTCCACATTGTTCACCAAAAGGTTCACAAATACAGATTAAATTAGTCTTCTGTTTTAATCTTATTTGAAATAATGTTAAATTATCTGTTTTATAATCAATCTTAATAGTTTCGCCTGGTTTAAAAATATCTTTAGAAATTTCAATATTCATCCCTGACATAATTAATTTAATTGGGGTGGGAGTTCTATTTTGAAACATATTCCCTTTTGGAAGAATTTTAATGGGATTTTCTTTAAAAATTTCTATTTCTTTTTGAGAATTAAGAGGACTTTTAATTCTTAAAGTCATTTTAACTAAGTAGTGAATATTTCTTGCTGGAATTGTTGGAACTACTTTGGGATTAATAAGTTGTGATCTATTTCTGATATATTCACCAGGCTCAAAAGTACCTTGATTGAATAATTCAGATTTGGTTATAATTAAGTCTCTTTTACATGGGTTTTTAGAAATTAATTTTATACCTCCCCACAAGATATCAGTTGTCTCTTCAAAAAAAATTTTAGTAATTACACTAAGATAATCTCCCAAAATGATATTATCATCATTAACAAGACTTAATTTCATTTTTATCGTTTGATCGCTCTAAAAAAATTATTCAGAATGGATAGAAACAATTATATCAGAAAATAATTTCATATCTTCGAGGAGAACTCTTATCTTTTCACTCGATTCAGGATCCAATTTCTTTTCCGATTTCATTATTAAAACAGCCAATATGTATTTAAAGATATATAGTTGAAGCTCTTTACCTTCTTCTGAATTTCCTTTAAACTCTGCAGAATCAGATAAAAAGACATTCTCTCTAATTACATTACAAGAACTGATAAAGTCTCTTAAGTCTGCCCTTAATGATAGTCCGCTTGAAACTCCTTGAACATTATGAACCAAAACATTTCCTGATATATCGGAAATAATAATTCGTGCATTTATCTCCTGTAAGTGCTTTTCCGCTTTTTCTATATGACCCTTTAATTCTGAATAAGATCCCATTAATATATCTCTGAAAATCTTTGTTAAATTTTGCTGATCATAGATACTCGTTAGGAAAGTTTGTGGGTTATAATCTTTGAACATGTCCGAAAAAAACTCTTTAGCTTTAATTATATTTGTATCTAAAAGTTCCTTTTGATAATCTTCAGTATCATATTTATGATAAAATAGACATACTTTTGGTTTCTGATAATTATCTTTATATAACTTTAAAACATCTTCAAAATACTTTTTTGATTTATCAAAAGAATTTGGATCGTGTAAATCTACGACAGGCACGAGAACATCCGTGCCCATGAATATTTTCGGCTTATCAAGATATTCTTTGATGTATTGGTCTTGACCTCCAAAATCAAAAATTGATATTTCTAATCCTAAAAAGGGATGCCTTCTTGTTTCATAGAGTATCGTTGGAGATAATCCCTTTGTTTCTTCAGGTGTTTTTTCCGCGAATATTACCGAATATAAAGAGGTTTTTCCACAACCAGATAATCCTATTAAACTAATTTTCATTTTTTTATATCTCGTTTATTCTTATTTAAATTTTTAATTTGATTTAATAAAAATTTTGTTGAAAAATTTTTTTATCTATTATTTTGATTTTTTTTCTTTTGGTTTAAGAGAATATTTCTTAAAAAAGAGTTTTCTATGTGAATCAGAAATATCTATAATTATTTCTCCAAGATCGTGTTCTCCATCTTTAATTTCTAATGGATAATTAATCTGAATAGATTCAAAAGGAAAAATTTCTTTTATTGTTGTAGTCCACGGTCGTTTTTCAAATAGTTCTTCCACAAAAGCAACCCTAATTTGTAAATTTTCAAGAAGATATCCAATAACATTTTCTATTGTAATTGCAGTAGCCGTTTGACTTTCATTCAGTTTTTGAGTAACCTTTAAAATTTTTCTTGTTCCAAACGGCGTTGCGATCTCAGCTTGCTCTTTCAATTCTGGTGATTGTTTAAATGGTTCTTTTTTATCTATATCTTTAACTATAAAAACCTTCCTTTTAAGAACTGTATATTGAGATACTTTCTTTAATCTTGCTAAGAACAAGACAGAATTTAAATTTTCCACTGAAAATGGTTCAGAACATAAATATCCCTTTTTTATAGCATCCTCTATAATTTCTACTCCTATACCTGATCGTGCTAAAACTGTGTTTTTCTTCGGGCCACTTCCAACAGAACCCACCGAGATATCAGCATTTTCTGAAGTTAAATCTGTGCAAAAATTGCAACTTGATGATTTAAATTTATCTAATTCCCTTATTTTATAGGATTTTACTTCTGTATCTCCTCTGTAAAGATAAAATTTTCCTTTATTGATATCCATTTTTGTTATTTCCGCTAATTTAATTCCCTCCTTCTCAAAAAATGGTAATAATGCTTCATGTGAAAATGAATCCATACAAAATAATCCAATTTTAAAAACATGTGCTCTCATAAAATATTTTAACATTCCAAGTGGACTACTTTCCATTTTAAACACAGCATCTATGTTGCAAGGAGTTCCTACAAATGCGATAGAGCCCATGTTATTTCTAATCCCGTCAATTAAAGAATCAACTGTTTGTGAATGGCTATAAATAGAACCAGCAGCTTCAACAGCTTCTTCTTTTGTATTAATAAGTTGAGGTAACGGAACCCATGGTTTATTTGGATTTTTTTTAGTAACAACTGCTCCATCAATTAAATTTTCATCAAATAAATAACATAATAAGCTCGTAACGGTTCCTCCGTCCTGACCACCAATAACTTCAGGAATTCCACTTTTTGTAACATAACCTGTTTTAAAATGACCAACAAGTTGTTCGGGATTAGTAATAGTCCTTGGACATTGATTATAACAAATTCCACACCCAGAACATACTCCAATTAATTTTGGTTCCTCTAAAATTGGATCCCATTCAAGAGCACTGCAAATCGCTGCACAAGTGCCACAATGAGTACAAACACCTGTTCTTATAACTTCCTTTACTAATTTTCCAAATGAATCTTTTTTTCCTTCTAATTTTTTTCTTATATATTCAAAAGAATGTTCATATTTAGATTCAGATTTTACTTTATTTATTTCTTCACTCACTCTATAAAACCTTTATTTACACTGAGATTTGAATAGAAATACTTATTTAAAACCTTAATCCTTAAAAAAAATTATTATAATTAAATAACAATTCATTTTTTTTAGAAAAATATCAGAGGAAAAAAAAGATATTTTATTGATTATTGAGTTTGTTATCTATTCTTGCTTCAATTTTTTTTATCATTTTAGTCATTAAAAGCCGGACTTTACTATGATAATCTCCTACATATTTTAAAAGATACTTAAGAATTTTTTCATCATCAATTTCTCCCAAATGTTTAACCACATCTCTTTTAAAAATTGCTCTATTACATGAATTGAAATAATTACTTAATAGTTCTATTGTCTATCTTTTGTAAGTATTGTTCTTTTTGTTAAATTTATTTAGGAATATAATACATTTTTTTAAATATATTTTTGGATTTAAAAATTCTTTTTTGATTTTTTATTAGTCTTCGAAATTATTATTAATGAAGTTATCAATTTCGGAAATGATTTTATATAAAGATTTAGGAAATCGGGGATAATAACCGAAATTGTATAATTCAAAATAATTTCTTAAGGTTTCTCGTAAAAATTAATTATTTTATTTTCCATTTCTGTCAGTATCGAATAATTTATATAATCATTAAGATAAAAATTATTAAATAAGGTAATTTCAAAATATAAAATTATTGAATCTGAAAATTATTATAAAAAATTTTTTTAATTTGGAGCATTTTGAATTTTTTTAATCTAATAGTATAAATTTTAAAATAAAAATTATTAAACGAGTTGATGTGAAAAAAAATTGAGTAAAGAAATTTTACGCATTGGATATTATGCATGTCAATGAGGCTTGAATATTTCTGCGAAAGTTAATTGTTCTGAAGTTGCAGAGTATATGAAACAATTTGATAATATTGAAACAAGTCGCATCTTTAGTTTTTTATGTACTGAACAAGGGCAGAAATTAATAATGGATGATATCAAAGAAAAAAAGATAAATCGGGTTGTAGCGGCAGCTTGAACTCCTAGAACTCATGAACCGATTTATAGAGAGTCTTTAGAACGGGCAGGACTTAGTAAATTTTATTTTCAAATGGTAAATATTAGAGAACAATGTTCTTGGATTACTGAAGACGAAGTTTCAGCAACCAATAAAGCAAAGATTTTAAGCAGAGCAGGTTATGAAAGGGCTAAAAGATTGGAAATAGTACCGACAAAAATTATTCCTATAAAAAAAGCTACTTTGGTAGTTGGTGGAGGAATCGCTGGATTAAATGCGGCATTAGATCTGGCAAATCAAGGAATAAGGGTGTATTTAATAGAGAGTAAAACTACAATTGGGGGCAGAATGGCTCAGTTAGATCGAACATTTCCAACTGATGATTGTTCTATATGAATTCTTGGTCCAAAAATGCTTGAAGCTAATCGAAATGAAAATATTGAAATTATTAGTTATAGTGAAGTTGATAAAGTTGAAGGATATGTTGGAAATTATGAAGTTACGATAAAGAAAAAACCTAGATATGTTATAGAAGATTTGTGTAATGGTTGTGGAGATTGTACGCCAGTATGTCCAATTTACATACCAAATTATTGGCAAGAAAATTTAGGTTCAAGAAAATGTATCGATATATGTTTTGGGCAAGCTATTCCTTTTGTTTATGATCTTGAAAAAGAATCTTGCGTTGAATGATATGCCTGTGTAGATGCTTGCGAGCCACATGCAATTGATTTGAGTCAAGAACCTGAATATGTCGAAATTGAAGTGGGTACAATAATAGTTGCAACGGGTTGGGACTTATATAATCCTATAGAATATGGATATGGAGAATATCAAAATGTTATAAACGAAATCCAGCTTGAAAGGATATTAGCACCAAATGGTCCAACAATGGGCCATGTAAAAAGACCATCAGATGGAAAAACACCTAAAGAAATATTATTTATTCAATGTGTTGGCTCGAGAGATACAGAAAGAGCGTATTGTTCTGGTGTGTGTTGCATGATCGCTTTAAAAAATGCTAAATTACTTAAAGAAGAAATCCCTGATTGCCATATAACCATCTGCTACATTGATATAAGAGCATCTGAAAAGAACTTTGAAGAATACTATATGAGAACTCGTGATAAAGGTATTGACTTTATTCGAGGTAAAGTTCCAGAACTAATAG
Source organism: Promethearchaeia archaeon (assembly GCA_029856045.1). Classification (GTDB taxonomy): domain Archaea; phylum Asgardarchaeota; class Lokiarchaeia; order Sigyniarchaeales; family SOKP01; genus 6H3-1. The sequence goes on along the minus strand of JAHQWG010000043.1, from coordinate 57,753 downwards.
AGGATTCTGAAACCAAAAATCTCAAGGTAAGAGTATATTCTTCATTAACAGATGAGATAATAAAAATTGATGCAGACTTAGTAGTTTTATCAACTGCAGTATTACCATCTAAAGGAACGAAACAAATAGCAGATGTTCTTGGAATTGATTATGATACAAATGGATACCTGACTGAACATCATTTTGGCTTAAGTCCTCAAGAAACAAAATATCTAGGGATTTATATTTGTGGTTTTGCGCAAGGACCAAAAAATATATCATACTCGGTTTCTCAAGCGAGAGCAACCGCAAGTAAGGTTGCAGAATTAACATCCAAGGGAGAAGCGGAGCTTGAATTAATATGTGCGATTGTTGATGAAGAAAATTGTATTTCTTGTTGTCGCTGCGAAAAAAATTGTCCAAAGAATGCTATTATTGTACCTGAAGGAAAAATTGCTGAGGTCGATGAGATCAATTGTGACGGATGTGGAATCTGTGCAACTTGTTGTCCAACTCAAGCAATACAAATTAGATATTATACAGATGAGCAAATATTTAATCAAGTCTTAGCATTAGTAAAGGAGGAAAATGCATAAACCGAAAAATTCAGGTGAGATATATGAAAATGAATATCATTACATTTGCTTGTAATAAATGAGGTTATAGTGCTGCAGATTTAGCTGGTGTTTCAAGATTGAAATATAGTCCCAATGTAAAAATTATTCGTCTGCGCTGTACAGGTAGAGTTGATATAAAACACCTAATCTATGCAATTAATAATGGTGCCGATGGAGTAATGGTTGTAGGCTGACTAGAAAATCAATGTGAATTTAAAACTGGAAACTTTATCGCTGCAAAACATGTCGAATTTGTTAGGCGAATTCTAGATAGGCGTGGTTTGGGAGGAGACCGAGTAAACATGTATAACTGCACTGGAGCTGAAGCTGTAAAATTTGTAAAATCGGTCGAAGATATGGTAAATAAAATAGAAAAATTGGGATTGAACCCATTAAAAACAGATCAAGCAGTTTTTAAGGCAGAAATAAAAGATGCAGATAAAAAATTAAAAACTAAAACCCCCATTTGAATGATCTTTAAAATTAAAGCTTAAAATTAAGAAATTTTATTGGGACATCCCTGCAAGGGATATGGGGGCTTAAAAAAAATTTAATTAGGAAGGTGAATCTTATAGAAAATACTGATCTAAAAAATCTAATGGAATCTACATATAACGCTATAAGTAATTTTCAAATTCGTGCATTATATGAAGGAAAAGATGATATTTTAAAATTTGGAAGATTTAGTGAGGAAGATTTTAATTTTATTTTAGATTCACTTCTCGATGCTGAGACAGAAAGAAATTTAATATTAAAAAAATTAATAGGGCTTCCTCTGCTTACTCTTGAAGAAATAGTGGAGAAAGTGGAATATGATAAGAAAAAATTAGTACAAACAGTTGAATATTTAACCCAACAAGGTTATGTTGAAAAATTAATTGAAATAAAGACAGAAATTAAAAAAGTAAAAAATAAAGAGGGAAATTTGATAGATAAAGAAATTAAGATTGAAATTATTCGATATCAAGCCAAATCCCTTGATAATTCTTTTCGAGAAAATTATTTTGAGCCAGTGTCTTTAGTATTTGAGAATAATTTTTGTTGTAATTGTGGTTATTGTTCATCAATATGCCCAGTTGGCTCAATAACAGTAACTGCAGATGATCTTAAAATTGATTCTGAGACTTGCATTAAATGCGGACTTTGTTTTTCTGTTTGCCCGAGGTCATTTCCATCTGAGCATATTTTTACAGTTTTAAATAAATTAAATCCTAATTTGAAGGATGGTGCCGCAAGTAATTATTATATAAATGCATATACTGCAAGTACAAAAAGTGATGAAATTAAAGAAGTATGCCAAGATGGTGGTATAATAACAACATTGTTATATTATTTACTAAAAGAAAAAGAAATTGATGCTGCGATAGCAGTAACCCATTCTGAAGATATTTGGAGGCCAAAACCTATTATAATTGAGAATGTTGATGATCTTTATAAAACCGCTGGTACAAAATATGCTAATTCTCCAAGTTTAACAATTTTGAATGAAGCACAAAAATTTGATAAAATTGCAGTCGTTGGAACTCCATGTATGATGTTAGCACTCAAAAAAGGAAGTATTTATCCAATTGGAACATCTTTTTTTAATAATATTAAATATACTATTGGTTTATTCTGCATGGAATCATTCAGCTATGATAATGTTATCAAAATAAGCACTGAAATTTTTAATAAGAAATTAGAGAACATTTTAAAAATGGACATTAGTGGAGGAAAATTTATTATCAAAGATAAAAATGGAGAAGAAGCCAAAGTTCCATTAAAAGAAGTAACTTCCTTAGCAAGAGATGTATGCCATTATTGTAGTGATTTAACGTCCGAATTTGCAGATATTTCAGTAGGTTCAATAGGTTCTAGTGCAGGCTGGTCTTCAGTTATTACAAGAACAAAAGTTGGGAATGATTTATTTAATAAATTAATAAATGGCAATTTAGTAGAAGTTAAGGATTTAGCTGAAGTAAAACCTGGATTCGGTTTGGTTAAGAAAATTTCAGGAATTAAAAATTCAAAATGTAAAAAAATTGAATTCGATGTAAAAAAATAATAAAATTTTATTAAAAAATGAGTCAAGATAAACCAATAAAAAATTTTAAAGATTTAATTAAAGAAGTTCATGATAAAGGCATTTGTCAATTATGTGGTGGGTGTGTAAGTTTTTGTAGTTCTGCTGATTATAAGATTATTGATTTTATTAAACCAGATTTGCCACCACAATATATAAATGAAAATGAATGCTTAGAGTGCGGAATATGTTATCATATTTGTCCACAAACTAAAGTATTAGAAAATGATTTAAATAATCAATATAATTATATCAAACCACTTGGCAATTATGAAAAGATATATTCATTTCAAGCGTTAGATAAAGATCTCTTAAAAAATGGAACTGATGGTGGAGTAGTATCTGCTATATTATTGTATTTATTAGAACATAATTTAATTGATGGAGCAATCGTTTCAAAAAAGTTGGGACCATTTTCGAGAGATTCAATGATTGCAAAATCTAAAGATGATTTAATTTTAGCTGCAGGTTCTCATTTTGATATTTCTTCACAAGTAACAGAAATTGCCAATTTTAGTACTTATAGTCCTACAATTATGGCATTAAATAGATATAAATTTAAAAAGTTAGCTGTTATAGGAACGCCTTGCCAAATTTATACGATAAGATGCATGCAAGAAATGGGGGTTACCCCCTCTCAAAATATAAAATATCTTCTTGGATTATTTTGTTATGGAAATTTTACAATGGGTAAAGATAAAAAAGAGAAATTTGAAACTCAATTTAATTTAAAAATTGATGAGATTGAGAAATTAAATATTAAGGAAGATATGTTAATAAAATTAAAAGGAAGTGAAGTTATTCAGCATATATCGTTTAATGAATTATCAGATTATATTCGTTCCGCTTGTAATGCATGTAATGATTTTACTAATATTTATGCAGATATTTCATTTGGTGGATTATCATCACCTGAAAAATATACAACAACTATACCTAGAACCAAACTTGGAACAAATATTGTTAAATCCGCTATAAATGAGGGATATATAAAAGTTTTAGAGGATTTAGAAGGAAAAAGAGATAAAATGTTAGAAAAATTAATTCAGTTTTCAAAATATAAAGAAGATAGATATAATTTATCGCAAAAAAACTTAGGAGTTAAATTTTAAAATTACTCAGATTTCTGACAATTCTATGATTATAAAAGGAAAATTAAGAGAATATCTTAACAATTGCTATCAATGTGCTATGTGTAGTGGCATTTGCCAAATGGGAAGAATCCAAAAATACACTCCTAGTAGGATAATACAACTGATCATTGAAGGTTTTGAAGATCGAATTGTTGAAAGTGGAATGCTTTGGGATTGCTTAACTTGCAATTCTTGCCTTGAAAAATGTCCATATGAAGTTAATTTTGCTGAAATAGTACGTGATGCAAGAAATAAAATGTTAGATGCCGGAATTATGCCTAAAATTGCTCATAAGGGATTCTATACACTTCTTTCGGAAATTATGAGTAAAGAAAATATTACTCCGGAAAAGACTTTTGAGTGGGTTCCTTCTGGGTGTGAGGTATCAGAAAAGGGAAATATCTTATATTTTGTAGGATGTGCTCCCCTTTTTAGTTATGAATTCGATGAGTCAATGAATAATGCTGTAGATACTTTAAAAATATTATGCAAAATTGAAAATGAACCAATAGTTTTGTTGAAAGATGAAAAATGTTGTGGTCATGATTTATTGTGGCAAGGTAAAATCGAAGCTTTTAAAAAATTAGCAATCCATAATATTAAATCTTTTGAAAGAAGTGGAGCTTCTTTAATAATAACTTCTTGTGCAGAAGGGTATAGGACTCTTAAAATTGATTATCCTTCGATGTTTGAGAATTTTAATGTTAAGGTTAAACACCTTGTTGAATATCTTTATGAGAAATTGAAGGAAAATAAAATTAAATTTAAAAAGGAAAAGAAAAACACAAAAATACTCAAATTAACTTATCATGATCCATGTAGATTAAGTAGATTTTTACCAAAATCTTTTAATATATATGAAAAAATAAGATATATTTTTAAAGAATTGGAAAAAGTAGGTTATGTATATAATGAAATGGTTCACAATAAATCCAATTCTTTATGTTGCGGAGTAAGTTGTTGGCTAAATTGTTCTGATAAAGCAAAAGCACTTCGATATCATAGAATGTTGGAAGCTAAAGATGTTGCTGATAATTTAGTCACTACTTGTCCAAAATGTGAAATTCACTTTAGATGCCTTCAAAATGATACAGAAACTGTCCAAGATATTAATGTTATAGATTTATCAAATCTCTTGGAAAACGTTATTGAAGTTATACCCTCACAACAAAATAAGGAGGTATCTAAAAAATGAGTAAAAGTAAAAACTCATCACAAAAAAGTCAAACCGATGATTTAATCGGAGCAGCCTTAGTAATTGGTGGTGGTATTGCAGGAATTCAAGCCTCTTTAGATTTAACTGAAATGGGATTTAAAGTATTTCTAGTAGAAAAGACTCCTTCAATTGGAGGACGTATGGCTCAATTAGACAAAACATTTCCTACTAATGATTGTTCTTTATGTATTCTTGCTCCAAAAATGGTTGAGGTTTTTAGAAATCCAAATATTAAATTAATGACTTATTCAGAAGTCATTGAAGTATCAGGTCATGCAGGTCATTTTTTTATAAAAATTTTAAAAAAACCCAGATATGTGGATGAGGATAAATGTAAGGGTTGTGGAGATTGTGCCTCGAAATGTCCTAAGATTGAGGCTCCAAATATTTTTGATATGAATTTGGGGAGAAGAAAATCTATTTATATCCCCTTTCCACAAGCTGTACCTCCAGTTTATTTAATAGACTCAGATATGTGCTTATTTTTGAATAAAGGGGTATGTAGAGTTTGTGAAAGAATCTGTGAAGCCCAAGCGATTAATTTTGAGCAGAAACCAGAAGAAGTCCAAATAGAAGTTGGGGCAATTATAGTTGCTATTGGTTTTGATATGTTAGCTTCTAAACTTCCAGATAATTGGGGTTATAAATATGAAAATGTTATTACCTCTTTAGAGTATGAAAGGATTTTATGTGCTTCTGGTCCATTCGAGGGGCACGTTTTAAGATTATCAGATGAGAAAGAACCCCATAAAATTGCTTTTATACAATGTGCTGGTTCTAGAGATTTTCATATTGGAATTCCTTATTGTTCTAGTGTCTGTTGTATGTATACAGCAAAAGAAGCAATAATTACTAAAGAACATTCGAATTCTTCAGAATGTTATATTTTTAGGCATGATTTGAGGGCATATGGGAAAAATTTTTATGAATATACTCAAAGAGCACAAGATGAGTATGGGGTTAAATATTTTAATTCAAAAATTAGCAAAATAGTAGAAGACCCTAAGACTAAAGATTTAATTATAAAATATGAAGATCTCGATGATGGGAAATTTCATGATTTAAGGGCAAATTTAGTAGTTTTAGCAACACCATTAGTACCATCTGAGGATTCTGAGAAGGTTGCCAAAATATTAGGAATAAACGTTGATAAATATAAGTTTTTTAAAGAAAAGACATTATATGATAAATTATCATCTGAACAAGAAGGAATTTTTCTATGTGGTTTTTGTCAAGGACCATTAGATATCCCTGAAACAGTTGCTGATGCAAGTGGAGTAGCAAATAAGGTTTCAACATTACTATATCTAGTGAGAAATACTCTATTAAAAGAAAAGGTAGTATCTGTACCTGAAAAAAAGATAAATTTAGAAGATGAACCTTGCATAGGTGTTATGATTTGCCATTGTGGAATAAATATTGGAAAATATGTAGATGTTCCCCAGGTTTTAGAATATATCAAAACATTACCTAATGTGACTGTTGCAGTAGATAATTTATATTCATGTTCTAGTGATTCCCAAACTAGAATTAAGGAATTAATTGCTGAGTATGATTTAAATAGATTTATAGTTGCGTCCTGTACGCCTAGAACCCATGAAAAATTATTTCAAGAAACATGTGAAGAAGCGGGTTTGAATAAATATCTTTTTGAAATGGTTAATATTCGAGATCAATGTTCTTGGGTACATATGGAACAAAAAGTGGATGGAACTAAGAAAGCCAAAGACCTCATAGAAATGGCTGTTGCAAAATCGAGATTATTAAAACCACAAAAAGAATCAAAACTATCAATTACTCCAGAGGCATTAATAATCGGAGGTGGCATTTCTGGTTTAATAGCCACATTAAATATTGCAATACAAGGGTTTACAACCCATCTTGTAGAAAAGGAATCTAAACTTGGTGGAAATTTAAATAATTTATATCAAATTTTCCCAGGATATCAAAAAGCCTCAGAATTTTTAGAACCTTTTGTAAATAAAGTAAAATCACATTCAAACATTAATATTTATTTGAATTCAAATATCACGGAAATTAGGGGATATATTGGAAATTATGATGTTATAATAACCACTAAAGGAAATAAAGTAAATAATATAAAAGTTGGAATAATAATTGTTGCAACTGGAGCGAATGAGTTGATACCGGAAACAATATACAATTATAAAAAAGAAAAAAATGTTATTACACAACTTGAATTAGAGCAAAAATTAAGGAAAGAAAATATAGAATGGCTAGATAATATTAAAAGTATTACATTTATTTTATGTGTGAATTCCAGACAAAAAGAGGGTATAACATATTGTTCCAATATATGTTGTACAAATGCATTAAAGAATATTAATATCTTAAAGAAATTAAAACCTGATTTGGCATTAATTTTAATTTATCGAGATCTTCAAATGTCCAAAAAAGGAAATGAAGAATTTTATAGAGATTCAAGAAAAAACGCTTTATTCTTACGATATTCATTGGATAAACTTCCTATAATTTCAAAAACTAAAAATGGAAAATTTAATTATAAAATTACGTTATTCGAACACAATTTAAAAGGAGAAGTAGAATTTTATGGCGATCTTATAATTTTAGCTACACCTATGATTGCACCTGAAAATTTTAAAGAATTATCAAAAATGCTGAAAGTTCCGCAAGATCAAAGTGGTTTTTTTCTAGAAGCTCATGTTAAACTAAGACCTATTGATTTTGCAACAGATGGAGTTTTTTTATGTGGTTGCGCTCATTGGCCTAAGAATATTCAAGAATCAATAGCTCAAGCAAATGGTGCAGCTGGAAGAGCTATCAGGATTTTAAGTGCTAAAGAAATGAAAACTTCTGGTCTTGTTGCTGAGGTAATTGAAGATTATTGCATCGGCTGCGGGAAATGTGCTGACGTTTGTCCATATAACGCAATAGAATTAATTGAGGTTGAAAAAACATTTGAAGATTATACACTTTGTTTAAAAAAATCCAATATTAATTCTGCGTTATGTAAAGGATGTGGTACCTGTGGTGTTCAATGCCCTAATTCGGCCATATTTATTTCACATTTTAGTTTTAAACAAATAAATGCGATGATTAAGGCTTATTTAAAAAATTAATGAGAATAAATGAAAAAATATGAAAATCGTAGAAAAATCAGATAAAAAACAAGTTAAAAAAGATAGGGAATTTAAACCTAATATTGTATGTTTTTGCTGCAATTGGTGTAGCTATGCTGGAGCTGATTTGGCTGGAGTATCTCGTTTTCAGTATCCTGCCTCTATTAGAATAATTCGAGTAATGTGTTCTGGTCGAGTTGAACCAGCTTTTATTCTGAAATCTTTTAAGGATAATGTAGATGGTGTGTTAGTTACTGGGTGTCATATAGGAGATTGTCACTATATTAGCGGGAATGAATTTACAAAAGATAGATTTGAACGGTTAATGAAAATCTTAAAATATTTGGGATTAAAGGATAGATTTCGGCTTGAATGGATATCCGCAAGTGAAGGGAAAAAATTTGCTGAATTAGTAACTACTTTTACAAATCAAATTAAGAAATTAGGACCATTAAACAACATTTAGAAAGATTTAAACTATAGAATTAAAATTTTTACAGGAGTAATTGCCCCAAACAAACCTTTATCATATAGTGCTAAGAAGTATGGATTTATATTAGAAACAATATTAAAAGAAGGGATATATATTGATAGATGCTATTTTGATGATTTGAGATATTATATGCTTAGAGAAGATTAGCTGGAAAAAAATAGATTAAAAAAAAAATAAAATAAAGATGTTAGAAATTCAATATATTCTTTATTAATACAATAAATTTTATTTTTATCTTTACATTTGTTAATTTGAGATTTGTTATATATTTAATTTTTCATCTTTCTGAAAAAATTATGGCTGACATATTTGACGATAAAAGCATAAAAGATTCTTCTGGTTTGAATCTGTGTGAAGTCTTCTTACTTTATTTCGATGAAATGAGAGGTCATATGCCATTATTATCTTATCCAGATGAAAAATTAATATATAATCCAAAAGCAATGCGACCAATAAATATCCATTCAATTTGGTTTTTAGATTTTAAAGAACAAGAAGTATTAGATCATGTGGATCTAGAATATAAAAATAAAATATACTCTGCAAAAAAATTTTTAGTGAAATCTGAACGAAAAAAACAAAGAGCTGGATTAAAGAAAGAAACTCCTGAAACTATTGTTATTATCGTAGCCCTACCTAATGAAATTGAAATTTTTGGAAGTTATATAATCAAAAAGCTTTTAAAAATTATACAAAAAAATTATGGTAATGTTCTATGGAAATTAATTGAAGGAGAAATTGCTAAAAGTGTAGTCATTAAAAACAAATCGGTGTTAGAGAATATAAAAAAAAGTGATGAAATTAAACAAAATATAAATTTCGATATTCATAATACCATCTTAAAATATTTTGGAAATGTGTTAATGGACAGCAAATCTGATTCAATTAAAAAACAGAAAGCTATGTCTTTTTTAGCACTAAAGGGATTCTATATTTCTTCATTAAAAGGATTTGAAGGGGCACCGTATGATGATGTAAATCTATTTGAAAAAGCAGCTTCTGCCAAAATTTTACAAGGAACTTTTAATCCTTTTAAAATTTCAGAAATAACTCTTTCAAAAAACAGTCAAGAATTAGAAGTTGTTATTGAAAACTCTTCTGAAGCCAATATGCATTCTATACAAGTAACTATTTCTCATGTTAGAGAATTTTTTGAGAAAGAAATATTGAATGAATTTGTTGATGAATGGTATCCGCATGAGGAGTTGCTCTTTGTAGCTCCATTGTATCCCCATATAGATTCTTATATTTTGAATATAAATCAAAAAGATAAAAATTTAAGAATTTTTTCAAAACTAATTGAAATAAAAAAATATATGTAAAATTTAAATAAATATAGTGTTGATTATGGATGAAGATAAAATTATAATTCGAAATTATCGAAAATCTGATTATCAAGAAACTCTTGAAATTTTAAAAGAATTATCAGAATTATATGATATGGGATTTAATGAAGATAAATGGAAGGAATCTTCCGGATTACGGCAATTTAAACCCAATTTAAAGAGAATGACATTAGTTGCTGAATTTGATAGTTTAGTTGTAGCTCTAGGAGTATTAGAAGCTAAAAAATCTTCACTTGGTGAATATATTGGGTATCTTGAAAGTTGGGCAACCAAGAAAGAATATCTTGGAAAAGGTATAGGGAAGATATTGGCTGAAAGAGCTATTAAACTCTTAAGATCATGGGGTGTTGATAGAATAAGAATTAATTTTGCATATGATGGAGATAAAAAAGTACAAGATGTTATCTGTAGAGGAGGGGGCTTCAAACCTATAATAATTGTATTAGAAAAGGTATTCGATTGAATTTGAATAATTCGCAAACTGATTGATGGTCATGCCTTAATTTAGCATTATCTATGATTGCCTATTGTGAATTAATTTATTATTATTGATAAAAGTTAATTAAAAATGAATGATATAATAATTAATTATTAATATCTCTCAAGTATTTCTAAAGAAGCTATTAAAAGAACCGATTATTTAGGAATCTTTTGAAATCTTTCGAAGATACCTTTCGTTTCTTATCGCTAAGAGTTTATATTTATTGTAATCGGGCATAAATTTTTTGAGATATTTCCCAACTATTTTATTATCATATTCTAATTCTTTACTAATTGCAAGATTTGTCATTCCTTGCCTCTTTAATTTAATCATAAACTTAATCTTTTAGCTCATGCACATTATTATTAAAGGTATAACTATATGATACCCAAAAAAATTTTTTTTACTAAAGGTGTTGGTAATCATTATGATAAATTACAATCGTTTGAGTTAGCACTTAGAAACGCAAGTATTGAGAAATTTAATTTAGTAAAAGTATCATCTATCATACCTCCTAAATGTGAGGAGATTTCAATTTCAAGTGGTTTAAAACTCTTGAAACCTGGACAAATTGTCTATACAGTGATGTGTAAGGCCAGTTCAAACGAATTAAACAAATTATTTTCAGCTTCAATTGGTATGGCAAGATCAAGGGATAATAATTCCTATGGATATCTTAGTGAGTATCAGGCTTTTGGTATGGAAAGTAGAAAAGCTGGTGTGATTGCTGAAGATTTAGCCGCATCTATGTTAGGAACAACTTGGGGTATCAGATTTAATCAAAATTTAGATTATGATGAAAAAATCAAATTTTTTAGAGAAAAAGGAAAAGCAATTAAAACAAAAAGTATAACTGCATCCGCAACCGTTGGAGTAGAAAATGAATGGACAACAGTAATTGCAGCAGCGATTTTTATATTATAATTTATTAATGATTTATTATTTCGGAATTTTTTTTTACTCATTATAAATAGGTTGAAGTCCAGTTTGAAAATGTCGTAATCTAAGATCAGCCCCACGTGAGATTTTTACTTTCGGAATTTTTTGCCTGTTATGATATAACTCAGTTATTGCTGCAACTGCATATGCTATATGTGATTCATTATAAACATTCCGAGGTACTGCAAATCGAACCAAATTAAAAATATCTTTTCTCTGTTCTGGAGGTTTTTTATCCCACTCAAATGCAAAAGGTCCTAATTCACAGGCTCTTATTCCGTAATGTTTTAAAAGCTCTATAGTAAAACCTACACCCCCAAAATCACCAATTTTCATATTTGTTCCCTGAAAAAATTTTTCCATGTCAATATAAACTGCATGACCTCCCGCAGGAAGAATAACTGGGATATCATTTTGAGCTAATTTTTTTGTAAAATCCCTTACTTGTCCAATTCTTCTATTTAAGTATGGTTCCTTTACGATTTCATATAAACCTACTGTTAATGCCATAATATCCCTCCCACTTAACCCTCCATATGAATCATTTCCATAGGTTAAAATTTGTTTTTCCTTTAGTTGGAGTCCAATATCACCATAAATAGAAAAACGCTTATGAAAAACACCATTATCTCTAAAGAATAACCCTCCTCCCATATTAGCTAACCCATCTTTTTTAAAACTTATTGAAAACCCATCCACATATGAGAACATTTCTTCAATTATTCTCGAGATTGATTTATTTTGATAACCATTCTCGAATTTTTTAATAAAAAAAGTATTTTCTGCGAACCTACATGCATCAAAAAATAAAGGAATCCCGAATTTTCTGGCAATCTTTTGCACTGATTTAATATTTTTCATAGAAACTGGTTGCCCCGCAGCTGTATTGTTTGTAATTGTTAAATAGATTAAAGGAATAGAATCTGGACCCTTAACATTAATTAATTCTTCTAATTTTTTAGTATCCATATCTCCCTTGAATGGATTTTTAATATCAATCTGATCAAGGGGAAATTCATTTAAAATATCAGAAGAAAATAGATTCACAGGAATAATTCTGTTCGCTGCAATATTTGCAGCTGTTGTATCAAAATGTCCATTACTTGGAATAACATATTTTTTCGCTCTGTCAATTTTTTTTAAAACTTCTGCGAGAGTTGAAAATAACAAATGCTCTGCACACCGACCTTGAGGGACAATAAAAGCATTAGGACGAATGAGTTGATGAATTCCACCATTAACGAATCCACCTTCAAATGATTTTAAATATAATTCATCTAATAACTTTTGGATATTTGTTTCTCCTGTGAGAATTAGATCTATTACCTTTCTAGGCTTATTACCTCTTTCAAAGGTATCCCGAATTGCATCTAATAGTACATAATATCCCTTATTTCTCCCATAAGACTCATCTCCATGAAAAAGAGCAGACCATTGTAAATCAGTCATCGTGGAAGTGCCACTATCTGAAAGAAAATCTAAGACAAGTAAATCTGCTGGAAAAGAAAACATATTATACTCTATTTCTTGAAGTACTCTTTCACGTTGCTCCTTTGTAACATTTTTAATTGTTCGGGCCACCAAAGATTTATTGGCAGGAACTGGAACACCTAAATCGTACATAGATTTCATAATTTACACTAAAATCAAAATTATTTATTAATTATTTATTAATTAAGTAGAATAAGAAAAAAAAACTAAAAAAAGATATTCAAATACAAAAATATTTTATCGGAAATTATACAAAATAATTAATTGATTTTTTTTCTCTTATTTCCAATTACATTTAATAAGTGACCATTTTTCCGAATATTATTAAATTTCTCAACATAAAATATTCACAATATAATTTAAAAAAATATAAAAAAAAAATTTTGAGAAATTATGATAGGAATAAAGTCTTATGGTGCATATTTGCCCAGGTACTTACTTTCAAGAAAGTTAATTGCTGATGCATGGGGTTTTCCTGTAATCCCAGGAAATAAAACAGTTGCAAATCACGACGAAGATAGCATAACAATGGCTGTTGAGGCTGGAATAGATTGTCTGTGGGGTTTTGATAAATCTACTATAGATGGTTTATATTTTGCTACTACTACTCAACCTTATCTCGAGAAAAATTCTTCCTCATTAATTGCTACGGTTCTAGACTTAAAAAAAGACATAATTAGCATGGATTTTACAGATTCAATAAATGCTGGAGCTGCAGCTATGGCAAGAGCATTTGACACTATTAAAAGCAATGATGATATCAAAAACATTATTGTGATTGCTTCTGATAAAAGAGAACCAGAACCCTCAACAATGTCTGAATTTGCAATGTCTGATGGAGCAGCCGCTTTTCTTATAGGAGAGGGGACTGTAGAAGATATTTTGGTATCAATTGAAAATTATTTTAGTGTATCTGATAACGTAACTGGACCTTGGAAGAGAACTGATTCTGATTCTTTTGTAAGAAATTTCGAACCTAAACATGAGGCAAAATATGGTTATGTCAACAATATAACCGCAGCTATAAAGGGAGTTATGGATAAAAATAATCTAAAACCAGAAGATATGGGAATAGTGGTCTATTATTACAACAATCCAGGACTTCTTGGTCGAGTAAGCAAAATGTTGAAATTTTCTCAAGCACAAATTCAAGATAGTTTGTTTTTTACCCTTGGAGACACTGGAACACCTTTCTGTTTTATGTTATTGATTACAGCGCTAAAAAGAGTTAAACCTGAACAGAAAATCTTATTTGCTGGATATGGTGATGGAGCAATAGCGTTTTATATGAAAATTGTAAATGATAAAGGCATTAGAAATATAAAAAAGACAAGAATGGGAATGATTAAATCAGAAAAGAGTATGATTGAATTAAAAAATTACAGCATATTTATAGACAATAGAAAATATTTAATAAAAGATCGTTATATTCGTAAATCATCTCCTGTTACTATTTGGCGTGATAGTGCTTCAATATATCCGATGCACGGTATGAAATGTAATAGTTGTAATGTTGTACAATATCCAATTTGGCCAATTTGTAGTATATGTGGAAGTCGAGATTTAACTGAAATTCCCTTAAAGTTAAAAGGAAAAATATTTACCTATACCCTGGATCATTTGGTCGGCGGTGGATATTACAGTAAACCAACCCCAAGATGTGTACTTGATTTAGATGGTGGTGGTCGTATTTTATGTGATATGACAGAATGCGAAAATCCTGAAGAAGAAGTAGAAATTGATATGGAAGTTGAATTAACATTCAGAAAAGTGCATGAAGGAGCAAATTTTATGAATTATTATTGGAAATGTAGACCCGTAAGGGGGAGACCATAAAGGAGGTAATAAAAAATGGCTGTTAAAGGAATAAGAGATAAAGTTGCTATAATTGGTGTTGGTGCAACAAAGTTTGGAGAATTATGGGATGAAAACCAGTTTTCACTTTTAATAAAATCAACAGATGACGCAATGGCAGATGCAGGTGTTAAACGAGATGATATTGAAGCTATTTGGGTTGGAATCCAATATTATTTTACAGGACTTTCAGGAGGAACAGTTGCTGATGCGTTAAAATTATGGGGTAAGCCAATTACAAGAATAGAGAATTATTGTGCTTCGGGTATGGATGCATTTAGAAATGCGTGTAATGCAGTCGCTTCTGGTGTAAATGATGTAGTTCTGGCATGTGGAGTTGAAAAGCTTTTGGATGAAGGTTCTAAAGGATTACCTGGATTTCGAGAATTTGGGTTTCCAGTATTACCAATGCCTTCAGCACCCGCTATGTTTTCGTTTGCTGCTACTCGTAGTTTTAAGGAATATGGATGGACAAAAGAAGATCTTGCTAGGGTTGCTGTAAAGAATCATGATAATGGTTCATACCATCCTAAAGCGCATTTTAGGAAACCTGTTTCACTGGAAACGGTTATGAAAGCTCCAATGATCGCAGATCCATTAGGTCGTTTTGATTGCTGTGCAATGTCAGATGGTTCGGCAGCTTTAATTCTAACCAGACCGGAACTTGCACCAAGTTACGCCCATGGAGATGATTATGTCATAGTTAAAGCAAATGCATTATCAGTTTATACTAATCTGCCTTGGTACTGGCCAAATTTTGACTTTACATCATTTCCATCGACAACAACCGCCGCTAAATTGGCATATAAAGAAGCAGGAATAACAAATCCTCGTAAAGAAATTGATTGCGCTGAAGTCCACGATTGTTTTACAATTACTGAATTATTAAATTGCCAGGATCTTCAATTATGTGAAAGAGGACAAGCAGCTGAAGAATTAAAAAATGGTACGTTTAATTGGGACGGAGAAACTGCGGTTAATCCATCGGGTGGTCTTAAAAGTTTTGGTCATCCAATAGGAGCTACAGGTTGTCGTATGCTCTATGAAGTAACTAAACAAGTTCAAGGAAGAGCAGATGGAAGACAAACCCCAGATGCAAAAATTGGCCTCGCTCATAATTTAGGTGGAGCCTACACTGTATGCTCTGTTACCATTTTAAGCCAAAATAAATAAAAAAATCTTCTTCTTATTTTCTTTTTTTTTTTTCTTTTTGGATTAGGCAATCCTTAAAATAATAATAACAAATTTTTAATTCTGTATTTCTTTAATTTACATATAATGGCTAGTAATTATCAATTTGATCAATTTATTGGCAATGTGAACACAGATAGAATTCGATATATCGCAGATCCTCAACTTAGAAATATAGTTAATGTTTCGATTGCGCTTGAGAGACCTTTATTAGTTAAGGGAGAGCCTGGAACTGGTAAAACTCTCTTAGCTCATGCGATTTCGGAAGCATTAGGAAAAAATCTATTTGTTTGGAATGTTAAATCAACCTCTGAAGCAATAGATGGGTGTTATATGTACGACACCGTTCAAAGACTTAATGATAGTCGATTTGGTTCAAATGATCGAAATGTTAATAATATTAAAGATTACATTACTTATGGTCCTTTAGGTGAGGCTTTTGTTTCTAATGAACAAGTTGTTCTCCTCATTGATGAAATAGATAAAGCTGACATAGAATTTCCAAATGACCTCTTACAAGAGTTAGATGTAATGGAATTTTATATCAAGGAAACTAAAGAGGTTATTAAAGCAAATTATCGTCCAATTGTCATAATCACTTCAAATAATGAAAAAGAGCTACCAGATGCATTTCTGAGACGTTGTGTTTTTCATTGGATTGAATTTCCAGAGAAAGATTTTATGGGACAGATTTGTCAATTGCATTATCCAAATCTAAAAAGGAATATTTTAATGCAATGTTTAAAGCAATTTTATTCACTTCGATTATATAAAAATCTTAGAAAAAAGCCCTCAACTTCAGAATTATTAGATTGGATTGGAGTTTTATTAAAAAGTGGAATAACTGCTGATGATTTGGAAAAGGATATTCCGTTTTTGGGAGTTCTCATTAAGAAAGAACAGGATATGGAGTATATCTCAAAAAAAACTGGTTTTTCTGTAAAGCCATAAAAAAAAAATAATCAAAATAAAAATTAAATGTTCAAACAATATGTTTGTTGATTTCTTTTATTTTTTAAAGGGAAAATTACCAGTTAGTATAACGGAATTTTTAACATTATTAGAAGCATTTAATAAAGGACTTATTTCCGATATGGTTTCATATTATTATACTTGTCGGAGTATTCTTGTGAAATCAGAACATGATTTTGATATATTTGATAGATGTTTTGCTTCTTTTTATAAGGATATAGATGTAGAATTCCCCCAATCCATAAAAGACGAGATATGGGACTGGTTAAATCAACCATTAGATTTTGATAATCTCCCTTTTCAGCTTCAAATGCCGCCGGGTATGATTCCTAAGGATTTAGAAGAATTAAGGGAATATTTTGAAAAAATCATGAAGGAACAAGATGAACCTCATAATTTTGGCAATCGTTTTATAGGGCAACAGGGAACATCTCCCTTGGGGCACTCTGGAAAAAACCCATTTGGTATCAGAGTTGGTGGCAGTAGTGGTGCAAGAATGGCAGTTCAAATTGCAGAAAAACGAATTTTCAAAGATTATCGAAAAGATATTGTTTTGGATACAAGGCAAATTAAAGTCGCTTTGAAACGTTTGAAAAAATTAGAAGAAATTGGAAAGCAAGATGAGTTAGATCTAGATAAAACAATTGATGAAACCTGCAAAAATTGCGGAGATATTGAGTTGGTCTTTCATAAAAGAAGAAAAAATGACATTAAAGTACTTTTACTTCTTGATGTTGGTGGAAGTATGACGCCTTACGCTACTCTAGTTAATAAATTGTTTTCTGCTGCTCATCAATTATCTCATTTTCGTGATTTTAAATATTACTATTTTCATAATTGTATCTATGAACGATTATATGAGACCGCAGCTCGAGAAGATAATCGCAGTATTTTATTTGAAGATTTTATTCGTAAATATGATTCAAAGTATAGAGTAATAATTGTTGGAGACGCAGCAATGGCACCATATGAATTATCAGAGCGATACGGCTCAATTTACTATTATCATCGCAATGAAATTCCAGGGGCAATTTATATGCAAAAATTAAAAGAACATTTTCCTTTCACTGTATGGTTAAATCCAGAGATTATTAATCCCGATTGGGCGTGTTATACCAGGAAAGTATTATCCAAAATTTTTCCTATGTTTAATTTAACTTTAGAAGGATTAGAAAAAGCGATGAATTATTTACGCAAAGAAAGTAGACACCTTCCATCACTAACTAAAAACGTTACAGAATTATTATATCATTAATTTAAAAAGAAAATTTTCGGATTTTTAGTATTTCTTTTAAATATTAATCTTTATTCATAACTTAAATATGACTGAAATACAACTAAAAACAAAAAAAATATTTAAAAAAGGCCAAAAGGCAACTTTAGTTTCAGGAATTATTGCGTTTATTTTATTTTTTTTTAAAATTTTAATCGGATTTTTCTCAAATAGTTCAGCTCTACAAAGTGATGCATTGAATAATTTTTCGGATTTAATGATTATGGTTGCATCATGGATCGGTTTTCGAATCTCTAAAAGGGAAAAAACATTAAAATTTCAATTTGGGTTTTATAAAGCGGAGTCTCTAATGACTTTAACTTTGTCAATATTTATGACTTTGGGAACAATTTTTTTATTTTTTGAAGGTTTTTATAATATTTTCGAATTACCTGAAATATATAATCCTTTTTTTGCTTTAACAATATCTATTATATCTATTGGATTGTCCTTTGTAATTTCAAGATATTTAAGATACATGGGGGTTAAAATAAATTCAGATCTTTTAATTCTTAATTCCAAGGAGCGGATGATCGATGTTATATCATCGTTCATAGTTTTTATAGCAATTTTAGCTAGTTCTTTTCAAATTCCATTTATTGAGGGAGTTATTACAATGGTCATATCAACATTAGTGTTTAGAATTGGAATTATTTCAATAAAGGACGCTATTTTTTCATTAATGGATGTAAGTCCAAGTAAAAAGTTTGACGAATCTATTAAGGAAATCTTGAATGAAATTGAGGGTGTTGATGATTTTAAAGATCTAAAATTAAGAAAATCGGGATCTTTAATTTTTGGAGAGGTAAAAATAAATGTTAGAAAAACCATTAATGTTGATAAAGCACATGAAATTTCAGAAAAAATTGAATCTCAAATATATAAAATAATACCACAAATAGAATCATTTATGGTATATATTGAACCAAGTGAGAAAAAATTAATTAAAATAGTTATTCCAATTAAAAATAAAAAGGATTTAAATTCTGAAATTGTGGAGCATTTTGGACGAGCAAATTTTTTTTTTCTTGGTAATATAGAAAATTATATATTGAAAGAATCGGAAATATTAAAAAATCCCTTTATTGATAAAAAAATCAGGGCAGGATTATCTGTAGCCAAATTTTTTATTCAAAAAGAGATTGATATTCTTTTCACTATGCAAATAGGTGAAATATCTTATCATTTACTGAGAGATCATCTAGTAGATATATATTCATTGAATAAACTAAGTGTTAATACTGTAGAAAAGGTGTTAAATGAATATCAAAAAGGTAATTTATCTAAATTATTAAAACCAACCAGAGAAAAAGACTAAAAATAATAATAATTTTCTAAATTCTTTATTAGATCATCAAATTCAATGATTAAATCGATTTCTTTATTTACAACACAGACAGATATTTATTTTAGAATATTTAGATTTACTAATTTAAATTCAAAATATTTTTAAAAATTCTAACAAATATTAAAATATAATTAAGATTAACAGAAAATAAAAATTTTACATAAATGTGAAGAAATATGGGATTTAAAGAAACGTATGAAGATATTAAAAAAGATATCAATGCCGGAGAAAAAAACTTTAATGTAGAGTGTGAAATGCTCCCGGAAGGTATGCAGACAAAAGTTTCTATGGGGGCTAAACCTCATGTAGTTTTAATTGATGCTCCTGAAGGTTTAGGAGGGACAAATCAAGGGCCTTCTCCTTTATTAGCTATATTAGGCTCTATTGGTGCCTGTATTATTGCTGTTACTAAATTCTGGAGTATGATTCTTGATATTCCTTTAGAAGAGATGAAAGTATTTTCTCGTGGTCATATTAATCTTGGTGCACTTTTTGGGCTCGATGATAATATGCTACCTGGTTATGATAAACTAGAACCTGTTATAAGAATCAAATCATCTGCTCCAAAAGAGAAGGTAGAAGAACTAATGGAAAAAGTATTTAGTCACTGCCCAGTATTAACAAATTTTGCTGGAGCATCAAAAATAACACCAAAATTGCAAATACGGGGATTAGATTAGAAATTTTAAGGGTATAATATTAAAATCTATTATTTTTTTTTTTAATGAATGTCTTCATCTAAAACTTTAAAAAATGAAGTTTCTTCTATGATTCTTTCAAGAATTTCTTAATTGGTTTAAAATTATTTATATCTGATTTTCTTTTCCATAAATTAGAAATTCATCTTACTAAAGAATAAGAAAAAATCAATTTTTTTAAGTAATTTAACTTAGTTTTGAGTATTAATTCTCCTAAAATAACTTTATTGTTAAAAAAAATAAAACTTATAAAAGAGGATTAATTTTGTTACTCATAAAATCGAACTTAGATTAGGGTTTGGTATAGCATTTTGTCGTTTGAAATATTAGAACTTATGAAAAAAAAGGGTTTTAAGGATACCTTACAAATTCTTTCAAAAAGAAAAGATTACAAGATGAATAAGCATACCTTCTATAATGAATTAAACAAATTTTCTTATTATAATTCATTTTTGAGAGTCAAAGATACACTTTTAAATCGGGATCTTATACATGTAAAAAAGAATAAAAACAAAAAATTGGAAATATCCTTAACGCCGAAAGGTGTTATTATGTTAGAAAAAATAGAAGAATTAAATGAGCTATTTACTAAAGGCAATGGCTTAATTTAGATTTTTCTATTATTTCTTTTTTTTTTTCATTTATTTAACAACGTTCTTAGAAATTTGATGATTTCTAAAAAATTATAAAAAAATTAATAACCTTTAGTTAATTTTGAGATTTATGATTCTTGAAAAGCTAATCGTTGGAATGCTGGCTACAAACTGTTATATCTTTGGCTCAGAAAAATCTAAAGAAGTAGTTATTATAGACCCTGGAGAAGAATCCGATCGAATAATGACTATGATTGATAATAATTCTTTAATTCCACTCGCAATTTTACTCACTCATGGGCATTTTGATCATACAAGGGCAATGCGAGCTCTCATTAGAACTTATCAGATTCCATTGATGTATAATGAGAAAGATAAAAGTATAGTAAAAAAAGAAGCGGGTAGATGGCTTTTTGAAGGTGATATAGTTAAAGTGGACGAATTTAATCTTCATGTATTAGAAACTCCAGGGCATAGTCCAGGAAGTTTATGTTTTTATACTAAAGATATCAAATTTTATAAAGATTTTCCAGTTGATGGAATCTTATTTTCTGGAGATTTGATTTTTAGAAGGAGTATTGGTAGATCCGATTTTGAAGGTGGTAATCAAAAACTTTTATTTGAAAGCATAAAAAATAAAATTATGTATAATGAGGACCTTTCTGATAATTTTATTATATTTCCCGGGCATATGGGGAATACCACAATTGGAGAAGAACGCACAATGAATTTATTCAAAAATTATTTTTTATAATTTTTATTGGATTTTCTTAAAATAATTAATGTTAATATCTTGAAAACAAGTATCAATAGTTTCTATTGTTTCTAATTCTTGTAAACTAATTCTATTTTTATCTTTCAAATCTTTTGCAGCCCATAATAATTTATTAAATCTTTGATGATGATTATGAAATCTCTGATTTGCATAATCTTTAGCTTGTTTAGTATAAAGTAAAAAAGGCCAATCGCTCCCTTCCATTAAAAGCATTTCTCTAGCCATTTGTTTAAACAGCCTTTTACCCCATTCGTTAGGATTGGGATTTATTTCCAATACTTTTTCGAATTCTCTCATGCTTGAGTTTATATACGGCCAAATCCATATATGTTCTTTATTTTTCCACACTTGATAGTGACCGCCCTCTCCCCAACTGCTCTCTCCCATTTCAATGATTGAAAATTCGGCTTTAAATTTCGAAACATAATCAGAGATTGTTGTCATACTTACAATTTCACTTTTGGAGACTAATTCGAACACTTTTTTTAGCCAAGCAATCCCTTCCATCCACCAATGTCCAAATAGTTCGAAATCAAATGGTGATATGATTATTCCTTTTTTTTGAAAATTTTTATTATAACTTTTTAACTCTTCAATTAATGAAGAAATAAAATGATTTGCATGAGAATTAACGCTTTCTTGTGCTTTAACTGGATCATAAAGTTCTTTATTTTCGTTATTTACTTTTTTATCTGTAATTCTCCAATAATGCAGACCAGATTGATGGTCTTTTTTATGAAATTCTCTATAGAAAAAATCACCAGGATATCCAATTTGTGCATCCCAAACTTGCCGACTAGTCTTTTTATTTCTCCCAAAAACCGCAAGACCATTCTTTAACTTATATCCAAAATTTGTATTTAATCCTATATTGTTTTTTTTTTCAATAATATTTGCATCTAAAATTCCATGAGCTTCAACAAAAAAATATTTTATACCCGAATTGTTTAACCAATAATCAATGCTTTCCCTAAAAATTCCATATTTCTCTTCTTTTGGCCTATAAGCACATTCGGGTAACCAAAATCCAAGGGGATCCTTATTAAAATATTTCTTGTATGTATCTACACCAATTTGTATTTGAGAAAAAATTCCTGAATCGCTTTCTAGTAACGGTAAAAAGCCATGAGTAGCCGCAGATGTAATTATTTCAATCATATTTTCCTCTTGCAGCCATTTAAAAGTCCCTAAAATATCCCTATAATAATCATGATAAAATGCATCCAAAGCTTCTTCGAAATTTTTAAGATGAAAATCTGCAATTTGTTTTCTTATAATATGATTTTCAAATCGTTTAATATCTTTTTTAGCTCGAGAAATTAAATCTTCCATATATTCCGAAAAACGATTTTTCATATATTCATCAGCTAATTGGTCCGCCAAAATCGGAGTAATATTTATAGTAATTGCTGTATTAATACCATTGTTTTTAAGTTCCCTTAAAATATTAAGCATAGGAATATAAGTCTCTAAAATCGCTTCAAACAACCATTCCTCCCCCGCAGGCCAAGTACCAGAACGTTTACAATATGGAATATGTCCATGTAAGACTAAACCAAAATATCCTAAAGTCATATTAAACGATAAATTCATTTTTTTAAAATTAAATAATATGAATATATTAGAAAATAGATAAATATATCTTTTCTATAAACAATCTTATAAATAAAGTTAATTATAAGACAGGAGAAATGTATATATTTTTACTGTTACCTAAATTTTCATAATTTTCACATTTAGATTCTTGTATATCATCTATGTTTTCTTGAGAAACTCTTTGCCAGATTTTTATTTTTTTTCTATTACACAGATATAAAATATAAATTAATAAATCGACCAAGCACTGCCTATTTGGCTTATTAAGCAAATTTAGAAAAGATATTGGTTCATTATCATATACTTCTAAGAGTTTATTATAAAAATTTTGAATTCTTATATTTAGGTTTTCTCGCTTTTCTTTGTTATTTTCAATAAGACTTTTAGGAAGAAAGCTGATTTTTTCCTTAATATTATCTTTTGGTTTTCTTGATATTTTTTCTTTATCTTTGATTTTCATTACTTCTGTTAATGCGAGAGCTAAATCATTTAGATTAATCGATTTATAAACCATATTTTTTGGTGATTTCAGGCAGATTTCATTATTATTTATTTTTTGATTTATTGTTCTTAAGTCCAAATGCTTATTGGTTTTAGTTTTCTCATCATAATCATCAAGTATTTCATCTTCAAAATTATTTTTATTTATTTCCTCCATTTCTTCAATACTATCTTGTGTATCAAGTGAATCATTTATAATACGTTTGGTTTTTGCTTTGAGTAAATAAGATGATGAAAATAATATTTTACCACTTTTACGGAAATTAATTTCTTCTTTTTCTTGCTTGACATCTTTAATATAGTTTGTTAGCATAGAATCTAAATGGCAATTCCAAATATTTCTTCTAATAATTTTTTTTAAACTCATTTCATTTAAAAGAAGATTATAATTTTGATTTGCAGAAAATTCATTCATTGAGTCAATATTTTCTTTACTTAATAAAGACTGATTTATTAGACGATTAGGAAACTTTTCCATTAGTAGAAAACCAAGATGAGTTCATACAAAATTGTTTTTAAGTGAAGATTTATATTTAAATTCTCTTATTAAAAAGATATATAAAAAAAATAAAATAAAATATAATATCTACGTAATATAAAATTTAACAAAGTTATTTTTTAAAATAGATTAGGTCTTTTTTATAATGATTGATTCAAAAGCAATAAAAGCCATAATTAGGCGATTTGAAGAAAAAGAAGGTGTTAGAGGGGTAATAATTGCTGATTCCAACGGTCTCCCCATTAAAAGTAATCTTGATATTGAAATTGCTGAAAATGTCTCTGCTTATATAACCTCTCTTATTGGAAAAGGAAAGCAATGTGTTGAATCTCTTAAGGAAGGAGAACTAAAATTTATCAGACTAGAGACTAGTAAAGGCGAAGTAATGGTTGCTAAAGAGGATATGTTTATCCTAATAGTTCTAAAATAAAAGTATTGATAATCTTTTTAAAAAATCCAATTTCAAAGCATCGCTTTATCGATAAAAACTGATTCTATTTAATATTGATGAGTTTTTTTAAAAATTTTAATTATTTTGAATTTGAAATTTCAAATTAACATGCCTTCATAGATAAAATTTTAAATTAAAATAAAGGTATTAATATATTATTATATTTCATTAAAATGTATTAAGGATCTTATAGAAAATAAAAATTGAAGTGTCAAACAAATGGTCGATAAAGAAAAACTCGAACAATCTCTTGCTAATCTGATGGATGCTGTTGAAGTATGTGAAGGATTGATCGCAGCTGATACTCAAGGCAATGTAATTATTGGTCAAACGTTAACAGAAATGGACCACAAGAAAATTGCATTAGACTGTGTTAATATTATTAAGAATTCTGATGAGATCGGAAAAGATATTTCAAAAGGTAAATTACAAGATATTACTCTTACTTTAGAAGATGGATTTTTAATATTGGTTGGATCAGAACAATTGATTTTGATTGCTTTAGCAGGAAATGATGCATTATCTTCATTGGCTCTAATAAGGCGTAATCTGATTAATGTTTTAAGTTCTCAATAATTTTTTCTTATATTTTTTTATCGTATTTATTGACTTATTTTATCTTTTCTTTTTTAAGTAGTTCATCCAAATCAGCTTTTTCTTTTTTAATTTCTCTTTTATCAATTTCCTTTGCACGTAATTCAGAAACTTTCACATATTTACCTTTCCTAATTCTTTCAGGAGGTTTTTCAAAAATTTTCTCTATCTTTTTGTTTATTCTTATTCTATATAAGAGAGCTAATGCATAAAACAAGCCAATGCCAATAAAAAGAAATATAATTGATAATTGTACAATCTGAGTAAAGAAAGATTCACTATCTAAATCATATTTAAGAAAAAATTGAAATTCATCCTTTTCATTAGTTTTTAAAGTATTAAATGAAATATTGAATAAAATAGTTATATTATTATCCTCTATATTAGGAATAGAAATTTTATAAGAAATTTCAGTAGTTTCTTCTGGTTCAAGATAATTTAACTCATAATTGTTATATTTAGATATTGAATATGAAAAATTTGTTATTAAAGTAATATTAATATCTGTAAGTGTAGATGTACCAATATTTTTTATTCTAATGTTTACTTGATTTTCTTTATTTCGTAAAAATATTGTATTATTTGTAGAAGATTCTACGGTAATTTCGTTTGAAAAAATGATAAAATTAAAAGTATAATTAATTTCAGAAGATAATATATCTAGATTTCCGGTCCAATTCAATTTAATTTTTCCAGATGAATTTTTCATGAATTGATTTGAATCTATCTCGACAATTGTCCTTCCATTTATATCTGTAAGATCATAATTATCTCCATCGGTTCCTAAAAGTTCTTGCCATTCATTGTTAGAATTTAAGAAGTAATATCTAATTTCCTTTCCTTCTAAAGGTTCTGCATTCTCCGTTCGTAAATATGCTGTTAAATTAAATTTATTACTCCAAGTAATTTCACTAGGATTAACTGATAAGTTTTTAAAACTGCTATCAAGTCTAAACGAGAATGATTCATTAATTTGATTAAATGAACTCATATAATATTCATCTATTATATTTATGAAAAAAGATGTGATTCCAGGTATATTAAATTCATCTCTATTAAAATTGAGTGCTAACCCCCTTGATGTTAAATCTTCTAAGTATTTAAAAGAAAGAATCTCCCCTTCAAAAACAGTTTCATTATCATTTATAATAATTGAATAATCATTATTTATCCAAGAACCACAAAATTCATCTTCAATAAATATTTTAACTTTTGTTTGACAACCACCAAGTCTAATAGGTGAATTTACCCCATACCATGTCCCATCCAGATTTTTACTATTAAAAGTTATATTATAATTAAATTCATATGAATCATTAGGTGTTCCTGTAAAGTTCAATAATTGATTTGGAGTATTCACTTCAGTCATGATCCAATTTGGATTAATGGGTGAAATTAATTGAATGGATAATCTTACGTTAAAAGGAAAATATAAATCTTTATTTTTTACTGTAATCTTAAAGGAAATATCTTCTTCTGGGCTTATTATCGTCTCATTTTGAAGGAAATTAGTCATTTCTACAATCAAATTATCAATACTTGAAAATTGCTCAGAGATTGAATTATTAATTGCAAATTTATTTATATCCGTTGATTCATTAACAGTTGCAATTAACAGAGAGATATTATTTAAATCAGTGTCAGCCCTAATTAGATTTCCTTCAAAAATATTTCCTCCTTCCTCCTCATCATAAATACAATCAATTATATTAAAATCGTATTCAGATAAAAAGAAAACTTTCTTTTTGCAGCCTATTGCAGTTCCATTATTCCAAAAGAAACCAATTGTGTAAGAACCTTTTTCGTTTAAAAAGGTTGAATTAAAAATAT
Organism: Promethearchaeia archaeon; assembly: GCA_029856045.1. Lineage (GTDB taxonomy): Archaea > Asgardarchaeota > Lokiarchaeia > Sigyniarchaeales > SOKP01 > 6H3-1. Next base: position 30,720 of record JAHQWG010000043.1, on the reverse strand, counting down.
TCGAATTATCGAAATCATAAGTTGCAACATTTAAAGTATCATCAATTATTCCTTCAGAATCAGAAAGATTCCAAATATTTAATTTTGTTCCATTTGGTAAAAATAGACTTGCATTTGCAATTCCATTATAGACTGAGTCCCCCGTATGATCTTGGATATTTAATTGAACTGAAACATTATCTCCAAACATAAACCCATTAGTTGGCCAATAATATGAATTATTGAAGTTTAGATAAGATGTCATATTGTAAATACAATTAAAACTGGTTAATTTTAGAGAATAATTTCCATTATGATTTGGATTTGTAGTATTTATAATAGTATTATTTTGAACAATATATTTACCGAAAGAACCATTCTCAATTAAAGTTCCTGCAGAATTTGCATCATATTTTGATTTATAATCTGCACAGATTAAATCATATGGAGTCCAATATAAAGGATATATATACCAAAATTCTAAAAATGACCAATTGACGAAATAACTACTATCATTATTAAAAGTATAATTCAACTCCCATTTTGGAAGATTGTTATATGTGCAGTTATAAAGTGCAGTAGCATTTTCTAATGAATAAGCAGTTGCAGAGTATGATACATTGAAAAATAAGTGAGATGTAATATTTTTATTCCAATTCAAAACAACCTCAAATTTTGCACCGTTTGATGTATTTACTGGTTCTTCAAATTCTCCAGTCCAATTCCCTAAACCCCAAGTATATGTTGAAGATTCATTGTATGGATAAGTGCTAATCTCCATATTTGATATTGTTTTATTTTCTATAGTGATATTTAAAATATCATTAGGCATCCATCCTCTGGTTACATTAATTGTGAAAGGACTTGCATCAAAGTTTGGTCCATAGCCTAGTTTTTGATATTTTATCCAAGAAGATCCATCATCCTCCGTTTTAAGTAATAAATGATTATTTATCGAATCAGGATCACTGCCTTGACCCGTCCGTGGTAAAATCATTAAATGAAAGGCGTCCGTGCTAATATTTGATTTTATTACAAAAAAATAATTACTTACATTGAGATTTGTTATCGGTGTAGTAAAACTAAAATTGACTACTGAATCATCAGTATAATTAATTAATTCAATAGAATCAATAAAGTCTTCTGGTTTAATTAAGATATTTTCGGCAGGGGTGGTATCACTGGTTATTTGGCTTCTTTGGACTGTACTATTTGCTCGATATAGTGATATATTTAATTTTGAATTAGTGGCTGCTGATAAATTTAAAGATCTTATCCACGCTTGAAAACCATTTACAGTTGCATTTCCTCTTAAATCAAACTCCAATGCAACATAAGTTTCATTGGTAATTGGTAATTCAAAAACAGAAGAGGCAAAAGCATCAAATTCATAAAAACTCAAATTGAAACTATCTATAGCGTTTTTAAAATAAAATTGAAAAATACTATTTCCAGTAGAAGAATTTATATACCTTAAGTTTTCATTAATTATATCCAGATTTATTATCTTTTGATTTAAATCTGAACTATTTATAAAAATATCCGTTGAGACATTTTTCCATATATTATCAAGTGTGTCCAGAATTTTAACAGTTAGATAAACATCTTTTGTTAAGTTAATTGTAAAATCCACATCAATTCTACTAATATTATAATAATTAAAAGAGAATGAATCTTTTGAACTTGTAAAATTGGTAGTAATTGTAAAATTAATAACACCAGGAGAAGATGTAGAATTTATTTTCCAGTATGATGTGGAATTATCATCTGTAATCTCCGCTATCCCACCCGAAATGTTATTACCACTAATTATATTCTCTGTTGTATCCTGAAACGGAAATGTAATAATTGGATAATCATATGCAGAATCATCTTCGATTTCGTATGTTGTATTATAATTCTGATCAAATGTGAAATTAAATTCACCAGCGGTCAATTTTGAGTTTAAATTGGGAGCAGCGATATTAAAAGAACCATTAGTCATTGTTGAAGTAGAGATATTATTCATATACGCCCTTATTGTTTGATTTAATCCATCTCCATAGAATGGATCGTTCAAATCGGTTTGGGAGATTGATGGATTATCTTTTTTATATTTAATTGGAGAATCAAGAGAATTCTCATTATTTTGAAAAGTTAAATTATTAGGAGTTATTATCAAAGAATTCAAAATTAAAAATGCTAAAAATATGACCAAAAAGATACATTTCAATTTTGATTTTTTGATATTCACTTGTATTACCATTTACTTAATTTATAAAAATTAAAATTTCCTATAGATTTTAAAATTTTAGAATTAATATTAAATTCGTTGTTATTTTTAATTCAATAGAAAATATATTACGTATTGCAACAAATTATTAAATTTTTAATTTATATTAAAATCCCAGAGATTCCTTTAAATTTAAAAGAAAAAATAAATATTAATAATATTGTAAGACTTAAACTGTTAAAATAAAATAACTGAACAATTAATTAAGGGTTGATTAATTGACTTACTTTAAATTGGTTTTAGGTTATGAATGTGGAGTAGATAAATCAGTTTGTCCTCTAGGTTATCCAGATTATTGTCCAAGATGTATATTTAAAAAATTTAAAAATGCAGAATTTATAATTGACAAAATAGAGACATTAGAACAGGATTCTGATATAAAAAGACAAGAAATGAATTATAGATATATTTGGAAAAAATATAAAGATATTTTAAATATAAGGCATATTATAATACTTTCAAATAATGGAGTTCCTATATATAATATGGCTGTTGGAGATTTTCCTATTGATGCAGCTTTATTGTCAGGATTTATTCAAGCAAATATTCTATTTTCATCTGAAAAATTAGCAATATCTGATAAAAAACGGACTTCTCAGGATACCTATGATAGAAACTTTTATGAATTCCAATATAAAGATTTTAATATTCTTTTACGAAATGGTAAGTTTTGTAGAATCTGTCTAATACTAGATAATAGCGCTTCATCTAATTTAAGAGAATTATTATCACATTTTGTAGACATTTTTGAAAAGATCTATGGAGATAAATTGAAAGAATTTGAAAAAACCGGTAATTTAGAATTTTTTAAATCTGTTAAAAAATTGATTGAAAAAATGTTTGAAGTAAATTTAATTTATCCACAGACTTTATCTGCTCAAATTCCTCCCAATATTGTCGATAATTTCTCTCTCATTCAACAAGCTGTTTTTGAATATAGTAATGATTTGTTGAAGGAGAAACCCTATTTTTTTATTCCAAATATTTTAGATACAACTGCACGAATATTAGGAACTATACCAAGAGAAGAAATACTTTGGAATATTTATCAAATGCTTAGACATAATCTAATTCTAAGTAAAGATTTACAATTTCAGAGAAACGAACTTGATATAAGGAAGCAGAAAAAAAAAGAAAGAGAATTCGAAATTCGAAAGATTTTGGAGAAAAAAGAATTAATAGAGATTGTAAATGAAAGCACATTAATAAGTATTGAAGAAGCTCATCAAAAAATGAATTTTTATCTCAAAAAAGCTGAGGTTGCTAAAAAAAATTCTGCGTATCAAGAAGCTTTAAATGAATATGAAAAAGCACTTGTTTATGCTAAAAGATATAATGCGCAAGCTGAAATCGGAAAAATTTCCTTTCAAATTTTAGAAGTTTTAAATTTAAATAAAGAAATAGAATTAGAATTTGCAAAAGATCAATCAACTAAAGCAGAAAAGAAAAAAGATTTTATAAAAACTTTAAAATATTTATTTGAAATTAAGGATATATTAACTGCCGAATTTGATAACGAGAAAAATGAAAAGAGATTAATTAAATTAAATCAACACATAAAAAAGATTCAAAATTTATTGCGTTAAATTTATATCTTTTTAGCTAAATTGAAGGTTTACAAAATTTTTATAATTTTACAAAATTTTTAATTATTTTAACGTAACAATTAGTATAAGTAAGAATAAAAATAAGTGATATGGGTTTATTTGTAAATTAGTGAATTATATTGGAAGAAATTAAACTCGAAGATACTGTAATCCTCATCGATTGCTCCCGTTCAATGATTAGAAGTGATTTTAAACCAAGAAGATTAACAGTAGCTTTAAACTCGGTAAAGAATTTCATTTCTTCCAAAATTCTAATTGATCCTAAAGACCGAATTATGTTAATTACATATGGAAAAGGCACAAAAAGAATAAGTCCTTTTTTGAATGATGAAACTAAGTTATTAAAACTATTAGAAAATGTAGAAATTTCGGGTCAAGGAAATTTAGGTGAAGGGATTAAATTTGCTCTACAAGTACTTGTCCAAGAAATGAGAAAAATCGGAGGAAAGATTCAGAGAATATTTATCATAACTGATGGAAAGATTGAAGATGATAGACCTGATCTTGATAAACTGGTTGATATTGCACAAGGGTTAGGAATTTTTATTGATGTGTGTCAAATCGGTAAAAGTATGCATTATCAGGAAAACTATCTTAAAAATTATTCTCAAAAGACAAATGGTGAATTTGGTTATTTCAATAATTCAAAGGCATTAATTAGTGCAGGTAAACAATTTGCTTCGAAGAAAAATTTGAAGGAAACATCAGATTATTTTTCCTCCAATAAATCTGAAAATCATCATCCGCCATTAGTGAATGATATTGCAGTTGAATTACGACGTCCTACAGTAACCGAAATTAAAGCAATGATGGGAGGAAAAGGTCAGGAAAAATGTCAAATTTGCCACTCAATTAAAAATCCTCTTAATGGTGCGGATTTTTTTGCCAGCGGTCGCTATTGCCCTTCTTGTGGCCGATCGTATCATCTACATTGCGCTGCGCTCTGGGCAAAGAAATCAGAATATGCAGTTTCTATTTTTCGCTGCCCTTTCTGTTATTTTTTATTGAGAGTGCCTCAATCAATAATGAAAATGGTTAATTCTATTTCAAAAGAAAAAATTGGTATTAAAATTATTGATCAACAAGATAAAAAATCAACACGAATGATTAAAATACCTGTAAATAAAGTCGTTGAGATAGATGAGTCTTGTTCACAATGTAGAAATATTTTTATTGGACAATATGATATTTACCGTTGCGAGAATTGTGGTGCATATTTCCATGAACCTTGCTTAAAGAAGATGTATAATGAAACAAAGTCATGTAGAAACTGTGGTTCAATAATCATGTAAATTCGAATGGATTTAATCATATTTTTCCTTCTTTATATTATTTAATAAATATCAGTAAGATTAAATTATATTAAATATTTAGATAGATAATGATTGGGAGAGTATTTGGCCGAAAAGATGAGAAAATTGAAGTTGCACCAAAAGTTAAAGAATTATGGCCAATTTTTTTATCATATAGTATTATTGCTCTTACAATGGCTGCTTTTGTTCTAAATATGATAAATTTCTCCAATATTATGTGGCCTAATGATGAATTCCATGCATTTGAAATGGGTTTAATCGTATCAGTAAAATTTGTAGCAATGGCATTTTCAGGAATGATTATTGGGCACTTCACTGACCTTTTTTCGAGAAAAAATCTATTTCTATTTATTTTAAGTTTAATTGGATCCGCTTATCTCTTGAATGGTTTTGCACCAGAGGGTGAAGGAATAATTACTTGGGTATGGTTTCTCTTATGTAATATGATAGCGGGATTTGGACTTGGAGGCATCCGTCCAATATTATTGAGCTACACTAATGATAATCTTGAAAGTGAAAATCGCTCCCAATTTTTTGGAATTTTTCACTCAATAGCCCAAATTTCATTAGTTATTGGTATGATTATCTCATCAGCTTTAATTTATGGGGGATATTGGAAAATTTATTATTGGAGTATAGGTATAATGGTCATTTTAAGCACATTCATAATTGGTTTAAAAATCAATGAACCCAAGAGAGCATTTCGATCTTTAGGTGTATTAACGGAAGTACTTGAAGATAACAACATTACATATAACTATCGTTTAACAAAAAAAACAATTAAATCTACGATTTTAAGAACAACTAATATTGTTGCTTTTATTGAAGGTATATTCACCTGTGTCTTATTAGGCACACTTAATTTTTTAATATTACCATATCTACAAACACCTCCATTAAATATTAGTTCAGTTTCTACTGCATTCATTGTAGTTTTGTTCGGTATGCCTGGCGCATTTCTAGGCTCTTTGGGTTTTGCAAAAAAATCAGATGAATGGGGTAAAAAGAATATCCAAATCCGCCTTGATCTGATTGTTTTTTCAATTATATGGCTTGCTATTGCTCAATTATTTATTTTTATAGTGCCTTTTGGGGATTCGGGATTTACTGAAGAACAAGGCAATAATTTCTTTTTTTTATTGCAATTCCCTCAATTTTGGATTACTGGTGTTCTCTGGTTTTCCATCAGCTCAGTTCGAGCAATATATCAAATTAATCAACCACCAATTCTACAAGCAATTAATTTACCAGAGGCTCAAGGAAGAGTATCCTCTTGGAATCAATTTTTAGAAACATTAGGTCAAGGAACTGGACCTTTAATTGCAGGAGCTGTGCTTTCAGCAAGTGGACAGAATTATATTTTAGCATCCTTAGTTATTACTTTTATTGGTGTGCCCGGAGCAATACTATGGGGATATGCAAAACGTAAAATAAATGAAGATATTGAAAATATAAAACTTATCCTTGCAAAAAGAGCAATTGAACTGAAAAATCTTAATAATACCGAAGTTGGACCTAATGAAAAAATTTGAGAAAAAAAAGATTTCAATGAGTGTTTTTTTTCTAGAAAAAACGATAATCAATTTCTGAATTTATTTAATCTTGAATCTTCTATTATTAAATAAACCATAAACTTCAAATTTTTATTAATTTTATTTATCTTGTAGTTATTCTTACTGTAGATTAATTGAAGGTGATAATTAAATTGAAAAACACCGATAAAAAAGAAAAATGGGTTTGTACTTCTGCATGGCCTTATGTAAATGCTATTCCGCATTTAGGAAACATGATTGGGAGTATTCTCTCTGCTGATATTTTTGCAAGATATTTAAGATCAAAAGGTGCAGAAGTTGTATTTGTATCTGGTAGTGATATGCATGGAAGTCCTGCTATTGTAGCAGCAAAAAAAATAAATATAACTCCCGAAGAGTTAGCAATAAAAAATCATAACTTAATCAAAGATCTTTTCGAGAAATGGCAAATATCTTTTGATAATTATACAGATACACATAACCCAATACATATGAAATTCGTTCAAGATTTTTTCCTTGAAATTCAAAAAAATGGGTATATCTTTGAGAAAGAGACAGATGAATTTTATTGTGATAATGATAAATTGTTCTTACCCGACCGATTTATTGTTGGAACATGTCCTCATTGTGGATTTGATGCTGCTCGAGGCGATCAATGTGATTCGCCAGAATGTGGAAAATTATTAACACCTGTGGAATTGATAGAACCCCGATGTAACATATGTGGAAAAGAACCAATAATAAGGAAAACAAAACATTGGTATTTGGATTTTTCAAAATTAGAGAAAGAATTGGAGAAATTTATTGTTGAAAATAAACTAATACCTGCAAATGCCCGAACATCATGCCTTAATTCAATTAAAAAAGGATTACCACAGAGAGCAATTACTCGTGATTTAAAATGGGGAATTCCCGCACCATTTAAAGAAGCAGAAAATAAATCTATATACGTATGGTTTGAAGCCGTATTGGGATATATCTCTGCAGTTAAAGAATGGGCAGAAAAAATAGTTGGAGATAAATCAAAATTTGAATATTTTTGGAATGATAAAAACACTCGTTCTGTTTATTTCATCGCGAAAGATAATATAATTTTTCATTTATTGATATTTCCCGGTTTAATTATAGCATATAATAAAAATAAACTCGAAAGTGAGAAATTTGAACTTCCTTATAATGTTTCATCAACTGAATTTTTAATGTTTGAGGATGATAAATTTTCAAAATCTAGAAATATAGGAATTTGGATTGATGAGGCTTTAGAATTAGCACCTGTAGATTATTGGCGATTTAATTTAATTTTTAATCGTCCAGAGAAGAGCGATACTTCATTTTTATGGTCTGAATTTCAAAATAATATTAATATTTTAAATGATAATTTAGGAAATTTTATCCATCGAACATTTACTTTTATTTACAGATATTTTGAGGGAAAAGTTCCTCCACGAATGAAAACAGATAACTTAGATAAAAAATTTCTCTCAAAAATCGAAAATATTGGTAAAGTTGTTGGAAATTTAATTGATCAGTTTGAGTTAAAAAAGGCATTAAAAGAGATAATATCTTGTTCTAGAGAAGCAAATGTTTATTTAAGTGAAAAAGAACCTTGGCATTTAATTAAAGAAGATAAAACAAAGGCAAAAGCAGGACATGTTTTAAATATATGCATTCAATTTGTTCACAGCTTATCTATTTTATTAGAACCATTTATTCCTTTATCATCTAAAAAAATTGAATTTTTCTTAAATTTTGAGGAAGAAAGAATACTTACTAAATGGTCTCAAATTTCCATTAATGCTATTCAAACTGGACATAAAATTAAAAAACCAGAACCTATCTTCCAAAAACTTGAAATAAAAGATTTACAAAATAAATTAAAAGAAATTCGAAGTCAAAAAGGAGTAAGAAAGGAATTGATAAAAGAATCTAAAAAAAACTCCCCTATCACATATGAAGATTTTAAAAAATTGGATATACGTATTGCCAAGATAATTGAAGCAAAACCTATTAAAAATGCGGATAAATTATTAAAATTAAAAATTGATCTGGAATTTGAGCAAAGAACTCTGGTTGCTGGAATAGCTGAGACCTACAAACCAGAAGAACTCATTGGAAAGAAGATCATTGTATTAACCAATTTACAACCTAAAAAAATGAAAGGAATTTTATCTCAAGGAATGCTTTTAGCCGCTGTTGATGAAAACGATAATATTTCTCTCTTAACTATTGATGAAAAAAAAGATTTAAAATTGGGATCAAAAATTGAATAACTACTATTTTTTTCTAAATCTTTAATATAAAATCAGGGTCTAGCCTTGCCACAATTGATCCTAAATCTAATTGCAATGTTTTAAGTATCACACTTCGATCCCGATATATAAATTGCATTTCTCTAGGATTTCTGAAAATCTTTTTGGCGCCAACTTTAGATTTTAGACTACACAGATAATATCTATTTGTTCCAACTTCTATTACTTCTTCTACATTTTCGATATCAGGAAATGCATATCCTGCACCGTGAGGTAAGACATTTGCATTTAACATTGTATCTATTAAATCAAATTTCTGTGCAAGTTCAAGAAAATTAAGATTTTTTAAAACTGTATAAGAAAAATTTTGTTTTCCTTCGAAAATATATGCGGGCATATCTGCCCTAATACAAATTGGAAATAAATTTGAATGAGTATTATTGTACTTTGAAAGATCTGTACAATGGCAACCTAAATATATATTATTATAATCAGATAAGAATTGATGGGATTTATTAGATATAATATTAAACTCATTAAATATTTTCGTTCCAATATATTCTCTTTTTTTTTCAGCAAAATTAATTGCGTAATTATGAAAATCCAAATATTCCTTTGCTAAACTATCTTGTAATATGTACTGATTCCCAAAAGGTGTTTTAACAAGAGTTGCATGTTCCTTTAATGTATTAGATTTATCAATATATAATCCTAAACCATAGTGATCATCACGAAATTCAGATACGGAGCCATGAATAACAAACATAAATGGTGGAAAGTCAATATCAGATAAATTTTTTGTTTGATAAATATCAATAAAATGATTTCCTATAGAGTAATCCCACTTGAGTTTAACATTTTCTAAATACAGCTCTTCATTTTTAATATCTTCAATTTTTTTAATTATTTCAGAGGGGCTTGGTCTTTCATATAAACCTCCAACCAATAAACCACAACCATTGGGTTTTGTATTTAAAAAAATAATTCTTTCTTGACCGTTTCCCCAATTAAGCCGGCCTCCATAACTAACTCCAGAATTCCATCGAAATATGTTTCTTGAAATTGTTTCATCTGGAGTTGAAATAAATAATGCATTTGGGTTTAAACCATATTTTTGTTGTATATAATGAAACTGGGCCAATCCATATGCCATATTTGTCTTACTTAGCTGACTTGCTCCGTCATTTAGCCCTGTAGAAAAAATAAATTTCTTTGCTCTTTCGAGAATATCCTTTTTATTTAAATTGGAAAAATTTTCAGATAGATCTGGAATATTCATAAGTAAGCTAAAAACAAGATAAAAATATGACTATATAAAAATTTTTATAAATCATTTTTCAAAAAATTAATTTTTACTCGTTTAAATCTTATGAAATCCGGTATAAAATTCATTCCTTAGGAAAATATTAAAGGAAATAAATACAATGCATAAATTCATTTAAACTTTAGCAATATAATCAAATGGAAAAAAATAAATATGTAAAAAATACTTCTTTATTAGAAGATCATTTCGAATTTGTTTGATATTTAATGAAGTTTATAGAGCCCTCTTTTGAAATTGATAATAAGGGTAGAACAATTTGTAAAAATCATAATTATTATCAATTTTTTAAAATTCCACATAAAACGGTATATCAAGAAAGGCAACTTGAGAAGATATTAACTTGTAAGGCTTGTGAACATTATTATAATAATGATTGTTTTTTTCCAAAGAGGGAAATTGATTTGATTGAAAGAGATCGGCAGAAAGAAAGAATTAAATGTCAATTGTGTGGTAATAGAATTCATAGACTCCTGACAATTGTTCAAAGTCTTTATTATGAAGCAAAATTTAATGTTAAAGTACCTCTAATTTGCTGTGATTGTCATTTAAGCTTGAATGATCAGTCATTTATGCAGAGAACAAAGTTGCGCCTGGTGGGGTTCATGATTAGTTTTTTAATATCAATCTATCTCATTTTTTATTTTTTTATCACTCTCTTGTCCCCAACAATATTTATTATATTTGGTTTAATGTTTTTGATTTTCTGGTTTTCTACGAGCATGAAAGATATAAAGAAAATATTTTATCTCAGGGAAGGGAGAAAATATTATAAAAAATTTATTTCTCAGCCTAATGGCAAAAAGTAATCATAATTTTAAACCATTAAACAAGATATTTTAAAAACCATTAAATTGATATTTCAATAAAAATTTTTAATCTCTATCAAGTAAAACGAACTCAGAAACTCTATTCATATAATATGGCTCTTGGGATTTGTCAATCATACCTTTTACACTAACCTTACTGCCAATAAACCGTCTAGGATTAGCGATTCCTGTTTTTACCATTTCACCTGTATTTTTATTTATAAAATAAATAACACTTTTATTGAAATCTTGTATCCCCATTGCTAAATCAGATAAATATACTTTAATATTTACTCCATTTTTCTGCTGAAGCATAATATGATGATAACCAGATTTTGGAGATCTCTTGAAATCCCTATATAATTGGCTTTCACTAACATTAACAATAATTCCAATTATTTCTTCTTCTTTTTTACTCATTTTAATCTCTACTCTATAACTACTGCTGATTTTGAACTAATTTCATATGATCAATTCTTTTTTGCAAAATCTTTTTAGTCCCAACGTCACTTCTATGAAATAATTTCCCTTCTATAAAACTTACTCCTTTTTCAGCAATTTTTTCTGCTTCTTCAAGAGTATCAGAAATTCCTAACATTCCAATCGCTCTCGAAGTAGTTGTATAAATTGAATTATCCTTTTTATAAACAGAAGCATAATAAAATTTTGCCCCAATTTCTTCAATTTTTTCTTTATGAATAATAATTCTCTGATCTCTTAAAGGATTTACAGGATAACCTTCTGGGGCTAAATATTTACATACAGTCGCTTTTTTCTCAAAATTAAGTTTAACGGGTAAATTGCCATCTAAAATCTTATAGCACAAATCAACAAAATTATCTTTTAAAATTGGAAGAACATTCATTGCTTCTGGATCTCCTAATCTAACATTGAATTCTACTAATTTTATTCCCTTTTTAACTTTCATAAATTGACCATATAAAAATCCCTTGTATTCCGTTCCAGTCTCTTTCTTTACAGCACTAACAACTTTATTCATTTCTGAAATTGCTTCATTTACATCAAACACATCAATAAATGGCAATGAATGGTCTTCAATAGAATAAGAACCCATTCCACCAGTGTTAGGTCCTTTATCGTCATTATATGCTCTTTTAAAATCCTGAACTAAAGGATTTCCCACAACTCTATTTCCATCAACAAATGCCTGTAAAGTAAATTCTTCTCCATTTAATTTTTCTTCAATAATGAAATATGAGCCATTCTTAACTAATTTTTGACAATAATCAATTATTTCTTGTTTTGAAAAAAGATGATCTCCATAAACCCTTACACCTTTACCGCCTGTTAATCCATTAGGTTTCACAACAACATTCTCAACTCCGAGCTCTTTGATAAACGCTTCTACCCCATCCAGAGAAACGAAGATTTCATACATTATATTTGATTTAAGGTTATTTTTATCTAATAATTGTCTTGTAAATATTTTTGAACCTTCTAATTGTGCTGCTTCAATCTTTGGACCTATGCATGGAATTTGAGCTTTCTCGAGTGCATCTGCAATTCCTACTACTAACGGAGCCTCTGGTCCAACTACAGCAAAATCAATGCCATTTTGTTTGATGAAATTTATTAATTCTTTGAAACTATCTTCCTTTTCTATTTTGACACGCCCTTTACTCAATTCTTCTAAGCCAGCATTTCTAAAACTCATAAAAGCATATAATTCAGCCCCACCTTTTACTAAGGCTTCAGCAATCGTATGTTCACGAGCTCCATGACCAATTATTATTACTTTCGGCATAATTTTTCCTTTTAAAATATAATAATTTTTAATGTTTTAATTTAAGTTAAATAAAGGTTTAAAAAAAAATTTTATATTAAACAATTGTTAATATAGAATTAAATAGAAATACCAAAAATTAGTGATATAAATAGGATATATTGCAGAATTTTCGGATTTGTTTGTTATACTTTTATCGATTTTTGGAATTATGTTATTAATAATAATAATTATTTGCTATAAAATTTCAGAGAAGGGAGATAAAGGTATCCTTACTTCTCTTATTATTTTAATTGGATTTATCGGAATTGAGATCTTTATAGAAAATACAATAATTCAATTATTATTTTTTGTATGTATTATTATTTTAATTATATATATTGTGTTCTTTTTTTTCATCCCTAGGTTATTTTACATTAAGGAACAGTTCTTATTTACAGAAATAAAATCAGAAGTCTGGGAAGATTTAAAAATGGATTCAACCATTGTAGAAAAACAACAAAAAGATTAAAATTTTGAGAAAATAATGATTGGCATTCTAATTGCTACTATTCCGCTTTACTGTCTTTTAATTGGATTATTTTGGTCAATTTCTTGTTCTAAATCAACTTTTAGAAAGAAAATTTTAATTTTAATTTCAATTTTAATTTTATTTACTAATACATTAAATATTATTATTTTTTCATTATTTGATTTCCAAATATATGATTTCAATTTCAATTTAAATGTTGGAACCTTCTTTTTATGGGAAATTATATTTGCTTTGAATTTAATCATATTATATTTTTCAAAAGATGAAATGACAGGCATTTTAAATGAAAATTTATATGATTCCTTAATAATTTTAATTATATTTAGTTTAGTAGGGGCATCGCTTACTTCAAATATTTTAATTATTGTAATTTTTGTTATAATTGTTTTTATATCTCTGGGGTTAATTTTTTATTTTGGAATATATTCAAAACCGTTTAAATTATTAAGACTTTTCTTTATTTCAATAATTTTAAGCATCATTTTTTTAATTCTCGGAGTATTTTTAATTTATTTTATAATTGATTCTTTTATATTAACTGAAATTAAAAATTTTGAGTTAAATCCTGGCTTAAATCTACTAATCTCTTTATTATTCTTATTTGGATTTGGTATTCCATGCGGAATTATTCCCTTTTCAATATTTCATCTTAAGGTTTATTATCACGATTCAACATATACAACTTTATTTATAATTACCAATTTAACATTCCCAATAATTAATTTTATTCTATTTAAATTACTTTTAACCTTCACTTATGATTTAGGAATTAATTCACTAATAATTTTAATCATTGCAGCTGTTGGGTTAATTATATCAATTACTTACTCACTAACTGAGACTTTTACTACAATTGATGGAAATTCCTTTTCAATTAAAAAGATTTTAGGATTGTCTTCAAATTCTGATTTCAATATGATTTTATTAATTTCAGCTTTTATTGGATTTCTACCAACTGAATCAATAAAAATTGAATATGGGAATTTTGTTTTTTTCTTTATTTTTTGTATGATTTTAATAAAAATATTATTATTTTATAGTTTAAAACCAGTAATGCTTGAGACTTTGGATGATAATATTAAAATTTTAGGTGGATTTTGGCAAAAATATAAGATTTTTGGAATCTCTTATTTAATCGGGGGTATTTTACTAACAATTCCGTTTGCTTTGGGAAATATCTTAATAAATTTAATCTCAAATATTTTTACAGAATCTCTAATCGATTTACCGCATATTTCATTTATTGGTTTTACAATTTGGGCTATATTAATTTTTTATTTCATAATTATATTAATTTGGGTTTCTATCACTTTTAATGATATATTTATTGGGACTCCAAAATATTTAAAAAATAAAGATATTAGACCAATAACTAAATTAGACTACCTTCCTCTAATCTTAATTATTATATTTTCAATATTTTTATGTATCTTTTATTTTTTCAACAATCTTTTGTTTATGGAAATATTAAATTTTTCTACTGAACAATTTACGCATTAATTGGAGATTTCCTTTCTCTTTAAATATATTTCTGCAGCTTTATTAAGATCAACTGAAGTTAATGACCGTTTCAATTTATTCTGTAGTTTCTCAACATAAGTTTTACATAATTTTAAACTTAAATTTCCTTGTTTTTCTTTTATTAAATAAAATAATTCGCTCTCTAACGTATCAAATGATTTCTCTATAATTGAATCTTTTTTAACAGTATCTAGATTAACTTTAATATCCTGAGGTTTTAAAAATTGTTTTTTTGGCTTTTTCTCAATTTCCTTAATTGGCTTTTTTTCTGAAGTTTTTATTTTTGTTGTTTTAACTTGAGGAGGAAGAGGCTTTACCAAAACTTTTTGAGAAAATGAAATTTTTTCAGGAGCTTTAATCTTAAATTTCTCAACTTCTTTTTCTCTTTTTTCTTTTTCGATTAATTTTTCAATTTCACTAATTTTTTGCTCGATGGTCGATAAATGTATAAATTCTTGAAACTTATTGCAAATATCTTTTAAATGATTAAAATGATTAAGTGCATCTAAATATCTTTTGTTAATAACTTCATTTTCTGCAATTTTTAATAAATCATCAAATTCTGATGGAAATTCTTTTATTACCTTTAATTCATTTGAAATAATATTTATCAATTTATTCTTAATTTCAGGATCTTTAAATGAAATGCCAAATACTGGAAAATTAAATTCATTTTCTATTTGTTTGAGCTCTCTTGCTTCCGATAAATCTCTTTTATTTGCTAATACTATAAGTTTTGAAAATTTTGCATCTGTTTTTTGAAGATTAATAAAATGTGCCAATGTTTTAATTTTATAATTTGAAGAATCAAAAACCAGCAAAATTAAATCAGCTCCACTTAAAAATTTATTCCATAAGGGAGAAAAATTATCTTCCAATTGGAAATCCCATAAATCAAAATATAAGTTATCAATATTTATTTTATAAGATTTTGCAAAATTCATGAATATTTTGGGTTCAAAATTTAATTTTAAAAGATTTGCAATTGTTGTTTTTCCTGAACCATAAGGCCCTACTAATGCGATCTTTGAATGAAGTTCATAATGAATTTTTCTCAAAAACTCAGTAAATTCATTTTTTTCTTTATTTTTTTCTTTAATCTCCAAAGAATTGGGAAATAAATTTTGAAATCTTTTAATAATTTTATTTAAAACTTCTTTAATATAATCGCTTTTATCAACAAGATCGGCTATAATTAAATAGAAAACATTATTTTTTGTAATGTAAAACAATTGATAATCTCCAAACGGACGATGAAAAAACTGATTTGATATTGGTAAATCAATAAACTCATTTAATAGATCTTGAACATTTTTAAATTGCTCATTATTAAAAGCTAATGCATAAGAATAACTAAAAATTATATTTTTATTAAAAATAATATAAATATGCCGTAGCAATTCTCAAAACCATCTATTCACAGCTTTTTATATTATCTATAATAAAAAATAACTCTTATAAGTGTTCCTTATTTTAGAAAAATCAAAATTAAATAGATTAGATTTTTACTATAACTTAATAAATCAATTAGAAATATTTTGGCTTAAAAAAATACGATGAATACTGATCCCCACTCAATCATTGATTTCCTTTTAAAACATGGATTTAAAAAACAAAACACAGAACTCTTAAAAAAAATCGCTAAAGATATTGATACTTTATGTAACAAATGCCAACAAGATAGAATTCAATGTACTTTATCCCCCTTATGTTCAAGAAGATTTTTATTAAAATTGCGGATAAAATCAGGAGCGAAATTAGATGATGTTCCTACATTTTGTTATCGACAATTGGTGAATCTTATTGCTCGAGATAAAGAAAAGAAAAGAACCTTATATAAACCAGTTGATTCCTATATCTATCTATTAGATTTCTTCGCAATTTTTTTCCCAAAAAATTACCGATCTCTTTTTAAAAATTTATCATTTAGAAAATATGAAGAAGCCATAGATGTGTTAGAATCTTTCAAGAAAAAAATGAAAGATGATTTTAGATATTTTTTGACAGACAATTACTTAATTATCGAATTTTATGAAAAAATTTATCTCGCTTATTTAAAAGGACAATACGTTTGCTGTAATTTAAGAAGAGATGAAATTTCTGATATAAATTTACTGGAAAATCTAATTTTATTTTTAGCAACAAATTATTCTCATATAATAGTTGAAAGAACACCAGAAGATTCAATTTTAATTTCTTTAAGAGTATTTAAAGAGAAACTAACGGATTTACATAAATATTTTAATGAAGATATCGATGAAAATAGGTCGTTATTTTTAAAAGATATTGATATGATAAGCGATATCTCTGATGAAATTCAAATCTATTTTGATGAATTAAACAACATTGATGTAAAATTAAATGTAAAACCAAAAACAAACATAAATCATGAATTTTTTGGAAAACGGCAAATAAATTATGAGAATATTCAAAATATATTTGAATTTTTTAACCATTTATATAAAAAAAACTAAAAGAGCAGAAAAAATGAAAAAAATATATATAAATTTAATTCATCTAAATAAAATAAGTGAGATAGTGATAAATGTCTAACGAAATATCTGGAGCACCAACAGCAATGGAAAAAATTTTAGAACTAATTAAAGAAGAAAAGTTCCAAAGTGCTGTAGAAGCAATATATGAATATTTAGACGAAGAACATAAGGATTATATTAAT
Organism: Promethearchaeia archaeon; assembly: GCA_029856045.1. Taxonomy (GTDB): domain Archaea; phylum Asgardarchaeota; class Lokiarchaeia; order Sigyniarchaeales; family SOKP01; genus 6H3-1. The sequence continues at coordinate 13,164 of JAHQWG010000043.1, read as the reverse complement.
CGTCTGGAGATTTTAATTGAAAAACTTTCTCATATTGCAAAGAAAGGGGCTGTTGTTATAAGGACAATAATCCCTAAGTTGCTTAAAAACTTAGAAATAAAAGATGATGTTCTAAGATATGCTTTCGTATTAGCCTTAAAACCAATATGTGAACTGGAATATGAAATTATTTTGCCCTTCGCTAAGGAATTATTAAAATCTGAAAATCCAAATGTGAAGGAAGGAATGCTTCAATTAATTAATTTCATTGCTAATGTATATAAAATCGAAGATAAAGATTTAATTAAATTAATTCTTGAAAAACTTTCTGATGAACAAGAATTTGTTCAGACCAAAGCAATTCAAACATTAAAGTCTATTGGAAAAAATAATCCCACTAATTTAGAAGAAGTAATTTTAGACGCTTGTAAACTAGCAGACGATAATTTTAAGGAAAAATGCGATAACGTATTAAAATCTCTTACTTTTGTTAAAGATTTAGAAGAAAAAGATATAGAGAAAAGAGAACTGGCCGCAAAAGAAAAAGTATTAGAAGAACGCGAAATTGAAATTAAGAAAGAAGAACTTGAATTTAAAGAAAAAGAATTAGAAGATAAAGAGAAAGCTTTATTGGATAAAGTAGTCGATGATGAATTAGAACAAAAAGAAAAAATTCTCGCAGATAAAGAACGCGAATTAAAAGGAAAAGAACTTGAATTAGAAGAAAAGAGTTTAGAAGTAAAGGAAGAATTACTAGAAAAGAAAAAAGAATTAGTTGAAAAAGAAAAGGAATTATCCCATGCAGAGCTAGACTTAAAAGAAGAAGAACTTAAAGAGAAAGAACATGAAGTAAGAGAAAAAGAAAAGCAAAGAATTAAAAAGACACTGAATAAAGTAGAAAAAAAGAAAAAAAATAATTAATATTACAATAAAATTTCAAAAATTTTAAATAATCGGTTTTTTATGTAATCTTTTTACAATTTCTCTGAGAATTTCTACTCTATGTGATTCTGGAGGTAAACTCATTGATATTTCCTTCGCGATATCATATGCAATTTCAATAAATTTAAGATTTTCTAGCATCTCAATTATTTGTATTTTATAATCAATATCTTCAATTTCTTTTAGATAAATCAACAACTTCTCTTTAATTAGTTCAAATATTTGTGGAGAGGAGCGATCTTTATATACTATTTTTACTAAATTTTCAAATGAATTCAAAATGTTATATAACTCATTTTTTGAATAGCTATCAATATTATCTAAAATTTTTTTCACAAATAATTCGCTTTTCTCATACTTTTGCATTTTATTTGACGTTGAGATTAAACTTAATAACGATTGTTCGTAAAGAAATTTGCTTTTTATATTATTAATAATCTTATCATTAATCCATTCTATCAAATTCGGTATGTTAAATTTCTCAATTACATCACATAAGAAATTTATAACCGAAAAATATAATCTCGCATTTTCAATGTTGTTTGAACCAAGATAAGAGACCAAACCATACTTAATTCGTCCCATAGCATCTTCAAAATTAATAGGTGTTTCAGCAAATTTATCAAATACAGATTCTAATATTGTTCTAAGTTTTTGTTGGGCTTCAAAATCATAAACAAAATAACGACCAAAGTCAGGTTGAGGCCCTAAAACCCTTTCTTTTTTTTTCTTTCCTCCAACTTCTTTTGATTTCGGCATTATTTTTTGCTCGGTTTTTTTCCTTAATTTTAATTCCTCAGAAAGCTTTTTAGCCTGCTCTTCAGGCAAAATTTCTAAAATTATCTTATCTTTTTCTTTAGGGACATATAATTTGAAAAAAATATTCTCTATTGATTCGGGAAATAATTCATCCCGAATATTTTTAGGTATAGTTATCCCACCACTTTTCTTTAGATTAACGATGTCCTCAAAATATATTTTTTCAGGGTCATCCTTATCTTGATTTTCCATTATAGAATTACATCCATAAAATTTTTTATTTCTAAAAATAATAATATCTAAGGTTTTTTACAAATTTAATTGATTTAAAATAGGATATATATTTATATTCTTGCTTAATACCCTAGATTTTTGTTAAAAATTTATACCACTTGATAGGTAAATTTTTTTTTAATATTTTTTAGAAATTCTTTAATTTTTAATAATTATATATATGCTTTAAATGAAAATAAACAAACAAAAAAAGAAAAAAATTTATAGATTAAAGTTTAAATATCATTTAACTAGTTAATCTCCAATTTTAGTGCCACAAAATCCGCAAAATTTGGCTTTTATTGGAATTTTACTACCGCAGTAAGAACAAATTTTGGATTTTGCTGGTGTAGTTTTTGAAGTACTGCCGATTGCTCTTCCTTCTCTTTTACCTCCGCAATTCCGACAAAATTGATCATTTGGTTTAAGTTTTGAACCACAGCGGATGCATGTAGAGGAAGTTGCAGGTGTTTCTTTTGTATAAGGCGTTTCAGCTGATGGTTTTGAAGGTGCTTTAGCTTTCAGTTTTTTTTGACTTCTTCTAGCTAATACTGCTGCTATAATAACTATAAAGACGATTACACCAATTATCAGCAATATTGGTCTAAAGTCAATCCAACTATCAATAGCAGTAACCCCTGTATCATAACTTACATCAAAAGTAATATATGTGGATTCTTCTTGTGAATTCATTGCGTCAAAATAAACGAAAAAGTACCAATTTCCATCATTAGGAACTGTGATTGAGCTCTCAGAAACTAAATTGACTGCTTCTACATAATAGTCTGCTTCAGTTAGATCTATTACATTTGTAGCGGTATAATTAACAATAAACTCCACATTAGCAGCAGTAATATCGTCACAATACCAAACGAGGAAGTAATCTTGAGTTCCCATATTCTCAGTAATTGAAAGAATTCCATCTTCTTGTGTGCAATTCTCAATATATTCAAAGTATGTAGGAGCTCCATATGTATTCCATTTATTGAAATTATCGCCATCAACTATGAAGAATTCTATTGGATTACTTGCATTAAATTGATAATCAATTGTCGACCCAGGTTTTAAAAATAAAGAATAATATTCATAGTTACCAGATTGAACAGTAAATTGATCACTAAAAAATCCATACTTAGTTGTTAAAGGGAATGATTCAAATGGTTGATCCCAAATGGCAAAACTGATTTTACTGGGCGATGATTGAACGGAAAAAGTGATTTCTTTTCCTTGATTTAAATTTTCATATTCATACCAATATTCATTATAATATAATGTTTCCGTTGAGCGATAATTTACAACACCAGATGTATCTGCATTACCAAAAGGAAATGCTATAGCAATACCGAGAAATGGAAGTGCTATTAATGCAAATATAATAATAAAAATTATACCTCCACCAATGTATGCAGGAGAATAATACCATGGACGATAATAATACCCTGACCACCAGGGGTGATACCACCATCTTCGGTACCAAGGGCGATAATAAGGGTAATACCAATGTCTGTAATATCTACCATAACGTCCATAAGATCTATGTCTATAAGGACCTCGTGTGCTTCTACTTACTGTTCGACTGGCACCGGTTCGACCAAAAGGTCTTCCACTTGTACCTCCACGACTACTACGAAAACTGGCACCACCTCCACGAAATCCGCCGCCTCTAAAACCACCTCCACCTCGGCCGCCACCACCACGACCACCCCCACCACGAGGCATCTTACATCGACACCTCATCTGTAATGGACTTAGATGTTCCTTTTTGACGGAACAAATAGTCACGATTGATAGCCAGAAGAAATAGTATCACTGAAATAATTGACATAAATAACCCAACGCCATCAACCAATACATTAACAGGAGGTGCTACAGTCATAAATCCAACAATGAAAAACACCCATTCAAGGATTAGAAAAACGATAATTAACCATGGAATCACTTTTCGTACAATACGCCCCGTTTTAATATTCCTAGCATCAGAAAAACTTGTATAAATTAAAGAGAATAAACCTATAATACCAATAATTAGTATTAAGAAACTACAAGTAACTAATATTGCCCATATAATACCATTTCTAGTTATTAAGTTACTTAAAGGAACAAAGAAATCCGTGCCACGCGCTTCAAATAAATAAAAAGTAATTTCTCCTCCTCTAACTTCAGCCATGCCAAAAAAATTCATAAGATCTGTTTGATTTGCTGAAAAGTATCCAAAAACTCCAACAAGAGGTAAAAGGATACCCAAGACGAACGCTAAAATTGAACATACACTTGTAAACCAGAATTCTGCGTTTTTTGGATCTGCAACTGGAATAAGACCTATTTCATCTTCACTTACATCTGGAATATAATCCCAACAGTCTTGAATTGTACATACCCCAATAAGTTTTTCTTTATCAACCACGGGAACTACATTAACTTGTAAATCTCGCATCCTTGTAAATGCTTCGGAAACCGGAGTGTCTAATGATACAGAAGTAATTGTATACATTGCTGAAATAACCTTTGCAGATTTTGGATCAATACCTTCTGCAACTACATTCTGAACTATATCAAAATCTGCTATAACCCCAAGGACCTTGTTTGACTCCTTTTCAACAACCACTAAATCCGGCACTCCTAGCTCCTTCATTTTTTTAGCAGCATCTTGAATTGAAACATTAGAATCAATTATACCATATTCATCATCGATAATTAAATCTCGGACATAATATTCTTTTTTAGATTTGCTCATAAAATACACCAATTCATTATTATTGGTTGTAAAACAAAGTTAAACTAAAATATATAAATGTTTTTATGATAAAAGATTAAATAATCTACTTAAAAAAAGAAAAAAAGAGTTAAATAAAAACTTCCTTTTGCAACTTCACGTAATTATTATATTCCTTCAACTCATCCGATACAAGCCCGTAAATAATCTCATAAATCTGCCGAAATAACTCATCGTGGAAAACTCGCATCTCAAAAATTACCATCGTAGTTAATTTCTCACTCAAAAATTGTGCATCTACCAGAATACTGCTTCTAAAAAAATGCACCAACTCCTCCTGACATTCCTTCTCAACCATATTCTTAATAATCTTCAAACCTAAATCAAGCGGGTCCAAAAAATATGGATAATTCTTATCGTCCAAAATCTTTCTGAAACCCAATACCCTAACTATCTCATTAACACAATAATCTAAAGAACCTTCCTCAATCATATATAAATCACAAAATTTCGACTTCTTCCTGTGCATCGGGAAAGATAATGGATGACGCTGGGCAACATATAAAGCAGCAACGAAATAATTCAAAATACTCTGAGGAATTCTCCCCTCCTCTAAATATCGAAACATAATTGATGATGTATATACCGATATCTTTTTCGGAACACCAAGATCCTCAAGATGCAACTGCCCTTTATTAATTATCTCTACAATAATCCTTTCCTTTGTATTAGCCAATTCTAACATACAACCACACAACCTCTAACAAAAATTTATTTCTGATATAAAAATTTTTGTACGATCCATATATCACGCTTATAATATATAAATGCATCGGATCTGCATCATATCTGATGCAAAGATTTATATATGAAAATTTGTTTCCAAATATTGTCGGTTAAAAAAAAACAATTAAATTAAAAAAAAAAATTAATGAAAAATAATGTCTGAAAAAGAATTTGTTGATGATTCAATAGAAAAAACTATAGTATCCGACAGAATTACTGCAAATTTGGATATATTCTATAGCAAAATTGTAAAGAATTTAGTTGGAACTCTTGGAAAAAGTCAGTCTGGAGTTATTAATTTCATCATTAAAACATGGATAAATGATAATTTAGAAGATATAAAAAATGTATATGGAATAGATGTGGCGGGAATAAGACGTGAAATCATATCAACAAAAGAGGATATAACCAAGCTTAATGATATTAAAAATGTTATTAGAGAGGTAGCAAGAATTAAAATTGATGATCTTGTGGAGCTTATAGAAGTGAATCGAGCAAATTTGTTGAGTTTAATAATTAATAATAATGATAAGTTAAATGTTGTAATAGATGGAGATTTTATTTCTCCTAGAAAGGATTAAAAAAAGAAGAATTCAATATAAAAGGTGAGAAAAAATTAAAGTTGTGAGATTAAGGTATGATAGGGATGAAATAGAGAAGGAAAATTTTCGTGATTTGGTTCGAAACACGGATTTTATCGAGCAATCTTATGTTTGGGAACACTTTTTTGTCATACAATTCTCTAAAAAGTATTTAAATAAATTTGGAGAAGTAATGAAAGATGTTCCGGTATGGAATAATGCTTTTAGTATATCTGAGTTAAAGCCTGAATTAAAAGAGTATCTTTTTCTGTGAATTTTTTAACCTTTTACAATTAAACGATTTTAATTTTGGAAATTATTTTTGATTTTTCTTATAGTTGACTTTTCTTGATCAATTTCAAAATCTTCAAAAGCAGTAGGAGCATTTTTTTTTAATTGTTTTAAAATCTTAATTACTAATTTTCTTATTTCCCATTGTGCACCTATATTGCCACGAAGTTCTATTATATTACGCCATTCTCTAAAATTTGCAGAAACTACAATTTGGCTTTCAATAGCATTAGGTAACATAAATCTTGCATCTTCATTTCTTATTTCTAGATTTTTTAATTCTGAATAAACTCTTCTTGCCTCTTCCATAAATTTAATAAAAAGAGAATGGGCTTTTGAATTTTTTTTTATAGAATCCGGTTCAATGTATTTAAAATTAAGCTCAGATACATATCTTTGTGATTGTTGAGTAAATGAACACAATCTATGCCTAACTAATTGATGAGTTAATACTCTCGATACACCAGAAATGTTAAAAGTAGCATAAGCATGTTCTAATACAGAAGTATGCCCTCTTTTAATAAGCATTTTAATAAAATTTTTCTCAGATTTTTTTCCTTGTCTATTGAAGGATAAATGAGATGTACGTCCTGCAATTTCTATTAATTTTTCAGGATTGGAAGTAATTGATAATAACTCAACCTTCATAATATAACATCACTTATGTAATTTAGTCATCCGTTCTTCTATTAATTTAAATATTTTTAGATTAATAGAATCTAAATTAGCTCATTGAATATATTTTTGAAGTAATAAGAGATTTTAAAAGTCAAGAATTTACCATTCATCATATTTTGGGTCTCTTCTTTCCAGAAAAGAAAACATTCCTTCCATAGCGTCGTTAGTATTCAGTAAAAGTGTTTGAGTTCTATTTTCCAGTTTTATTGCTGACTCAAAAGATGGTGCATCAATATTCATATTTAATGCGTCCTTTGTAAATCGTATTCCCATAGGACTTTTATTAAATATTTCTTTTGCCATTTTTATTGATTCCTCAATAATTTTACTATCAGGAACTACTTTCGAGACAAGACCTATCCGATCAGCTTCTTTTGCTTCAACATTTCTTCCAGTATAAATAATTTCTGCAGCTTTTGAATAACCGATCAGCCGCGGGAGCCAATATGAACTCCCACAATCTGCACCTGAAACGCCTATTTTTATGAATGCATTACAAAAATAAGCACTTTCTCCTGCTATTCGAATGTCAGAAGCAAGTGCAAGTCCAAAAGCTGCACCATGAGCAGCTCCTTTAACTGCCGCTATTATGGGTTGTGGAATTTTTCTAAGCTTAATTAATATATCGGTCATAATTTTTTGTCCAATTATCATTCTCTTAGTTTTATCTTTTGCCAGCAGGTGTTTAAATCTCTGGAATTCTTCGGGAACTTTCTTCATAATAACGACTCTACTATCTTTTAAATCAAGTCCAGCTGAGAATGCACGCCCTTCACCGGTTAAGATAACGACACGTATTTTAAAATTATTTTCTAAAAGAGTTATGTAATCATAGAGTTCTTCCATCATTTCAAAATTTAGTGCATTTAACCTTTCAGGTCTGTTTAATGTGATGATTGAGATTCCATCGTTTCTTTCTTCAATTTTAATTGTTTTAAATTCTTTCATAAATATCATATTAATTTTTTATTTGGGATAGATAAGTAAATTTTTAGTAAAAATGAATAAAATCATGTTAATAGTATATTGTTTGAAACCTTGTAATAAAATATACTTTTTTCTAACTTAAATTTAAATTCTAAAACTTTTTATTATGAATAAAAAGGAAGTTCAATTTTTAGTGTGAGAAAAATATGTTTAAAAGATCATTTGATAAATTTTTAGAAAAATCTCCTTCCAAACCTAGTTTATATCCTTATATTTATTCAATTAATTTCAAGGGTTTAAAGACTAAGGCAAAAAAGAAAATAACTACAGAACCCATAAGATGCAGTCAATGTGGAGCTATTTTAACTAATATAGAATTAATTCAGGAAGATTCTAAAATTGGGACTTATTATAAATGCGAATATTGCGGAACCGTTAATGTTATTGATAAAGAACAAATTGTAGAATCCTTTCCAGATGATATTGATTTTATAATTGAGGATATTATTAAAAAAGAACCAAAAACGGAAGAAGAGATTACTAAAGTAGGAGCAATAGAGGGAGAATTATATATCTCCATCATAGATATTTCAGGAAGTATGAGTGGGGCAAAGATTGAGGCTGTCAAAAAATCGCTTATTCAAACAATAAAGGATTTCAAACTAAATTCTCCAACTACTAAATATATCCTTATTGCATTTGAAAGTTCAGTTTATTATTATTTAAGGCATGATAAAGACCCAATAAGGTTTAGTGGTGATTTATTATTCAACTTGGGGAAAATGAAAGAACAATTAAAAAAATCCATTGTTAAAGAACGGTTAGGTTCAATAGGAGAATTTGCTGATGGATGGGTTAGAAAAGTTCAAGAATTAAGGTCTATGGATATGACTGCATTAGGACCTGCCTTATATTTTGGAATAAATTCATTTGAAAAATTTCAATCTACTGGGAGAATAACTCTTTTAACAGATGGATTAGCAAATCAAGGAGTTGGAAATTTATCTGGTACAAGTGTGGGAGCTGAAAAATTTTATGAAAAGATGTCAGAATTATGCAATCAATTAAATATCGTTGTTGATGTAGTAGGAGTATCTACACATGGTGATAATAATGAAATGGGTTTACAAATTTTAGGGAAATTAACTGATAAAACGGGAGGAAAATTATTTTTAGTTTCAAGTCAAGAAATGGAGTCTATTTTTACACAATTAAGGCAGACCAAATATCTTGGTAAAGATGTAAAAGTTAAGATTATCACTCCAAAAATAATAAATATAAGAAATATTACAGGAGCATTCAGTTCTAAAGAAACAGTAAAAGAATCTGAAGTTAATTTAGGAGCAATAACTGAAGACCGGGAATTATTTATTGAATTAGAAGCACCAAAAGTTATTAAAGAAGCTAAAAAAGAAGAAATTCCGATTCAATTACAAGTGGAATATAAAGATAAAGATGGACGTAAAAGATTACGAGTTATTAATGATAGAGTAAAAATCACAAAAGATGAAAATGAATTTGTAGCTAAATACGATCAAAAGCTTAATGCCATGATGAATATTCAATCTGCAGGTACATCTTATTATGCAGGTAAAGCAGATAAGTCTAAAAAGCAATTAAGCGGATTAAAAAGTGAAATGTTAAATGAGTTAAATCGTTTGAAGTCTATAGGCGCCGATTATTCGCAAAACGCATTTTCTGAGAGTTTAGAATTTTTAGATGATGAATTAGAAGAAATGGAATCTGAACAAAAAGAAGTTGCAGCATCTCCAAAAGCAAGTTATATGGCAGCTAAAGGACAATCTAGAAGCCGACTTTCTCAAGAATTAAAATCATTTAGAATTGCTGAAAAGAAAAAGAAAGCTAAAAAATAATAATAAAATTTTTTCTTATTTTCATTTTTTTTCAATGATTTAAATTCATTTTACCTAGTTAAAAAAGATTAAAGAATTGAAATTAAAAAAAAAAGGAATTGAATTAGAATTTAAACGGATATTTCTCGTCTCTTTAGACTCCATATACCAAAGAACAAAAGTAGTGCAGCGATTAAAATCCAAATCAATAGTGAAAAAACCGGCAAATAATAATTTGTTTTTTCTAAACCACCAAGGTTTATTCCTTGATCAGGGTCTATAGTTGAAGTTAGGCTATATACTCCGGTCATTTGTCCGAAAAAACTTTGCCAAGCTGCTGAGGGTGGAATAGCATTCAATGTTTCAATAAATAGAACAAAAACATTTCCTAAATGATAACCAAGATCGAAGTGATAAATTTGGAACATTCCATATAAAGCACCTGTAAGAGTTCTAATTATCATAAAGGCAAGAAATGATAAAATTATTAATATCAATACAACTATCGATGCAGTTCTTGATTTTTTGAATATCGAAGAAAACGCCATTGTAATACTTGTGAATAAAAATACGATAAAAACACTATAGAGATACAAAGCAGTTAAGAATGGTATTAAGCTAATAAAATGGTCAATATTTCCTGACTTTATTAATACTCCACTCCATCCAATTGTAAAGATGGAAATAAAACTTATTAACATTCCAAAGAAAATGACTGCTAAATATTTACCCAAGAAAATTTTAATACGACTAATTGGCTTACTCACTAATATCAGCATTGTCCCTGAACTTACTTCTTCAGCAATAAGATGTGATCCAGAAGTTCCGATAATAGCTGTATATGCAATTCCCAGAGTCCAAAAGAATACAGGAAAAAGAATTGCTATACCTATTATTGTTGCAGCGTGATGTGATGAGATTAAACCGAAATCGATACCCGTTGGCATGAGCATAAAGATAAATGGAAGAGATAGCATTGCGATAATAGTTATTATAATTTTTTTTAGTGAACATATATCAAAAAACGTTTTTCTAATTATTATAAATGTTTTTATTGAAATATATTTACCAAACCAAGTTTTCAGTGATTCAAAGAATTTATTATTTAATTTCTTAGCTCCAGGCTTAATTTCTTTAGTAGGGCTTGATTGTTCATTTTTCATTTCTCATCATCCTCCTTTTTTGACATAATTTCCATAAAAATATCTTGTAATGATAACTCAGGTTGATGGAAGCTTAATAATGTAGCCTTATTTTCAATTAGCATTTTGGGTATTATTTTTCTCAGTTTTTCTGGATCTTTGGGGATGATGTGAATTTTACCATCGATTTCTTCAATTCTTGCTTTTGAGATAAAATCCTCATTTTTCAAAATTTCCAAGAATTTTTCATTCATATCAGTATCTAAAATATATAAATTACTAACAAAGCTTTTCTTTATATTCTTAATTGAATCAGATACAACAATTTTACCATGGTTTATCATTGTAACATCTTCACACATTTGCTCAATTTCAGATAAAATATGGCTTGAAACAAATACGCTAACTTTTTCTGATAATTCTTTAATTTTTTGGATAACATCTACTCTCCCAAGTGGATCTAAATTAGCCGTGGGTTCATCTAAGATTAAAACTTTGGGATCATGTATTAAGGCTGCTGCAATACCAATCTTTTGCTTCATGCCACCAGAATATTTCCCAATTTCCCTTTCTCTTTCATTAAAGAGGTCAAAATAATTTAACCATTCTTGAGCTTTTCTTTTTGCTTCTTTTGCTTGTAAACCACCTAATTGTCCCATGTATATTAAATAATCTTCACCAGCCATATCCTCATAAAAAACTGGATCTTGGGGGAGAAAGCCAATTAGTTGTTTAGCGGCAACAGACCCAGCTTTTAGTTCTCTTATTTTAGCCTCTCCTTCCGTAATTGAAATAGCACCTACCAACATATTATAAGTAGTTGTTTTTCCAGCTCCATTTGGTCCAAGAAATCCATGAATCCCAGGTGCTACACGGAGATCAATTTTTGATACCGCTTCTAACTTTTCTTTTCCATCTCCATATATTTTCGTTAATCTTTCACTCCATACTTCATAATTGATTTTCATTTTTTTTTGTGTCATCTATTTTTTCCCTCCTTCATTGATTTTTTTATCAATTAAAACCATTTCTTTTTCTTTTTTCCTAAATCGCCTATAAACAATGAAACCTCCAACAGCTACACCAACAATAACAAAAGTTAAAATATATTGAATTAAATTAGGGGCAACTAATACGTTTATTGTATTAATAGCTATAATTAAACCACTTCTATCATACATAACGATATTAATTTGTTTCCACCCAGAACTTAAAGAAACAGGAATAATTTTTGATGTTGTAGATCCCTGACTAATTCCTTCTACGAAAACTTCGAAAAAATCATAATTTGAATCTGTCTCCCATTCAATGTTAAAATTATGCGAAGTTAGTGCTTGTTCATCCAGTGGGTTTAAAATTTGAATCTTAAATTTTGAATTTACACAGAATATTAATTCGCCACTACTAACTAAAAGTTCTTTTTTTCCATCTTCATTTAAATCAATAATTGGAAATATAGAGTCAATATCCATCTTAAATCTATAAAGCATAGTTCGATTAATTACATCAAATATTTCAGTAGTCGGAACTGCAGTATAATATTGAGTCGTTGTTTTTATATATGAATTACGCTCAATAAGAGTCTCACCTTTGTTATCTCCATTTATATCTCCAATATTTTCAATAGAATCAAAAAATTCATATGATGGCGTATAATAAGGCATAAGACAGCTAAAAGGATCTAGTTCCCAATAATATTCAGTTAGTTCAATTGCATTATTTTCATCACTGCTAGAAATATCATAAAACCTTATTTCTGATCCTTTACAGTAATCCCCCCAACCAGATCCATAACTCTCTGCCTGTAATCCGATTATTACATCTAATATTCCATCATTATTGCAATCTCCAATTGATGCAAATGGCATTTTAAGTTTATTTTGATTTGAAGTACTACTCGATGGTACATCTGTGTTTCCAAATAATTTTCTAAACAAAATAATTGAATCATTATCTGCCGAATTTCCGCTATATACTATGAATTCTTTACCATAAACCCACATATCAACTTGTTCTGAGTAATAATTATACAAACCTACATGATCAAGGTAATTATCTCCATCAAAATCTTCATAAGAAATTAATAATCTATAACCAACACCCTTTGAGCTAAAATCAATTTTTCCCGCAGTCGTAGAACTACCAAATGTATTTAAATTAGTTGTGGGAATTTTACTAATTGTAGATTGACTATCAACATCAATGATTTGAATGTAAGTAAGCCCATATACTATATATTC
>JAHQWG010000044.1 GCA_029856045.1 Promethearchaeia archaeon | reverse complement strand
CTATCTTAACTCCAAATAAATCAGTCAAATTATGAGCAATATCAAAGGAGATCAAAAGAATCTTTTTATTTGGTAATAGATCAGATACTTTAACCGCAGTGGCACTGCTAATAGAACTTTTTCCTACCCCTCCTTTCCCACCAAACACCAGTAAGTATTCTATCAAATTATTTCCAGTCATATATAATTACTTTGTTGGAATAAAAAAGAGGTGAATCTATAAAAATTGTTTCCTAATTTTAAGATTGTTATTTTTTTTAACTGGTTTAATAAAAATATTAGGAGAATTTCAATAAGATGAAGGAAAAAAAACAACTCTACCAGAGATTTCATTTTCATTATCCTTTTTAAAATAGAGATAGAATCTACCAAAATTTGTTTTATATATTGTCTTAAAATTTTTATGAATGTGAGTTGTAAATATCTTTTCAATTATTTTCTCATCCCAATACATAATATTAATATTTTCATTTAAAAATTAAATAATAGAATAATACCTAAGTATTAGGTAAATTTGAATTTAAATTCCAAAAAAATAAATTTGAAAAGTTCTACTTTAATATTGTTAATAAAAATAATTTATATGACGAAATTAGTATAAATCAAAATTATTTCACTATTATATATTATTCATTTAAAAATTGAAAAATTTAGATAAAAATTAAATTACAAAAAAAGAGGAGTGTGATTAAATAATTTCAGATAATGATCATTATACTTCTAATTTCACTACGAAATACCATATCATAGCAAATTATAAAGTAAATGGAGTGGTTGAAAAGAGCGATATTGTCGGTGCCATTTTTGGGCAAAGATAAATAGCCACTTCGGTCATATCGCCTAAACCGAAGGTCTTTTATCGGATTTAGACTTAAGGGATTTACAAAAAAGTGGGAGAATAGGAAGAATTGAGGTCGAATTAACGACCGAAGAGGGAATTTCTAAAGGTAAAATAATTATACCATCAAGTCTAACAAGAAAAGAGACCGTTTTATTGGCAGCGACAATAGAAACCGTAAGTCGTGTAGGTCCTTGTTCCGCACAAATTGACCTTAAAGATATCAAAGATATTCGCGAAAACAAAAGAAAACAAATTATTGAACGAGCCACAGAGTTATTAAAAAAATGGGATGAAAATAGTCCCGAGCCAAGGGAAATTGAAGAGCAAATTTCTCAAGATATTAGGCTTAGTGAAATTAAAAAATGGGGAGATGAAAATTTACCTGCAGGTCCTGATGTTGATATTAGCCAAGATCTCTTAATAGTTGAAGGAAGAGCAGATGTCTTAAATTTACTGCGTATAGATATCAAAAATGCTATTGCAGTGGAAGGTACTCAAATTCCTAAGTCAATAATTGAATTAACTCATAATAAAAGCCCAATTACTGCTTTTTTAGATGGAGACCGGGGAGGCACAATAATATTAAATGAATTATTGCAAGTAGCACACCTTGATTATGTTGCAAGAGCTCCTGATGGTCTTGAAGTTGAAGAATTAACAAGAAAACAGATGGTTAAAGCACTTCAAAATAAGAGAGCAATTTCAGAAATTATTAATAATAAAAATTCATCAGTAGATACATCACGTAAAAGGAAACCAATAATTGAAAAAAAAATAAAAGATTCGAAGAATAAATATAAAAATATTTTAAAAATATTGAAACTCGATAAAGGATCAAAAATTAGTGAGTATATTTCTAATTCTGTAGGAACAAAAAAAGCAATTGGAATTGACTCACAGGAAAATGTTCTTTTTGAATTAAATACTGCAGAATTATTTGATAATTTGAGTGAATTTTCAAATATAAAATACTTAATAATAGATGGTATTTTATCTAAAAGACTAATTTCCTTGGCAGTAAATATGAAAATAAATTCAATAATTTGCGTTGGAACAGAAGAAGATTTGAAAATTCCGAGACAAATAAAAGTATTGAAGATTTAATAATTCAGAAATTATTTTTTTTAAAAAAATGAACGACAACTAAGTTGACAGAGTGCGACCAACTATCGGAAATCTTGCTTGATATTTACATTAATAGGCAGCCCTCTTATAAGGGAGTTTGAAACTACACAGTATTCTCTAAAAATTTCAAGGCATTTTTCAAATTTTTCATTTGTTTTTTCTTCAAAATGAATAATATTTAATTCTACATTTACATATGCTAATTCTAAATGATTATAAGGTTTTCTATGAGTCATTTTACCATCTACAACAATATTTAGTTTTTGTATTTCAAAATTATTAATCTTACAGCAGTGAATAAATGAAGCACCTAAACAACTGCCAATTCCAATTAATATATATTCAACAGGACTTGGTCCTCGATCATTTCCCTTAAAAGAGAGAGGTTCATCTATTAATACATTTTTAAAATGTCTAACTTCTGCCGTAAAACCAAAATCATTAATCCAATTAACCTTAATTTTCATAAAAATCGAAATTCTCTATTAAATTCCAATTCATTAAATAAATAACTTTAAAGCCTGATAATTTTTTTAAAACAGAATTAAATAGCAATTAAAAGAAGGAAGATTAAACAAAACCCAACAATTGGGATAAAATTGAGAACAATAACTGAATAACATAGGAAATTGCTCCAAGTATCACCATACCTATCAAACATATTTTCGTTACAAGCCAATAATCTTTTTTGGATGGCTTAGTTGCAACTTTAATTATTCTTTTTGTACTTTGAAGGAAACTATTTATTCTTTCTTTAATCGAAGATTCTGATTTTGCTAGAGATTCATATTTACTCATAATTTATCATGAAGGTTTATCGTTATTTAAATCTATTTTTTATTAAAATAATTATTACTTATAATTTAAATTAATTTCTGAAATGTTTCATTATTTTATTAAGCCAAGTCTAAACTAAATATTTCTTCAAGGAAGGTATTTACATCAAATAATTCTATATCATCATAACCTTGACCAATTCCTATTGCGAGAATAGGTTTCTTAGTTTCAAACACAATTGATAATGCTGCACCTCCTTTTGCATCCGCATCTAATTTGGTTAAAATTGAGGCATCAATTCCAACTTCTTCATTAAACTTTTTGGCTTGTTTTAAGGCATCATTTCCAGCAAGACTATCTCCTATAAATAGAACCAAATGAGGCTCAACAACTCTCACAATTTTTTTCATTTCATTCATAAGGTTTTTATTACTAACTTGTCTGCCGCTAGTATCTATCATAACAACATTTATACTTTTTGCAGCCGCATGTTCCACAGTATCATATGCTACTGAGGCGGGATCTGATTTGTAATCATGTTTAATTACCTTAATTCCAACGTTATTCATATGTTCTAATAGTTGTTCAATTGCTCCAGCTCGAAATGTATCACTAGCAGCTACAACGCATCTCAAGCCGTGTTTCTTTAAATATGTTCCAAGCTTAGCAATTGTAGTAGTTTTTCCTGTACCGTTAACACCAAGAAAACATATAATGTATGGCTTGCCTTGATTATTTATTTTTTCAATGTCATTTAGTAAATCAATAGGTTTCACATCAAGAATTTTAAAAATAGCATCTTTAAGTGCAAAATTCACTAAATTTTTAGTAGATTTAAATCGGCCAACAATTTCATTTTCAAGAGTTTCATTCACTAACGCACAAACCCTCTCTGCAACATCTAGGGCAACATCATTTTGCAATAAAATTAGTTTTAAGGTGTTAAGCGGTTTTTCTGTCTTTTCAAGTGATAAAGTTTTTTTTGAAATTTTCTCAACATACGAGGATAAACTCTTTCTTAGGTTTTCCAGCATGATTTAAATTGGTTTCTTCCACTAAAAAATATCATTTTTATTTATTTTTGAAGACCATCTTGAAATTGGCTCAGTTGTTGTTGTACTCTTGGTGTTATTGATTTTATATGGGCATCTAACTGTATATATTGATTTTCTAATAACTCTCTTTGTTCATTGTGACGTTTTATTAACTCATCAATGTACTTAGTACTTTCTTCATAGTTTTTTTCAATAATAACATCCGAGCCTACATACATAAGAATTTTATTAGGTTCTAAAGTATTAGCTTTAATATAAGCCATTCCTCCAATTGGAACAACTATCTCATCTCCTGATTTAAGTTCTGTAAGACCTTCTATTGTTTTTTTAGTAGTTTTTACTAAATGTAGGGAATTATCGATAATTTCAATCTGGTTTTTTAAAGATTCGAATTGTTGTTGTAGGAAATTTAGGTTTTGGAGTTGGCGCTGGAGATCTTGTTGATTTTTCATTTTAATCACAAAATATTTAATTAAAATATTATATTTTTTATTTGGTTGTGGAAATTTCTCTTAAAAGCATATCACTTGTTTCTTCTGGTTTAATTACTTCAACCTTCTCAATTTTAATATGCCTCCTTAATAAACCTGTTGAAGTTATTAAGGTTAAGACTTTTTCAAGTGCATCTTCTTCTTTTATAGCCCGAACATCTTTTCTAAATAAATATTTCACTCTAGACTTAGTGTAAAATCCCGAAATTCTAAAGATTTTGACTTCACTCACTGCAATTTCAACGATATTTGATTGATTCGATTATTTTAATTTAATTTTTTATATTTTTTTAAACATTAAAATTTTAGTAATTTCTAATAAAAATAAAATACAGATTAAAGGTGGAGAACATTTGTTAGTCTCATCAATTCAGGACCTGTTGAAAGTAAACCAAAAATTCCAGTTGTATCATTTACGATCGCCCCAGAACCTAAATAGGGAATACCCCGATTGATCGTACTGAGATCAACGTGTACCTTTAAATAATTAGAGACAATATCAACATCTTCATCGGTAGAGAGGGGGTGAATACAACAACCATGATTGTTAGTAATTCCATTAGAGCCGGGAAGATGATTACCTCCGAATTCAAATACATTCACTTCTACATCTAAAACATCTTTAATGACTTTCTGATGGTTCTTGAGAAAAGAACTAATAATAGCACCTTTATCATTACATAAAACCATATTTCCTAAAGCATTGTCCAATGAGTTAATAACTTCAATCTGAAAAGAATCTCCAACTTCTCTTTTTAGTTTTTTAAATTCCTCGTCATATACTATTCTAGGTAAGAGAATTCCATTATTATTTAATGCAACATAGACACCAAGAAGTGGAGATCTATTAATATTAATGGGAATTAAAAGATCAAAATTTTCCTTTAATTTTAAAAGTAAATTTTGGTCAATACTCAGCGGGTATAAGACCCAAGAATTATTTGCTGCTAAATAGACACCTAAAGAATTGACACCAAAAATTTTTGACTTTACTATAACCAATCAGTTCACTTTTCTTGTCTAAATAGTAGAATTAGGCCAGATAACACACTACTAGTCCATCTATATTTTTTGTTGCTCTTATTTTGATTTTTCGTGGGGGTTTACTTATACCTCGAGACCATATTTTTTCATTAACATCTTGAGATATAATTAAAGCTTCAGGTTTAAAGTGGCGAGTCATAAATGTTCGTAAATATCTAACAGATTTTTTTGCCCATTTTTTTCTGGGTCCATGTCTAGCTTTATATAATGGAACGATATAAATTCTTTCATCGATAATTTCTTCTTCTTTCGGAATTTCTTCAATTTCTTCTTCTCGTTCAATTGCCTCTTCTTCCTCAAATAATTCCTCAATTTCTTCTTTCTCAGCTACTTCATCTAAACTAAATTCTTCGATTTCTTCGATTTCCTCAATCTCTTCTTCCTCCTCTACTACTTCGTCTCCCGTTTCTTCTTTTTCTTCAATTAATTCTTCCTCTAGGTCGTCAAGACTAATTTCTTTTTCCTTTTTTTTACCCACGTTTCACACCATTCTTGTTATCCTTTCTTTAATTTCTGATTTCTCCAATGTCGTTGGGAATAAGGAGAACTTCTTATTTTTGAACGTGTTTTCATCGTTACCCATGTTGGCACTGAGCGATTTTGATTAAGTGCTTTACCTCTGCGGAGTTTATGGGCTAAATCTTTATTTCTACTCATGTTTGTCAGCTTTAATATCTATTTTACTTAATTTTTAATTAAAAATGTTTAATCTTAAAATCTCTTTTTTTCGAACTCTGGGTTAATTGCTCTAATAATTTTTTAAATTGTTCATCAGATAATGGTGTTTGACCTCTTAGTCTTCCTGCTTGAAAAATCTGAATTAATTGTAACTCAATCATTTGAGCAAATTCTGGTTTTACCAATTTAATATTTTCTAATCGTTGCCTTCCTTCTTGTGAAAGAATTTGCCGCATTATATTATATTTTTTTAATTCGAGTTCTTTTTGTTGTTGTTTTGTAACTTCTTCTTGTGCAGCTTGTTGTTGAATCTGTGATAATTTCTCTCTTCTTATTCTTTCCAGTTCTTCATCTTCGTTACTCATTAATTATTACACCCTTTAATTCTGAACTTATAGACCCTGCAAAAAAGTGTGTTCAGATTTTTACTTTTCTCGTAGAATCCAATGAGCAGTTCGTTCTAGAAGCGATATACCTTCGGGAGATACTTTTCTCCCGCCTTTTTCTGTTTTTTCTAGTAATTTTGCATCTTCTAATTGCTGCATTGCTACTCTTATTATTTTGCCACTGCCCTTTGCACTATGTGCAGGTTTTGAACCCCTTCGATTTTTTCCACTATACCTTTTTCTCATTCGATTTACACCGATTGGACCAAACTTCCAGACCTTTCGCAAGACCGATGCAGATCTAATATACCAAAAATTTTCTTGGTCCAAAGGTGCGATCTCTTTGTAAAAAGCGGTCTTCCAGAATTGACTATCTTCTGGGGGTGTTATTTCTGAATATTCCTTTAATTTTTCGGATACTGCTTGTATCAACATTATTGGTTCTACACTATAAATCGACATAACTTCTATACTGCTCGAGCAAAACTTGATATTTTATGAATATTTTAATTTATTTATTATTTGTAAAAATCAACAGAAATTAAAAAATTTTCGGAAATTTTATAATTTAAGATAATGAATCTGAGAAATAAGTATTTTGATGTATTACATAGCAAAGCGTTAGTTAATATTGGAAAAACAAGGATAACTTCCGAGGGGTTGATTAATCATATATCTAAAATGCTCAAAAAAGAAAAGATATTAAAAATTCACGCCCTTAAATCAGCCTTGGCTGAAATAGAGATTAAAGACTTAGCTGAACTGGTCAAAAATAAAACAAACTCTTTTTTACTTGATGTACGAGGGCACACCTTCATCATTTCAAAATATGATATTAAAAAAAAATATTCTCCTAAAAATTCCATAATATGAAAAAAAATAAACAAATTATTAAAAAAATCGCTTTCTCACGGATAAAATTTTTATTTGATAGAGCGGATGAAATATTTCCGAAAGATCAAGATCTGGCAAATAGATATATAGAACTCTGCCAAGCTTACAGTCGGAGTGCAAATTTAAAAATACCCAAGGAATTAAAAAGGCGAATTTGTCATTCCTGTAAGAAATTTCTTGTTCCCGGAGTAAATTGTCGTTATCGAATGCAATCACGTCGGGGAAAAGGTTCTCATGTGACCTTAACTTGTTTTATTTGTAATAATAAAACTCGTTATTATATTAAAAAGAAAAACCCGAAAATAAGAAAAGAAAAAAAAGAAAATTATTCATAAAGAGCTGAGAAATCTTACGCCTTTAATTATAATTCTTGCAGAAACTGGACTTGAATTAATACCTAATGAATTAAAATCAGAAAAAATCACAAATAAGAACTATGATCCTAATTATTACCCCTCTATGATCCTTGATAATGCAATATATCATCCAATTATGTATAAACTTCCCAATGCTGAAAAAAGAGGGAGACCCGATATCGTGCATCAATTCCTACTTAATTCCTTAGGCTCTCCATTAAATAAAAAGGGGCTTTTACAACTCTATATTCATACTATAAATAATAAAATTTTTAAAATTAATCCGCGGCTACGGATTCTACGTAATTACGAGAGATTTAAAGGTCTCATAGCAAAATTATTAATTAACCGAAATATCAAATCCGAAAAAGAAACTTTAATATCCGAATATTCTGGCTCCTTAAAAGATTTAATTATTGATATAAATCCTGATGAAAAATTTTTACTCTCAAGTAAAGGAAACTTAACCAAAAATCCAATTACCTTATTTTCTTCAGATTTAACTAAAAAAATGTTAGTTCTTATTGGCGGTTTCCAAAAAGGAATGTTTAATGAAGATATTTTATCTATATCTGAAAACTTGATTTGCCTCTATAATGAAAATCTAGATTCATGGATTATCACAAGTAGAATAATTACTTTCTATGAATTGGCTATTAAATTATATGAATGAATTTCCCAAAAATTAAAAAAAAATAGATTATTCTTAATAATATTATATTAAAAATTTAATGCGCGCTCGTTGTATAGAGGTAGTATTCAGGCCTTCCAAGCCTGTGGCCCGGGTTCGATTCCCGGCGGGCGCATTTTCTTCTTATATTTTTAAATCGTTTAATTCACAAAACAATTATTACATAATTTTTTAAAATATTTTTAATTAATCCAATAAAATATAGTAAAAGAATAAATAAAAAAGAAAAGCCAAGGTGGCGTAGATGTATAGTGGATCAATATTTTTCCATTATGCAACGCAACCCGGGAACGCACTGGACTGAAGATCCAGGTATCGGGGAAGAGTTTCCACCTCGGAGGCTTTCCGAAAGTTCAAATCCCCTCCTTGGCATAAAATCATCTGAATTATTCTTTTTTGAAAATCAAATGATTATTATAAATCATTATAATAATGTGGTTTATTTTTACGAATTTCATTAATTTTTTTTCTTAACATATAACTTTTACAATTTAAAAATTTTTGATACAACTCAGTAGTATTAGGACCTCTGCCATTTTCCTCATAAAATTTATCTATATAATCGTAAACATTTTGATGTTTGTTATCATCTTCCGCATAAAGACCTTCTTGTCTTAATTTCTCTATAATTTGAGTTCTTAATTCAGGGACTTCTATAAGGAAATCTCTAAAATCTCTAGTAATGATGTTTTGATATATTGCCTTAGATTTAGGATTTTTATTTTCAAAATTTTTTCTATATTCATCTAACATTTTGTTTGTTGATTTTATATCGTCATAATTTATATTTCCGCTTAAAATGTCTATTATTTGGTTTCTTTCTAAATTTTGCCGAATTTCTATGGGTTTATTAGTAATTTCACGTATTTGTTTATTAATCGTTATCTTTCTTTGTTGCTCAATGTCATACTTTTGTACAATTTTAACTATATTCTTAAATTCTTGATCCTTTGCCCAAATTGTTCCGTGATGAACCTTTCCTTCTTCATTTAATTTTAATTTTCCATCAGTATTAGGTAATTTATCTACATCGATTAAATAGCAATGATCCGAATTACGATTAATTACCGCTATAAAATCTACATAACCTTTATAATTAACTCTAGAATTATCAGATTTTTGAACAGAAGCTTCAAATCTCACATATGCACTATCCTTTTCACAATAAGTTCTACCAGTTTTAACTTGAACTGTGTAAAATTTTCCTTTCTTTTTTACGACTAAATCATATCTTTCATTGTCAATAATGGGAGTAAATACATTATAGCCATTTTTCATAAATTCTCTAGCTATTATCATTTCATTTATTTCACCATACTTTTTTGGATCAAAATTTTCGACCAATTCTTTATTTTTATTAATCAAATATTCATTAGGATTTTTCAATTCAAATTGAATATCTTTAACAGGAATAAGATAAGATTTATTAGCTCGTGGATCATATATCCCACAATAATCAATTTGAGTTTTTGAATTGAGTTCATCTGAAGGGACTTTAATCTTATTTTCTTCAATTTTTGCTTCAATTATTTTTACTTTATAAAATTGCGGTGTATTCTCTTTGATTTTATCTTTAAATTGGAGATCTCTACGATTTACTTCATAATTCTTTACTAGGATAAAATCATAATTATTATTGTTTCTAATAGGATTACTAATAATAATGCCTGTTCTCATAAGATCTGAGGAAACTGCCACTTTAGAAATGTCTTTTTGTGTAGGAGTTGTAATTTTATGACCAATAAGTTTATTTTTTTCAGAAATCTTAAATTCATGAAAAACATGTTTGGTTTTGCCTTCATTCAACTTAATATTATCATCGTAAATAAGAATTCTTTCTTTATTTATGCCTAATTGATCTAAAACTATTTTTCCTTCTTTCATTAATTGAATGGAATTGTCATTTTTAGAAATTATACTTTTATTTTTTTTATAATCAATATGAGAACCTACTTCAATGATAAATTTCTCTTGCTTTTCCTTCCCTATTCGAAATATACTAAAATTATTATCATACCCAACACTCTCTATTGGTATAAGGTAGGATTTATTATTTTCTGGGCAAAAAATACCAAAATACTCAATATCTCCTTCATAACTTTTGTATTCACCTTTACAAGTTCTAAATGGTGGAAAGGATATAGATCCATCTTTATTAAAAGTTCCAGTCTTTACTTGGATCCTTGAAAATTTATCGTTATTTTCAATAATGAGATCATAGTGTTGTGCATCTCCATATGGAGTAAAAGTTTTTATATCATTTCTTAATAAATCTTTTATCAAGGACAATTCTGAAATATTTCCTTTAATTCTAGAATCAATTTCTCCTATTTTCTCGTCAAAATCTTTAGAAAAACCGTTTAAGTTATTCTCTAATTGATGATTTTGATTTAAATCATCTTCTGTTAGAGAGAGATTTTTCGGTTGGAAAGATTCTTTTGGATTAATTGAATCATCCTTCCAATCGTCTGGAAGATCGTTATCGTTATCATTTTCTAATTCTTTATATTCCATATCCTCATTATTCCAATCGTCAGGAAGCTCATCATCATCATCGTCATCTAAATAGTCAATATCTACATCTTCGTTGTCCCAATCATCAGGAAGCTCGTCATCATTATCTACATATTTATTATCTGCACCTTCATCGTCCCAATCATCAGGAAAATCATCATCACTCCAATCGTCATAATCATTTCCAAACTCACTCAAATTAGACCACTTATTAATATTCATTAATTGGAAATTTCGAGTAAATAATTAACTTACTTCTGAAATTTTTAAATTTTAATTTATTTAAAATAAAAATAGAATATATGTATTTAAAGAAAAACAGATAAAGGGATATATAATTTTTAAAAATTTAGTTAATAGAGTAGTTAAGCGTGTTTTATTGAAAAATATGGGAGATTAATTTAGAATTTCATTCTTATCCAAGTTTAAAATAAATAAAAAATGCTCAGAATAAAATAAAATAAGCTATATAAATTAAATAATTAGAGATCTAATCCAAACTCCTTGAAGAGTTGTTGTATCTCTCGATCTGTAATGAAGCCTTTATGGTCAACGACTTCTTGGATTTTCTTTTGAACACCTTCATAAGTATGTCCGACAGACAGATCAGACATCAGAGTTTTGATTTTATGTCTCAGTTCGTTAATTTCGTTTGATTTTTCATCAATTATTTCTTTTAATTTTTGTACTTCTCGATATCTTGTTGATGCTTTTTCATGCAATTCAGATGTATCTTCAGATTCTTTTTTTAATTGTTCTTCCAATTTAGAAATTTTTGCATTAGCATCATTTAAATCTGATTTAACCGATTGTATTTCAGATTTAAGTTCGGTTATTTTCTTATCTGAATCATCCTTTTCTTTTTTAAGAGCGATCAAACTCTTTTCAGTAGTTGATAATTTCTCTTTAGTTTCATTTAAATCATTATTATTTTTTTCTAAATCCATTTTAACAGCAGAGAGTTGTTTTTCCAGGTCATAAGTTTTCTCTCGTAAATCTAATAATACGTTTCCCTCAATTTTATATTTTTTAGATGGACCAGATTCAATTTTAGGCCATTCAATACTCATTAATATCAATTTTTTTATAATCGTTATAAAATATATTAAACGAATTTCTATAAAAGATTAATTACTCAAAAAAATCAAAATAAGATTTTTAAAATTAAAATATTAAAGCGTGCTATTCCCTCCACTCACACTCCTCGCATTATTAAAGCGACACGTTAAACTCACGAATTAACTTCTCAATTTCCTTATCAGTTATGAAACCTTTCGAATCAACCACTTCCTGTATTCTGGTCTGAACTTTCTGAAGCGTTTCTCCTACTGATAATTCAGATAATAATGTTTTAATTTTATGGTTAAGCTCATTTATTTCATTTGATTTCTCTTCTAATTCGGATTTTATTTCATCCATTTCTCTTTCTTTAGATAACATTTTTTGCCCTAAATCAGATGATTTACCTGAAGTCGACTGTATTCGTTCTTCTAATTCTGAAATTTTCAATTTTGAAGCTTCAAGTTGTTTTTCCAAATCAAAATCTTTATTTCTTATATCATGTAATACCGATTTAGTTGATTCTAAGGTAGATTCAAGTTCAGTTGATTTATTGGTTAAAGCTTGCTTCTCTCCTTTAATTACATTTAAGTTTTGTTCGAGAGAATCTATCTTTTCAGTCGCTTCACTCAATTGCTGTTCTGTGGAAGATAATCTTTCTTGAGTTTCGCTTAGACTCTTTTCAGTAGAATTCAACTTTTCGTTAGTCTCATTTAAATTCCTTTCTGTACCAACTAATTTTTCATTAACTTCATTTAAATTCTTTTCAGTTGTTGATAATTTTGCTTCAGCCTCTAATAATTTCGATTTTGTTTTATTTAATTCATCACTTATTTTTTCTAAACCTGCTTTAGAAGAATTTAACTGATTTTTTAGTTCATCTGCTTTCTCTCGTAAATTTAATAACACGTGTCCGTCAATCTTATATTTTTTAGATGGATCAGATTCAATTTTAGGCCATTCAACGCTAATTATTTAACACCTCTAAAATATTGAATTCTAAATTTATTTTTATATTTATCTTTCTATTTTTCATTATTATAAATTTAATTGTTAAATAAATCATTTTTTTTTATCTCTTTTAAGTATTAGCAATTGTGTTTTATCTTAATTTCTCAATCGAAAAGTAATTTGCAAAATAATTAAAAATCGAATAGTACCCGAAAAAAAGAGAGATTTAATTATAAGAGTTTAAAATATTAACTAACTCTTAAAATTCTTTGAGGAGATCTTCGATATCCTTATCTGTAATGAAACCTTTCAGTTCGGCAAGTTTTTGAATTTTTGCACATAGGCTTGGAAATTTATCTCCATCTGAAAGTTCGGATTCGATAGATTGGAGTTTTTTATTGAGTTCATTTATATTATTAGCTTTTTCTTCTAATTCGACTTTTAAACTTTCAATTTCCTTCTCCTTTGCAGAGATAATTCGCTCGGCATCAGTAATTAAATTGATTTTTCCTTCAAATTCCTTAAATTTTTTGTTAGATTCAGATAATTGTTCTTCTAATTCTGAAATTTTAGTATTACTTTCTTTTAAAGTCGATTCAAGTTCAGACATTTTATGAATTCCAGTATCTTTATCATCCTTAGTAGAATTTAATTCTTGTTCAAAAGAATTTATTTTCTCATTTGCTTCTCTTAAACTTTGCTCAGTGGAAGCTAACCATTCATTAGTGGCAGCTAAATTTTTTTCCGTAGATTCATATTTCTCACTTATTTCATTTAATTTCTTTTCCGTTGTTTCTAATTTCCCATTAGCTTCACTTAAACTCTCTTCTGTCAAAGATAATTTATCATTAGCTTCATTTAGATTCTTTTCATTTACCGATAATTTTGTTTCAGTTTCTAATAATTTCGCATTAGTATCAGATAACTCATTTTTCATTTTATTTAGTTCTGCATTATTAGAAGTCAAGACTTTCTCTAAGGCATTTACCTTCTCTCGAAAATCTAATAAAATTCGACCCTCAACCTTTAACTTCTTACTTGGATCAGTTTCAATTGAAACCCAATTAATACTCATTAAATCACATCTAAATATTATTAGTAATAATGATCTTTTTTTTTTTAAGTTGTTATAAATTTAATTATTTCATTATTCTATATATTTCCAATCCCCTAAGTTTTACTAGGATCAAATTTTATATTCATGTTTTTTTCAAATAACTCATACTTTATAGTTAAAGTCGGGAGGCTTTTTATATTTATAATGATCTCATGTTTTCCCTTACTCTCTTCAAGCTTTTTCGTATCTGCTTCCTTTAATTTCAATAAAATTGTTAATTTATCTCCCACAGCAACAGTTTGTCCAGCAAGTGTTCCATCCAAAATGGAATTGAATGTAAAATTATTTCCCTTGAAAAAAAATCTTGCGTTTTCTCTTAAATATTTCATATCATAGATTTCTAAAGGTTCCGAATCGATCATAATTTGTATCATACTAGATAAATCAGTTGTTTCTAAATTAAAATCACCTAAATCAATCGTTTCAGGGATTGTAAATGGTAAAACCCAATTTATTGCTTGAATTTGAATAGAATCAGATAATCCATCATCATTTGTATCTACTAGGTTAATGCATTCTTTCGGGGGAAAGATTTTTTCAATCAAATAGGGAGGAAAATCGATACCTTCCATTATAATATTATAACCTTTTTAATATTATAAAAAATTTTATAATATCTTTAAAGCTTCTTGTTATTTATTAATTTCAGACCTTGAAACATTTTAAATAAAAATATTTTTTTTTGTAAAAGAAGAAGATAAAAAAGTTAATCATGCTAGTTTTAAGAAGATGAAACTATGCAATCGTTAATTGTAGTGAAAATGTCAGAGATATTTATTTGATCATCACATAATATAATAATTAAATGCTCCAAAATTTTCATACTTAAAATATAAAAGTTCTGACTATGAATGATAGAAAAATCCGGTTTCTCAATCCCAATTTCAGAAGTTATATCCTCTGACGATTCATACGTCATAGACATATTAATAGCGATTTTTGCCGGATTAAATTCATCCTCATTAATATATGATCTTTCCACCACTCCATTTTCAGTAGCAATAAGAAGAAAATAAATCCCTGAAAATTTTTGAGTGACATTTTGGATAATTAGATCAAGATCAACACTCATAATGAACTCTATTCTTCTATTCTCTTTTTACCTATATATATTTAATTTAACCAATAATCATATTAATGACTTATGTATAAAAATCCAATAAAAAATCCTTCTGGTAATATTTCGACTTTAATTTTGATTGCCATATCTTATTAATTTAAATTTAATAGCATTTACTTATCTTAAGTGAGTTTTTTTCTAATTTTTTTCTATGTTATTTCAAACTAAAGAAACATATTTTATTGAAATTCTAGTAGGAACGGAGGGATTTGAACTTTCGGAAAACCCCCGAAACGGGAATCTTTCCCCGACCCTTGGCTCCGAAGGCCACCGCTCTATCCGCTGAGCTACGTCCCTATAGATTTACATATTATTATAAATTTCAATGCAATATATAATATTTGATTAATTTAACAAAAACACTTAATCCTTACAGTTTTATATAGATTATTATATATTTTTTTTTTAGAAATAATTTTTGTAAAATGAAGATTCTATGAGCAAAAATGAATCTAAAATTAAGAAAAAATCAATTAAAAAGGAATTTTTGGATTTCTTTATAGCAAAGTCTGGAAAATTGAAAAATGAAGGAACAGCCCAAGATATTATTAAATTAATCCATCCATTGAGTTTTAGCTATAATATTAATAAACACTCTGATATGCAACTAATACCACCATGGTTCAAATACAAAAAAGACTTAAAAAAAAAATATTTCAAATTAAAATAAGGAAAAAATTTTCCAAAAAGTCATTTCTTATTATTTAAGCATTTTAGTAGTAGAATATTTAAGCAATTTTCCAAGAAGGAGTGCATCTGAAACGCTCCCAATTATATTTATTTTACCTGCCATATAAGCAATTGCAGGGTCAATTTTTTCCAATAAAAAATCAGTAAGTACTTTTTTAGTCATGAGAATAACTACATTGGGATCGGGATGGATTTTAAAATCATATTCTATCTTACCATTAGAAAAGTCCACCCAAAAATTAAAATCAACATCACTTAATTTAACTTGAAAAACTTTTTGAATATCTTTAATAAAATCGATAAAATCAGGATCTGTTTCTGAATACTCCTTATTTAAATTAAGGTAGTCTTTAAAATCTCTTTCCAAATTAAAGGTTCCTTTTTTGAACTTCTCAATCAAATCTTTATTGATTTTATCATCAACCAAAATTTATGCACACAACTTTAAATAGATAAAAAAACCCCAACGTTTTAATAATGCAACTCTCAAATATATTAATTTTTTGGTTTTCCTTTAATTAAATAAAATTAATGCATTCATTAAAGGTTTTTTTTATAAAATATTGCTTTTAAAATCCAAATATTAAAATTCTAAATGCTTAAGGGATTATTAACGAAAAATTGGGAGACCTTCATTATATTTATATGATAATTTTATATTGGCTATTACTAATATTAAGAAAAATTATCTTGGGACACAATAAGTTAGAAAAAATTGTTGATAGAACAAATAATTAAAGAATTACATAGAAAAATTGGTGTTTAAAAAATGTATGATTCCCTTAAAACATATAATAATAAAATTTATTCTGGTATGAAAATTGGTAATTCACATCATTGGAATTACAAGAATGGTAAATGGTATGAAACTAAAAATACTCCTGATAGATGGAATTTTAAATTCAATTCCATAAAAACCAGAATCAACCCTGCACCTACCAATACTGGCGCCGCCATCAAAACAAAATTTCATTGGTATATAATAGCCGACCAAATAGCCACTAAAATAAATAATAACTCCTACATGACTTCCATGAACGGCGTGAAATTTAAACTGGGACATAAACGCCCCCATTGGAAAACCTTCAGCTATAATTACCCCAATCAAACACCATACAAGGAACGTATCATAAACATTCTTGAAGATATCATCAAAAAACTTAAAAATGAAAATTAAAAAGAAATAAACAAACAACTTTTAAAACACAAATCTTCCCCTAAAAACTTGGTCCTAAAATTTCAATAAAATTTTTAAATTTTTTACCATTTATCATATTATTATTTTATACTATTGCCCCTATAGTGTAGCCCGGTCTTCGCAAACTCTATAATGAGTTCCGACCGAGAGCATTCGGGACTGTCACTCCTGCGACGCGGGTTCAAATCCCGCTGGGGGCGCCATTATTTTTCTTAGATTGATATTCATCTTAGTTTATTTAATAAAAATAAAAGAAAAAAAATTGAATTTTAATTAATTTGGAAAAAAAAAGAAAAGGAAATTTTAGTGTTACTTTATTAATTTACTTAAAGCTAAGCCTATAATTCATCAAATAGATCTTCCGCAATTTCCATGGAAAGTTCAATAATTTCCTGGAAGAACATGGCATCTTGGAGGTTCCCCTCAACTGTTATATCTCCCGCCATGTATGCACTGGTGGCATCAACTTCTCCGAAGAGCATCCCAACTCCGATTTTTTTAACTGCACTAAACGTGAATGTGGGGTCATCAATCGTTCCTTCGCCCCAGCTCATTTTTCCTTCTTCTACTCTTAACCAATACTTATTATCAGCGTCCGTTAAAACCATTTGTACTCGAACAGTGGCATCAGCGATCTCATCTTGGATTTCTTCGTTTTCATTTGCTAGGTCAACAAAAAAGTCCCAGACAAGAGGAATATCATCAACGCTAGCAGCATCTGCACCTGCTTCCATTTTCTCCTTTAACTTAGCAAGTTTACCTTTATCAACCATTTTTTTAACACTTTTATGAATAATTTTTTAACAATTTAATTTTCAAAAATAAATTGATTTTAATTGTTACAATTTTAATTTTTGATTGATTAATTTAAAACTTTTTTGTTCTTTTATTTAGTTATTTTGGATTAAGTTGTTTGCTTAAAAATTTTATTAAAATCTGAGTGGTTAATTTCAAATAATGTATTGATTTTTAGAAAAATTTGTCGAATAAATGAATATAATTTTGATGTAATAACTAAAAACGAATAATAAGCTTACATTTTGCAATTTTTTCTTTATATATGTTCTTTTTATTTATGATTTATAGAATTAATAACAACCCGTCTTATATTAAAAGAACGTAGAAATAAAAAATTATGCAAGAGACGTAAATTAATAATAAGATTATGAGTGGTAATGAAGAACCGAGATTTGGCAAATTGAATTTTTTAGGAGATTCGATTAAGGATATTCTTTTTGAGGAGAATTATTTAGTGGTATTGAAAGAGAAGATTGTGAGATTAAACCAAGGTCAAATTCAACAAAGAGAATTAAAAAAACTGATAATCGAGCACGGTCTTAAATCGGTAGAGGATATTAAAGAAGTAATAAAGTTTTTTATTGAAGCAGAGATCAAGCAATATATTGAAAATCCTAAAGCTCAGAAGGGAAGGTTGGAGAAATACAAGCAATTACTTAGTAAAATTGCTTCCAGGATAGATAAGATCTATAGAAAATTAAATAATTCCGATAAATTAGAACTTGATAAAATTACGAGTAAAAAAGTTCGCGATTCTTTGATCTCTGCTGAGAAGATATTTGAATATTATAAATCAAATGATGATCTTCCTGATGCTTCTCCGATAATCAATAATTATGCTAAAGCGCTTGAAATTATGCTGGATGAATGTATATCTGTTCATTTTAAGTCTTTAATTAAAAAGAAATATTTTCAAAAACAAATGTCTCCTGATATTTACAAAAAATTTGGATGGCTTAAAGATAATAAATCGATTCCATTGGGAGTTTGGGTAAAAATTATCGAATCTTTTGAGGATGAGGAGAGTTTAATCGAAATAAAGGAATTTAAGGATTGTTTATTGGATAAAATTGATAATGGGACATTACATATTATTAAAGATGCATGTTTGTATTTAGCTGATTTGAGAAATTCAAAATCTCACCGTGAAACTATAACAATGGAGGAAATATTTTCTCATAGGACTGAGATAATAACGTTATTGAATCCAATTATTGCTAATTTGTATTAGTTTTTTTTTTATTTTTCAAGAAGTTTTTTGAAGTTAATTTTATTTAGGAGTACTTTATTCAGTGATTTAGTATCTGTATTATTAGTATTACTAAATTTCATTATATCAAGTTCCATTTGGTTGGTATGTTTCAGAAATATATCTCCCTTTTTCGTTCCAATCTCTTTATATATTTCTTCTCTCATATTTCTTAGAGTTTCAACTCTATCAAGGCAAAAATTTACAAAAAAATTTCCTGTATCTTCAATCATTTTATCATTCCTTTTTTTTATTTAATAATTGAAAATATTTTTTAAAAAAAGGGTAAAGAGTGGCGAATAAGTAATCAATCTAAAAAATAAAAATAAACATTAAAATAAGATAATGAATAAATAGATAACTCACAAATAGTATAATCAAAGTTTTCAATAATTTTAATAAATATTTGAGAAAATAATATGAGAAATTTTAATTATTATCAACCAACCCGTATTAGATTCGGATGGGGTCGTGTGAATGAAATAGGGAGAGTAATTGCGCGTATTGGAAAGAGATGTCTTTTGGTAACGGTCAAATCCTTTCCAGCTTTACAACCATTATTTGAAAAGATAAAAAATTTATGTACTGAGGCAGGTGTTGAATTATTTCATTTTGAGGGAGTTATTCCCAATCCAACAATTGAATGTATAAATCTTGCTTCTGAAATGGCAATTAAAAATAAAATTGACGTTGTTTTAGGAGTGGGCGGTGGTTCTAGCATTGATACTGCTAAAGCTGTGGCTGTCGGTGCTACCCATGAAGGAGAAGCATGGGATTACCGTCTGGGGCAAAAACAAATTGATAATAAAAAGCTACTTCCAATTATAGCAGTTCCTACTATAGCTGGCACAGGTGCCGAAGTCACAAATATGTCAGTTGTAAAAAATGCAAATAAAAAAATAAAATCTGCGCTTGCTGATTGGTCTCTTTGTCCGAGGGTTAGTATTATTGATCCTGAACTCACATTAACGGTTCCACCACATATTACAGCTTCTGCTGGCTTTGATACTTTTTGCCATTCATTTGAAAGTTATTTAAACATAAATGCATCATATTATATCGATCTTATTGCGTTGGAATCAATAAAACTAGTAATCAAGCATCTTCCAATTGCTGTTGATGATGGGTCAAATAGGAAAGCAAGAGAAGCGCTTTCTCTAGGTAGTACCCTTGGAGGTCTTTGTATTACAAATACGGGAACAACCTTACCTCATGGAATAGGTATGGCTATTGGAGGGCATACGACAAATATAATGCATGGAGAATCTCTTGCAATTATGTATCCTGAAATAAACCGATGGACGTGGAAGCATGCAATATCTAAATATGCAACGGTAGGAAGACTATTTAATCCTAAATTAGAAGATGAGTCTGATGAAGTTGCAGCGGAAGAAGCATGTAATGAAATGGATATATTTCTTAAAAAAATCGGTATGTGGATGGATTTTAAGGATAAAAAAGTGCCTGAAAATATATTAAAAGCAATCGGTGATGATACAATCAAACTTCGGAACTATATTATTCATCCTAAAGTCGCTACTCTTGAGGAAATAAACACTCTAATTAAAAGAAGCTACAAGAGGTAGGAATTTAATATTTTCTATCTATAAATGAAGCTTGTTTATTATTTTCCTTTACTTTTTTTGAATCTTTATAATAGAGAGATAATGTATTCTCGATAGGATAACCTAGAATTAAACCTGTCTCCCATAGTTTTGCACCTAACTCTGTATCCCACGAATCTATA
>JAHQWG010000042.1 GCA_029856045.1 Promethearchaeia archaeon | reverse complement strand
TCACTTTAAAGCAGGTGCTATTAATATTAGTTGGAATGTTGTATCTACCTATTGCTGCATTTATTTCCTTTTATTCGCTTATGATGACTGGCAGTTATCTTAAAAAAATTGGAGAAGAGAGAAGATCTAGAATTATAGAAATTTTGGGAACTCTAATTAACATTCTTTCACCAGTTTTAGGGATTTTTTGGTATATATTTGAAGAAGAAAACTATGTAATTGCTGCGATTGGCATAAGTGTTCTTGTTTATTTGTATTACGGATTAAAAAATTCTTCTTTCTCGTTGTCAGATTTATTGGAAAAATATAGCAAACGGCGTCTCAATAAACTTCCTCAACTTATTCAGTATTTAATTTTGATAGTTCTTATTGCCTTTCCAACAACAATTATTATAAGTGCTGCAGTATATGCTCCACCAGTTAGGCAAACTTATATGATCGAAATGGACGATGGCGTGAAATTAGCAACTGATGTTTATTTTGCCCCTGGGTTTTTTGGAGCACCTAGACCAGTTATTCTCATAAGAACACCATATGGAAAAACTGGCTGGAGTTACAGCCTAGCAGAATTATTGTATCTTCCACAAGGATATCATGTTGTAATTCAAGATATGAGAGGGACACATGATTCAGAAAGTGATTCCAGTTTTCAATTATTTACTAAATCTTATTTAGATGGAGTTGATACAGTTGAATGGGTGCGAGCTCAACCTTGGTGTAATGGTAGAATTGGGAGTTCCGGGGCGAGTGCTCTCTGTATGAATCAATATTATTATGCAGGAATGAACCCTGAGGGATTATTATGCCAACAATTATGGTTTGGAACACCAGAGATGTATGATCATGCAATATATCAAGGTTCTTATCATAAATCATCCGTAGAGACATGGATAGAAAGTACTGCACCTGATAATTATGATTATCAGATCAGTTTGATTTTTCAATTTCACCCAAAAAATATTGTTTTGTATAATTCAACTTCCTTATCAATACCATTGGGACCACATTATTCTAATGTAACTGTTAGAGCACTTCATGTAGGAGGGTGGTATGACCATTTTCTTCAAGGAACAATTGATGGTTATATAGGATACGATGATATGGGCGCTACACGTGCTAAAGGGCATCAAAAGATGATTATTGGACCATGGACTCACGTAAATTTCCAATCTACAAAACAAGGGGAATTAACATATCCACTGAATTCTAATGGATATGATTTGGTATTAGGTTGGGAACAGGAGATTTTTGATGATTCTCTGTTGGATATTCCCACAAATTGGGATGAAGAACGAGTTGCTTATTATATAATGGGCAGTGTTATTGAAGAATCCAATCAATGGAATTATTGGAGATATACCTATGATTGGCCACTCGATTATGTAAATGACACATGGTATTTCAATGCTGGAGGAACTTTAAATAATTTATCAGTAGGGACAAATAACATGAATTATTCATATTTATTCGACCCTACAGATCCAGTTCCTAATCTTGGTGGACAAAATCAACCTTTTGATCTATGTGGACCCATGGATCAGAGAGAGATTGAAAACAGAGCGGATGTTTTAATATTTGAGACAGATAATTTAACAAAATCTGTCGAGACTGTTGGAAGAATTTGGGGCCAATTATTTGTAACATCGAACTGTACAGATACAGATTTTACGATAAAACTCACAGATGTTTATCCAGATGGAAGATCGATGTTAATTACTGATGGTTCTTTAACAGTTAGGAGTAGAGAGGGATATTTACCTGAAGATGTGAGTTTCATGTCAGGCAATCAAAATGATGTTTATAAACTTCTCGTAGATTGTTGGAGTTCAGCATATGTTTGGGCTCCTGGTCATAAAATTCGGGTGGCTATTTCAAGTAGTAATGCAGATCGTTTTGCTGTGAATCCAAATACTGGCGAACCATTATCTACTAATTATTTAACCTATTATATCGCAAATAATACATTACTTGTTGGTCCATCTTATCCTTCGGGAATAATTTTACCTCGATTAGTCAATATAAGCAGCACACATACCTATTATTAGGGAGATTTGTAAATTTTAATTAATTTCTTTTTTTTATATTTTCTTACAAAAACAATCTTATTTAAATTAAAGACATTAAGTTTGAATTCTTTTAAATTAAAGTTTTATTTAAAACTTAAAAATGCTCATATTTGAAAGAATTAGTAAGGCTGCATAGAAAATAATTTAAAATATACATATATTTATTATGTAAAAAAATAAAAGATTGATTAAAAACGGTATATTTGAATTTAAAAGAGATTGTAGATCCAGGTCATACAGCTCTTTTGGTATGGGATGTGCAAAATTTACTGGTGAGTAGAATCGATAATAAAGAAGAATTCCTCAAGAATTTGAAATCATTTATAACAGCTGTAAGGACCAAAAATATTTAATTTAATTAGTAAGTGGTATAAAGAAATGTGAGTTGAGAAAATGGAAAGATACGGAAAAATACTCGTATTGCGATTAGTAGAGATTTTCAATAGGTGAATCAATAATAAATTCAATCTCAAATGTTAATAGAAAACAGGAGATCATTGTTTATATATTATTAATCTTAACTATGGTTATTTGGGGAGGTACCTGGCCATTAGGTCGATGGTTAGTATCTGAAGAAGTTGGAGGATTGACTATTCCGCCATTAATGATAGCAACAATCCGTTATTTTCTGGCCGTAATTTGTTTTTTTCTGATTCTGAAATATCAAGAAGGAACTTTAAATTGGCGATTTGCAAAAGAAAATTGGAAAATATTAACCTTCATGGGATTAACATCTGTAACAATTTATCAAGCAGGTTATCTTATAGGTGAAATTTTCACTTCTGCAAGTGATGCTAGTATAATGGTCGCAACAAACGCTATTTGGGTTATTATCTTTTCCAGCAAATTCTTAAAAACAGAATTTTTTACTTGGAAAAAAGTTGCAGGAACTCTGTTAGCATTCATGGCTGTTATCATCGTTGTAGGATTTTCTCCGAATGTAGATGTCTCGAATCGAATCCTTGGAGATATATTAATATTGGCAGCCGCATTTGCTTATGCTGTATATACGGTAACTTCACGTTATTTTTTGAATAAAATCCAAAATAATCTTAAATCTTATCAACCATCATCGCTATGGATAATTACTTGGGTATCTTTTTTTGGATTTTTAGCAACCACTCCTATAGCATTACTTGTTAGCCCAGAGTTTCTTAATCCGCTAGAATACTTTAATATACCACCTCGAATATGGATTGGGATTGCATATTTAGCATTTATATCTACAGTAGGAGCATATACGTTTTATTTAGAAGGAGTTAAGCGTTTAAATGCTAGTAGAGCTGCGATATTCCAAACATTAGTACCTTTATTTGGAGTAATCCTCTCTGCTATATTTTTACAAGAACAATTCGATGTTTTCATCTATCCTTTTGCTTTATTATTAGTAATACTGGGAATTATTCTTGTAAATCTTGATTCCTCCCGCAAGAAAGAAAAAAAAGGTGAATAAAGTGGATAGATATTCAAGATATAAGAGTCGTATTACAATCAATCTAAATAAATTTATAATTCTATATTATTCGCCTATTTTAATTTAAATTCATAATCAACAATAAACGAAATATAATTTTTAGCTGAATAATCTTAGATTGTTCTGAAAAAAAGATGAACTAAAATCGTTGATGCTATTACTGAAAAAAAAATTAATGCACCTAGTTCATTTTTTATTATTTGTTTTAGAATTTTTGTCATTAATATAAGTAATATAGCAAAAATTGGCATTCCAATCCATAATAAAAACGTAGTATTCAATTGAAAATTAATGAAAGGAAGTGGGATAAGCAATAAGAATAGTGTTAAGGACCACCTTTATCTAATTTTACATAATTTTAAAATAAATTTATCTTATTAATTGTTCAATTCTATTTATATTATTAATTAAACGCTAAATACTTTTTTGTAATAATTTAATATAAAGAAGAAATTATAAATAATAAAAAGTAAACGATAGGAGTTAGAATATCACTTGACAATTTTAGATAGATCAAAGGTTCGTCCCGACGTACTCAAAATTATGGATGCTTACCTAGGTATTCAACTACATGTAATTCCTAAATTTTTGGAGAAAGAAGAGAATAAAGGAGTTGATTTTCAGGCACTTTGGAAAAAAGTGATGGATGGAAATGAGCGGTTTTTTAAAGGAGAAAATATGAGCGGTTTTTTAACTAAGGATGAGCAGCTCTTTTTGACGAGATTCTATCGATTTGGTATCGAATATGGAGCGGATCTCGTGCAAAAAAGACACCCAATCCCTAAAGATGTTAAAATAAAGATAATTGATGCAAATGGAGTCCCAGCAGAATGGCAAATTGTTCCAAGTGCAGTAGAAGATAGAGTTTTATTATATCTTCACGGAGGTGGATTCATATTAGGGTCTCCGAATGATCACCGATTACTCACAGTTCAACTAGGAAGGGCTACAAAAATGAGAGTACTGAGCGTCGATTACCGTCTTGCACCTGAATATCCTTACCCCGCATCACTGGAAGATTCAATCAACGTATATAATTGGCTTCTTTCAGAAAATTTTAAGCCGGAGAATATTATTATTGCCGGAGATTCAGCAGGAGGAAACTTAGCGCTCGTTACTCTTATTAAATTACGAGATGATAGAATATCAATACCAGCTGGGGCATTTTGTCTTTCACCAGTAACTAATCATTTGGGCACAAGTGAATCATTTTTTGAAAATGCGAAAACAGATCCATTTTTAGCGGATGCTGGGTTGTTCTGGTGGAGTGAAGCATATTTAGCAGGGGCAGATCCTCGGGATCCTTTAGTTTCTCCTCTTTTTGCGGATTTAAAAGACTTACCACCCCTCTTAATTCAAGCTAGTACAAGTGAAATGCTATATGATGATTCGAGACTTTTTGTTGAACGCGCTAAAACTGCTGGTGTAGATGCAACATTGGAAGTGTGGAATGAGATGATGCATGTTTTTCAAGCTTTTGGATTACCTGAATCAAAAGAAGCAATAGCTAATATCAGCAAATTTGTTCAAAAATTATTCAATTAAAACTATCTTATTTAATTTTTTTCTATTTGCCTTATTAAATTAGCTAAAAATCTGAAAATATAATAAAAATCAGATTGTTCTGAAAAAATAATACACTAAAATTGTTGAGGTTATTACTGAAATGAGAATTAATGCACCTAGCTCATTTTTAGTTATTGGTTTTAGAATTTTTGCAACGAACGTAAACAATATCGCAGATAATGGAATTCCGAGCCAAAATAAAAACGTAGTATTTATTGGAAAATTAAACGATGGTAGCGGAATAAACAATAGAAATATCGATAATGTGATAAGTCTCAATAATGAATTGATTAAAAGCCCATAATGTAATTTAAAAATCCGAATTACTAGAAAATCTAGACAAAATACAAAGGAAATTAAAAAAAGATTTATAAAAAATGTAGTAGTAAATATCGGAATCCTTCCTATAGGGATGATATAATAAGTGTAAATATTATTAACCAATCCAAATATTAGAAATGAAGAAAAAATCCAAATACAATTTTTAATAAAGAATTCAATTTCTTCTTTCTCAAATAGTGTAATTTTATCTATAGATAGTAAAATAGGTAATTTTAATTTTAAAAATAAGAGAATACTTGAAATGATTATTAAACTCCCAAGAAAAAGAAAACCGATTATTAGAGATGGATTAATTAACAGTGATAAAAGCGTTGTTATTAATGATCCTGATATATAAATTATAGAAACCCAGATTATAATCTTAAAATTTGGGTATTCCTTTTGGTTTTTAAAATAAAGCAAGGAATTTGGGCTATTTTGGGTTGATTTTTTATTCTTTTGTCTAAAATTACGAATATCAGAGTAGTATGGTATCCCAATATCACCAAAAAATAAAATCCATCCGCCAATTAGGAGGAAAAAAAGAAAGATAACGGATAAAAATTCCAAATTATTGGCAGTGAATCCCTGAAATTCATACAAATGACAATAATTTATCTCCTTATCGAGATTGGTAATATCAATACTTGAATTCCTATAGTAGTGCAACAGCCACGAAATTGCATATTTTAAGGAGGTTTCATTGTTTATATTTTGCACATGATTAAGGTCAAGACGTTCAATCAATTCGATATCATTTCTACTATCTCCATTCAGGATTTGATATATTATTTGTGAATGTTCTAACTTAACAGTAAAATCCTCTGTTCCGTGGATTATCAATAGATTTCGAGTATTTGAGCTATTTAAAATTTCTACAGGTGAATTCTTTTTAATGGATTGTTCATCAAACTGTATTTCTAAAGTGTTTCCAATTAAATGCTGAATAGGAAAATCAATTAATAAGTCAGAAATATTTGAGAAGGGGTGATAAACAACGGTTGTTAGAATTCTTTGTTCTTGGGTTTGTGCAATTAAGGCAGCTCCACCACCATACGACAATCCAAATAATCCAATTCTAGATGAATTAACTTGTGGATAATTGAGTTCTATGTAATCGATACATTTAATAATATCCAAGGGCTCGTTTGCTAATAAACTTAATAAGCCGTCACTATCTCCATGCCCTCTTTTATCTATAATAAAGACAAAAAACCCTCGTTTTACCAATTCAAAACATTTCTCAGCATTACTTTCTTTTCTCGAATTAATACCTGGGATTAAAATAATGCCGTCTTGCGAGTGGTTTGTATAAAGTCGATATTTTTCAGTCATCCAACAAATACCATTAATTCTTGTATTTGCATAACCCGGAAATTCAAAATATTCGAGATGAATTTCATTCTCCTTAAGATAAATATCGTTAATTTGTTTTGAGATGATGGTATTAATAACGACAAAAAATACTGGTATTATTGATAAGATTAGAATTATAACTGCGATAAATTGATTTTTTTTCATTTTTCTACTAGATTATTTTTCATGTTAAAATAATCCTTAATTATTTATCTTTTTTCTTTCTTGGTAAGAAGATAAATTAAAGTAGTAGATATTTTTAGATTTTTCTTGCTTCCATTTTTTCAAATCCACTTTTATTTAACTAATTTTTTCGGTAATTTAAAGTAAAAAATAGTTCCATTATTCTTTCCAGCAGATTCAAACCACATTTCTCCACCGTGTAATTTAATTATTTCTTTTGATATAAAAAGACCTAAACCACTTCCATGAAAATCAAGTTTATATTTAACGATTTCTTCTCTTCTAATTTTCCCGAATTTTTGAAAGATTAAATCTTTATCCTTTTCCTCAATTCCGATACCATTATCTTTTATTGAAAAAATGAAATTATTCTCTTTATCAATTTGTGAAGAGATTTCAATTTTCCCATTCGAAATCGTATATTTAATCGCATTCGAAATGAGATTCGTTAAAACCCGAGAGATTTTCTTGTCATCAATATTTAACTTTATATCTTTCTGTAAGTTCTTTATGAGAATAATATTTTTCTGTTTTATTAAAAAAGAGAGATCAGAAATACACGAGTCTATTAAAGTATTAATTTCTATTTCTCTTTTAATTAGTTCAATACTTGTTCTTTCAATTTGAGATGTATCCAAGAGATTATCAATTAATTTATTTAATTTTTTGCCACTATGTAAAATCTCATTTAAGGAATCTTTCTGTTGTTCAGTTAAGTTGTTATCATTTAGTAGAAGTTGAGGCATTCCAATTATGGGAATCAAGGGTGTTTTAAACTCGTGTGAGGCTATTGACGTAAAATCTCTATATCTTTTTTCGGATTCTCTTAATTTCTGTTCTAATCTGAATTTTTCTGTTATATCAATAACAGTACCTTCAACTTCTTGTTCTCCAGTTATTTTATTTTCAACTAAATGAGAATTTAAAGAGACAGTCATGATTTCTCCATTTTCTTTTTTTAGCTCGACAATAAAATTTTTGATAAATCCATTTTTCATTAATGTATTATAATATAATTTCATCTGTTTTTCATCTTTGAAAAAATCTTTTGCAAATGTTCCTATCAAATTTTTAGATGGATCACATTCTAATATTTTATTAATTGCAATATTATGCATTAACAACTTGCCTTTTATTTCACCCTTATAAAAACCCACATCTAAATTATTTAGCATATTTCTATGCTCTTCCTCAGATTTTTTCAATTTTTGTTCCACCTTCTTACGCTCGGTGACATCATGTGAAAAACTAAAAAAACCTACCTTTTTTCCTTTAGAATCATACTTTAAATAAATTGTGCCCTCAACAAAACGTTTTTTCCCATCGTTTCTAATAATTTGCGTCTCAAAAGTCCCTCTTGGAATCTCTTCTTTATAGACTTGATTAAATTTCTTAAACACTTCTTTTATATTTGCCTTATCTAAAATTTCTCGATAATTTCTTCCCACTAAATCATCCTTTGAACAACCTCGATATTTACAGACATAATCATTTACATAAGTCCAATTTCCCTTGAGATCTACTTCAAAATATCCATCTTGCATGTTTTCAAGAATACTACGATATTTCTCTTCGGATTCCTTTAATTTTTGTTCTAATCTAAATTTATCAGTAATATCGATAACTGTCCCTTCAATTTTTATTGGTGTTCCCATATCGTCTTTTAATAGATGTGAATTCACTTGTAAAACAATTTCTTCACCATTTTTCTTTTTACTATGGGAAATATAATTTTTAACAAATCCTAAGTTCATAATTTCCTCTAGATATTCTTTTCGAAGTTCAGGCTTTTGCCAAAAATCAGATACATTCAACCCAATCAAATTATCAGAGTTTTTAAAACCTAAGATTTCACTAAATTTGGGGTTATAGTTTAATATCGTTCCATCTATTTCGATGCTATAAAAACCCACATCTAAATAAGTAATCATTTCTCGATATTGTTTTTCAGATTTTTTTAATTTTTTTTCCGTTTTCTTACGCTCTGAAATATCTCTTATAGTCGAGAGTATAACATTTTCATTTTCTAGTTGAAATGTTTGAGAACTAATTTCGCAGAGAATTTTTTTACCATCTTTTGTTAAGGCATTCGTTTCAGATGTTAATTTTCCTGTATTTTGTCTCATTTTCATTAACTTTGATATATTTTTTAATTGAATAGGATTAGTTATTTCTAGAAGGGTCATTTTAAGCAATTCTTC
This sequence comes from Promethearchaeia archaeon, assembly GCA_029856045.1. GTDB lineage: Archaea > Asgardarchaeota > Lokiarchaeia > Sigyniarchaeales > SOKP01 > 6H3-1. The sequence continues at coordinate 12,009 of JAHQWG010000042.1, read as the reverse complement.
TCTACTATATCCTAATAATTTGCAAGCAATTTTATTCACTTCTAAAAATTGGTCTGGTATTTGATTTTTATCTATTTTATACAAAAAAATCGCGTCATTTGCATTTTCAAAGAGAGCAAAAAATTTTCTTTCGTTTGTTCTTAGAGCGATGTCTGCTTTTTTCTGCTTAGTAACATCCCTACAAATACTTTCTAATGCAATAATATTACCTTTTTCGTTAAATATCCCTTTATTCGATTGTAATATCCATCTTTCATTTCCTTTTGGATCTATTATCTTATATTCATATGTTGGGGGCACAATGCCTTTTATCAAATCTCCCCATTTCTCCTTGAAATATTCTTTAAAATCAGGATGCATTATCTTCTCTATAAATTTTGGATTATTAAGAAAATCTTTTTCAGTATATCCAAAAATAAGTTTAGTAGCAGGATTAAAGTATTCATATTTCCCGTCAGGAAGAGATATGCGATATACGGCTTCCCCTAATCTTTCAATTAGGTATCTATATTTCTCCTCACTCTTCTTTAGTTCATCTTCCGCTTGCTTATGATCTGTAAGACTTTTTATTTTGTTTTTCATTACTCCTTACTTTAAAATAATTTTTTTTTTTGAAAAAGGAAGAGGTCGATTTTTATAATATAAATTTATTTTTTATAATATTTAATTGTTGATTTCGTTTATTTCATTATTATAAAGTATAAGATATAATTCAAAAAGATAATTTAAAAGATATGAATAATAAAAATTTTTTCAATACGACATATCCATATTCTTTAATATTCATCTGTTTGGAATTTTAAAATAAAATTTTGTTCCTTTATTTCTACCTTCCGATTCGAACCAGATTTCTCCACCATGGAGTTTTATGATTTCTTTTGAAATATAAAGCCCCAGACCATTTCCGTAAGTATCAAGGTTATATTGAGATATTTCTACTCCTCTTATTTTTCCAAATTTTTGAAAGACCAAATCTGCATCCTTTTTATCTATTCCAATCCCATTATCTTTTATTGAAAAAATGAAATTATTATCCTTATCGATTTGTGTGGAAATTTCAATTATTCCATTTTGAGGGGTGTATTTAATTGCATTAGAGATGAAATTATTTAACACTTGTGATATTTTAATATTATCAATATTTAATTTTACATTTTCTTGTAATCTTTTTACAAGTGTATGGTTATTATATTGTATTAAGAAAGAAAGATCATTAATACATTGCTCAATTAAGGCATTGATCTCTATTACATGTTTGTTTAATTCAATACCCTTTGCATCAATTTTAGTTGTATCTAAAAGGTTATCCATCAATTTATTTAATTTTTTACCGCTTAATAAAATCTCGTCAATAAAATCTTTCTGCTGTTCAGTTAAATTAGTGTCTTTTAAAATGATTTGTGGAATGCCAATAATTGGGATTAATGGAGTTTTAAATTCATGAGAGGCTACTGAAATAAAATCCCTATACCGTTTTTCTGATTCTTGCAATTTTTTTTCCGCCTTCTTGCGTTCAGAAATATCAATTCCCATTCCTCCAAGATAAGGTGTATTATTTATTATTATCCGTAGTCCTGTAAAATAATGAGAGGTTTTTTTTCCACTTTTAGATATAAAATCCGCTTCTGCAGTAGATTTGCCTTTAATAAAAACTTCTTGAATCCTCTCAGCAATATGCCTTTTATCTTCTCCCCTAAAAAAATCTAATATGCTCATTTTTGATATTTCTTGAGCCGAATATTCGGAAACTATTTCAAAATTTTTATTCCACCGCAGAAATTTGCCTTTCTCGTCAAATAAATAAAAGATTCCTGGTAAACTATCTATTATCGATTCGGAGAAGGTCTTAGCTTTGATCAATTCCTCCTCTGCCTTCTTGCGCTCGGTGATATCTTTATTGATAGTTACCATACTAACTGGTTTTCCCAAACTATCCTTAACAATTTTCGACGCCGATAGAATGTTTAATTGAGATCCATCCTTGTGGTGTTGGATTCCTTCGCCTTTCCAATACCCTTTTTCGGCGAATTCTCTTAGCACATCCTCTGTCTTATCGTAAAGGAATTCAACAGGAATAACCTCCCGTAAATTTTTCCCAATTACCTCATCGGCTTTCCAACCGTATATTTCTTCAGCCGCCTTGTTCCAACTTTTAATGTTATAGTTTATATCTAGAGATAAAATGGCATCCGTAACATTTTCCACGAGCTCCGCCTGGTAGCGAATTTTTTCCTCCACCTTCTTGCGCTCGGTGATGTCTCGATATATGGATTGAACAAAATTTTTCCTTCGAATATTAATAGCCTTAGAGCTTACTATTACATTTCTTATCTCACCATTCTTTGTCCTATGTTTCGTTTCAAAGATGTCAGTACCCTCCCTGACGACTTTCTCTAAATGTTTCTTAACTTCTTCAGGAGACTCAATGATTTCTAAATCAGGAATCTTAATATTCTTGAATTCCTCACGAGAATAACCAAGATTTTCACATGTTTTGTTGTTGAATTCAACTAGTTCGCCCGTCTCCACATCAATGAGTAAAATTGAATCTGCTGCTTGCTCGAAAAGAGTGCGGAATTTATCTTCATTTTCAAGCAATTGTTCCTCTATCTTCTTGTGTTCTGTCGTATCTTGACTAAAGCCAGCAAAACCGACCTTTTTTCCTTGAGAATCATACTTTAAATAAATTGTACCTTCAATAAATCGTTTCTTTCCGTCATTTCTAATAACATAAGTTTCAAAAGTATTTCTAGGAATCTCGTCTTTATAGACCTGATTAAACCTATTAAAAACTTCTTTTACCGTATCCTTATCTAAAAATTCTTGATAATTTCGTCCCAACAATTCCTCCCTTGAATATCCTAGATAATTACAAATATAATTATTTGCAAAAGTCCAATTTCCTTGAAGATCTACTTCATAATATCCATCTTGCATGTTTTCAAGAATATTTCGATATTTCTCTTCGGATTCTTTTAATTTTTGTTCCGCTAATTTGCTCTCGGTAATATCAATAATGGTACCTTGTACCATTTCTTCTTTTCTTCTGTTATCATAAAGCTTTTGAATGTTTTCCATAACCCAACGGACTTTACCATTTTCATTTATAATTCTATATTCTCGAATATCAGAATTCATGGATGTTGAATGAAATTTTTTAACCAATTTTATAATTCTTTCCAAATCATCTGGATGAATAATATTATCCCACTTAATTCGTCCAGAAGTGAAGTCTTCTTCAGTATATCCAGTCATTTCTTCAATATTACCATCAAAGAAGGCAGCTGAAAAATCTGGATAGCCTTGAAACGCGATTCCAGGAAAATTTTCTATGAAAAAACGATATTTATTTTCAGATTCTTTTAATTTTTGTTCACAACGATTAATTTCTTCTTTAGTGTATATATTTTCATCAATGAGGTTTTTTGCAACTTTAAAAGTCTTATTAATTAATGCAGTTAAAAGATGGCTATCATCGGGTAAAAGATTTAACTCTTTTGAGAGATTCAATGAATTTAAAAGAATCTCTGCTTCCTTTTTATTAAAGGATAAACTAATATCTTCCGTCATTTTAAAAAACTTTATTTTTTTTCCCTTTTAAACAAATTTTTGAATAATATTATAAAAATTTTATAGCTTTTTGAGAAATTTCTATTTTAACGTAATAATAACATTATTATCAAATAATTTATAAATAAAATTTAATAAAAAACAAAAAAAAAAATGCAATAAATATGTCAGAAGAGGAATTCGCTCAACTTCCTCATTTTATTTGTAAGGTTATAGAAAAATGGGCAAAGGAAAAACCAAGTGCAATCGCCCTCATTGATGCTGATGCTGATAAAAGAATTACTTGGAAAGAGTTCAATCAGGCAATAAATATCTATGCAATAAAATTATGGAAGATGGGTTTTAAAAAGGGAGATATTTTAGTTACTTCGCTTCCCTATTTTATGGAACATATATACTTGGCATATGCTTGTGCTAAACTTGGAGTAATATGGTGCCCACTCGATTTAAGGCTTAAACCACAAGAAATTTTGAGGAATATGGGTTTATTGAAAGAAAAAACGAAAATGTATTGTCATCTCGGTAAGACCTCTGTGGCTAACTTTGGTATGATAGGGAAAGCAGTTAAAGATAATTGTCCTTGGATTGATTACTTTATTCAATTTAGCCCTCCCAGTGATAGGGTAAGAAAAGGGATTATCCCAGCATATGAATTTGCAGCACAAGCTAAGGAAGAAGCAATAATTGTAATGCAAAGTCCAGAAGAAATGAAGATTTTTGTAGCTGAATGTGCTAAGGTTAAAGAAGATGATCCAATTTTAATTGTTTTTACCACAGGAACAACGGGATGGCCGAAACCTGCAATGTTAACAAATATTGGAATTACTTCTCAGAATATGTGTCTTTCGAAAGGTTTTGCCATCGAGGAGGGAGATTTAATGCTTGTTAATCTACCTCCAAGTCATGTGGGTGGAAATGCTGAACAATTAATGACAACATTATATGTAGGCGGGACAGCAGTAGTTTTACATATATTCGATGCAAGAAAATCATTAGAAGCAATCCAAAAATATAAAATTTCAGCAATGGGACAGATACCCGCGCTTTTTGAAATGCAGTGGCGCTTGCCTGATTATGATAAATTTGACATATCAAGTCTGAAATTCGCTCTTTATGGAGGACAGCAGGTAACTAGGATTTTCCTAGAAAAGCTTTCAAAAATGGCACCTAAATTTGGCTCAGGTTTAGGATTAACAGAAATTTCAGGATTTTGCTCATATACTCCATTAGATGGAACAGTTGATGATATTCTTGATAATTTGGGTCATGATTACTCAATCACTCCATTAAGTATCCGGAAACCAATGAAAGAGGATGGCTCTGCTGGTGATGAATTATCTGTGGGACAAATCGGCGAAATTTGTTATACAGGACCTCAGGTATTCAAGGGATATTTCGGGAATGAAGAAGCTACAAGAAAAACAATTTCTACTGAGGGTGTGCTTTATACAGGAGATTTAGGATTTAAAGATGAGAAAAATAACCTTCATTTAGCTGGAAGGGCTAAATTAATGATAAAACCCAAAGGATATAATGTATTCCCAATTGAAGTTGAAGAACATATATCAAAGTTGGATGGAGTCACTTCAGTAGGAGTCGTTGGCGCTCAACATAATATTTTTACTGAAGGAATTGTAGCATATGTTCAATTAAAAACCGAAGCGAAATTAACTGAAGAACAGGTGATGGAACATTGCAAACAAATTGCATCATATAAAAGACCCTCCCTAATTGTATTTATTGATGAGATGCCATTAAATAGAGTTGCTAAAACCGATTATAAAGTTTTGAAGGAGCGAGTTGAACAAGAAGTTAAGAAGGCAAGAGAACAAGGAAAATGGGATATAGATTAAAAATAACCTAATTAATCTCTTTTTAAATTTTCTAATTATTTAAATATTTTATTTTTAATTTCTTCGAATAATTTTAATATTTCTTTTTCTACATAAACGCCACTTACAGGTGAAAAACTAGGGAAAGGTTCATATCCTCCCACTTCAATATACTCTTTAGTTGGAAATAAGTATGAAATCCAATCGTTGCTATTTTGGAAGATAAAGGTATTTTCTTTTCCAATTGGAGATTTCTTAAGCAAATTCTTTCCAATTTCTTCAAATAATTCACCGGGTGCTGTTATAATACCAAGAGTTTTAGATTTTAATTCAGAAGATGCTTTAATTTCAAGGTATTGTATAATTGTGTTACATTTTGCCTTCAAACCTTTATATTTTATATGAAATGCAGAAAAATTTGGATTCTTACCAGATATTATTGTAACTGGGATTAATAAGTATTTTTTCAATAAAAAAAGAAGCTTATTCTTCAACCATGTTTTTGAAAAATATTTAAAATCTTTCATGGGAATCCAAAAATCTTTAATATAGAAATCTAATTCGACAATTTCAAAATAATCTACGTGAGGTATTGATTGTGCAAGGTGTAACGCTTGTTTTCCTAAGAAATATCCAATCTCTTTTGTATGTTTGTAAGTTCCTAACTGATCATAAATAAGAGTTTTATTATTATTTAGATTCTCAAAATCTGTTCCACACGTAGTAATAGGATTTAAATCGCCAGCATAACTATTAAAAAAAACTGCATTTACACGCTCTTTGGTTAATTTTTGAATTTTAAAAACAATCCTACCAGGGAAATCAGCCGATAATTTGTTATTTAGAAATGATAATGTCGTTGGATGGCAAGAAAAATTTATTATTATTCCAATTAAATTATTATCTTTTAAATTACGAAAAGCAATCACGCCCAAATCAGACTTTGATCGCCGAGTAGGATGACGTCGGTTAATGATGATATTTTCATCAATTTGCTTTTTAGTCCAAGCTATTTTGCATGGGATTAAATCTTTAACCAATTGGCTAACCATTTTTACAATTTCTTTAGTCATCCAAACGAGATATTTATCATTTCTATTAGCACCAAACATAACTCCCTTCATCACATTTAGAACTCCTCCCTGCCAATAAAACTCTCCGGTTAAATCAAAAGAGGAATGCGTGTGGGTTGCATGGATTAGAATCTGTTCTGGATTAATCGGCATGAATTGTTGAATTCTTTCTTTAATATAATTAGATACGCTCAATGGGATTTTTAATAAATCAGTAGAAATGAGTAGTAATCTATTGCTATTATTATGTAGCTCTTTATTTTCTATTAAAATGCCATAAGCATAAATATCGTCTAATTTCCCTAAACATGGCTTAGTTCGGGTATAACCCGCCATTGCCTTGCCAATATAATCCTTTGGTGTTAAATTTACCTTACCAAAAGCCACTTTCATAATATTAATTTAAAGGAAAAAAATTCAAAAATATTTGGATTTAATCCAATAATTATCTCAATTTGTTTTTGATTTTTCTTTAACTCTAATTGATTTGTTTTACAAATAAGTTTCATAATAATCCCTATAAAAAAATCTTTTAAAAATGTTAGATTATTTATTTAAGATAAACGTTTTTTAAATAATTCTACTTATAATATTAAACAATCAAGGGCCGATGGTCTAGTCGTTATGACGTCCGCTTGACGTGCGGAAGGTCGGGGGTTCAAGTCCCCTTCGGCCCATTTTAATATAAGTCTCATTTATTTCGAGATCTATAGAATAAAGAATAAAAAATATATTAGAGAATAAATTTTTTATTTTTCATAAGGATTTAAGGTTATTAATTTGGTTCAGAAAAGAAATATGAAAAAATATTAGTTTTCGGAAGAGAATTTAATAAAACCAATAGAACGGGAATACTTTTATTCTCTTTCAAAGAAAATTCAGGACGCATTAGAACTCTACATGCGTGGTGAGATTTCAATTGGAAAAGCATTAGAAATATCTCGTTTAACCTTTCGAGAATTTGAATTAATACGTGCTAAAGCTAGAATTCCAATTCGAATGTAGGAAGTGTTAATATTTAATAGAACTGAATTACTGTATTAAAAATAAACTTTCAAGTTTATCTTTATATTCTTTATAGTGGTCTTTCAATTTATAATCCGATTTTCTAAAATTGCGAGACTTATAATTCTTGTCGTAATGATAAAGCCATGAATCCCTACATAAACAGCATATTTTCTTATCATCAGGAAAACCTTTTGGAAATACTTCAGGAAATTCAATTACTTGGCCACAAACAACACAAAAGTCTTGTGCTTTTTTTGCTACTTTCTTTAAATACTTGAATTCAGTTTTCATTCTATTAATTGTATATAAAAAAAAAATTTCATATGCACGATTATCTTCTATTTCTTTAATATATTGATTCATTTGATTAAAAATGTGAGTTATTTTCAATAAATATTCTTTATTATCAAGAAGAGATTGTGAAGCACCATCCATTTTAAAAAATTTAAGCTCCTCAAATTTTAAAATTAATTTAATCAAATTTTGTTTAATTGCCTCATTCCTAATATTTCGAACCATTTCTTTTTCTTCATTTTTTAACAAATAAGAGATTATTACTGATATAGTTTGAACTATTCCAAAAATAAATATAACAAGTAGAATAAAAGTGGTAATAATAACCCCTATTGTAAGTGGTAATATTAATTTGTCAAAGATATGTGATGTTAAAATAATGGAGATTACTAAACAAATAAAAAATCTAAATTTTTTATTGGTAAGTATGTTTATAATTTGTTTTAATTTCCAGATTTCAATCATCGTATTATTTTACTTAAAAATTTCTCCTCCTAATGCTTAAAAAAGACTATGTTAAATAAAAATTTATGTTAAAAAAAATTTAAATCAAAAAAATTAAATATTTCGAAGGAATAGAATAAATAATTAATTAAGAATTAGCGACTTTTATGCCAATTAGAATAAGATGGGTGCACGGAAAATTCTTGGGATTGGGATTAATGATAATCGGGTTTTGTGGCTTATTTCAAGTCATTTATATATTAATAGCTCAATACGTTTTTCTAATCGGCTCGATTTATGCTGTAATTTTAATCCCAATAGGTGTGACGATTGGGCTTATTTTAGCTGCAGTAATAATTTTTGAAAGTATAGCAGATGTCGAAAGACGTCGAAAAATAAAAAGCCAATTTAGAAAGAAATCAGGAAAAGAAACTAAATTTTTCTCATTTCCTATTACTAAACCCTTAATATTATGTTTTTTGAGCTTTACGCTAATTTATGTTTTATCATTTTTTATTTGTAGTATATCTTTAAATTCTTTTCAATCGTTTATAATTGCAGAGAATATATCAACTATAAGCTGTATATTCATTGCTCATTTTATCGAGCGAAATTGGGCAAAAATAAAGAAATAAAGTTTTGTATTCTTAAAAAAATATATAAATTATATATATTATTAAGTGGATAGATAATCAGATAGCTTTAATGGATAACTCTGATATTTTTAAAAAGATTCGTATTCAATGTCCCATATGTGGAAAGAAAGGACAGATTCAAGTTGCAAGGAAAGTAATTGAATCTAGTAGTAGAGGAGTTTGCGCTATTGAAGTTACTAAAAATCAACTTTGTTCTGATTCATTTATAGCCTATGTTGATAAAAATTTTGTAGTACGGGATTATTTTATTCCAGATATAACTTTAGAAGGGATTGAAGTAGTAGAAAAAAAAGTTCCTACTAAAGAAGATGAACTGGTTATAGAAGAGAAAAAAATTTCGGATGAAGATTATAACATTGTCCGGAGTATTTTACAAAGAAAGATTTTTGCATACATAATCCATGCGATATTATTAAAAAAACCGATCCATTTAGTGTACGATATTCAAGATATATATGATCAGATAGTGCAAGTTTTTGAAGAAATTACAAGGAATGCTTTTGAGATGCATATAACTGTGGGAAACATGAAAGAATATAAATCAAATATAAAAAAATATAAAGACATATTAGTTTTAGATATTAGTTCAGAAACAATATTAGAAGGGGAAAATAAGAGGATTTCACAAAATTTATTAATTTATGAAGCAGAAATAGTAAAAAAAGCTTTTAAACAATATGATCCAACAACTTCTTTAATAATTTTAAAAAATGAGATTCAAAAAATTTATTCTGTAGTGATTAATCTAAAAAATTTTCTTGAAGAAGAGGCTGGCGAAGGTAAAAAGAAGTGGTTTAAAAAAAATGTCATAAGTGAATTGAATCGAAGATTTAAGATTAAAATCACATCTAGATACTTGAATTTTGTATTAAATATTATTCAACATTATTTTGGTTTAAATCCAGCAGATTTCATTATAGATGCTACAGATGGAATAAAAGATTTTTTTTCTAAATTATGATTTTATTTAAATTCCAATATTCAAGTTTTATAATTAAAAAAAAGAATATTAAATTATGAGTAGTACTATTCATAAAAGTTCAAGTTTTGATGCATCATATGATGTAGTTGTCATCGGTGCAGGACTCGGTGGTCTCGGTGCAGCGCTTAATTTAGCTTTATCACAAAAAAGGGTACTTCTTTTAGAGCAACATAATTTACCTGGCGGTTTCGCTTCGAGTTTTGTACGCGGTAGATTTGAATTTGAGATATCACTTCATGAAATGTGTGCTGTTGGACCACCTGAAGGTGAACTTAAAGGTCCCATTAGATATATCCTTCATGATGAATCTGGTGTAGATGTGGAATTCATAAGGGTTCCAGAAGCTTATCATTTGATTTTAACAGGTGAAGAACATAAAATTAACGTCAATTTACCGTTTGGCGTAGAAAATTTTATCGATGCAGTATGTTCTGCGGTACCAGAAACACCTAGAGGACGCTTGGTTAAATATTTCGATCTTTGTAGGGAGTGCAGTGAAGCATTGACATTTGTTGCCCGATCCAAAGGAAATATCGATTACAAGACTTTAATGACTAAATATACATCCTTTTTAACTACTTCTGGCTATAGTGCAGCAGAAGTAACAAATAAATTCGGATTTCCGAAAAAAACATTAGATCTTTTATACCCTTATTCCTGCTATATGGGTTTGCCAGCTTCAAGGTTAGATTTTACAATATGGGCATCATTACTCCATCTCTATATTACCCAGGGCGCATATATCCCCAAAGGAACATCACACCAAATGTGTGCGGCTATCGATGCTAGAATCAGAGAACTTGGAGGTCAAACTGAATACAACACTAGAGTACAAAGTATATTGGTTGAAAATAATAAGGTTATCGGTGTTGAGACTGATGATGGTGAGAAAATTAAGACAAATTATGTCATAACAAATTGTTCCCCTCATCTGGTTTATGGCAAATTGATTTCTCCAGCAAGTGCAGTTCCTGAAGAGGCATACAAACTTAACAATTCTAGGCGTCTTGGTGTTTCAGCATTTGTTGTCTACATGGGTTTAGATGCTTCACCTAAAGATTTGAATCTTGAAAGTTATGGATATTTCATTAGCCCTCATATGGACACGGAAAAAATTACTAAAAGTATGTTACAATGTGAGAAGCCACCTGAATTAACAGCTAGTATCTGTCTAAATAACGCTATACCAGACTGTTCTCCACCGGGAACTACCATTTTGTCAATCACAACTGCTTTTGGAATTGATATTTGGAAGAATATTACTCCCGAAACATATTTCACTACCAAAAATGAATTAGCTAGGCAAATGATTGAGCAAGTAAGTAAAGCAATAGGTTCTCCAATTTTTGAACATATCGAAGAAATCGAGGTTGCAACGCCACAAACATTCTCACGTTATACTGGTTCATTTAAAGGTGGAGTTTATGGTTATGATTTGGATCCTTGGGACAGTTTAGTTATAAGATCACAAGTAAAAAATAAAGAAGAATTCTTTAAAGGTCTAGAATTTGCTGGGGGTTTTGCAGCAATGGGTCATGGATATAATAGCTCTCTAATTTCAGGACGTCAAGCAGCGCGATCTGTTCTATGGAAAATGAAAAAAGAGGGAGGTTGAAAATATGGAAGTATATGGTAGGTCAAAAGATATGGCACAAGCCTCCAAAATGCAACGTGAGCGAAAAAAGCGCTGGAAAAATGCATCTCCTATACCAGATGTCGAAGATCCAATAGAAGAATTATCAAAAGGTTTACACTCAAAAAATTTCCAATTGATAATAACGGACATTATAGACGTCACTAAAACCACAAAAACTTACAGATTGAAACTTACACCGGATTCTGAGTTGAAAAGATTACCTCTATTTCGCGCTGGACAATATCTCAGTGTTAAAGTTAATTTAAATGGTGTCAAGGTAACTAGACCCTACTCGATCTCTTCAGCGCCATCAGACATTCTTGAAAATGGGTTTTATGAACTAACAATTAAAATTAAAGACGATGGCTTTTTATCAGCAGAGATTTTCGAAAAATGGAAAATAGGAAGTATTATTTCGGTATCTGGTCCACACGGAAATATGTATTTTGATGATGTACGTGATTTAAATGAGATAGTTGGAATTGCAGGTGGTTCAGGTATAACACCCTTCAGG
>JAHQWG010000039.1 GCA_029856045.1 Promethearchaeia archaeon | reverse complement strand
TATTACATAACTTACTAAATGCAGAGGAAGATTCGTTCAGATTTTGTGTATTTATGGATCGCTTAAATTTTTGAAAAATTGGATTTAAATCTACACTTAGAGCATGTTTGGATCCTCTATGAATTATCTCAAAAATTTCTTGAATTTCTTCAATAATAGACGGGGTAGAGGAGTTATTTTTTTCCATAATTATCCCTATTTTTTTTAAGTTCTTTTTATCTTAGGTTGGAGTATCGTTGATGGACCTATTGCTCCATTTCGTGCAACTCCAATAAGTTTGTCTGCCATTGAAAAAATATATTTAGATGCTTTTGGCACAAATATTATTATTTGTATTTTATTCATCTGAATTGCGCTCTTTATTAATTTATAAGCGATTTCAGCGTTATTTTCATCCAAGTATAATTCTGCTTCGTCTAATACAATTATCCTACTTGATTTAAATTCTTGTAAAGATAGTATTAAACAAATTGCAATAATAGAGCGTTGCCCTCCACTTAATGCGGTTATATCTCGTAGCTGTTCTTTTAATAAAGCTGCTTTAATTTTAATACCTAAATTTTCAAATTTTCCCGATAAATCTATCGAACACTGAGCTTTAATTTCAGAGATTTCAAATTTTTTATTAATTAAATCTTCTAGTTTTTTGATAATTTTATTAAACTTTTTATAATATGTATTTTCTAAATTTTTTTCGGTTTCTTCTGCTTCAATAAGGTCTCTCTGAATTTGTGCTTGATTTTGAGCAATTTTTTTGAGTGTTTGAATAATTCTCTCTTTTTCTAAATCTAGAGTATCGTCAATATCTGCGTATTTCATTAATCTTTTATTCAATTCGAGAAGATCATTTTCAATTTCTTCAATTGGACGTATTTCTATTTCTTTACTCAATATTTTTGGACCAATCTCTTTATTAACTTTTTCTAGATCTAAGATTTTAGATTGGAGATCATTTTGTAGTGAACTCAATTGGTCTTGTTTTCTTTCATAATTTAAATTAAATTCAAGATTTTCTTGTCTAATTTTATTTTCTTCTTCCTTTAGAGTCTTTTTATCTAACTCATATTTTTCTTTCTGAATTTTTAAATCCTTAATTTGATTTTCAAGTCCAGTTAGTTCTTGAAATACTTCAAATGCCTTCTGATCTCTACCTTGAAACTCTTTTTTAGTTGTTTTATAATTAACGTTTATTTTTGTAAATTCAGCGGTTTCTTTATTTATAATTTCTTGAATTTCAGATAATGATTTCTGTTTTTCATCATTAATTTCTGACCAATGCTTCTTTTCACTGTTTTTTAAATCAAATTCTTCTGGAATCTTTTCTAAACGCTTCTGCCATTCAAAAAACTCTGGTTTTTGTTCTCTCTTTAAAATTTCTACTTCTTTTAACAAATTATCGATTTGTATTTCAATATTATCATTCAATTCGTTCATTTTTTTTCTTATTTCAAGGAGATTATCTTTTTTGCTTAAAAGTTTTTGTTCTTGCCGAAATAATAATTCAAGAGTAGGTAAGGCATCAATTTTCTTAGAAATTTCTCGATATTTTTGATCTATTTTAGTTTTTAAGGATTCTAAATCCTTTCTTTCATCATTCGATTTACTTATTTCCATTTCTAATAGATACAATTGATCCATTTGTTTAGTTGGACTTAATAATCCTTCTAATTTCTTTAAATATGGGGTTTCAACAACATAATCATATGATATGATTTGTTCGCCTTTTAATGTAACGCATTTACCTCTAAATTTGTAGTTTTTATGCATAAGTGTTCCTGTAGTAAAATCTTCTACTACAAGACAATTTTTCACTTTAGAAAAAATTAATTTCCTTACATCTTCATCATTGCCTTTAATTTTAATTAATTCTGCGAGATAGCCCAATACTCCATCAATTTTTTCATATTTTGAAAATTGACGAATACTTACTTCCTTTGGTATATATATATTGCAATAAACATTATGGCTATCTTTTAATTTTTTTAGTAGAATAAAAGTATTCCAATCGCCTGCAATAAAACTAAATAATACTTTCTTTCCTAAAACTGATTCAATTGCAAACCCCAATTTATCATTATATTGTAATAATTCAATTATTGGGCCTTTTGCGTTTAGATTTCTATTATAAATTTCTTCTTTTAAAGATATGATATTTGAAGGTAAGAATAATCTTTTTTCTCTAATGGAATAATTTAATCTTTTATAAGCATTAACTTTTTTATCATGATCCTTTCTTATTTCACTTAGTTGTTCTCTCAAATCATGAATTTTATTATCCAAATTATTACGTTGATTAATCAGCTTTTCTTGTAAATTCTCATCCTTATCTTTAAGAAACCATTTATTTTGCTCAAGTTGATGTTTCACATCTCTTAATTCGGCGAAAATACTATCGATTTCATCATTAATTTCTGTTATTTTTTGGGTATTCTGAATAAGTTCATCTTGTTTTTTACTTAATTCCCCTTTTGTCCCCTTAAATTTCTCAAGAAAATCTTTGTGAATAGATACCTTTTCTACTAATTCATTTTGTTCTTTTAAAATATCAGAGATTGCAGAATCTAGTATTTTAATATTATTGCGAATGATTTTTAATTCTTCTGAGATTTTATTTCCTTTAGCTTTATTGTTGTTTAATTTACTTTTTAATTTATTTTTTTTTTGTTCTAATTCTTCTAAACGTACCTTTATTTTTTGTTGCTCAATCTTCCACTGTTGAATTATCTTCTCTAGTTCTGAAATTCTACCCCTTATTTTACCAATATTCTCAGACAGTTTTTCTGAATTTTTATTAATTTTATCAATTTTTTTAATGATTTCATTTGTTTGTGATATAAAATCTTCTAATTGCTTTTGTAAATCATTAATTATAATAGTAATTTTCTTAATATTTTCTTCGAGAATATAAATCTCTTTCTCTATTTTATCTCGATTAGCCCATAATAACTCATCTGTAAGGTTTTCTCTGTCTTTAAGCAAATTTCGCTTATCTTCTAATCTTTTTAACTTAGGCTCCAATAATTTTAATTCAAAATTCCAACTATTTTGCTCTGTTTTTAATGCTTTTAATTTTTCTTGTAATTTGGCTACTTGAGTTTTTTGATTTAAAATTTCCTGCCTTAATCCTTTTAAACCCACTCCTTCCTCTAAGAAAATACATAATTCCTCAGGTTTCATATCTTTAAACGCATCGATTTTGCCTTGACTGACAAAAGAAAATTGATTATCCGGATTATAATTTAATGATTTCACGAGATCTCTTATTTCAAGGGAATTAATTTTTTTGAATTCTTTATCATTTTTTTGCTTTATTTCAAAAAACGGAGCTTTTCCTCTAAGAACTGTCCTTCGTATTCCAATTAAATTCTCAGGTGTCTGAATATATAGTTCGATTAGAGCATGATTTTGTCCGGATCTTATAAAATCAGACCATTTTGAATATCTCTCATCCCGTTCATTGCTACCCAAGGCAAACTTTATCCCTTGGTAAATTGTAGATTTACCGGACCAATTAGGACCAACAATCAGTACCAATCCTTTAGAAAATTCTGCTTTATCTCTCTGAAAGGCTAAAAAGTTCTCTAATATGATTTCCTTAATATAGACATCTTGGTCTAGGTTATCCGATGATTTCATAGGCTTGATTTTTTTTGATTTTGTCGAAATTTTCTATTCCTTCCTAAATGCTTTTTTAATATTATCAATTCTTTTTTTTGCCTTTTCTAACAGTATTAAAGCGATATTTGGAGGGTCATTCAAAATAAAAGAATATTCTGCTAATAATTTTCGATCGTAATCTTCAAGGGGTTCTTTCTTTTTCATCTTATCTAATATGACTAAGAGCTCTGTATAATTTTCTGAGGCTGCATCCTCATATAATTGTTGTACCATAAAATTTGAAATTCTTTGTGATTTAATCTTTTCTATTTCAGCTCTTAATTTGGATTCAAGTTCTGGAATTTTTTTGTGATCTACTTTTGAAAGTTCTATTTTAAATTTCTTATTTTGATTTATTGATTGAACTATTGAGGAATTTATAGGAGTTTGAAATTCCCCTAATTTATTTTGAATAGAATTTAATGAAATTAAATATGAAGGAATAAATTCCCCTTTGTCAATAATTTTTTCTATTGTTTCTGTAATATCATTAATAGAATCATTTAATTTTGCCACATTCCGTAAATATGCAGTGCTTATCAATTCCCTTATATCTTTTACTTCCCAACCATCAGTTAAGGAAGTAATTCTGCCCACATCAAAAGTATGATTTGTAGATATCTCTTCACTAATTTTTTCTAAGATAATCCTTCTTTCATTTTCAGCGATAGTTGGAATTTTTAAATAAAAATCAAATAATTTAAAACTTGCTCGGCATAAAGAATTCTCCAGATGATTAATTCCTAGGAAAATAATCCCATTCTCGTTAAAATTGAAATTTTCCATCTTATTTTTTAATTCATAATATAAATGTTCGAATATATCAAAATGAATATCTTTATAGTTTCTCTGAAAAAATTCTTGTTGATTTTCAACAACAAATATAAATTTTAAAGCTCTTTCAATGGTTTTATCTTTTTCTTTAAGTTCTTGCTCTAATTTTTTAGCATCCCTATAATTTTTAGCCAAATTATCAAAAATATTTGGAAAATTTAATATAAAATCATCAGGAGATTTTCTAATCTCGGAAAAATTTAATTTTACAAATTTTAAAGTGAATGTCTTTGCAATCAATTTAATATAACGTAGTATATCTGAACCATAAGGAGCATCAATCAAAATTGAACCTTTAATCTTCTTTATTTTAATTTCTGATGATACAACCTCAGAACTCAATAAAAATTTTATATAATCAATAATTTCGGAATAAGATTCGCGATAAAATATATCTTTTCTTTCAATTTGTAAATCTAATGGGTTTTTTATTATTAAATATTTCAGTTGATTATTCTGATTTATGTTTAAATTTTTTATGATATTTCCCCGCAATTATTGTGATATTTGATATTTATTTTTATTAAGAACAAATTCTAATATTTAAAATTTTGCGTATTAACAATCTTACCTTTAAGGTATTATTCGATAGATATATTTCCGACAATAATATTTAAATTATCAAATTAAATATTAAAAATTTTTAACTACAAAAATTATTTTTAAAATCTCATATCAAAGATTAGTGCTCTAAGATTTTGTAATTTTAATTATTTTTAGAATTTTAAATAAGTAAATGGAATAAGATTTTTCACCTTTTAACCCCTCTCTCAATAAACTTTATCCACTTATTTTCAAATATTTCAGTTAAATTAGTCCGAATCGTGTTATCTTTAATTAAAATCTCATAAACCTTCTCTATTTTTTCAAGATTAATCTTTTCAATTTTTTTAAAATGAAATAGCTCTTCTTTAAAAATGAGATTACTAAATTTTCCATAAATCCAATCATCAAATTCTATTGGCATTAACTTATTTTCTAAATTAATTAATAAATTTGAATGAGTTTTTTCATTCATATATAGTTCATAAACTATTCCATTACTTAATTCATAAAAAAATTGGATCATCGCATCGTTGAAAATTAAATTTTCATTTTCAATATTATAATACTGAAATAGAAACATCAAATAATCTGCGATATTTTCAAAAAGGGATTTATTTTTAGGTCTAACAATAGGTATTTCTTCCAAAAAAGTTTTTGATATATTTACTGTAAGTTCTGACCTATTTGAGAAATTTATTGCATAATACCAGTTCATTAGATTGGAGTTTAAAATTACTAAAACAAGTTTTAAAGGAAATTTCTTTCGGTATTCGTCACTAATGATTATATTATTTATCGATGAAAATGTATAAAAAATCCCAGGGTCATAATTCACTTTTAATGGTTTAGGTCCTCCACTAATTCTTTGTAATATCAATTTATTGCTAGTAAATACTTCATTAGGTCTTGCCCTATGCAAATTTTCTCTTTTATATCTAATAAACTTTCCAGACCATTTAGTAATATACCGATCAATATTTTTTCCCTCTAAAAAAGGCATATCTATGGACATCAGTCGAGTTTCAAAGACATTTCTCTTTTTAGAGCAGATAATTCCTTCAATAATATACTCAGTAATTTCTCCTAACCTTATTGAATTATTTATAATTTCTTCACAAATTTTATGTGCTGTGTCATCAAGATAAATATTAATTACATAGCTCTTATTTTTCAGAAAACTGGATTGTGTTCTCTTATTTTCTGTATAAATGTTTTCATTAAGATTTTCAATATTTGATATAATTTGCGTCTTGAATTCCTCATCTGGCTTTTTGTTTTCAATAAATAAGCAGGCAATAGATGCAACTACATTTCGAAAAACACTATTAGATAAATCAACAATTCGATTGATTGAATAATTACTAAGTATGTAATCTCTGTAAATATCGAGATTAGTATTGCGTAAAAAATTATTTGGAATTATTGCCGCTAATTTTCCACCCTCTTTTAATAATTCTAAAGACCTTAAGATAAATAGAGAATACGTATTTAATTTATTGGATTGAATTTGCCTTCCTTTTTTTGATTGAATTAACCCTAACTTAGAAATATAATTTTTGAAGTACTTTTTCTGTAAAGGAGAAAAATTCTCTCCTCTTGTAAAAATATAGGGCGGATTTTCCAAAATGATATCAAATCCTCCGCTCTTAATTACTTCAGGAAATTCTTTACTCCAGTGGAATAACTTCCAATCTATTGAAAAATCTTTACTAAATGCATCTTCCCCATTTATTTCTTCATTTAAACTGCTAATTAAACTATTTCCAACCTTTATATTAAAATTTATATTTTTATTTCCATAATTATTAAAATTAAGTTGATCGTTTGAAATCAACCATTTTTTCATTTGGGATTTGCATTCTTGAACAATTTCTTCAAATATATCAACACCGTAAAGATTATTTTCTAATATCTCAACCTTATTCTTGGAGGTCGGTTCTCTAAGATTTAATCTTTTTGCAATTTTACTCGTTAATTCAAATAATATTTGTCCCGATTTTAATAAAAATATGCCAGCTCCGCATGCTGGGTCTAAGATTTTCAAATGTATAATAATGTTATTTAATTTTTTTAAGTCATCAAGATTGTCTGATAAAATTAATTCATCAATATTCTGATATCTTTTTTCAAAGAATGTTAATATATATTCAAAAATTGCGTTTTTTACAATGAATTCACTAATGTACTCTGGAGTATAGAATATTCCTGCCTTTTTCTGGAAACTATTTGATTTAAGATTCATCGGGTTTTTTCTTTTTTCCCAAAAAATAGTATAATAATAAAAAATTTGGAAATTAGATACTAACTAAAAAGATTCAATTTTATCTACGGTCAGATCTGAAATTTTCTCAGAGCCAGATACAAACATAGCAATTTTTAATTCTTCTAAAAATGTTTTAATCAATCTTATTGATATAAGGGGACCTTTTCCATTTTCTATATCCTGTTCAGCAGTTTTTAAAAATGGTGATGCAACACCTGCTATATTTGCACCTAAGCAGATACACTTTGCAATATTTATCCCTGTTCTGATACCCCCAGATGCAATAATTTTCACCTGAGAATTGTCATATATTCCACTAACATTTAAGATTGAACGAACAGTAGAAGTCCCCCATTTCTCAAAAACCTTTGCTAAATTTCTGGAAAAATCATATGAATCCTTATATAAATTATATTCTTCAATTACATATTTATTTGGTCCCGCATATCCACTAATATCAATATATTTAATACCAATATCATGTAAAGCTATTGCATCCATTCTGGTTATTCCATCTCCATATCCTTTCACAATAATTGGCTTTTTAACGTGCGGAATTGATTCTTTTATTTTCCCGAGTAAGCCTTTAAAATTTTTTTCTCCTTCTGGTTTAAGAACCTCTTGTAATGTATTAAAATACAGAGCTATTGCATCTGCATCAATCATATCAATACATTTATTTAATTCTTCTACACCGAAATTCTCTTTTTTCAGATGTGTAGCGGATATATTAGCGATTTTTAATACATTTGGAGCCAAATCTTTAATTACTGTAAAACTACTCTGAATTCCCGGGTTTTCTATTGCTGCATATTGAGAGCCACACCCAAACCCAATTCCCATTCTCTCTGCTGCTTCAGCTAGAATTTCATTAATTTGTTTTATATATTCAGAGCCACCTGTCCATCCGAGGATTACAAGAGGTATTTTAAGTTTTTTTCCGAGAAATTCTGTTGATAAATCAATTGAGTCATAATCCACCTCAGGAATTGTATAATCTTTCAATTTAATCTTAGAAAAACTTGCTTCATCAATTTTTGGTCTAAATTCCAACTTTTTCCTTATTTCTTCTAACTTTTCTATAGTATTCATATTTGAATCACTAATTATAGGATAATTTTTTTAAAAAATTTTTTTAAAGAATCATAAAGTATTTCACATTAATTGAAGATTATTAATCTATCAAATTATTAAAATTTCGAGGGTGTCAATTTCAAATTATGTTTAAACTCGTTTTATTGCGACATGGTGAGAGTGTATGGAATAAAATTCCATCCAAATTTACTGGTTGGACAGATGTTGATTTATCTCAAAAAGGTATTGAAGAATCTAGGAAAGCAGCACTTCTCCTAAAAAATGGAGGTTATACTTTTGATATTGCATATACTTCAGTTTTGAAAAGAGGCATTCGAACGTTATGGATCGTTCTTGAAGAGATGGATTTGATGTGGATTCCGGTGTTTCGCTCCTGGAGGCTAAATGAACGCCATTACGGAAGTCTACAAGGGTTGGATAAAGCTGAAACCGCCATAGAAAAGGGTGAAGAACAAGTTTATATTTGGCGTCGAAGTTTTGATATTCCTCCTCCAGCGTTGGATAAATCAGATTCCCGTTATCCTGGGCATGATCCAAAATATAAACATCTAAAAGAGGAGGATATTCCCTTAACCGAGTGTCTCAAAGATACTATAGCACGTGTTCTTCCGTACTGGCGAAATGTCATTTCACCAACAATCAAATCAGGGAAAAAAGTTTTGATCTCTGCCCATGGTAACAGCTTACGAGGTTTAGTTAAGGATTTAGATAATATTTCAGATGAAGAAATCCCAAAGTTGGATATTCCAACAGGTATTCCATTAATTTATGAATTAGATAAAGATTTAAAACCTCTCAAACATTATTATCTTGGCGATCCAAAAGAAATTGAGAAAGCCATTCAGGCTGTAAAAGATCAAAGCAAAAAAATGCCATAAATTTAAACTTTTATGGAATTATTTTTCTAAATTTCTTAAAAATTCCTCTTTTTTCTTCTCTCCCTTCTTTTCAAATCTCGGCCAGAGTTTTTGAATTACCTTAGGAAAGCACATAATAAATTTAGAGAGAAATGCGTCAAATCTGGGAATGTACAGCTCAACTTTTTTTTTAATGATAGCTTTTAATACTAATTTCGCAACCTTTTCAGGTTTTATTGGCTCAGCCCGAAAAGTTAGAGGAGAGCCTCCATGTTTTGCTTCGAATTCAAGCATAGGAGTATCAACTGAATCTGGAAAAATAGTAGAAACCACTATATTGTATTTTTTAAGCTCAAGGTTTAGAGTAAAACATAACCCCCTAAGAGCAAACTTTGTTGCAGTATAAATAGAACTATAGGTTTCGGGAGCAATACCAGCGAGAGATGATATCGTTACAATATTTCCCTTTTCAGCTTTTTTCATTACCGGAATCACTTCTTTGATACAGCGAATTATACCCACTAAATTAACATTAATCTGTTTTTCTATGTCATCATAAGTAGCATCTTCAAAAAGTGCAGGTATTATGATCCCTACTGTATTTACAAGAATATCTATTGTTTCATACTTTGCTAAAGTTTGAGATATTAAGTTTTTTACTTGATCAAGTTTAGTTATATCACATAGAATTGTTAAAGGTTCCTGAGAAAGTTCTTTCCCAATTTCATTAAGTCTTTCCTCATTAATATCAGTAAGAACCAAGCGAATTCCGTTTTGATCCAATAATTTAACAATTTCTCGACCAATTCCACCTGAAGCGCCCGTTACAATTGCAATTTTATCTTTCAGTAAATCAGACTTCATATAATTAATTTCTATGATTTAAAATAAATATTTTACTTTTTTCTGAAACTTTATGGAATTAACAATTGAAAGGAGAAATTGTGTGGCATATTGCAATAAAAGGACAAATTATCAAAAGATATAGCCCAGGATGGTTTTATAAAGCTCAAAGAATTGTACATTAGGTTGCAACTCCAAATCAAAACTAAATTTCTCTTACTTTCTTTTCTTCAATTAAAATTTTGATCAAAACCTTTAAATATGTAAGTATTATTATAGTTAAGTAAAGAAAATGTCAAATATATTTGCATTCCAAAAATATTTACATAAAAAAAAAAAAATAAAAAGGAGTTGAAAAATAAAAAATGGAAACAAAAGAAGCTGATGAGCAAAGAATCGATAATTCCTTAAGAAAAAAATCAGATGTAAAGGCGATATTTGGTTGCGTTGTAATTCTGGCCCTTTCATGGCTACTAGTTGTTTTAATATTATCGTTGGTGCAATTAGATCCTGAAATTGGATATGTGAATCCAGCGTTTCTGCAATCTCTCTTTATCCAATTATTACTGTATATTGTAATAATTCCGAGTGTAATTATCTTGGTGGTGAATGATATATATATACAATATTATCTCAAAAATTTCTCGTATAGAATGATGAGTTCTCATTTGGAGATTAAACATGGAATTTGGACTAAGAACAGAGCAACAATACCTTTTTCTCGGATTCAAAATATTAATATTGTAAATGGTCTTTTCGATAGAATTTTTGGTCTTTATACGGTGAAAATTGAAACTGCTGGAGGAAGCGCTTATACCCAAGCAGCAAAAGGTTATGGAAAACCGGAGGGATACATACCAGGTATAAAAGATCCCTTCACATTTGAGAAAGAGTTAAAACAAATGTTGGATAAATATAACGTCTTGCCATCTGGACTGGAAGATAAAATCTTTAAGCCACAAGAATTGGCGTTTGATAACTTTATATCATATGTTTTAACGAAATTGAGAGATAAGGATGATTTACTAAAGAATAGTATTAAAGAATTGAGAGAAAATCAAAATCTATCCATGTTAGATTTAGCAGAGAAAGTCGGTGTTAAGAAAGTAACTATAGAACAATTAGAGTCAGGTAAATATACACCATCTTTGTCATTAGCCTATAAAATTGCGAAAGAGTTAAAGGTTAGAATCGAAGATTTATTTAAATTTTAATAATTAATTTTTTTTTAAATTTTTATAATTATTTGCCTATAGTAAGGTGATTCTGTGAGATTAGCGAAAAAATTAGTATCCAAAATAAAGGAATTAAGAGAAGCAAATAATTTTATGACACAACAAGAATTAGCGGATGCCATAGGGGTTTCGAGACAAACCATCTCATATTTAGAAAAGGGAGATTACAATCCATCACTGAAAATAGCGCATGATATAGCGAAGCATTTTGGAAAATCAATTGATGATATATTTGAATATGAGTCAGTAATGAAAATAAGACGAGCAGAGTTTAATCTTACCCAAGAACAGTTAGCAACTTTAATTGGAGTAACAGTAGAACAAATAAAGAAAATAGAAAATGAAGAATTTAAAGAAGAAGATAAGCCACCAGATTTTATAGAAAAAATTGCAAAACAATTAAAGTATAAATTAGAAGACCTTATCGAATTTGATAAAAAATAATTATAAAAATAAATCAATATGTATAAAAAAATTGTATAAATACTTAAAATATTTAAAGAAATATACGATTAAAAAAAATTTGGATATGATAAAGATGACTATGGATTATGCGATAATTACTCAAAATCTAACTAAAGATTTTGGAAATGTAATCGCTGTTAAAAATCTTAATTTAAAAATATTATATGGTAAAACCTACGGAATTTTAGGACCTAATGGAGCTGGTAAGACCACAACTGTTAGAATGCTTAATTCAATTATATCTCCTACTTCGGGTACCGCACAAGTTGCTGGTTATGACATAATTACCCAAAGTAAAGAGGTTAAAATGAATTGTGGTTTTTTACCAGAATCTCCTGGGTTATATCAGAAATTAACAGCGGTTGAATTTTTAGAATTTATAGGTGAGTTATATTACTTGCCTAAAGAAGTAATATCATCACGTATTGATGAATTATTAGAGTTATTTGACTTAGAGGATAGAGAGAATGATCTTTTAGAGGGTTATTCTCGAGGTATGAAACAAAAAGTATGTTTATGTGCCGCATTGATACAAGATCCGAAGATTATTTTTTTAGATGAGCCTACATCAAATTTAGACCCTGTTGCAGCAAAAATGGTAAAAGATCTAATCTCCGATCTTGCAAAAAAAGCGGATAAGACTATTTTTATTTGCACACATCTTCTTGATGCTGCTGAAGATTTATGTGATATGATTGGAATTATTGATAAAGGAGTACTAAAGGTGGAAGGAACACCAAGAGACATAATAAATTCTGTAAATGCTGAGGATTTAGAAGATGCATATTTAAAAATTATGGGTACGACTAAAATTGAAGATTTATTGGCTTGGAGGGAAGAAACGCCCAATAATAATGAAATAAGTAAAAAAAAGAAGAAGAAAAGGAAAGATAAAAAATGACTCTATGGAAAGTGATTGCGAAAAATGAACTTAGGCGCAGGACAAGCGGCCAGCGAAATCATCGAATAAGATTTTTTATAATAATATATTCCCTCCTTTTAATATGGGCATTTCTTTTAGCTCCTTTCCTATTCGATCTATTTATACCAAATATAGTAGGTGCCTTTCCTGCAGAAATAATTATACCCGCCATCGCTTTAATTATTGAATTCTTGTTGATGATGTTTTTTTTAATGCTCATAACGTATCCCCTACAAAATATTTATCGTAAGACAGAGATAGGTTATAAAGAGATATTATTAGCTTCTCCAGCCACAGCAGGTGATATTTTTTTAGGAGAATACATAGGCAAACTGCCAATTTTCTTAGCCTTTATCTTAATTTTTACACCAATACTTATGGGTCTTATCAATCCAATAATTGATTTGAATATTATTCAGTATATTTTAATTTATTTGAGTGTAATTGGGCTTGTATTTTTTGCCGCTTTACTTGGATCAATTATTACCGCTTGGCTCGAGCATAAAATTGCTAAAAGTGAGAGGGCAAGGGATTTAGGGAAAGCTTTAATGTTTGTACTTTCTATTGCTATGATGATTGTCATGTATTCATTAATGTTTCTATTCAACCAACTTATGAACAATCCTGAATTAAAAAATTGGTTAATGTTTTATCCTTCTTTATGGTTCTCTAATATTATTTTATACATTATAGATCCAGTATTAATTAGTTCTTATTTTCTAGATATATGGTATAGTTTATTGGTAGCTGTTTTTGTGCCATTATTAGTTTTATATATATCGTTTAAAAGAGCGGATGCGTTTTTTACCTTAGAGGGTGGAATAGAAAGAATTTCGGCAATTATTGAACAAGAAAATAAACTATATGGCTTCATAAGAAAAATTACAGGATCTAAATGGGAGGGATTGGTTATTACTCAATTTAAGGAATTCTTTAGAAGGAAAGAAAGTATTATGAAACTTGTTTATGTAGTAGGACTTGCTGCAGCAGAAGGGGTGATTTTTTCTTTTATAAGTGGTGGCGAAATGGATTTAGGTGAAATAGATTTGTATATGATAATGATTATCATGATAGGAGGTATGATGTTTGGCGTAATGATTGGTAATTATATTTTCGTTGGTTCCAAGGATTTATTATGGGTGTATAAAAGATCTCCTAGAAATGTGTATGCTCTTGTTTATTCCTATTTGCGAATGATGCTAATTTTAGTAATCTTTATTAGTTTAGGACTTACGATCTTTTTAACTATTTTCTTTCAATACGACCTCTTTACCTCAATATATTTCTTTTTCCTCTTTGTAATTTACTGCATGTTAACGCTTTCTCAGGCGATAGGATTACAATGTATTAATCCTGCGTTCGAAGAGAAAGGTGCTGATATGCAATTAAATATACTTCTAATAGTTGTAATTAATATGGCTGCAATGTTCGTTACTATATTTTTCTATATAGCAATAATTGTAATAATAGATCCACCTCTTGAATTAATAAAATTCATTTTACCATTTCCTTTATTCCTTATAGGAGGTGGGGCTGCTATTCCCTTACTATTCTTTGGCATTAAAAAATTAGGTAAAATTGAATAAGATTTTCTAATATTTTTTATTTCAAATTTTTTATCTTTATTTCAATTTCATTAAGTTTATTTTTATATTTTTCATATAGTTCGGTGTAATTTTCTAAACCAATCTCTCCTTCTTTCTTCATTTTTTTTAGTTCCAATATCGTTCTGGAAATTCCGAATTTTTGACTCTCTAGTTTTTCCTGTTCTGAATATGATGTTTTCTTCTCGATTCTCTTATTTTTAAATTTTTTGAACCTTGTAATATTTAGATCTTTGGGGACTATTTTAGATAAATAAATAGTTGCTTTAGGTACAAAAGGTGCAAGATTTTCCGGAATAATAATAACAGGTTCTGGATCTTGGATCTTTTTAATTTTCTCATAAGGGAGATCTTCGATTTTTATTTCTTTAAAAATATCATCCGATACAGTAATATTATCTTTAATACTATGTATTTCTTCTTCTTTCAAATTTGGGATTGTATTTATCATTTCTTCCCAAATCTCCTTTGCTTTATTAAAATAGAAGCATGCTTTTTGTTTGAGGTTATCTACTCGATTTTCATCTATATGGTAATCCAAGGCAACTTCAACAATTAATGTACATGCTTTTCCCATATCAAAATGCATTTGTGCTCTTAATTGATGTTTCTTAATTTCATCATGTTCCTTCAAATAAAAGATTCTTTTTGATAAAGCACTTAATCCAGCATATAATTTGGAAGCAAATATTAAATTTCCCTTCATTTCTTCATTAAGAGCAGAAATACTTTGTGCAAACAAGCGTGCTTCTTCAGATTTTATCTCTAAATTTAATGGAAGTAATGATTTTCCCTTGTAATTTTGATGCATGGCTGCAGCTGAAAAGTATGCAGATGCCTTATAAATTTTACTACTCTCTAACATTGCAATTATCGCATCTTCGGGGTAATCTTCCTCTTCTCTTTTTTGTGATAATCTCTCATAACCTTGGCCTAAAACCTCTAATACACGAGCACATTCATAATATAGGTCTCTTATTTGGATTGGCTTACTTTCCAATGGATCAATATACTCTTTCGTAATATCCATTTCATTTAAGATTCTCAAGTGATTAATATTTCCATAATTCTTGTTTAATAGCATAGTATAATCTAAAATATTGTTTAGTTCATCAACGGTAAAAACTTCGTCATTTTTAAACTTATCTTCTAATTTTTTAATAGTAAAATGCAGAAATCTAATTTTCTGCACTTCTTCTTGTTCAAAAAAAGGCATTCCAATCAATATCCTTAGTTTTTTGTTAGATTTTTTTTTGTTAAATTTTTTTTATATTATTATTTATAAAATATATCCTTATCCATTTTAATATATGATCTTTTCAATAATAGATAATGTCTAACAAGATTTTTATTTTTGAGTTTGTCTCGGGAGGTGGTTTTAATAAATCAACTTTACCAATCTCTTTATTTTGTGAAGGATTTGCTATGCTTCGAGCATGTATAGAAGATTTTAAGTCAATTGATTTTGAAATTGAAACCCTTCTAGATGATCGAATCTCAAAATTAAATGGAATTCTTGTGGCAAATACTATTTCATTTGTAAAAAAAAATGATGATTTTATTAAAATATTTAAAAAAATTCTCATAAATAATGATTATGTATTTATAATTGCGCCAGAATTTCAAAATATTTTATATAATCTCACGAAGTTGGTCGAAGACAATGAAAAAAATCTCTTAAGTGTCGGTTCAGACTTTATTCAACAATTCTCTTCAAAATATCGAACATATGAATTTTTTCAATCATCGAAACTAAACACTCCTAAAACATATTTAATTCCATCTAATAACAATGGTTTAAATATTAAAGTTTTAAATAACATTTTTGAAAAATTAAGAAAACCAATTATTCTAAAACCAGAAGATGGAGTCGGTGCAGAATCCATTTTTTTTATCGATAATGTTGAAAAACTAAATGAATTTATAAAACAAATGAATTCCAATAAGGAAAGTTTTATCGAGAGACCTTTTATAATTCAAGAATATGTTTCCGGACAAGATCTTAGTGTTTCTTTTATTGGGAGGAAATTAAATTTAACTGAAAATTCTTATAAACCTTTACCCATCTGTATTAATGCCCAAATCCTAAATATTTCAAAATCAACTGAACCAAGCCAATATTTTGGTGGATATTCACCTATAGTAAGTGTTCCAATGAATTATTTAAACCAATTAGTTTCAGCATTATCAAAATTCAAAGTAGAAGGGTATTTTGGCGTTGACTTCATTAAATATACTTCAAATCCAAATCCCTTATACTTCATTGAAATTAATCCCAGATTGACAACAAGTTATTTAGGTATCCGAAATGTGTTCAAAGAAAATCTTTTCGATATTATTTATAACTCCAAACTTGGAAATATAAAAGATTTAGACTTTCATCCAATTGGCTTCTCACATTATCGCAGGTTGGATTTTTCCTTAAAAGAAAAAACTAACTCAAAAAAACACCCGGATTCGAATTTAGTTGAATTTCTCTTTCTAAAAAATATTCCAGAAATTATCACACCTCCAATATCTATAAACGGGTTTGATTTTTCGTCATTCGTTGCAACAAACGAGAAGACTTTAATGGATTCGGAAAATAAACTGCAAAAAATTAAAAATAAAATTAAACAATTTCTTATAATTTCATAATGAAATAAGAAATAATGCAATAAACGCTCCGTAGTGAATAACTAAACTAATAATTAAGGCTCTCTCAATTTTTATATATTTATTTACACTGAGATTATATGTTACTAACCAAAGTGACCATACTTGAAAAAATATCAAAAGAGAATTATCCAAAATTGTCAAATAACTCAGATCTAAAATTAACAAGATAGTATGAATTATTAGATATATTAAAATTGGAAAATAAACCAACCCAAAGTTAAGAAAAATTTTAAAAGAATTCTCACTTTTTTTATAAAAGAGCCAACTGAATAATTCTATTAAAGAATAGAATATTAAATAATTTAGAACAAAAATTAGACCCAAAATAAATTTAGAATAGGGATCTAAAAGTAATGGAAATTCAACAGAATCTTGAAAAAATAAAATACATGTATTTAACCCGGATAAACCCGCTAAAATTGCTCCTGTTATCATTACACTTATTGATATAACTATAGTTAAGATATTTTCTCTTGGATTCTCGAGTAACATTTTTTTCGGCGTAAATGACAAAATACCTCTTAAAAAAGGTGACTTTATTTCTTTTTCAGAAATTTTCGTGGATTCAATTGAATCTATATTTGAATCAAGGAATTTATAAGCATGGCTTCCGAGAGTAGTCAGATAATACTTTTTATTTTTTTCCTGAAAAATTAAATCTTTTAATGCCTCTAAATGATGATATATTGTCCCAGTACTCGCCCCTAATATTTTTTTAAAGTTTGTAAATGATGAATATCCTTGCTCACCAATAATTTTAAGCATTTTGCGTCGAATCTCATGGCTCAAAGCTGAGTAGAAATCTTCTTCTTTATGATTGGGTTCTTTTCTTTCTGAATCCATAATCCATTTCACATAAAATTTAAGAATAATTTTAATTATTCTTCGATTTGGGTATTTTCTTTTTCTTCTATTTGGTTTACCGGTATCTCTTCTTTCCAAGTTAATTTAGTAATAATCTCAATAAAAATTAATGAAAATCCAACTATAAAAAAATAAAATCCAAGCTGAATTGTTAAAATAAACACTATTTGATTTACAATAAAATCTAAAATGAATATTGTGTTAAACCCCAAGCCAATTAACTGGATTATTATTGAATTAATCTTTAAATCTTGACGAAAGATATATAAAAAGCTTCCGGAAAGGCATATTATACCTGACATAAGAGGAAAAAAATACACAAATGCATCAGGGTCAAATGCGGATAAAATAAATATCAAAATTAGATTATTATCACTAAACCATGGTAAAAATTCAGATAAAATGACAAATATCCCACCAATTACACCTATATAAGAGAAATAATTTACCTCTTTAGCCTTTGAAAGAAATGATGTTAACAATTTAAACCACTTTCTCTTTTCTTTATAATAATCTTTTCTTTATAATAATCTATCTTTTTTTTTAAAATTGGTTTTATCAGTATTTTAATGTAAATTATTAAATAAGAAAATCATTATAAAATAATTAACATTTAAAAAACAATTCTAAATAATAAAAAATCCAAGTTTTGAATGATTGGAGGGATTTAAAATTTTAGAACAATCTGATGAAGTTTTTAAATATAAGATCACTCTTTTTGGAGCGGGAGGAGTTGGTAAAACTAGCCTTCTGTTGCGTTATATAAAAAAGACTTTTAATGAAGATCTCAAAAAGACCATCGGTAGTAATTTCCTTATCAAAGATGTCAATATCGATAATAAAAAAGTAAGACTCCTCTTATGGGATATAGGAGGTCAAGCTCAATTTCAAAAGCTAAGACGGATTTACTTTAAGGGTTCAAATGGCGCTTTAGGAGTTTATGACGTCACTAGCTCTGACTCTCTTATGAAAATACCAGGCTGGGTTAGTTCAATTAATAAGTCAGTAAACAAGGAAATCCCAATGATATTGGTTGGGAATAAAATTGATCTTGAGCGTAAAGTTAGTAATGAAGAAGGTGAAGAGTTGGCAACGCGTTTGAAGTGTGAATATTTGGAAACTTCAGCGAAGACAGGCGAGAACGTAGAGAAAGCTTTTCAATTTATCGCGAGAAGGTGTCTTGAGGATTCTCAAATGTAATTTTTTTAATAAAAATAGAATTTACCCTTATTTTCTAACTAATTACGTTCTTTAAAACATTTTTATTTTGAACACTCTTCATAACTGAATCCTTAATTTAACATATAGTTTCAATCTAATCAAGAAGAGAAAAAATCTGAAAAATTTAACAAATTTTTTATTGAAAGCCTCGATAAAGTAAATTATATTTATTTGAATGATAAGCGTGTATGCAAAATGAAAATGTTATTAATACACTCAGAAGGCTTAGAAGTATATAAAAAAAAGCCAGCTACAGCGGAACCACAGAAATTTGAGAAAGATAAGATAGAATTAGATGGGTTAATTCTTGTAGCATATGTTTCTGTAGAAGATCAAGACACATATGATATTAATGTCATTGCTAATCAAGGTGCAGATGTAATTGAAGATGCAATTTATCAGATTGAAGGGTTTCCCGAAAAAATCCGCCAACAAAATGAAGAAATTCAAGAATTCAATTTAAAAGTTGAGAAGGGTGAAAGTAAAGGAAAACTCAGAAAAAAAAAGGAGTTAATTCTTGATAAATCAAAATATAAAGTAGATAAAGTATTAGTGTATCCTTGGGCTCATTTAAGCAAGTTTTTGAGCAATGATAAGGAAGCTATGGATGTGTGTCCTAAGATTGCCGAAATTTTAAAGGATAGGAGTATAGACGCATCATATTCTCCGTTCGGGTGGTACAAGGCTTTTAAAATTAATTGTCTGGGGCATGAATTAGCAGAAATGTATAGGGATGTGAAGCTATATATTGAACCAGAGGAACATATCGCGAACGCAGTGTTTAAGATTTTAACTCCCGAGAAAAAAGAAATTGAAATTGAGTATGATTTAGATGGAAATTATATCTTTCCAGAGGAATTAAGCAAGCTAGGATATGGAGATCTTAAATTCTTTTTTGATTCTGAACTGGGAAAGGCTAGAGAGGATTTAAGTGAAGAACCCGCTCATATTAAGTATATGCAAAAATTTGAATTAGTTGATTTTGATAAAAATACAGATAGTGGAAATTTTCGGTGGTATCCCAAAGGGGTTATTTTAAAAGAAATTATTCGAGAGTATGTGAAGAATAAAGTAATTGATTTTGGAGCGATTATTGTTGATACACCAATTATGTATTCGGCGAGCAATAAAAAACTAATTGCTCAAACAGCACGTTTTCCTGCAAAAAGTTATTGGGTTATTTCTGGGGCTAATCGTTATTTATTACGGTTTGCGGGAGATTTTCTTCAATTTCAGATGTTTAGTGATATGTTTTTAAAACCAACGTATTTTCCACTACGACTTTATGAATACGTGCAATACGCTTTCAGACGAGAGCAAGAAGGTGAATTAAGCGGACTCCGACGTTTAAGAGGTTTCATTATGCCAGATTTACACACGCTCTGTAAAGATTTGAAATCTTCGATTGATGAGTTTAAAAAACAATATGATGAAGTAAAAGAAATTTCAGATAATTTTGGTCTCCCTTCTTACATCACTTTCAGGTCAACACGAGAATTTTATGAACAAAATAAAGAATGGATTTTGGATTTAGTTGAACAAGAAGGAATTCCAGCATTGCTTGAGTTATGGGAGGATAGATATTATTATTTCGTTTTGAAATTTGAACGCAATGTTATCTCTTCTGGAAAAAGTCCCAAAAGCGCAACTTTAGGGACTATTCAAATTGATGTTGAGAGCAGTTTAGATTATATAATGCAAGGAGATATAAAAAGAGAAAAATATGATATCAAATTTACTGATGATGATGGAGTAGTAAAACGTCCAATTATTCTTCATAATTCACCAAGTGGAGCCGTTGAAAGAGTCGTTTGGGGTTTATTAGAGAGTGCTATAAGAAATCAAGATAAATTAATTCCTGGTTTCAAGACTTGGCTCTCTCCTATTCAAGTTAGAATTTTACCAATCTCAGAGAAAACTTTGGATTATGCTGAAAAATTGATGAATGAGGTAAATACTTTAGGATACAGGGCAGATTTAGATGATCGAAATGAGAAATTGGGTAAGAAGATAAGAAATTCTGAAATTGAATGGATTCCATATACAGTAATTGTCGGTGAGAAAGAATTAGAAAGCAATACAATCTCTATTCGCCAAAGACTTATAAATCAGCCATATGGTGAAAATAAAAGAACAACTGTGAGTTATAACGATGTAAAACTCAAATTTTTATTGGAAATGCTAAAAAAAGATACTGAAGGATATCCAAAGCATAAATTACCGGTACCCTTCCGAAAATTTTCAACAAAAATTAATTTCAGATAAGTTTAATTCTTATTCATTCTTTTTTTAATATTAATTGAGTAGTAAATCTCTATTATTGGGTTATTTTTAGATGAATTTAAACAATATTTTTACAGAAATAATTAAAGATCTTGACGAATTAGATACAGTGAGAGAAGATATACTAAAACTCTCGCGTGAAATGGTAAGGAACTGTAGTGAGATTATTAAATCTCTGCATCGTAAAGATTATGAAGATTTTAAAATAAAAATTAAGATTATTAAAGAGCAGCATATTCAACTTAAAAAACTTATTAATAAGAATCCCCTTTATTTTTCCAAATATCTTTGGACCCCCGAGCAAGAATACACCGAAGCCGTGCTTTTTGAAGCAGTTTTATTAAATAAAGATTTTCCCTCTTCAAGGGATTTAAATTTAGAACCTCTTTCTTATATTCTTGGTATGGCGGATCTTATTGGTGAAATGAACAGAATGTGTTTAAATATGATTAGAGAAGGGAAAATCTCAAAATTAAATCATTATTTTGAAATAATGGAATTGATTTATGATAATTTATTTAATTTGGATTATCCAAAAGGACTTCTAAAAAATCTTAGGTCAAAAATCGATGGTGTAAGAAAAACATTAGAAAATTTGAGAAGAAATATATCCTTATCAATTCAAATGGACCGGTTAAATTCATCTCTTAAAGAAAAGGAATTGAAAGATTAAATATAAATGAAATTTGAATAATTAGGTGTTAGAAATAAA
Source organism: Promethearchaeia archaeon (assembly GCA_029856045.1). GTDB lineage: Archaea > Asgardarchaeota > Lokiarchaeia > Sigyniarchaeales > SOKP01 > 6H3-1. Next base: position 98,668 of record JAHQWG010000039.1, on the reverse strand, counting down.
AAAGAAAATTGTAATTACGGGGACTTTTGATCTAGTTCATCCGGGACATACTTTTTTAATAAAGGAGGCATCAAAATTGGGTGAAGTCTATGTTATTGTAGCTAGGGATATTAATGTAAAAAAATTTAAGGGTGAATCTCCTATAATCCCTGAAGATCAACGACTTGAAATGGTGCAGAATTTAAAAAATGTTAAAAAAGCAATATTTGGCAAAATAAATTCAGATTATTTGAAGATTATTGAAGAAATTAATCCCGATATTATTATGCTGGGTCCTAATCAGAAAGTAACTATTAAAATGATCAAAGATGGTTTAAAGAAAAAGGGTCTTGAAAAAATTAAGATTATTAGATTAGAGAAATTTTATAATAAGCACAAATTCCATTCATCTACATTAATTAAAGAGAAAATTATCAAAGATTTTTTAAAATATAAGAAGTAAAGGACATAATTTAAATGAAGAAAAAAGAGCCAAAATTTAATTATCATGACTACGCTGAGTGGTTTGCACTTATCAATTTAGCTCATATTTTAACTGAAAAACCGGAAATTCGAGTGAAAAGCACAGAGTTTTGTAAAAATTTGGGCACAAGTCAGCAAACCGCTTCAAGACGACTTCAAAATCTTGAGAAAAAGGGATGGATCATTAGGAAAAAAATGTTCAATGCTCAACAAATTGAGATTACTGATAATGGTTACCAAATAATTTTTCAGATCTATGAAAAAATTAAAGACATTTATGAGCGATTTCATGTAATTGGAAAATTAATTTCTGGAGCTGATCAGGGACGATATTACGTTTCCATTAAGGGATATTATGAGCAATTTAAAAAAAAATTAGGGTATAATCCTTATAAAGGAACTTTAAATTTGGAACTCTCAGATCATCATTTTATGATCCTCACGCAAAAATTGGATCGTATTAGACCTGTGGTAATTGAAGGTTTTACAGAAGAAAATCGTGGGTTTGGTGCTGTTCTATGTTTTCCAGCAATTGTTTATAAATTACATAATCCAAGTATTACAAGTATGGGGGCAGTTCTACAAATTGAAAGAACTTTCCACAAAAAGCATGTAGTTGAAATCATTTCAGAACCATACTTAAGAGATTATCTAAATATAAAGGATGGAGATAAAGTAGTTATATTGCTAAATAATACAAATTAAAAGAAAATGGGATTATATCTTTTAATAATTTATCTTACTTACTTCTTTTTACTTATTAAATTGGTTAATTATTTGTGGATTTAATTAATTTTCTCACTTTTGCTCTGCTTTTTCTTTATTAGCAACTATTGCTTTAATCATTGCTGAAAAAAATGTAATAAAAATTCCTACTAGCGTTAAAGGTCTATTAACAATTTAATCCATGAAATCTGAAAGTGAATCATCCCAAAATTATAGAGGAATGTTTATGGTTAATAGGATAAGTATAATTAAAGTTGCACCTAAAAAGCAATAAGATATCTTACTTCCATAGTTAATAATGAATTTTATAATAGATTCTTTTTGTAATTAGTATCAACTCCTATAAGTTTTTATATTATGCATTTTTTTTTTAAACTTTTTTAATATTTTCATTAATAAAATTTAAAATGGGTTTAAAGATCAGACAAGAAATAGGAGTGAAGTGTATATGACAGCTGAAAGAATCGCCGCAACAGGAAAAGTTAAAAACCATGATGATACCATTCTACGGAATGATTTTTTATCGGGAGTTATTCCCTTCATGCGAGCACTGCCAATTAAAGCAAATATTAAAATGTGACTACCTGATACTGGAAATCCAAATACAGTTGCTCCAAATATTATAAGACTCGCAGATATTTCAGCGGCTAAAGAATCACTTGGTCGCATTTTCCCAGCAGTTGTTCCAATGTTTTCGATAACATTTTTTCCAATAATGATTAAACCTGCCATGAGCATGAATCCTACTATGATAATTAATATTACTTCTATATCTTGCGCGATATCACCCGATTTGATCAATCCATATATGATACCAAGTGCATTAGCTGAATCATTTCCACCTCGACTTATCTGATTTATACAAACAAATGCCAGAATGATATATTGAAAGAACTTTTCTGTTTTTTCAACTTGAATTAATCCTGAACTTCGATATTTCATAAATCGTGTAATAATTAATTGAGCAATAATTGCTCCACAAAAACCTAAAATTGGTGAAAGGACCCAACCAATTGCTACTTCACCCATTTTAATCCAATTAATACTAAGAAAATAATTTTGCCCTGTAGCAATTGCCCAAACGAAGCTAATTCCAAAAACACTTCCTACTACGCTGTGGGTAGTCGAGATAGGAACGCTAGTTTTCGAGGATATTATTAACCAAAATGATGTACTCAGTAAAATAGCCATCATCATAAATGAATTATAGCTTACCTCTGAGCCCAATAAGCTTTTTCCAATAGTCTTACCTACATTTGCAGATAAGAATAAACAACCAAGAAATGCTAATACCCCTCCAAACAATACAGCATATTTAAGCTTTAAAGACCCACTACTAACAACATTTGCCATTGTCTCATCGTTGGCACCTATTCCAAATGCAAGAACTACTGCTAAAATAATTAAAATTAAAACAACTAAATCCATTTTATGTTTTATACTCCTTCTCTCTTAAAAATTAAGTATTATAATATTAGAGACGATATTTACAGATCAATCCGTTGATTCCATCTGCAAATTCCTCTGCCTTATCAATAGTAATCGCAATTATTTGAATTAAATTATCATAAAATAGCAGATCTGGAAAATCGGGTTTTATTTTATATAATTTCTTAAGAAAATCCCATTCTAATTTTCTTATCTCTCGGCGGATATCCTCAATTTTATTAGCAAGGTTATCTGCCGCGTCAAAATCAGTAAACACTTTAATGATAGTTTCTTTAAGTAGAGTTCCAATCTGTTTTGAAATATTTGTTGTTTCTATTAGTAAATCTGCTAATTCGGGAATATGGCTTGGTTTATAGCTCCCAATTCGCCGTACAACTAATTCGGCTTTATCTATAACCTTTTCTATTTGGTTGGAAAGATATAAACGATCAGGTCGAGAAAATACTAATGTTTCTCGTGAATACATTCTTTCTATAATTTGTTCATAAAGACGATCTGCTTCTTTTTCTGTTTTTATAGTAAGATTCGAATACTTTTTTACTTCTGATAAATTTTCATTGCAGAGTGCCACTATCGTTTCACACATATAATTAATTGCAATTTCAATCTTTTCAGCTGCTTCGATGAAAAGATCTTGCATTTTTACTTTATGATTTTTTTTTTCTTTTTTATTTGAATTTTTCTTAGATTTATGGAGCATTTTTCATCTATTCCTTGAAGTTTTATGATATTTTCTAAAATTAATTTAATCTTTTTATTGTTACGGTATTATGAGTTGCTTCTATAAAATTTGAAAAAGAATAAAATTTCCTAGATTAATTTAGCATTTTCCATCATTGCACGTGCTAAGCTAGTGAATACGGTTTCTACATTTTGACCCGATTTTGCGGAACATTCAATAAATCCGTATAAATGTCGTGACTTTCCAACCTCTATTGCATCTTCTTTAGTTACAGATCTTATTTCCTCTAAATCTGCTTTTCCCCCGACTAAAATAATAGGTATATTATAATAACTATCTTTTATATTGCGACGAATTATGTCTAACCACTCATCTACATTTATTAAAGTAGAATATCTTGTGATGTCATACATGAAAATTCCTCCCGTAGCTCCTCTCACATAACCACCAATTAAGGCTCTGAAACGTGATTCACCGGCAAAATCCCATATTTGTAGAGAAACCTTTCTACCTTCAATTTCAACATCTTTGAGGTAAAAGTCAAGTCCAATAGTCATCGTTTGGTCTTTAAAAATCCCTTTAACATATCGATTAGTTAATGTAGTCTTCCCTACACCGCCCTCCCCACAAATAAACATCTTAAAAACGACATCTCTCATCTTTCTCACCTTAAATTAGACTATCTTAAAAAAACCTTTCATTGGACTTAATATATTATATACTAATCGTGATATTTAAATAAACTTCTCTAGTCTTATAGGTTATTATATAGATTTACATAATTGTTATTAAAAATTATTATTATTTGGGTAATATTTTAATATTTTATTCTATCTCAAAATTATCATTCTATTTCAGAATTTACTATTCGAGTTAGATTTTAAAAATTCTTCTTTTTTGATGATTGAACAGGCTTTAACTAATCTAAAAATGGTCGTGCTAACCGTTAATATCATAAATATGGGAAGGCACTCCCAAAGCCACCCTAAAATAGAAGATATTGAGATAAAAAATAATCTTTCAGATCTTCCCATTAATCCAATATCATAATCTCCCGGAGAAATATTTTGTGCTCGTGTTCGAGCATAGCTAATAAGAAGAGAAGCTCCCAATGAAATGTAAATAATAAAATTAATTTCAATCAAATTCCAATATTTTTGGTACCAAAAATGAAGTAAAATTGCTAAGAAGATTATAAATTCGGAGAATCTATCAGCAATTGAATCCAAAAATCCTCCAAATCTTGATTCTCTATCCAAACATCTTGCAATTGCGCCATCTACTCCATCGAATATACCTACTAAAAAAACAAAAATACCAAATAACCATTCAATTTTCAAAACTGTAAGAAATATAAAGCAAAAAAAAGATAAAATGAGCATAATTCCCGTAGCATAATTTGGAGTAAGACCAATTTTTGCCAATATTTTTGCTAATCTATTAATTAACGGTCTAAAAATATAGCGTAAACGAAATTTTGATGGCATTATTTTATATTTAAAAATAACTTAAATGGAATCTTAATTTTTTTTAATATTTTTCTTTATTAAGCAATATGTTCCTGGGATAATTGAGCCCATAATTGATATAATTAATGTAATCTCTAATCCAATAATGAAAAATAAGAAAGCATCTACTCTTATTAAAATATTAGGAAAAGGTGTGGTAGCCTGAAAATATAATAATGCAGGTCCAATTCTAATATATAACAATGAAAAAAATATTATTACCGCTAAAAAAATTGAACTCGTAGCGAACATTTTTCTTCTCACAATTATTCCAAAAAATGATGTAAAGATAAAAATTATCAAGGATAAAAAGAGTAATAGTGAATCTAATTCTATATAAAAGTCAAAGTGATTAGAATCTATAATATAATTCAAATATGATTGGGAATCATAAACCTGAGGCCAAAAAAGGGCGCCTGTAATGATTATCATGCCAATTACTTGTAATATCCCAGCAATAATATTTAAAGAATACAGGTATTTTGAAAATTCTTGAATTTCTTTACCTCTAAATTTCATACTTAGAGTTGAACTACTTTTCTTTAATTCCTCTATTTTGTCTAAAACATCAATGGGGGCTCTACTATCTATTTTTTTAAATTTATATGGTACATACTTTTTTTTCAATTCTCCTAAAAGCCCCCTTGCATCAAATTTTATTCTTGCTGTAGCTTTCTCTCCTTCTAGATACCAAATGATATCTCTCGAAGTATCTACTAAAACTGCTACATCATCACTGGAAATTTCATCTAACTTTATCCATTGATTGTTTTTTAATAAATACGGGAAAAGTTTTGAAGACATTGTTTCTAATCAGTTTTAAAATAATAATTTCAACTTATATTATTGTTGATCTCTATTAAATATTTTACTCTATTAATTATATTAATAAAATTATTTTATAATAAATATTAAACTCCCAAAAATAAACTCTAAAATTTTATTTATCTAAATAGACCTATCTGATTAAAATAATCCTAATTGGAATAAATTAGAAAGATACAAACAAAGTAGAAATTATAATCAGAGCTCTACCACGATGAAAGAAAACATAATAAATGTCTTAAAAAAAAAAATAGACATAGTTAGAAAAAATCAAATCCATCATTATCAAATGGAGCTAAATTCTTCTTGGCAATTCCTATCTCTCGAACATACTTGTTTAATTTGAGAACTGCTTCTCGAACTGCTGATTTGGTTTTAGCCCCAGTACAGACAATTCTTCCAGTTGAAAAAACAAGAAATACAGTTTTTGGATCTTGCATTCTATAAATTAATCCAGGGAAAACTTCAGGTTCATACATTGCATCGTCCATAACGACAGTAGCCATATTTAAATCTATGTTTGTATGGAGATCCCCACTCGCTACAATATTTTGAACGGTTATTACCGGATTTTTTATTTCTATTCCCACTTTTTTTATATTCTTGATAATTTTTTGAACAACTTTATCTGCTTCAGATGCTGCTCTAAGACCAGTAATAACCATTTTTCCTGTAGAAAATATTAATGCGGTGCCACGTGGCTTTTCAATTCTCATAACTAACCCCGGAAATTTTTCAGGATTGTATTGAACATTTTCATCGTAGTGTGCAATTAGATTCAAATCAATTGGTTCAATAATATCTGTAATTACTGTCCCAACAACATTTTCTACTTTATATGTCAAATTAGCATTATAATCATAGGCTTCCCACTCATCTTCTACTTTTAATTTTTTATTTCCAGAATTTTTTTTCATAGTTCTTATACTCTAAATATAACGATCTTTAACTATAAATAAGAATAAACTTTTAGATTATCTATAAGTACTTAAAATATATTTAGAAATAAAGCTTTTATGGTTCTTTTTTTTTTAAAATCTCCTTTTCTCTATTTTTATTTGCTTAAATTTTTAATATCGGTATTTTTTAATATCTATTAATTTTTAATATAATTATTAATTGTAGAAATATAATTAAATATAAATTTCCTCTTAAATAAGTTGATAAATCTTGAAGTTAAAGTTAGTTTTAAAAGTAAAAAATCAGAAGGGAAAAGATTCTTCAATAAAGTTTAATATTGCTCCAAGTAAACATATAGGATTCATAAACTTTATTAATTATGCTCTTAAGAACGAGAGAGATGTTACTTTAACATTTGAAAAAATATCAACAGCTGGGCAGAAAGAGGAAAGTAAGGTTTTTGGAAAATTTAGATTAGAAGGAAAATCAAAAGAACTTAATGAGTCTATGGAAGAGGTTATTCTTGCAAAAGAAAAAGATATAAAAGCGAAAAAGAAAAAAAAATGAAGGATTCTCTATCAATTCAAACTTGTGGTAGAATTTAGCAATGCGAGACAAGTACGAGAAATTATCTCTTTTTATTTTATTTTTATTAAATTATATATAAAAAATGTAGAGTCAACTCTTCTTTTCTCTCTCTTAAAATATATCACAACAAGGATGATTAAAAAAATATTTATCTTCCGTTCCATTTATATTAATGATTTCAAAAATTTATGGAGGTTCCAAATTTATATAGAAGTTTCCTAAAAATATATATATAAAAAAATTTCTATTCTTCTATATAAAACATAAGTTTTTGTTTCTATAAATTATGGAAAAAATAAATTATCCCTCTCAAGAGATTCTAAACTCCCAAAAATTAATTGGGAAGAATTATGAGCAAATTATACTTTGGATATTATATAACAACGATGGTTGTGAATGGTCTCATTTTATCGAAAAACCCATTGAGATTCCTATAGCCACACTATCAAGGCATTTAACTACATTAAAGAGAAAAGGGTTTGTAAATAAAATTTCTAGAGGTCATTATAGAATAACTCCAGAGGGGAAAAACAGATATTACGAATTATCTAGATATAAAGGAAAAGAACGAAAGTTAAGTTATCCTCCTGAAATAATCTTAAAAAGTGAAAGGAATTACAACCATTGGATACTCTGGATGGTATACAATAATAATTTTTGTAAAAAGTCTGATTTTTTTGAAGAACCTTTATCTATTAATCAATCTTCGTTATCAAAAAATCTTACTCTTCTTATTGAAAATGGTTTTATACTAAAAAAGGATAGCAAATACATTATAACGCAATCAGGTAAAGTAGAATATTCGAAGATACTGCAACATTATGATATAGATAGACAAACAATTTTAGAAGAAGAAAGTAAACGAATTGATGAAATTACTAAAGAAACAACACGGTTTTTCAAGAAATACAATATTATTGATGAGAATATTAAATTTAGATATCTTAATAAAGTTCTAAAATTAGATTATTCAAAAGTTAGTATAGTATTAACAAATAAAGAAGATTTTGATAAAATCTTACTTTTTATTTCGATTAATCATCCAAATAATTACCCTAACTATATATCTTTTGAAGAATTTTCGGTGCTTTATCAAATTAAAAAAAAAAATCTTGATTTCTGGGTAGATGAGATTGTAGAAGGAGATTTATATGAAACAAAGTTTTTTAGATTAGATGTTCCCCCTGATAAGCATTATTTTTTTCAATCAGATGAAAAATTAGAGAAGATGCTTCAGGCGATTACTGAAGAATATATAAAAAAAAACAAATATATGCAAAAATTTGGAGGATCTGAGAGGTTGGAATCTTTAATAAACAATATCTTAGAAGAAATTTGTAACACCTTATTTAATAAAGGTTTAATGGAATCATTAAGAGTGTTTTTACCAAAATATATTAAATACTTAGCGTACAAGTTTGAAATTAAAAGAGAGTTAAAAGATTCTTATGACAAATTAGATGTATTAATTTGGCAGGATTTGTCAGAAATTTTTGATTTGCAAATTTCTGAAGATTTAAAAAGTCAATATGAAGAAGAAGTTAAAGAAATTGATAGGAAAATTGAATTAAATCCAAATAATATCGATTTATATAAATTAAAAATTAAAATTTTAATTTACTTTAATCAATACAATGATGTATTACGGGTATTAGATAATATGTTAAAAACATATCCTGAAGAGGAAATAGATATTATGATGAAAAAAGCATCTATTCTTAAAAGAAAGAGGAATTTAAGAGCAGGATTAGACATTATAGAAGATTTACTTAAAAAGTATCCAAAAAATAAGGCACTTCTTAGTTATAAGGCTTATTGGTTCCAATATTTAGATAGAAAAAATGAATCTTTAGAAATTATTCAAAAACTTATAGATAGTGAACAGGGTAAAGGAATTTATTATGATAATTATGGAGAAATTTTAATGTATTTTGAAGAATATGAAGAAGCCATAAAAAGATTTTTAAAAGCGCTTGTAATGGGTAGTGATGATTGGTATATTTACCAAACTTATATTAAATTGGGAATTTGTTATAAAGCGGTTGGAAATTATAATTTAGCAGTTAAAAATCTTAAAAAAGGAAAAGATCTTATAAATGAAAGCTCAATTGATCCCGATACAAAACAAAAATGGGGTGCTATTGCAGATCTTTTCTTAACCGAAATTGAGCAACTGTAAATAGAGATTTAGTTTATTAAGTAAAATATTTAATTATTTTCATAGCCTTTCTTTTGTTTAAAATTATTTTCCCTCTATTAAAATTGATATAATATTATTTTCAAATCCTCCATAATTATAAGAATTCTCGTTTCAGCACTATCGACTTGTCTTTTTCCCGCTTCATTTCTTAATTGACAAACCAACTCTACACCCTGTGCAACGCCAATAAAATCTAAAGGATATCCACTTGCTTTCAATCCACCTGAAGGATTGATATTTATCTATATATTTCTGTTAAGCCCTCGTGTGCGGCTTTAGCACCCTCATCTTTCTTGAAAACGCCTATGTCTTCACTTTGGATCGCTTCAAGAACAGTAAATACATTATGTACCTTACATACATCAATATATTCTGTTGTTTTTTTAACCTTTTTATATGTGTAATCTGAGTAAATTTTCAAAACTTCTAATAAGATTAGATAGAAATATTATTAATAGATTAGTTTATCATACCGAAGATAAAGCCTTAAATTTATAATATAATTCATTAATGATGGTATTAAATGCAGCAATAACATCCTGTCCTGTTTTTGCGGAAGTTATATAATAGCCAAGAAAATTCTGTTTTTTTAAAATTTTTTGAATTTTAGTAGTATCCAATTCATTTTCCTCCACTAGATCAACTTTATTTGCAAATAAAATTACAGGAATATTCCTACAATACTTATTTAATTCATTGTGCCAATTTTCTATATGTTTAAAACTTTCATTGCCTAAATCATTTTTTTCAAGGCTATAAACAATTATACAAGCCCTACTCTCTTTATAAAATAAAGGATTAAGAAAATTAAAGTCGCTTTGACCAGCAATATCCCAAAATATTAATTTAATTGTATCTCCATTAATTTCTTTTTCGTATCTGGTAAATTGTGCACCAATTGTTTTAATATAGTCCTTCTCAAAAGATCCTTGTGTATATTTCTTAATTAATGATGTTTTTCCTACTCCTTCATCCCCAATAACTACAATTTTAAATATAAATATTTGATTATTGTTCATTAAAATCTTTATAATCGCCAGATTATTTATCTATTATAATTTAAGGATAAATGTTCTTCAATATAAAATTTAATTTATTTAATGCTTACATTATTAAATATTTTTTTCAATAAATATTTCTGTTATCAATGATTTGAGTATTGGAACATCTTCAAGTTTGATTATTCGGTTGGTTTGATAATACTTATTAAACTTTTCCAATAAATCTTCATTATTTTTTATATTTTCTACAAAATTTTGTATTTTTTTTTGAGCAGAAAAAGATTGTCCTTTGAATAAATAACAAACTAAAAATGTTGAAATTGACTTCATAAGTAAGGTATATTGACCAAAAATTGCGCGATCGAGCCCCTCAGAAAAGAGTTCACTACTAAATGTGTTAAAAGTAGCTAAAAAACTGCTAATGATATCTTCTTCGTTAATCAATATTTTTGTAAATAATTTGGAGAATATGGGAACCCCTCCTTTTGAAATTACTAAAATTATAACAGGTTTTTCCTCTAGTATCTCGGGAACTCCACTTATACGTTTTTGAATCATATTTTTCATCTGTTCATTCACGTTAGTTAACTTAAAACGTTCAGATAATGAAGATTCTGAGTCTTTTAATTTCTCCCATATACTTGATTTCTGAAGTAATTCATCATGTTCAATGGAAATTTTAGCTGCTAATTGATGAATCCCATGCTTTTCGGCTATTTTTTGGGCTTGTGTTAATAGACGTCTAGCTCCCTTGAGATCTAATGTTAGTAACGCCAATTTAGCTTGTAATATGTAAGTTTCGGCTAAAATCCAAAATGAATTTGTATTTTCTGCCATGCTTAATAGTTGTGTAATAATAGGCTCTAACTCTTTTAATATCTCTAATTCTTGCGTCATCTGTAATTCATCTAGCAATAGGGCACAAAGGTTTATTAAAGCTTTTATCGTAACTTCACCCGATATAGTCTCACCTTGAGAAATTTTCTTAAAAATTTCTTGGGCTTTTGCCCGATTTTGAATCCGCGGACTTGTCTTAAGTATTAATGCTTTACTAAAGAGATAGATTATTTTAGTAATCTTGTTATCCTCTTGATTATTTAAATGTTCCAATTTTTTCAAATATTTCTGAGCTTGCTCGACCTCATTTTTCAAAGCTAATATTTCTATTATGCTCCCGATGCTATTAGCTAAAATATACATATGTTTAACTTGTTCTGCTAGCTCTAAACAATCTTCGAGATATTTTGAAGCTTGATCTAAATCTCCTTTTTGAATATATATATTGCCAATATTATTAAGAATTGTCATGATCATGTATTTTTCATTAGCTTTATCTAATGCCCTTTTATGATACATGAGAGCCTTCTCTAATTCACCTTTCATAATATAAATAACCCCAAGAGTAATAAAATTAAGTGTGATTATATATCCAATATTTAATTCTTCGGCAAGAGACTGACAGCGTTCAGCGTTCTTGAGAGCTTGATCAAAATCCCATTTTAAAAAAGTATAATAGTTTCCCATTTGATATAAAGAAAGAGCTATTCCAAACTTATCACCTCTCTTTTCTCGTAATTCTAAGCTTTTTCGGGCACATTCTAAACCTTGATCTGCATTTCCTTGAAAAAAGTAAGCACATCCTTTACAAAAAGAAATCTCTGCTTCCTTTTTATCATATTCCGAGGGTGAAATATATGAGAGTTTTTTTAATAACTCCTCAGCTTGAACAATAAAGTTAGCACTTTTGTCCAAATCGCCTAGCCAACTTAATGACCATGCCAAATTTACCAGTATATCAAACATCTTGGGGATATTATTAAGCTTCTGACAAATTTGATAAGCATTTTCAGCAAACTTAAAAGCTTCTTGATGATTACCCGTTCTGTTCAAAGCGGAGCTTTTAAGGAGATAAAGTGAAAGAGAGTCAAAATCTGTTAGTTCTTGCTTTCCTTCAAAATCGTTTAAAAGCAAAAGGGCTTCTTGATATTTACCTTCGGTCATTAGTTGTTTTGACAGCTTTAATTCTTTAGATTTTACACTGGGTCTCTTTTTTTCGTTACTCTTTGGAAGATTTTTTTTATTGTTTTTAACAATATCTTTTTTATTCATATTGAAACTTAGCTTGGGTTCTTATAATTCGCTTATTTTATAATTATATTTATCTAAATAAATAGGTTATGTTTAATTTTATATCGTCAGTAGAAATAGTTCTCCTCTGGACTTACTAAAATGTTAAATAATAAATGAGGAAAAAAATAAAACTCTGAGCGAATTAAAATTTGTTTCGGACTATTTAATTTTTTTCAAAAAACTAAATCGAAAAATAGTATGATATTAACATTATCTTAAGGCACATTCCTCTCGTATCAACTTTATGAATAATCTTATCTGGATCTGAGAAATTAAGAACATCTTAATAATTTATTTAAGTTATTTTTCTTGAATCTGGATCTTAATTATAAAAAATTATTGCATATTTATTTTTTTTATATTTATTTGGAGACTTCCAGAAAGTTTTCAAACTTCCATTGAATTATCGAAATCTCAACTATAAATGGAACCATAAATACACATTTTTATTGAATCTATTAAAAAAGTGAAAAATTTGATATCTAAAAAAAATTTTAAAAAAATTTTACAAATGGCTATTCTTCTCTTGAACCTTCTAGGAATATCATTATTAGAAGTTAATAATGAAAATTTTTTATGGGGGTAAAATCTATGACACGAAATAAATTTAAATTAGCTTTATTGCTCTCTTTGATTATTTATTTTAATGGCTTCATTCCGATTTATCTCTATAATAACAACAATTTATTGAAAGATAGTGTAGTTGAAAATTTAGAGAGCTTTTCAAAGGAATTAAAAAATTCTGCTTTGGTTTGGACCACGACCGAAGTGGTCTCCACGGAAAGCACTGATTATTCTGGTCATCCAACAATAGTTGTGGACGGTTCCGGAAATGTGCACATTGCATGGTATGATGCGACAGATTATGGCGGTTCATGGGTGGATAATGATATATTTTATAAGCGCTGGAATGCGACCACGGCGACCTGGACTACGACTGAGGTAGTCTCCACGGAAAGCACTGGTGATTCTTATTATCCAACAATAGCAGTGGACGGTTCCGGAAATGTGCACATTGCATGGCAGGATGAGACGAATTATGGTGGTTCGGGAACAGATATGGATATATTTTATAAACGATGGAATGCGACCACGGCGACCTGGACTACAACCGAGGTGGTCTCCACGGAAAGCACCGGTGATTCTCGAGTTCCAACAATAACAGCGGACAATTCCGGAAATTTGCACGTTGTGTGGGAGGATTATACGAATTATGGTGGTTCTGGAGGGGATGGAGATATCTTTTATAAACGATGGGACGCAACCACGAAAGCCTGGACCACGACCGAGGTAGTCTCCACGGAAAGCACTAGCAGTTCTTATGATCCAACAATAGCAGTGGACGATCCTGGAAATATACACATTACATGGAGGGATTATACAAATTATGGCGGTTCGGGAACCGATATAGATATATTTTATAAGCGCTGGGATGTTTCCATGGTTGCCTGGACCACAACCGAAGTGGTCTCCGCGGGAAGCACTGATTATTCTCAAAATCCAACAATAGCAGCGGATTTTGGATATGTACACATCGCATGGGATGATGGGACGAATTATGGTGGTTCGGGAACGGATGGGGATATATTTTATAAACGATGGGACAGTGGTGCTGAGCTTTGGACCACGACCGAAGTTGTCTCCACGGAAAGTACTAGTGGTTCTATTGATCCAACAATAGCAACGGATGGTTCCGGGAACGCACACGTTGCATGGAATGATCTGACGAACTATGATGGTTCGGGAACGGATGGGGATATATTTTATAAACGATGGGACAGTGGTACGGAGACTTGGACCATAACCGAGGTGGTCTCTACTGAAAGTACAGGTGCTTCTTGGTATCAAACAATAGCAACGGATGGTTCCGGGAACGTACACGTTGCATGGAATGATCTGACGAACTATGACGGTTCAGGAACAGATAGGGATATATTTTATAAAAAATTAGCATCAACTCCATTGAATCCATCCATAATTATCAATAACGGAGTTGCCAGTACTAATTCCACCTTAGTGACTCTCACACTCTCAGCAGAATTAGCCGAAGAAATGTGCTTTAGAAACGGAACGATAGGAGCATGGACTAGTTGGGAATCTTATGCTACAGAAAAACAATTGTCCTTAGAGGGTTCTATAAATAATACGGAATATTCAATATATGTCAAATTTCGAAATGCAATAGGAGAGACTTCTCCAGTTGGGGATAGCATTTTATATTTGGTATTCATCCCATTGAATCCATCAATAATTATAAATAATGGCGATGTGAGTACTAATTCTACTTTAGTGAATTTAACGCTCTCGGCGGATTTAACCGAAGAAATGTGCTTTAGAAACGGAACGATTGGTGCTTGGACCAGTTGGGAACCATATGCTACAACAAAAAAATTGTATTTAGAAGGCTATGCAGACAATACAGAATATTCAATTTATGTGAAATTTCGAAATACAATAGGAGAGACTTCCCCAATCGGTGATAGCATTCTATATTTTATATTCTCCTGGACCATAACCGAAGTAGTCTCCACAGAAAGCACCGATGACTCTTGGCGTCCAACAATCGCAGTGGACGGTTCTGGAAACGTGCACATTGCGTGGTATGATGAAACGAATTATGGTAGTTCGGGAACGGATTGGGATATCTTTTATAAGCACTGGAATGCGACAACGGCGACCTGGACCACGACTGAAGTGGTCTCCACGGAAAGCACTTATAATTGTCGGGATCCGACAATGACAGTGGATGGTTCTGGAAACGTGCACATTGCATGGTATGATTATAGTGGTTCTGGAAAGAATTTAGATATATTTTATAAATGTTGGAATGCAACTACGGCAGCTTGGACCACAGCTGAATTGATTTCGACGGAAAGTACTAGTGATTGTCGGGATCCAACAATAACAGCAGATGGTTCTGGAAACCTGCACATTGTGTGGCAGGATGAGACGAATTATGGCGGTTCGGGAGCGGATTGGGATATATTTTATAAGCGCTGGAATGTGACTACGGCAGCTTGGACTACGACCGAGGTGGTCTCCACGCAAAGCACTGGTGATTCTTTTTATCCAACAATAGCAGCGGACGGTTCTGGAAATGTGCACATTACATGGGAAGATTATACGAATTATGGCGGTTCGGGAACTGATCATGATATATTTTATAAGCGCTGGAATGCGACCACGGCAGTTTGGACTACAACCGAGGTGGTCTCCACGGAAAGTACCGATGATTCTTCGCGTCCAACAATCGCAGAGGACGGTATCGGAAACGTGCACATTGCGTGGTATGATGGGACGAATTATGATGATTCAGGAACGGATGAGGATATATTTTATAAGCGCTGGAATGCGACTATGGCAGCTTGGACCACAACCGAGGTGGTCTCCACAGAAAGTACTGATTATTCTGGTTATTTGACAATAACAGCAGATAATTTTGGAAACGTGCACATTGCATGGGAGGATTATACGAATTATGGCAATTCGGGAACTGATCATGATATATTCTATAAGCGCTGGAATGCGACTACTTCAGCCTGGACCATAACTGAAGTGGTCACCATGGAAAGTACTGGTAATTCTCATTATCCGACAATAGCAGCGAGTGGTTCTGGAAGCGTACACATTGCGTGGCATGATTCTACGAATTATGGCGGTTCGGGAACGGATAACGATATATTTTATAAAAAATTAGTGTCACCTCCATTGAATCCATCCATAATTATAAATAATGGAGATGCAAGTACTAATTCCACCTTGGTGAATCTCACACTCTCGGCTGATGAAGCAATAGAAATGTGCTTTAGAAACGAAACAATCGGCGCTTGGACTAGTTGGGAACCTTATGCTACAACAAAACAGTTGTATTTAAAGGACTCTATAAACAATACGGAATATTCAATCTATGTGAAATTTCGAAATGCAATAGTAGAGACTTCCCCAGTTAGTGATAGCATTTTATATTTGGTATTAACACCACCATTGAATCCATCCATTATCATAAATAATGGAGATGCGAGTACTAATTCTACTTTGGTAAATCTCACGCTCTCGGCTGATGGAGCAATAGAAATGTGCTTCAGAAACGGGACAACCGGTGCTTGGACTAGTTGGGAGTCATATGCTACAACAAAACAATTATATTTAGAAGGACCTACAAATAATACAGAATATTCAATTTATGTGAAATTTCGAAATGCAATAGGAGATACCACCCCAGTTAGTGATAGCATTTTATATTTGGTATTAACACCACCATTGAATCCATCCATTATCATAAATAATGGAGATGGGAGTACTAATTCTACTTTGGTAAATCTCACGCTCTCAGCTGATGGAGCAATAGAAATGTGCTTCAGAAACGGGACAACCGGTGCTTGGACTAGTTGGGAGTCATATGCTACAACAAAACAGTTGTATTTAGAGGACTCTATAAACAATACGGAATATTCAATTTATGTGAAATTTCGAAATGCAATAGGAGAGACTTCCCCAGTTAGTGATGATATTCTTTTTTTAATAACAGAAGATGGCAATGGTGATGGAGATGGCAATGGTGATGGAGATGGCAATGGTGATGGTGTTCCAGAGATTCCTGGATATCCTGCTGGCTGGATAATTATTTCACTGCTTGCAGGAATAGGATTAATTGTGATTTCTAATAAATCTAAGAGAATAAAATTTAGAAACTAACTTTCAATTAAAATATTTTAATTTTAATAATTTTTTTTTTTTTCAAATAAAGATTCAGTAAATAACGTTTCATTTTGAGGAGCAGGTTATAAAATTAGTGATTTAATTATCACTTATTATCTCTTAAAATCTGAAAGATCTTTCAAAATTTATCAAGATGAAGTAGAAATTTTTGAACAAAAATCAACAAATATTGATTTAAATTGGGAATTTGATAAAATATTTCAATAAGAACAATATTTTAACCTTAAATTCGAAGATCTTTATGAAACTTTATCTAAAAAGCCAGAGAAATTTCAATTTAAAAAAAAATTCAGCAAATAAAGAACATATTCAGGCAGTTTTTATTTTATAAAGCTTTCAAATTTAAAAAAATCAATAAATTACATACAAAATGACATTAATCCCATTTTCATGAGATTTTTACATATATTAAAAACTTCCTTTTCATCGTATTGTAATTTACTGGAGATATCAGCAACAGTTCTGTTTCCATTTATCTCTTTAATGATATTAATAGCCTTTTCTCCAGTTAAAAACCTTTCTGGATTTAAATTTGATTTAATTCTTAATATTGGTTTGGCATTTGAAAATGAGTTTTTTTTAGGGGGAGTTTTTACTTCAATAACTTGTTCATTTTTATCTTCATTAACATTTTCTTCGTGATTTTTCTGAACATCCAGTTTTTCTTCCATATCTTGATTATTATTAGACTCTTCTAAATTATCATCATAAGAATAAATTTTTTCTAATTCTTCTTTAAATTCTTTAAAATCAGCTCGCTTACCACTCCATTTTTCTAACATATCAGCATTATATTTATTTGAAAATGAAGAAGATATTTTTTTTAATATTTTTTTAACTGATTTCTCATCACTTTTTGTATCTGTTGATGCTATATAGATTAAATTATCGATTTTGGGGTCCCTCATAAAAGATAATTTCATATCATTAGATAATTTTAATTCACTAATATTTCCAAAATCTTGAAATTGGTCCGATAGAGAATCCAAGGCTGAGAAAAACCCAGAAATCATAAGTGCATTATCATTTTTACTTAGGATCCCATTTACTTTTGGACATTGCTCAGTTAATAGGGGAACTCCATCCTTTATAATAAAAATATCCTTAATCATCAAATATCCAAAAATCTATTATGTATGAATTAGTCTAGTTCTAATTCTAAATATTTAAATTACTAAAAAAAAAAAAGGAATATCCAGATATTACTAAAACTTCCTCTTAAAAATTAAGAAATTCTTAATCGTGATAAATAATATATAGGTCTATGTATTTCATTCTGAAAGAATTTTATCTCTTGTTTTGTATGATCTCCAATATAACCATTTATATCTAAAACTAAAATTGCTTTCTGATCTTTTAATTTAGAAAATGCAATGTCTTGTAAAATTTCCCATTCATCTTCTGAAAACATATCTTTATTCAAGAGTCCATCCACCGAGGCAATAGAAACTAATTTTTTATATTTTATTTGTAAGATCGACTCAATTTTAACGAAATAATCATGAAACCTTGCTGATCCCACTAAAAATATATCCTTTTCTTTTATTAGGGAAAAATCGTAATCCTGAAATTCTTTTAAAAATTTTTTATTTAGTCGCATTTCATTTTATGCCCAAAAAATTCTCTTTCATTTTAAAATGTAAAATTCATTAATGAAATTTAATATATAATAAAAAAAAATCTCAAATTCAATAAAAATTTATATTCCGACTGTCAGGGTTTTATTTTCACGAAAGATAATCTTTTTTATCCACTTAGGCAGAATAAAACCGATATAGAAAAACAAATTTGCTAAAATTAATATTATTCTGAAAATCACCAATGAGATCTCATTCATTGGAATAACTGAATCTGCGATAGCACCTATACCGAAGCATAAAAATGCGATTAATAAAAATCTCCCCTTCCATTGGATTTCTTTTTCTTCTATTTTTAAAGATTTTGCAGCAAAATGAAAGCCGGTTGCACATGATGTAAATATACTAACTGCTAAATACACTAAAACAAATCCTTTATAATCAATATCAAATGGATTTGTTGGGTCATCTATTATTCCTAACATCTCTTCAACAGGAGAATTTGGAGAAAAATATAAGAAATAAAAAGAATATATCCAGAAAATTAGCGAAAATATAACATATATACTTAATATTAACTTTCTCTTTCTTGGTTTAACTGTCGTAAGATATATATCAAGCCAGAAGATTATTGCGAGAGGAAGTAAAAGATTTCCAATTATAATATAAATATCATATGGAAGTGGAGAACCAGTAATTAAAAGATTAAGATATCCGAATCCACTTGGATACCATGGTGAAGACGTGAACATTACACATAAAGCAAATTCAAACAAAATTCGAGATTTCTCATTATATGCTTTAATAAATATAATTCCCGCTAAAAGTAAAGCCGCAAAGTTAGATATAAGTGCAGTTATCCCGGAAACGTGAGCCAACTGACTAACTTGAAAAAACACTCTAAAAACCTTTTAAATATTTTTAACTAAATATTATTCTTAGAACAATTATTATTTGAATTTTCACATTTTTAATATTTACTTTCTATCTCATCTTTTTAATAATTATCCCTATTGCTAAAAATAATATTGAAGATAACGGAAAAAAAAATTTATTTATTTCTTCAAAACCTAGAGTATTAATTAATCCTACAAGCATTATTGAAGAAAGAATAATATTAACCCTGATAAATCTAAATTCATAGGTCTCTTTTTTTTTCGATAATTCTCGTCTAATTTAATATTAGATTTATTAATTGGCATGTTTAGCTATAATAATTACTTTATATTCTGGTACAATAGGTTCATCAAGTCCAATATATTTACTTTCAATCACTTCAAATCCATATTTTTTCAAAATTTTTTCCCATCCGTCCAGATTGCGAAAATTAAGAGGAACATTGATATCTTCATCCCCAATTACTCGATTGTAAAACCAATCGAAAAAGCTATTGGTCACTCTTATATCGTCATCCTCAGCATATGCTTCTAAAATTACTAAGCGATGTTTCGTTACTCTCACTGCTTCCTTTAATAAATATTCTGGATTATCCGCATGATGTAAAACAGTATAAAGAATGGTAGTATCTACTCCCTCATCTGCTAACGGTATCTCTCCATCTGGATTGTACAAAATTAATGGAAGGTCTGTATAATTGTAATCTACAATATCAATAAGCACAACTTCTTTTCCAAGTTGTTCTTTTATTTCTAAAGACAAAAATCCATCTCCTGCACCAAGATCTAGTATCCTATCTCCTACGATGTAGTCTTTAACTTTTTCAAAACTCCTTTTTGCGCGTTTGATTGCATTGATCTTTCGATCTTTTTCATGATCCACGTATTTTCTAATAAATTTTCGTAGTATATGTTCAACCTCAATAAATCGTTTTCCTTTTTTCAAGCCTTTAGTTATTGTTCTATTTACATAAAACCAAAATATAGTTCTTTTAAATTTATTAACCTTAGCACATTTCATGGAAGATAATAATAATGAGCGGATTTCCTTCCAATGTTGCTTATTTTTTTTGTTTTTCTTAGAAAATATAGGATAAATTAGACCTTCGAGAACATCAAGATCATTCTGATGATTTGATCTATGAAATTTTATTAAATCTCCTTGGGGCATTTTTTTAAACTGTTTTAATTAATATTTAAATAAATGAGTATTTGCTTACTTATAAAATTTATGAGCCATTGCTCATTTTATATTATTATGATGACAAGAAAAAAATTTTCTCGAAATAAACAAAAAAAAATAAATCAAATTTATAAAATCTTTTTTGATCTTGTATTAAAAAATGGTTATCATAAAACAAGCACAAATCATGTGGCAAATGCAGCTAAATTTAGTATAGGAACCATTTATAAATATTTTCCAAAAGGTAAAGAAGATATTGTAAGAAAATATTTCGAAAAATCAATGGAAACTATGTTAGATAGAGAAGATTTAATTGAGCTTAGTAATAAAAATACCATAGAATTTCTTAATAATTTCATTTTTGATTTATTTAAAAATCATGAGGAAAATAAGGGATATAATATAGCATTTAGATCTGCTATTCAATCTGATAAAACATTACTCGAAGCACATAAAAAAGGTATTTTTAAAATTTTTAAAGATCTAGCGCAAAAATTAAGAATGATAAATAAAGACTTTAGTGTAATACCTGAAGAAAAATTGATTGAAGTATTTATATTTCTTTTTAATCTTCTTAATGCGATTATATTTCATCATTTATCTTTAATGAAATTATTTGATACAGATGATAAATTAATTAAATATCTTTCAAATATAGCTGGTTTTTCAATAAAATATTTACTAAATACTTAAAGAGGCTGTTTTAAATAAGATTTATAATTCTGAAAATCCTCTTTTTTAAAATAATTTCTTTTTTTATGAATTATTTTTAATTTTTAACTTACATTTTTAAAAATATTGTAAAAAATCTCTTTAATAATTATTCTAAATTAACAAATCTAAAATTTAAAATTTATATAATTATAAATCCAATCTTTTATTTAATGTAATCTTGTGTATAAAAAATGAGAATTCGATCAAGAAAACATTTAAAACGACATAATTTACTTGTAGTATTGTTATTTTTTCTCCCATTTGGTTCATTTTTGGGATACGCTGGCGGTGTATTTTATATTTTGGATGATATAGCCTCCTTTACTTATACTATCGGATTAAATACGACTGATTTTATTGAGCCCGATTTCAACAAAATGGCTCAGTGGTCTGCAAAAATAGATGATCGATTTGAACAATACCATATGGCTTCAAATTTATCCTTAACAATTACATTCACAGATTATAACTACACGATACCTGCATATTACCATTCTACCGATAATGCTGGGTTATCAACTGGAACTTCACTAGCTACTTATTGCTTTAAATACAAAGCAACGAAAGATGAAGGAAACCAAACAATGATGGAAGATGCATTGAAAATAATAAAGGGATTACTAACCGGATTCTCTTATATGCTCGCTGTTCCCAATGGTGGAATTGGTCCTGATTATCCGGGAATACCGGCAAGATTTTATTGGGCTCCTGAGCATAAAAATATCCCAGGATATGAACATGTCAGCAACTGGATGCTAAGCCCCCATGTAAGGCATTTTAATGGTTCTGGAGATTATAAAAACTGGCGCTGTAGGTTATATACCTCAAAGGATGAAATGGGCGGTTATTTGTTTGGTTTAGGGCGCGCACTTCAGTTATGTGATGACCCATGGGTTCAAGAACGTGTAAAACTATTAATCGCTCAATTAATTGAGGGTTTTCGAGAAACCAACTGGCTGGTTATTGGAGGAGATGGGAATCCTTGCGGAACTGACTTGAAAGCAACCTTAGGCTCAGGAGAATGGATTTTATCTCTATTAAATTTGGGTAGAATAGCATATCCTGGATTATATGATGATTTATGGCACTATTATGCAACTAAAAACATGTATATGAATGGTATTGGAGAGGGTTCTGCTTTCAACATAATTGAAGAGTACTACGGATGGAATTTTGGACACATGGACCTCTTCAATTTAATTATGACTACACAAGATCCTAACTTAAAGCAATATTTTATTAATGAATATATTCAAGGCACTTATCCGCTCATAAGATATCATCGTAATGCTTTTTTTAATATGATTTATCTTGTTTGGACGGGAGATGAAAATCTAACTATTCGAAATGATATCTATGACCAGTTAATGCGGTTTCAAAATAATATAGAATGGGGACAGGGAGCATATATAAACTTTAATGCAACAGAACGTCCCTCATGGCATACAAGGAATCCAGCACCAGAAAAGTGGAGTGAAATTCTAAATGGACCATTAGGGATTCTGTATGCACCTATTTCACTAGAAATTGATTTTGATGATGAACTTTGGTTGCAACCTGCCACAGTTGATATGATGTATTATGACCCTGGGAACTTCTGGGGTGATAATCCATTTGAAGAAGATGGTGGACGTCAGGGAAATGGCTTAACCGAAGGAGATGGTCGAACATATAATTGCATTTATTGGATGGGTCGCGCTTATGGAATTATTCCACCACCTTCAAGTTAAATAAAAATAAAAATAAAAGAGTTAAGTAAAAATATTTGATGGTTAAAATGGAAGAAAGAAACCAAGCCGTTGAAATTGATATAATTAAGGAATTATATGAAAAGCCAAGACGTTTAATTTTAATAATTCTTATCTTAGGAGCATTTTTTTTAATTCTTGGTTTCTTTATTCTTGTTCTAAGTTATGCTGTAGAATTTATAGATGTAGGTATTGATTTTGAGGTTGCTTTCATTCTTGGGTGGATTTTATTTGGAGTAGGTTTATTTATGTGTATAAAGATTACAATAATGAAAATTCCAAAACCACATATAGTTTCTTATTATTTGGATAAGTTTTTCGAAGTTAATGAGAAACCAGAAAAGTCCATAAGATTTTATTCATTTGCCCTCAGTAGATTAATTGCTTCATTATTATTCCTTATTTTGGGTTTCGTAGATCTATTCATTTTAACTGGAGGTCTTTCTCACCACTCAGCTCCATTCGGTCAAGCAATAGTTTTAGGTGGTCCTTCTTATTTCTATACTGTTGGTCTTTTTCCCAGTCTTTTTGGGATCGGTTTATTTTTATATGTAGTTATCAGTTCTTTCCGAGGTGCCTTCTCAAATTCAAAAAATAATTTGTATCTCCACGAATTCAGACCCACCTCTCCATGGACTACAAAAATTCTGAAAAATGATATTGAAGCATTACGGTATCAAAACAATCAATTAGGACCTAAACTTATTTGGGTGGTTCTATTAATGCCTTTTATCATTTTGTCATTTATTGAAGGTTTTTATCTTATAAACATGATCGCAATTCCGAGATTAGAAATCCCAGTTCAGGGAATTTTATTAATTTTTTCTGCTATTATGGAATGTTTTGCTTTGTTCTTTTTGGTTTTAACTCCTCAACATTATTTTGAAATTGCAACAAAGGATGATTTATATGAAATGTGGTTCACGCCAGAACCATTAAAAATAGAATTGAAAGAAATCCCAATAGTATGTGATGAAATATCAAATGTTCTTAATTGCGCAATAAGTAGCAATGAATCCTCAGAATTTATGAAAAGCAATCAAATTAATGCGACTCATCGTCATTATACTAATCTCATTTTGGGTATTTTCTTTATTGCTACATCCGTTATAATGTGGAATTTTTTTGTTTTATTTGGCACTCTCTATTGGTGGTTTGCAATCATTTTCGGTTCAATTTTAGTCATAAGAGCAATTTCTCAGGATTTCAGTGATGTTAATGGAGATTCAATTGATTATAATCAATCTGATAAAATTTTAAGATTTCAAAGAAAATTTCGTTATAAATTCTTCAAAATTTGCACATATAAACCTACTGAACTAGAACTTGTTAAACAGTTTAGAAAATTAGATTTTTTTGATGTAGCTGCCATCCCGGGATTGTTATTTTTTATTTCTTTACAATTAACACAAAGTTGGGCTTTTGCAACATCACTTGTTTTAATTCTTAATTCAATCATCAGCACGATTTTTATGGTCGTTGTTTGCGTTCTAATTTTTATGTATCTCTGTGTTCCTTTGGATCAAGTAAAATTTAAGACTTCTACAATAACTTATTTCCTACCAGTGACTTTAAAATCTCGAAAAAGGTTTAATTTTAAAGCAATATTATCAAAACCGCTTAAAAGAACATTTCTTTTAAGATTATTGATTATTGTAATAATGGTTGTTGCAACTATAATCGGTACATCAATATATTTGGCATCTTCATTTGTTTAATCTTAAATTAAGATTGGAATTAACGAAATTGTATAATTACGACATATCGTAAAGTTTAAATATCTTCTTATCTTCTAATTATATTAGTTTACGATATATCGTAATTTTTATTATAAATATTTAAAATAAATTATAGAAGATAATGAAAAAATGTTAATATGGGTTATTCTATTCAGTATTTTAGGCAGTGTTGGAGCAATATTATCAGCAGGTGCATTATTGCTATTTAATGATAAAGTACAAAATACACTTATTCCCGTTTTAATTTCATACGCTACTGGAACATTACTTTCAGCAGCTTTTTTAGGAATGATACCGCATGCTATCGGGTATGCTAACGAAAATATTACCATAATAGAACAGATTAATCAAAATATATCATTGATATTAGCAACTATTTTAATGGGAGTTATTGTTTTTTTTGTTCTTGAAAAATTAATAATTTGGCGCCATTGTCATGTAACAAATTGTGAAGTGCATGGTGCTCCTGGTCCAATTATTCTCATTGGAGATTCTTTCCACAATCTTATTGATGGTGTTATTATTGCATCTAGTTTCTTAATTAATTTTGCAATGGGTATAGCTGTAAGCCTTTCTGTTATTGCTCACGAAGTGCCCCAAGAAGTAGGGGACTTCGGGATCTTACTTGATCAGGGTTATTCAAAAAAGAAAGCATTATTTTACAATACTTTATCTAGCTCATCGACCATTCCTGCAGCGATTATAAGTTATTTTATTTTAGATATTGTTAAAACATCGATTCCTTATATCTTGGCATTTTCAGCTGCTAGTTTTATTTACATTGCTTTATCTGATTTATATCCTGAATTACAACATCGAAACATAGAATTAAAACATACGCTTAGGCAATTTATTTTTATGATGGCAGGGATAGGAACCATGATATTAGTCTTTCAACTGCATATGTAATTTTAATTATTTTAAAGGAAAATAAAATAAAATAAAATATGATTTACTATGCTTGAAGATAAAATTTTGAATTATTTAGAGAAAATTAACAAACCAATAAGTGTAGGTGCTCTCGCTAAAGCCTTAAATTTCAAACATAGCACTGTGAATAGTGCAGTGAAACGTTTAGTTGGAAAAAAATTTGTAAGATGGGAACCTTATAGAAGTGTTGAGTTAGTTGCTGCCGGAAAGAAAGAAGCTCAGCATTTTAAATTGCATGAACATCTGGTTGCCCATTTCTTAATGGATGTGTTAAATCTTCCCGAAGAATTTGCTCATGAAGAAGCCAGAAAAATTGCAAATGTTATTTCTTGTGATTTGATAGAAAGAATTTGCGAAGCTTATAGCCATCCAAACCAATGTTTATGTGGAGAAATACTTCCCAATGGTTTTTTGCATGACCATTAATACTAAATTATTTTAAATAATGCAAAAAATTAACACGAAAATGATAATCTTAAGTAGAAGCAATTCTTACCAAAAATTAAATATACTAAAAATAAAAAAACAGATTATTTAATATCGAAAATACTGAGGATTATATCCTGTAGGATAATTTTTTATATTTTTTACTTGTTTTTCTTTATTTCTTTTTTTATTCATTTTTTTTTCCCTCTTTTGTGATTTTTTATTTTTTTTTTAATATTTAATACAAAAAATTAGATTTCTTAAAAAACTCCATAGTTTCTAAAATGAATCTTGCTTTTAACTTTCTTTATTTGAATTAACTCTTTATAACATTTTACGTTATACTTTGCTTCCTCATATAATTTCAATAATCGTGATTTATCTTGTTTATCTTCAACTTTTTTTATCTCGATTTGCTTTCTTGATTTAGGGAGTTTTTCTAAAGCAATTTCTATTTCAGCACAATCGAGAAGTGCTTCATCTTTTGCACATACTTGGGCCATTTTTTTTTATCCCTTCTAATTTTTTTCAATTTTTTATTATTAATTTAAATTAAGAAAATAATTCATATATAAGTTTTGAAGCCGAACTCCATACGAAGTTCAAGAGCCGATGTGAAGTGCAAAGTATTTAAATGTAATTGAACTATTTTTAAATGTAATTGAAATAATATTTTTTTTGTGTTTTTTAATGAGTCGCTCAGAAAAAATAAATATAATGTATCCACCTGAAGATATTTTAAGTCCTCCCTATGGTAACCGAGATAATGAACAAATCATATTATGGATGCTTTCTAACAATAAGTTTTGTAGATGGTCAGATTTTAAAGTTGAAATAAGTGAGTCAACATTATCAGGTAAATTAAATAATCTTATTAGTAAAGGTCTTGTTGAAAAACCTGAGCGAGATTACTATCAAATTACACCAGCAGGCAAAGAAAGACTAAGTGAATTGGTCTATTTAAAAGAATCTGGTAGAAGAAAATTAAATTATCCCCCAAAAGCAATTATAAGTAAAAGGAATTATGATCATGTTGCACTTTGGATGGTAAATAACAATGATTATTGCAAATGGTCAGATTTTCGTGAAGAACCTCTTTCAATTAATCAATCTTCTTTATCAAAAAATCTTAATTTATTAATGACCAAAGGATTTGTAATAAACGAAAATAAGCAATATAAGATTACTCCAGAGGGTAAGACGGAATACTCTAAAATGTTGAAATTATATGATCTAGACCGACAATCAATTTTGGAAGAAGAAAGTAAGAGAATTGAAGATATTACACAAAAAACCATAAAATTTTTCGAAAAATATGAAATAGAAGAAGACGAATTAAAGTTTCGATTTCTAAATAACAAGTTAAAATTAGATTATGCTAAAGTTAAAAATACTTTAAGTAATGAGGAAGATTTTGACAAAATTTTACTTTTTCTTTCCCTAAATCATCCGAATCAATATCCTGAATATATTTCACCTGAGGAATTCTCTGGCAAATATGATATTAAAAAAACAATTCTTGATTATTACGTTTATAAAATTATAGAAGAGAATTTTTATCCAATAAAATTTTTCAAATTAGAAACTAAACAAGATAAAATTTATTTTTTTCATGTAAATGAGAGAATAGAGAAAGTATTAAGAGCTATGGTAAAAGATTTTATCATAAAATTTACTTATTTGAATAAGCTTTATGAAAAAACTTTTTACAATAATCCGTCTTTAGATTTAACACATTTACTAGATAATATCTTAGATGATATCTGTAATAGTGTATTTAATAATAATCTGAAAAAACCATTAAGAGAATTTTTACCAGAATATATTAAATATTTGGCTTATAAAATCGAAACTGAAAAAAGTTTAATTGATCCACTAGATAAATTAGAAGGTATTGTTTGGCAAAATATTCCTGATGTATTTCAAACATATGATTCTACTGATTCCCAATATGATTTTATTGAACAAAGTGAATTTAAGTATTATTTAGACCTGCAGATATTTAAAACATTAGAACCTTATTTTTCATTTAAATTAGATTACTTAATAAAACAAGACAAATTTGAAAAGAAGAAAGAAGTTAATGAAGATTTAAAGATTGTAGATTCTGATATTAAATTGAATCCAAAAAACTTTGAACTTTATCTTCTGAAAGCAATAATTTTATGTGTATCCAATAGACATAATGATGCCATTGAATTGTTGAATAAAGAAATAGATATTAATCTTGCTCAAAAAGAGATTTACGCTTCCTCTTCTTTCATAATAGCCTTTTGTTATATGACTCTTGGAAAATTTGAGAAGGCTTTAAATGTTGCTAATGAATTACTTGAACTTTATTCTAACATTCCTATTTCCTATGCCACAAAAGCAATAGTGCTTGGTTATAATATTATTTATAGATTTGATATACTAAAAGCACATGAGGATATTGCCCTAGATATGATTGATAAAACTATTTCATTAGAGCCTAATAAATCCAATAAATCCCTATTTTATCAATTAAAAAGTTCTATTTTGCGAGAATTGAAAAGATATGAAGAAGCATTTAGTGCAATCGATATTGCTATTGATCTAAATCCAAAAAATATACATCTCTATTTCACCAAAATACACATTTTAATTTCAGTTAATAAATTTGATAATATATTAGCCTTATTAGAAGAAGGTATTAAGGAATTTCCAGAGAAAAGGAAGGATCTTTTATGGAAAAAAACACACATATTTTTTAAAATGAAAGAATTTGATGAAGGAATAAAAATACTTGACAGTTTAATTGAGTTATACCCTGAAGATTACGTACTTTTGAATAGTAAAGTTTATGGGTTAGCATACTTAGAGAAAAAAGAAGAAGCTATAGAAGCTGCTAAAAAATTAGTTACACTAGTTCCAGATAATGGAAATTACCATGATTCTTATGGTGAAATATTAATGATGTTTAATGAATATAAAGAAGCCATAAAAGAATTTCAAAAAGCATTAAAACTTGAGCCATATGGTTTCTTTTCTTATGAGACATGTATCAAAATGGGTAATTGTTATAAAGAGCTTGGTAAATATGATTTAGCAACTGAATATATTGAAAAAGGAAAAATGATTTCAAATAGGATGATATGTGAACTTGAAACAAAAACATGTTGGATTGAAAAAGCAGAAAATTATCTTTCAGAAATTAAAAAATTGAAACAAGAATCAGGATAAACATATAATTTATGCTATCGAAAGATAGAAATTTTATTTATTTTTTTTTATAGATTTATCTATTATTTTACCCATTATGAATTTATCAACATAGGTTCCATCTTTTAAAAGAGCTGCATATTTTCGTCTACCTTCAATCTCATACCCTAATTTTCTAACATAGAGGTGCTCTGCAATATCATTTCCCTCAAAAAAATCTGCTTCAAGTTTCTTTAACCCTCCATCTGTTGCAATATATTCAAGGATCTTCATTATTCTCGTAGCCAATCCTTGATTTTGAAAATCTGGATGTATAGATATACCCCAATTACCAATATGCTTTATTTTTTTTAATTTCAGATTTACGCTAATACCTGCTGAAGCAATAATTCTCTGATTATAAATTGCCCCTATCATTAAGTCCTCCGCTTTATTAGATAATTTGTTGTAAAAATATTCTCTGTTTTGCTGTAAATCTTCTTTCTCAAATTCTCCTAATAGATACTTATTTACTTTATTAAGCCAATCGTGGACAAATTCATAATTGTTATTTTTTTCATAATCCTCAATTAACAGTCGTTTAATCAAAACAACTCTACCATCTTTCAATTTAAATTCTTCTGAAATTTCAGAATTCTCAAACATTTTCTATACTTCACTCTGCAATATTGAATTCGTTAATTAATTAAAAAAAATTGTTTGAAATTTCTAATTTTATATTTTTTTTCAATTTTTCTTTTTGTAATTTTTATGATTTCTTTTTTTGCAAAAATTCTACGCATTCTGGAAGAGTAGGTCTTTCATATTCAGGATTAATGACTTTTATATCATATAACTTT
This sequence comes from Promethearchaeia archaeon, assembly GCA_029856045.1. Lineage (GTDB taxonomy): Archaea > Asgardarchaeota > Lokiarchaeia > Sigyniarchaeales > SOKP01 > 6H3-1. The sequence continues at coordinate 68,246 of JAHQWG010000039.1, read as the reverse complement.
TTCATAAATTCTTGGAGCATATGTGCTGTAGCGCCCCAAATATTAAATATATTATTTATATTAGGATCTCTATATTTAAAACATAACATTTTCCAATTTTTAGGATCTTTTGGAAATGGAATTTCATAAAAAAGATTTTTTTGAGCAATATATTCAATTGGTATTTCAACTAATTCTGCTACTTCATTATGATTAATTTTGAATTTTATTTCATTTGTATTTTTAATTAAACTTACAAAAGGGCGAATTATAAAACCTGTAAGTGTAGGCAAATCATCAAGTCTTCCAATAATTTTTAAATTTTCACGAGGGATACCAATTTCTTCATATATCTCTCTTAAAGCAGTATCTTGGAGTTGATTATCAAGATTTGAATCAAAAGTGCCTCCAGGAAAACTCATTTCGCCTGTATGATGTTTTAATTTTGGAGAACGAGAAGTAAAAATTATATTATAGCTCGATTTCGTTGGTTTAATTGGAATTATTACAGCAGATTTTTTTAAAAAAGAAGAATTTAACTCCAATGGCGGAAAATTTGCTAATTTTTGTTCAATAAATAAATAGTTAAATTCCATCATCTAATTTCACAGCTTCTTATCTTCCCCAATGACAAGGAAAAAAAATGTCTGTTTTTTTAAATCTTTTTTTCCTTTAATGCTTTTGTTAATAGCGGTACAACTTCTTTCAAATCTCCGACAATACCATAATTTGCAACCTCAAATATCGGTGCCTCGGGGTCTTTATTTATTGCTATTATAACATCACTCCCTTTCATTCCTACTAGATGCTGGGTTGTCCCTGATATTCCACAGGCAATGTATATTTTTGGTGAAACTGTTGTACCACTCTGTCCTACTTGACATGATTTTGGTTTCCAGCCAGCTTCAACCGCAGTCCTACTTGCTCCTACAGCAGCATTCAATACATCAGCTAATTCCTCGATAATTTTAAATGTCTCTTTACTTCCAACACCTCTGCCTCCAGATATAATAATATCAGCTTCATCAATTGATTTTACACCCGGTATTGATGTCTTTTTCTTTTCTTTTACAATTGTCTTAAAAGAATCAACATTAATATTAACAGGTTCTTTAATAACTTCAGCACTTTCATTTTGTTTTGGTTCTGCCTTTTCCATCATTTTAGCTCTGATTGTTGCCATTTGTGGTCGAGTATTTGGACAAATAATATCGGCTAAGATATTATCGCCATACACCGGGCGAGTCATTAATAATTTACCATTTTGTATAGTCAATTTTATACAATCAGCTGCGAGCCCCAATTTTAGTGTGGAGGCGACTCTTGGGGCTAAATCCCTTCCAATTTTTGTGGCAGGGAATAGCAAAATATTTGGTTTATGCTTTAGAATTATTTTAGTAAGAATGGAAGTATATATTTCTGTGTTATATTCTTTAAGGGCACCATCTTCAGCAATATATATTTTATTTGCACCAAAAGTAGAGAGTACATTACAGAATTTTCTTATTTCGCTTCCAATAATTACAGCACAAATATCTTGGCTTAACTCATTTGCAAGTTCTTTTGCTTTACCAAGCAATTCTAAAGTAATTTCTCTTATTTCATTATTCTTAATCTCGGCAAATACCCATACATCTTGATAACTAGAAAAATTATCTTTTGTGGACTCTATTTTAAATCACCTTATCCTTAGTTAATAATTCAATAAGCTTTTCAACTGCAGTTATAGGTTCTTCAACAATCATAATACCTTTTTCTCTTGGAGGAGGATAATAAACTTTAGTAATCTGTATTAACGATCCTACCGAGCCATATTTATCTTTGGGACCATCTAAATTTTCAAAATTCCATATGATACATGGTTTATCTTGAGCTGCTATTATATTTCGCAAAGGTGGGAGGCTTGGTGTAAATGATGATGGAGGAATCCCCGCTAAAAGTACCGGGATTTGTGATTCTACTATTTTAAATCCATCATCTGTTTGTGATTTTACCAATAATTTCTTTCCTTCAAATTTTTCTACACTTTCTACATAAGTGACTTGCGGTATTTTGAGTTGAGCGGCTAATTCGGGACCAACTTGAGCTGTATTACCATCAACTGTTTGTTGTCCACAAAAAATTATATCAAAATCTCCAATCTTATTAATTACTTTAGAAAGAGTGTAGGCTGTGGCAAAAGAATCAGATCCTATAAAGACATTGTCACTGAGCAAAATAGCTTTATCAGCACCAAGTGCAAGACATTTCATTAAAACCTTTTTTGTTTGAGGTGTTCCTATTGATATTGCAATGATTTCATCCTCATTTTTCTTCAACTTTAAAGCCTCCTCTAATATGAATTGATCAAAGGGATTTAAAGTGGTTGAAATGCCTTCTTCCTGAAGTTTATTAGTTTTAAGATCAATTTTTACATCTATTGATTCTGGAACCTCTTTCACACAAACTATAAATCTCACAATAATATCCACTAAAATTTTTTTAATCTTTATTTCCTTAAAATAATAATATAAAATAATAAAAAAAATTTTAAAAAATTATTCTTTTCACTTGTAGGCAATAAATTCCTTGCCAAGTAGTTCTCTAGCTACGATCATCTTCATCATTTCTTTTGAACCTTCTGCAAGCGCAAAAGACCTTATAGCTCTCCAAGCGGCTTGGTCTGGACACTCTCTAGAATAGCCAAATGCTCCCTGCCATTGCATTACATCATTTATAGCATTGCAAGCCCAATCAGATGCAAACATTTTTGCCATAGCGATTGCTTTACTTGTTTCAAATCTGGATCCCTTTCCTTGTTGTTCTTTGTCAATAGTCCATAATGACTTATATGCCAAATCTCTTAACATATTAAGCCTAGTATAATGTTCGGCTAGTCTGAAGTTAATTTCTTCAAATTTTCCAATAGCAGTACCAAAACATTTTCTTTCTTTAATGTAATTCATACCGTTTTCTAATGATTTTAGACCTGCTGCTGCGCATATTACTGCAATTAATCCCCTTGCAAATTCGTACCCCTCGTGAACAATGTAAAACCCCTTATTTTCTTCTCCTAATATATAATACTTCGGAATTTTTACATTATCTATTGCAAATCCACCACAGGATATACCCTCTCTGCCTAAATCATCAATGTATGTTGGGGTAATACCATCAGCCGTAAGAGGTAAATAAAACATTGTCATACCTCTAGTGCCAAGTTCTGGGTTCTGCTTCGCAATCGTAAGATGTCCTCCACCACCTTCTGCAGCTTCGCGTACCCCACTTATATACATTTTCTCTCCATTTACAATATAACCATCACCTTCCTTTTTGATCATAGTTCTAGTTCCTGCTACATCTGACCCGGCATCACTTTCAGTTGTAGCGATTCCAAGAAAATATTCTCCCGCAATAACTTTTGGAAATATCTCTTTTTTTGCTTCTTCTGTTCCATATTTATTGAGAACAAAACCCCATGCTGCTTGAACGAGATAGAAAACGGGTATTGAACCCGTAGGATCTGCTCTTGCCAGCTCTTCTCCTATAACACCAGCGCTCACGGCATCAAGTCCTGAACCACCATATTCTGGTGAGGCTGTACATCCAAGAAGACCAAGTTCGGCCATTCCTTTCTTGATTTCTATTGATATCTCCCTGGTTTTTTCCATTTCAAGAGCAACGGGTGCAATTTTCCTTTGACAATACTCCCTTACACTTTCTCTGAACATTTCTTGCTCTTCAGTAAATTTAAGTTCCATTTTTTTTTATCTCCTATGTGATTTATTCAACTTTTTGCGTATATTTTATTTTGAAATTTAATTTGAATTAATTTTAATTGACAAAATTTTTATTTAATTTTATTTAATTTTAATTTTTCTGACAAATTATGAATAATTTAAACAAGATCAAAAAAAATTATCCTAATGTAAATGCTAATTTTTAATTTGGTTTCATAATTATTTTTATTCGGTTATTTATTTGAGCTGAAATTAATGATTGATAAGGAAGAAGAAAAAAGACTTTCCGAAGATTTAAAAAGATGGAAAGGAAAAATTAAGAAATTTGACTTGGAAAAAATTGAAAATAGTTCGTATTTTCAATTAAAACCCATATATACACCTTTAGATCTGAAAGATACTACTTATGGTGATATCAATTTACCGGGGGAGTTTCCTTTCACAAGAGGACCATATTCAACAATGTACAGAGGGAGATTGTGGACGATGCGTCAGTATAGTGGCTTTCAGAACGCTAAATTAACGAATCAACGTTATAAATATTTACTTGAACATGGTCAGACTGGCCTAAGCGTCGCTTTTGATTTATGTACCCAGATGGGTTTTGATAGTGACCATATTTTAGCTCAAGGAGAGGTTGGAAAGACGGGAGTACCAATTTCCTCATTAAAGGATATGGAAGATCTTTTTGAAGGTATTCCGTTAGACCAAGTTAGCACCTCTATGACCATCAATGCTCCTACTGCTATAATTCTTGCGATGTATATCGCATTGGCTGAAAAACAAGGTGTATCTATAGATAAATTACGTGGAACTGTGCAAAATGATATTTTAAAAGAATATATTGCTAGAAATACCTATATTTTCCCACCCATCCCATCTATGAAGTTAGTCGCCGATGTAATCGAGTATTGTTCAAAAAAACTCCCTCATTTTAATACAATAAGCATCTCAGGGTATCATATTCGAGAAGCTGGAGCAACAGCAGTTCAGGAGATTGCCTTTACTTTAACAAATGCAATAGCGTATGTGGAAGAAGTATTAAAACGGGGTTTAGATATTGATCAATTTGCAAGTCGATTAGCTTTCTTCTTTTGTACTTATAATGACTTTTTTGAAGAAATTGCTAAATTTAGAGCTGCAAGAAGAATATGGGCTAAAATAATAAAAAACAGATTTAAAGCAAAAAATTTAAAATCAATGCAATTAAGATTTCATGCTCAAACTATCGGTTCCTCATTAACCGCTCAGCAACCCGATGTAAATTTAATAAGAGTTGCCATTCAAACTCTTGCTTCTGTATTGGGAGGAGCTCAATCAATTCATTCGAGTAGTAGAGATGAAGCTCTAAGTCTTCCAAGTAAAGATTCTGTACGTTTATCATTACGAACTCAACAAATAATCGCATATGAAACTGGTGCTGGAAATGTAATAGATCCAATTGGCGGATCATACTATTTGGAATCACTAACAAATCAAATGGAGGAGGAAGCGTTTAAAATAATTAAAAAAATTGAACAACAAGGAGGCGCAATTAATGCGATAGAAAACGGTTATATTCAAAAAGAAATCCAAGAAAATGCATATAAAATACAACAATCCATTGAGAAGGGAGAACAAATTGTAATTGGAGTAAATAAATTTCAAATTGATAAAGAAGATTTAAAGTTGGAGATTTTAAAATCAGATCCGGAAATTGAGCAACAACAGATTGATAAATTAAAGAAAATTAAAGAGTCAAGAGATAACAATCTTGTGCATGAGAAACTTATTAAAATCAAAGAAGTTGCTAAAACTGATGAGAATTTAATGCCTTATTTGATAAATGCCGTAAAAGTATATGCTACTACTGGGGAAATTTGTGATATATTAAAAGAAGTTTATGGCACTTATAAAATGACAACTATCTTTTAAAAATTTTATAAAAACTTTTTCACACTTTAAATCCTTTCTATAGATATTTTTAAAAGTAAGAAAAATGTTAAAGAATTACAATTTAAATATCCTTTAAACGAATTAATAATTTACTAATTCAATAAATCGTACTATTTTAATTGTGATGTAAATGGAAGGACATGTTCATTTTGAAGATTTGAATTTGGAATATGGATATTCTTGTATGCCTAAAACTCTGCACTATTATTCCAATGAAGAAAATAATTTCCGGATGGAAGTACGCAAGTGGTGTAAAGAAAATGTTGAACCTGTTGTAGAAAAAATTGATAGGGAGAGAAATTATGAGCTTGTAGTTGAAACTTTACGAAAAATGAAGCCTTATTTAAATATAATTATCCCAGAAGAGGCTGGAGGTCTTGGTAAAGGGGTTTTATATCGTACTATTTTTGGTGAAGAATTAACTGCTTTCAATTATGCTTTAGCAAGTACATTTGGAGCATCTTCATGTTTATTTGCTGGTCCTGTTATAGAATTTGGAACTCCAGAGCAAAAGAAGAAATTTCTTTCAGGAATTGCTGATGGCACAAAAATTGGTGCGATAGGTGTAACAGAACCTACAGGGGGATCTGATGCAATTGGTGGAATGAAATTAAAAGCTAAAAGAGAAGGGGATCATTATATCCTCAATGGAGAGAAGTGTTTCATAACAAATGGCAGTGTGGCTGATTATATTTGCTTATATGCAATAACAAATGATAAAGTAAGACCTCATCAAGGTATTACAGCATTTATATTTGAAACTGATACTCCTGGTTTTGAAGTTATCAAAGATTATAAACATCTGGGACGCAGAGGAATGCCTAATTCACATCTGCGATTTAATAATTGTAAGGTGTCAGTTGAAAATGTGCTTCATAAAGAAAATGCGGGATTAGATGTATTGCTTTTTGGTCTTGATGGGGAACGAACTTTTACTGCGTCTCAATATATCGGCATCTCAAGAAGTGCATTTGAAGTGGCATACAAATACGCACATAGACGTGTGCAATTTAGAAAACCTCTTTATTCATTTGAGGGGATTTCATTTAAACTTAGTGAAATGTTTATGTCTATAGAGATAAATAGAATGGCTGTAATTCAAATTGCCAGAATGCTTGATGATGGTCATTATTGTAGAGCTTCAGTAGCTGCAATTAAGGCCCGAACTGCAGATGATGCAGTTAAAATTACTCAAGAAGCCATACAGGTTGTTGGTGGACTTGGATACACTGAAGAATATCCATTAGAACGCTATTATCGAGATGCAAAAGTTGGACAAATATCAGCTGGTACTGTAGAAATTATGAGATACCTTATTTCAAGAGAAATGGTTAGAATGTGGGGCAAATAAATAAAAAAAAGGAGATTGATGATGAAAGAAAAAATTAAATTAGTAATCAAAGATAATATCGCAACGATAAAATTCATTGATCCAGAGAATTCCAATCCATTAAATAAAGATACGGGAAAAAAATTATTAGATGTTTTAGAATCTCTTCGAGACAATAGTGATATAAGATGTGTAATAATTACTGGCTCAGGAAAGGCTTTTTCAGCAGGCGGAGATATAAAACAATTTAAGTTAAGTATTGAAAATGGAACACCAGGTCAATTAATGGATGATTTAACAAGAGATCTTTACAAAATTGCATTAATTTTGCGCCTTTATCCAAAACCAGTTATAGCAGCCGTAAATGGATGGGCTGTTGGAGCAGGGATGAACCTTGCGCTTTCATGTGATATTATAATTGCTTCAGAATATGCAAAATTTAGACAATCCTTTTGTAAACTTGCTTTAATTCCTGGATTTGCTGGAACAATCTTATTAAGTCGCCAAATCCCTTGGCAACAAGCTGTACAAGTGTCTTTTTTTGGAGATACTTATTCTGCAGAACAAATGAAAAAACTTGGATTTATTAATGAAATTGTCCCTGCAGAAAAATTAGAAGAGGCTTCACTAAATTGGGCTCAAAGATTTGCTAAAGGACCAACCTTAACCTATGCAAGAACTAAAAAATTATTTTTTGAAGCACTTAGCACACCACTTGAAGAACATCTTGAAAATGAAAGACAAATGCAAATAAAATCAGCTGAATCAGAAGATTATAAAATTGGTGTATTTGCATTAAACGAAAAAAAGGAACCCTTTTTTATTGGAAAATAATATCGTTTAAATGATAAAAATGCCAGAATTAAGAGAAGTTGTTATTGTGGATTATTTACGTACCCCAATGTCTAGAAGTCGTCCCAACCAACCAGAGCGAGATGTTTTTTATAAAATTCCAGCTGATAAATTACTATCCTTAGTAATTAAAGAAATAATCGCAAGAGCAAAATTCGATCCAGCCGAAATTGATGAAGTTATCACAGGTTGTGCTAATCAAGTAAAAGAAAACTTTCTTTATGGAGGACGCCATACTGTTTTTTTAGCAGAATTACCTGAAACGGTCGCTGCTATGGGTATTGATAGACAATGCGCATCAAGTATGACAAGTATTCATATCGGGGCAATGGAGATCGCAACAGGTAACTCAGAAATAGTTATTGCAAGTGGCATGGAACATATGACAAGAATTCCCCGTGGAACTGATTTAACTGCCCGGCATTATGAATTAACCGATGAAAAAATCTATCCAAACCATACAAAATACGATTTAAAAACCGGATACTCAATGGTTCAGACGGCACAAAAATTATGGGAACAGAATCTTGATATAACTCGGGAGGATATGGATTATTGGAGTCTTACTTCCCATAATAGAGCTGTCAAGGCGCGAAAAGATGGATTTTTTGACGGAGAAATCCTTCCTATCGAAATAACTCTCCCAGATGGTACTAAAAAAATAATCAAATATGACCAATCAATGCGAGAAGGATCCAATATGGAAACTATGAAAAAACTCCGTCTTGTTTCAGAAGGAATTGAAAGGAATGCTCAAATTACCCCAGGAAATTCATCTCCATTGAATACAGGGGCAGGATGTTGTGTCCTTATATCATTGTCTCGTGCTGACGAGCTCGAAATCAAACCCCTAGCAAAAATTAAGGCGATGGCATGGGCAGGTGTTAATCCCAGTGTTATGGGACAAGGTCCTGTTCCTGCAAGTAAAAAAGCTCTTACTCGCGCTGGATTACGGGTTGAGGATATCGATTTTTGGGAAATCAACGAAGCATTTGCAATTGTTCCATTATATGCAAAGAAAATGCTGGGTATTCCACATGAAAAAATAAACGTGAAAGGTGGAGCTATTGCTCTTGGACACCCATTGGGAATGACGGGTGTGCGATTAATCGGAACTCTTGCAAGGATTCTACAATTTGAAGAAGGGAACCTTGGTCTCGCTACGGCATGTGTGGGTGGAGGACAAGGGGTTGCTACAATCATTGAAAGGATTTAAGGCAATATTTATATAAAAAAAGTGTAAAAATTCAAGATATATTAATAACCGGCTTAGAAATTGACTATCTTTCTAATTATGATATTGATTTAGATTTAATGGATGTATTTAGTAAAGATATTGGAATTAATGGAATAATTTCGAAAATTGAAAAGATTATTCAATTAAAAGCTTAATTTTATAAAATATACTTAAAACCAATTCAATTTGCAATAATAGTGGATGTTTCCATCACTATTAAAAGAATCTAGCAGATTAAATATATAAAAAAAGAAATACAAGAATTAATTATATTATTATTTTTTTAAATCTATTTTCCCGATTTTTGGAAACATTTTGGTGAACAAAAAAACCAAACTCATAAATCCCATGATTCCAATAATAAATAATCCAAGTGTCGTACCTTCTATTCCAAATATATTAAATAAAGTAAAACTCAAAATTGAAAACACAAAATACAGAACGATTTGGATGAGAAGCATTAAAAACCACTTTCCTACTTTATGTTCTTTGTTTAATTCTTCAATGACATATTTGTATTTCATTTTACCAAATAATCGTATCTTCATCTCGAACATCAAAAATAAGAAAACCCAAACAATCGGAATTGTAGCTAAAAACAATACCAATAATAATATCGAATTTGTAATTATTGTAAGCACTACTGTAAGTATAGTAAATGATATTAATTGAATTACTGACATTAATATCAATTTAGCTTTCGCTTGATCTCGAGGAATAACTGGTAATGATGCTAGTGTGGTTGCACCAGACTCTTCCATATTGAGAAGACCCGATATTAACATCGCAGGTACAATTATAGAGAAAATCAATACTATCGACCAAGTTATCATTATACCCGTTGGTGATGATAAATCACTCCCAAATGGGCCAACAATCGAAAAAATCATTATAAGTGGAATTATAATTGGCATAATTAAAAAAATTAATGTCTGAAAATCACGAGATGCTGAAATCAGATCTTTTTGGATATATGACTTAAGAGGAGATTTTGTTTTAATCTCAACTTGGATTTCTTCTTCAGGGAGAATAAAAAGTTCTCCAGCTTTAATTCCTTCAGGTTCTGCAGATGTTGCGCTTATTAGATTTCGAATGGCAACCTTATAAGCTCCCCATGTTATAAAGATAAATATCACGACACCAATAATAGTAGTAAATAATAGTCCTATAGGTATTTGATCTGGAGCGGTAATCAATGATATTAAGTAACCTGGGGCAAATGGATAAGGGATTAAGCTTAAAATAAAATTTAATATATTAGAATGCTCAAATGTGGCAAAAATGATAAGAAGGTCATCAATAGCGCTGATACCCCATGACAGAATGAATCCAGATCCCATAGCGATAATCATATAACCAGTCATACTTAAAATTCTGGCTAAACTTGCTTTTTTAGATTGGCGGTTAGGATTATTCAAAATACGACTTAAGCGTTCCGAAATAATAACAAGCACGCTAAAGCTAAAAATCAAATTGAGAATCGATGTGGCAATGCAGATAAAGAAGAGCAAAATATTCTGTGTTCCAATAAGCATAATAATAGGAAAAGCAGCACCCAAAACAATAAGTGGGATGTTCAAAGAACGAAAAATGGTCATAAAACCTAACTTTTTTAAATTTTTTTTTGGGATAGGTAAAGTTTGCAACCATTTGAAAGCATTACCTGTCATTAAAGAGCTGATTGGCAACATACCTAAGACAATAAGATACATGATTACCATCGCAAAAAAGATCCCAAAAAGAAAACTAGCAACAAATAATATGGTTCCTATCGTGTATGTTCTGCTATAAAGGTAATCCACAAGTTGCAAATAAGTAACTAATGGTAAGACGGGTAAAAAAACAAAGAGGAATGAGTAAATAACTTTCATCATCATTGATACATTTCTAATGTAATTTGCATTTTTTTCGAGTTTTTCTAAAAATCGAGCTTGATGAGCTCCGGCAGATTGAATCTGAGATTCAAGAAATATCTCGTAGTTAGTGTATTTTGAAAGTGAGTAAGATTTGAATTTTTGCTCTTCCATATTAAATCATTTCTTCCTTTATTCTCTTTTTATATGATTTATGTAATTTTTTTACAATCTCCTCAACTGATGTATCTTGTTCAGTAAGGCGTAAAAACACATCTTCTAAATTTTCACCTAATTTATTAGCTTGATGTCTTAACTCCTCAATTGTACCGATTCCTACCAATTTACCTTTATTTAATATTCCAATCCTATCACATAATTCTTGTGCAACTTCCATAATGTGGGTAGAAAAAAGAACTGAACCACCTTGTTGAGTATGTAATTCCAATATTTCCTTGACTACTCTAACAGATTTTGCGTCGAGACCTGCAAGAGGTTCATCCATAATAAGTAAATCTGGGTCATGTAGAATCGCAGCAATAATTTGCATTTTTTGTTTATTTCCATGTGATAAAGTGGCAATAAGATGTTCATAATATTCGAGTGCTTCCAAACTTTCCAAATATTCTCTTGCACGTTCTGTAGTTTCTCCCTCATCTAAACCCCTAATTGAAGCAATAAAATTAAATAAATTTCGTGGTGTTAAAGATTTAAATATAAGAGGCTCTTCCGACACATATCCAATACGACGTTTAATTTCCACCTCATTTTGTTCTGGATTTAAACCAAAAACAGACATCTCCTCCCCATTAGGCTCGGGCTCGAGCAATCCCATGAGAAGTTTAATAGTAGTAGTTTTTCCTGCACCATTTGGTCCTAAAAGACCAAAGACTTCCCCTGCACGAACTTCAAAGGAGATCCCATTTACTGCTTTTACATCTCCAAAAAACTTTTTTAAATTTTGAACTACAATTATATTTTTATCCGGCAATTTTTTTTTCCTTTTTTATTCTTTTTATGTAAAAAAGTTTTTAAATGTTAAATTTACTTTACATTTACTTAATTTAATTAAAATATAATTACATATTTAAAGGTTTCGAATATTATAAATTTTTTATTTATGTTAATTTTCTAAGATTTTATCTATTTTTAATTTGATTAATTAAATAATTATATTATTTTTCAAGGTTCGATATATCCCATTATATTACTAAATAAATTGTATGATAATGAATACTGAGAAAGCTGTTATAGCAACAAGCGTAGCTAATAAATAAATTGCACGTTTTGAAGGTCTTGGCACTTCATGACCACATTCATTGCAATATCTGGTAAATATTTCTAAATGATTGCCACAATAGGGACATCGTCTTCTAGCCTTTCGCCTTCTAGCAGCGGCAGTTAAAGCAGGAACTGCAGACATAGTTTTTTTTCTTTTACCTCCTTGTTTTTTTTTATTTTTGTATTATTAAAATTTTTATTATACAATGTTAATAGAAAGTATTTAAAGGTCAGCAACTGGTAAATTAGATATTTAAAGGTTTGTATTTACATTTCTAAATTGAATTAATTTGTTCAAATATGATAATATGCTTTAAAAAATGGATTGATTTAAAAAAAAATGCATATTACTAAAGGTATGAATGAAAATAAAGAGATTCTAAATAGATTGGAAGATTTAATCTTTATTAATAGCATAATCGCAACGGAGCTTATCCGAATTACTGAAAATACCGTAGGTATACTTCATGGAAGTGAATTTTTAGAATCAAGTTCGTGTAAATCGGAACATAATCTACTTAATGAAAAAATTATCCATATTATCAAAAAATATCAAATTGATAAGGAATCTTTTGGTGCGTTAGAGAAACATGTATTGAAGCATTTACAATAGAGGTAGAAAATATGGAAGACATTTTAACAGAAAATATTTCAATTCCAGTAGATGATGGAAAAATCTTTTTGAATGGATCTATTTATTATACAAATGATACTCCCGAAAAGGCTCCATGGATAATTAATATTCCTGCGTTTATGGAAGATCGAAATGGTAAATTTGTAAAAACATTTACCGAAAAATTTGCTAAGGTTGGATATTATGTATTAGCTTATGATTTATTACCGGGAAAACAAACTGGGAGAAATTGGATTAAGTTTTTTGATAAAATCTTTTTTTTTCTTCCAGAGATAATCAGTTGGATTTTAGATAATCAGAAAAATCGAATTTTGGATAAAAAAATTGCACTTTTTGGGAGAAGTTATGGAGGAGCTATTATACTAACTCAAGGTTTTAAAGATGTTCGGGCAAAAATTCTTATTGCTTTATGTACAAGATACGATTATGCTACAGTTGGTCAGAGTAAAATAAATTTTGGTGAAGAAGTAATTAAAAATGTAAGTCCAAAATTCTATCTTAATAAGGATCCTTCAAATAATAATAGAATTCTAATCGCCCAATGCAAAGATGATGATAGAATTCCCTTTGAAAATCTTTCTAAGATTAAGGAGCAATTAGGATTAAATGATGAAAATGTATTTATTTATGAGACAGGTGGGCATTCATTTAAAGGAAATAGAGAAAATCTATTTCAAGAGATACTAAAATTTCTAAAAAAGTTATAAAAAAATAATTTTAATATGAACATCTGCAAAATATAATATAGGTGAAAAAAATGGGTAAATATCTGATTATAGGTCCTTCATCTCAGTTGTTAGGAATGAGAATTGCAAAGCTGCTCAATATTGAAACTATAACAACAGAAACGAAGAAATTCCCAGACGGAGAAAATTACCTTAGACTAAATATTGATGATGAGTCCCTAATCGAAGGAAATGATATTATTATTATCCAAACTACAGGAGCGAGCATTAAGGAGAATCAAAATGCAAGGATTATAGAATTATTCATGATGATTTCTGCAGCGAAGAGAATGAATCCTCAGAATTTAACAGTAGTAGTTCCGTACCTAGCTTACGGACGCCAAGATAAAATCTTTAGACCGGGAGAAACTAGATTTGCTAGTGTAATCGTGAAAATGATTGACTCGTTAGGTATTGATAAATTTTATACTGTAGATGTTCATGCACCTGATATATTAAATGATTTCTCGATTCCCGCAAAAAATCTTGATCCAATGACCGAAATTGCCAATTACGTGAAAACATTGAATCTGAAAAATGCAATTGTTATTGCACCAGATAAGGGTGCTGTAGCCCGCTCAGAACAATTTGCAGCACATTTAGGAGAAAATATTCCTGTAAAGTTATTCTCAAAAGAACGAGATGTGAGAACTGGAGAAATAGAAATGTATGCTGATATAGATTTATCAGGACATGATGTAATTATTTCAGATGACATAATAGCGACAGGAGGCACTATGGCTAATGCAATTAAAATTTCTAAAAAATGTGGTGCAAATAAAATATTAGCAGTGGGAACCCATGCTTTATTATTAGAAAATGCAGCCTACCGTATATTGAATGCAGGAGCCGATGAGATCATTGGAACAGATTCTATTGATACTCCTGTGAGTAAAGTAAGTATTGCTAAACTTATTGCAAAACAATTAGAATAAATTAGATGATTTCTTAATTATTGAAAAAATAATTTTTCGTGTTTTTTCTTGTAAATCTGTAATTGTTGAATTGTTATTAATTTTATAATCTGAATTCTCTATAACTTCTTTCAAGCCAAATTCAATTTCTCTCTCATCTCGTTCTTTAATATCCTCTATTTTTATTGAATCATCTTCTCTTCTCCTTTCTAATAGGCGTTTAATCCTAATCTCTTCATCGATAATAATAGATATTATTGGGAATTTCCAAAACTCGCGAAAAATATTCACTTCGTTCATTGAGCGTAATCCATCTACCACAATTATATTAGATGGGTTTTCTTTTATGAGCTCAACACTTTTTTTTGCGATAATATTATTCCCATATTTTTTTCTCAATTCTTTTGCAATCATTCCAAGATTTTCAGAAGTACGAGGTATATCTCTCAGTTCTGCCTCTTTTCTTATTACATCTCCCATTGTAATTATTGTTCCTATGGATTTTATCCCTTCAAGAGCTGATGATTTACCGGCTCCGGCTAATCCAACAAAACCAATAACAATTTTATTCTTCATAATTGGTTGCGTCATGATTGAAGAGAGAAATTATCGTTTTTATTAATAATAAGTTATTTAATAAAGAAGGTTTTTAATAATTTTTTTTGATTTATTATACTATATAAAAAATTCATGAATTGTCTGCTCTTATAAAATTTGATATTCTAAATTATGGTAAGAAAATATATTAATTTTTCATCAAAAAAAGTTGATCCAGAATCTCCTTGCATTATCTCAATGAAAGCATATAGGAGAATTGTAGTATACGCCTTGAGATATGCAAATAATGATATAAGGCCAAAAAATTGGAGAGAGGCATATGGAATTCTAATTGGACATATTAAGAATGATAATATCTGTTATATTTCGGATGCAATTCCGATGGTCATTGGTGGTCGTGCAGGTGTTAAATTTGAAACAAAACAATATGCAGATATGGCTCAGATCGATGAAACTCTTTATGAAAGATTCCTAAATGAACAAAGTGATGATTTTATTATAGGGTGGTGGCATACGCATCCAGGCTTTGGCTGGTTTTTCTCCAGAGTTGATACTTCAACGCAACTAGGATATCAAGGTCCAAATCCATATGCCATAGGACTTATTTATGACCATACAGAGCACACTATTAATGTTTCTGGAATTAAAGGTTTACGACTTGTTGATACATCTCGTGGTATTTATTCAAAATATGCATTTGCAGAATTAAAATTTGATGTTCCTGTTGATCAAGCAATAAATAACGCTAATAATGAAGCTAAGGAAATACTTCCAAAATTTAAAGAAATTAAAGAAATATTGCAATATATTCATAATATATTACGAAAAAGATTGATGGCTCAATTACAAAGAAATTTTGGATTAATCCTAGTTGCAAAAAGAGACAAAAAAATTACAACCTCAGAAGAACTAGCTGAAGAGGAGGCAGATCGTTATCTGTATGAATGGAATCCAAAATTCCTAGAAAAAAAATATCGTGTTCCGCATTATAGAGAAAAATTAGAGAAAGAAGTAGTAAAATCAAAACGAAAATTGAAAAAAATCCTAAAAGATAAAACATCTACTAAATCTGAAGCTAAAAAGAAATTTGAGGAAGCAAAGAAAAAAATTCAAGGCGAATTCGAGAAGAAATTACTGAAACCAAAAGAATGGTTAGGAAAGATTAAAGATAGATTCAATGAAAAATTGGAAGTCATTCGCCCTTATTATGATTATTTAGATACCGCCGAAAGAAAGATCATCGAATATTTGGACGAAAGACTAAGTTCTTATTCAAAAGAGATTGCAATTATCGAAGAAAAATTAAAATTCAAAATAAGATAACTCATCTTTAAAAAAATCATACTTCATTTTCAAATTACTTGTGCTTTGACAATCTAAAAATAATTTAAATATAACAAGGTTTTTATTTAGTATAGTCAAATTTTAATTATTAAGTTCTAAATATCTTTTTTTAAAATATGAATCCCAAGGTTATCACCGTAAGAAATCGACGGGACAAAGGCAAATACACGACAGATGGTATATTTGCATTCACTTCCGGGACAAGAACTATTTTAATTAAAGGAGAAGGAGACGAGATTGCAACTGCTGTCGAAACCGCTGTTGATCTAAAAAGAAGAATGTATCCAGGAATCGATATTAGCAATATATCTATAAGTTCTCGTAATAATAATTATGGTAATTATGGTAATTATGGGAATTATGGGAATTATGGGAATTATGGGAAAAACCGGGATTCTCGAATGAGAGGCGAAAATTACAACAAAAACAATAAAAACAACAAAAACAACAAAAACAATAAAGATATTATATCTAGAATTGAAATCGAATTATCTACAAAATGATTCATTGATTCTAAGAAGAAATCTTTTTTCTGCTATTTATTACCTTTATTCCATTAGAAATTTTTTAATCAGTATTGTGTTTGAGAATTAGAGCTTGAATCATTACTAAATAAGATTAATAACCCAAATTAATTTTAATTTATCATGACCCTATCCAAGCGATTATTAAATGTTTTTATATTTTTTTATGTGATAGTTTTGGCTTATCTTTTGTGTTTTTTTGTTTTTCCTGAATTCCAAGACTTTGTAATATCAGTGCGCTCTTCTTTTGTGGTCCTAACAGAAGATACTAATTATTTCTGGGGTTTATTTATTGCTTTTTTAGTTTGTTTGATTGGATCAGCAAGCATTGGCTTCCCAATTCCTTTTCCATTCATTTTATTTACATTATCAAATTCATTATTAATGAAATACGGAAATCAGGGATTATTATTTGAAGAAATATTAGCTAATAGTAATTTTTGGATGGAAATTATGGGTTTTGTTGTATTTGGGGGATTAGGTTGTGTTATTGGAGAGTTAGCTGGCTATATCGCTGGATATGGGGCTGGGAAATTAATAGATGTTTCAAGTTCCAAAAGTATGAAGAATTTAAGTGGGTTTGGAAAATTGGTTTTAGAAAATGATAAACGAACTCCCCTATACATTTTCCTATTTGCCCTTACTCCTGCCCCAGATGATTTATTATATATTCCGCTTGGTTTGCTTCATTATAAATGGTACAAGGCATTATTGCCTGGATGGATTGGGAAGACTTTTACGACTTTGTTCTATTGCACTTGGCCAGTATTGGTGAGACTAGGACTTTTAGGGATTGGTGCAGAATTAACTCCAATTCAAGATGTGATAATTGAAGGTATTATGCTTATTCTTACAATAACAATTATGATGTTTATATTTGGTTTCGATTGGACTCGATATTTGGAAGATCGGCAAAAGAAAGAAGAATAAATCAACATTTAATTACTTAATTTTAATTCGGTATTAGTTCCATTCTTTGCATTAGAAAATAAATTTAAATCCTCTATATTATTAATTTTCCCCATTTTATTCATCTTTGTTGTAAGATTATCATTCTCTACAAAGATATAAATACTGTCAGTCTGGGGGCAATAAACAATGTCTCCTTTCTCAACCGTTAGCGTTGCCTTGGAGTCAGGACCCACTGATATACCTATTTGAGGAAGCATCCAATGAGTCTTCGAACCTATAAAATTAAATCTCCCCCTAATAATAAGTGGTAATTTTTCTAAAATTTCCGTAACTGAAAAAGGACTTAAATGTCTATAAAAAGTTGCTTTAATTGTTCCACAGTCAATAATATTTATGTTAATTGTTATTTTATCAGAATTATCACTCATATGGATTTAATATAATAAGACCTTATTAAAATATTTTCTAAATATTTATAAATGTGAATTTTCTTATATCATTTTGGATAATAGTATCCGTTTGCATTGGTTTGATATTCTAACAAAATTTCTGGAACCTTAGAAAGTTATTGCATTAAATTCGTTAAAAATTAATTCAAAAACTAGGCTTTTATTCAATTAAATCATAAGTTCTATCAATAAAAAGTCTTTCTTAAACAAACTATAATACAGAGAACCAAATAAGTTCTTCTCTGATATAATTAATTGATTCATGGGTAGTAAGATAAGTAATTAGAAAATTAGTTTCCGTTCAAATAAACCTAAAGCCATCAAAAAACCTCTCTTTAAAATAAAAATCGGCTACAAAGAATCAAATATTGAGATATTAATCGTATAAGCTCTCGATTCACTGTATAATGGTTAAATTCGGTGAAAATTAGTTTTCAATTATTATAATATGCAATGTTTGCCAAACTCTGACACAGAGAATCATAATACTGACTTCTCTGAAATTATAAAATACAAGTTCTACTTGAAAAAAAATCTCAGATATATAATCTTGATATATCCCAAGATCCCAGAATGATAAATGAATTAGAATCTTCCAAAATTTCCGCTATTTCAATTAAAAATTTATCAAAAAAAAGAGGATTCAAATGATTCTGAAGTTTGCTAATGCAAAACTACTATTATCCCCCTTTTTTTTTTAATCTTCAAATCATTTTACTTTATAATGTGCTTCTAAAAACTGTAAATCTTCTATTGTATCTACTTCAAAAAAATTTAAAGATTTATTTATTTTGCAGGTAAGAATTTTTTTTTCTTTTAAATAAAGGCTATTGATGAATTCCCTTAAATTTGAGTAGTCACCTAGATTAATATCAATCGAATCTCTTATTTCTTTTAAAAATTTAGAAGGGAAGAAATAAACTGGAATCATTTGAAAAATAGGTTCCTCTAATTTCTTGGATTTAATATCAATCTTTTCTATAGATTTTAAGAATTCATGATTCTTTTGCTTTAAAATATTTACAGCAGAAATAGAATAACATTTTTTCAATTTATATATTTCTATTAAATTTTTATCAAATTCACGATAAAAAATAATTGGCATATTAGCATTCTCCCTTATTTTTTCTTTAATGCATCCAAGTATTGTATTAAGTAATTCATTTTCAAATAGTGTATCTCCTGGAATTAATAAGAAGAAATTATCATCGAAAATAAAATTAGGTTCGTTTAAAATCTCCAAAAATGAATGAAATGGTCCTTTTTTGTAATTCTTTTCCGCATTTACAGGAAAAATTGAATTATTTAAGTGAAAGTTTTCAATTTTATTTTTTGATTCCAAATCTTTAATATAGTTAATAAAAATATTCGCTTTATATCCATAGATAAGATAAATTTTATTAAAATTTAGATTTAAAAATTGCGTTATAGTATATTCTACTATTGATTTATCGAGTTTTTTTATTTTTATTAAAGATTTGGGAATTTTTGGAAAGAATTTTTGAATTCTTTTTCCTTCTCCTGCACAGAGAATAATTAAAGATAACTTATTATAATTTTTCACTTTTTCTTTCAAATTTTCTTTACTTAGTGGTTATTATTGTTTCATTTTCTTTGACCACAACCGTATGCTCTGCTTGTGCGACAAATCCATTTCTTACTTCGACAAGAATTGGATAATGTTGAAGAGCTCCTTTACCAGCTAAGCGATTTATAATTGGCATTATTTTTTTTTTTGGAAATAAATTTTTGTTTAAAACCGCTCGGGGGCTAAATGGAAGTGTAGAAAAATTTTTTTTAATTTGGCTTATTGCAGTTCTTAGTTCATATGGTATATTTTTTTTGATATCTTTATGAAATCTATAAATATAACTACTTTTTCCATCTTTTACACGTCCAAACCCGTTTGTGGTAAATGGTTCAATTGCATATGCATCCCCAATATTAATTTCTTGATTATAAGTTTTATCTTTGAAATTAGGAACAAATTCCCCTGCATGCAAAGTATATTGTAATAATCTGTGTCCTCCAAGGTTCATTATCGGTTTTAATCCATGTTTAATGATCTTCTCTGAAATTTTTTCTCCTATCTCAAATAATTTAACACCGGGTCGAAAGTTTTCAATTGCTGCATCTAATGCTTCTTCTGCAGCTGTAACAAATGTATCAAATTTTTTATCTTGGTTTAAATTAATTGTGATGGCTGTATCAGCGATATATCCATTAACATGCGCTCCAAAGTCTAATTTTAATAAACCTTCCTCAGGTACTACACTCTGATCATCAATTGGAGAACTATAGTGAGCTGCAATTTCATTTAATGAAATATTTAAAGGAAACGCCAATTCTGCTCCATTTTCAATTATTTCTTCTTCACATTTATCGCAAATTTCAATAAATGGAGTCCCAGGTTTGGTGAGTTCCCGTGCTAACTTTTTTGCGCTTTTAGTCGCCTTTCCAGCTTTTATATAATCTTCAATCATTTTTCTCAAATTATAAAAAATTTTTAGAATTTTTTAAGGAGTTAATCGGTCAGGTGTTCTTGGATACATTACAGCCTCTCTAATATCTTCAAGTCCACAGAGAACAGTAATTAATCTATCAATACCTAACCCTAACCCAGCATGAGGTGGCATGCCAAAATCAAACATTCTTAGATGAGATTCAAAAGATATGGGGTTTAAACCCTTTTCTTCTAATCTTTTCTCTAAATATTCCTTATTATGAACTCTCGTTCCTCCAGATGTGAGTTCAAGATATCCTTTTTGTAAATCGAATGATTCTGTTAATTCCGGCTTATCTTTATAGGGTGAAATATAAAATGGCTTACTCGATGTTGGCCAATCAATAATATAATAATAACCCGGTAATACTTCACCTAATTTTCTATAAGCTTCAGTTGGGATATCTTCTCCGAATTCCACATTTATATTAAAATCGTTTGAAATTTTTTCAATTATCTCTTTATACGTATATCTTGGAAACGGTGTTTTAGGAACAATTGTTTTTTTTCCCATATTTAAAAATTTTAAATCATCCAATCTTACTTCTCTAATGTCTTTTATTATGAATTGAATCATTTCTTCAAGTAATTTTAATACATCTTGCATATTTGCAAAAGCCATTTCAACATCTAACGTAAAAATCTCACATAAATGACGTTTCGTATGGCTTTTTTCGGCTCTGAAGGCAGGACTTATTTCAAACACGTTCTCAAAAACACTACATAATTGTTCTTTATATAGTTGAGCTGATTGAGATAAAAATGCCTCCTCCTCAAAATATATTATTGGAAAGAGTTCTGTTCCACCTTCCGTTGCAGAAGCTATAATTTTTGGTGTTGTAATTTCTGTAAAATTATTTTTTAAAAGAAACTCTCTTATTGAATTGATCACTTCTGACCTTATTCGAAAGATGGCTTGATTTTTCTTAGATCTTAAATCTAAAACTCGGTTATCTAACCTAATATCCAATTCTGAAACTGTTTCTCCAGTCATATCAATAGGTAATTTTTCTGGAGTTTTATTCAGAATCTTGATTTGGGAAGGTATTATCTCTATTCCACCAGGTGCATTTTTAAATTCTTTAACAATGCCTTTTACCATTATATTCCATTGATATCCTACTTTAATATCAAAAAGATCATTAGAAACAACGCCTTTCTTTAATGTAATTTGTCGTTCGCCAAATTTATCCTGTAAAATTATGAATTTCAGTCCTCCTAAATCACGATAATTTTGAACCCATCCACCAAGAATTACTTCTTTTCCTATTAACTCAGGAATTATATCTTTCGTATAATGAGTTTTTCTAAAGTCGTCCATCTCATCCATAGACATAATTAATCAATCCTATTAATATAGTTCAAATTTTTTCTATTGTGATATTTAACTTTAACAAAATAATCTTATTAATTTATTGTTTCATGAATTCCCTCAATAATAAAGTTGCATATGAACCTTTTCTTAAGTCAAAATCTAATCTCATTTTCTTTTTCCCAGGAAATAAATCATCATCATCGATTTTAACAATTTTCAATCCCCTAGGTTTTATAGATATGGGCCTATATGTCCCGGGGAAATCTAAAGCTGGAAATTCCGGAAGGCTAAAAATATCTCTCATTATTGCTTCATCTTTCAATATTTTTAAATAGATTTTAGACATTAAATGCGAGGGGTTTAATTCCGAATCATACCCTATTATTGGGGAAATAATTGCTGCTCGATCAATTTTCAATGCCTTTTTTAAAGGTTTTTTTAAATGTCCATTGTATAAATACTTTATTTTAGTTAGATGGCCCATTTCATCCTCTAATATACCAATTAAATCTCCTTTTACAGGCTTAAATCTTGGATAACCCAATTGAATTCTCTTAGAGAGAGCTGTGTTAAATAAATAAGATTGATATGCACTAATAACTAAATTAAGTACACCCTTAGAAATAGATACTAAGCATCCAAAATAATCTTCTCCATTTTTAGCCAAGTAATCAATGATATTTTTTTCAAATTCAAATTTTCTTGGGATTTCATCAAATGAATTCAGTCGTTCAATACTCTCAGAAATTTCTTTCCTTCCACCTATGTTTTTTATCTCTTCAATTGAATAAATTCTCATCAAAAATTCTTCTATAGCTTCCTTGTATTTCTTTTGTAAAATATATTTGCCAATAAGGTGAGAATTTGGACGATAGATTCCAAATCTCTGTAAGCCATAATAATTTGGGAACCCATATTTATTTAAAAATTGATTAATTGCTTCAATATTCTTGCTTAATTTTTGATAATCTTCTATATTTCTAATTATAATTGAAAAGTGATTCCCCCAATTGTCTCCCACTTTAACGCGATGTTTTGTAGACCTTATCTCTCTAATAAATATGTTTTGTTTTTTAATTTTTTTCAATTTCTCGATTACATTACCTTTAACTGACATTTGTTGGACAGTAATCGCTCGATGGTCTTTTAACCCAGAATAAGAAATTTGCTCAGATGGAATACCAAGTTCATGTGCAATAATATTTAATACTTCTAATGTGTCTCGTTTTATTTTGGTAACATTAAAAGTAGTATAATTACCAGTTGGTAGGAAAACTACCTCTGGACGATCTTCCCTTATTTCTAATATTTTTCTTTCTCGTGTAATCTCCCTAACAATAAAATCCTTAAATTTATGTTTAATAATACCCCCTATTCCTCTCTCAATGGTTCCATAATATTCGATTCCGACGAATTTTTCATTTTCTCTAAGTCGAATTTTTTCCATTTTAATCGTTATAAGAGTTTAAGCTCTCCACTAATTTTATCTAATATATCTGATTTCGCCGGACCAATACCTAAGGCTGTAATAGTTCCAGGTTCCAATTGAGTTAAACCAGCATCTTGAACTAAAAAACATAGTATTTTTTCTTTTAAAACTCTATGATAAATTGATAATAACTCTTCTAAAGTTTTAATTTTTAATACAATTTTCTTTTGACCTTGATTAATCCACTGCTTCCAAACTATTTTATCTCGTTTTCTAACTAAATCTGACGAGCTAACACTTGCATGGCAGGATTGAACACACTTCTTTCCTGCACTCATTCCAAGATCTGTCCTTACTAAAATAACTTGTTTATATTCAATTGCAACCATATGAAATCCTCTATATATAGTGAAACAATCAATAAAAAGAAAAATTATCTTTTTATTCAAAACTAATTCTTATAATTTGAGTAGATATCTCCTCAATAAGCTCTTCAAGCTCATCTTTGGTAAAAAGAATTTTGTCTTTATCAATCTTACTAATCATTGCTTTATACTCAACATCTCCCGTAGGCACAAAAATTTCATTTAACCCAATCAATTTACCCGGAGAGATTAAACTCTCTACAATTTGTCTAATTTTTTTTGTTTTTTCAACTAAAATTATATATGTAACGTTATATTTCTTTCTCAGAATTTTTAAAATCTCCGTGTTATATCTAAGTTTATCTCCCTTTCCTACAATAAAAATCACAGCATCTCCAAAATCAATAGTCCTATATAAAGAAGCCTTTTCTAATGAGGGGTATTTAGCTTCTATTTCTAAAAGATCTCTTGCGATATCTAAATCAAACTGAGATATCTCATTATTTTCTAACTTTCGCTTACAATTTGAACATAAAAATGACGATTTAATGCATGTTTTATCTGCCGGTAAATCTAAAATTTTCTTTTACCTTTTATACATTCTTTCACAATTCTATAATTGAACAATCAATTTTATTTATCAGATCATCTGCAGTTTTAATATCTGTTTTGTAAGTATATAAATACTTCTTAGTTCTCAATTTTAATTTAACATCTTCTTTCCCACGCTTTACTCTACAATGAATAGCAATTTTACTTAATTCTATGAATTGATTTTCATCGATAATTTCTTTAGGCATTTGCTTTTCGGCTTTTCGGTTCTCGTATTTTTCTACTATTAATCTCAATTTATCTCTATTATAATCAAATGAAAGAAAAATCAAATATTAAATTTTTGATTTACCTTAAGACTAAATAGAAAATTTCGAAAATTTTATAGATTATTAAGTATCTTTGAAAGTATCTAAAATTTTTTATATTAATTTCAAAACAGTGCTCAAAAATGGCTCCCATCGATGATCCACTTAAGAGGAAGATTGCCGCATATCATTTATTAGCCAAACATTCAATATGTAGAAAATGTGGAGCGCATAATCCAATTAAAGCCGTAAAGTGTAGAGTATGCCGGAGTAAGGATCTACGGCCAAAAAGAAGAGAACGTTCAAAATAACTTCTTTAAATTTTTGTTCTCTTGAAATTAAATATTTCTTGGTTAAAATAGAGAAAAATTTAAAATCTATATGACATTGAGATCATTTAAATAGTATTAAAAAAATTTTGAAATTTAAAAGGAAGAGATGAAATTTAAAAGTGCAACTAGGTGGTCAACCAGTTCTGATCTTAAAAGAAGGAACTGAAAGAACTAAGGGTAAAGACGCACAAAGTAATAACATAATGGCTGCAATCACGATTGCTGAAGCTGTTCGAACTAGCCTTGGACCTAAAGGCATGGATAAGATGTTAGTGGACCAATTTGGCGATATTGTAATCACCAACGATGGCGCCACAATTCTTAAGGAAATTGATGTACAGCACCCAGCAGCAAAAATGATGGTGGAAGTGAGCAAAACACAAGATTCTGAGGTTGGAGATGGAACAACTACTGCAGTAATACTCGCTGGTGAATTGTTAAAACGCTCTCAAAAATTATTAGAGCAAAAGATACACCCAACAATAATTGCTGAAGGTTTCAGAAAAGCCGCTGATAAAGGTTTAGAAATTTTGGATAATATGTCTGAAAAAGCAACTATAGAAAATAAGGATATACTTAAGAAAATAGCAATGACTTCCATGTCTTCTAAATTGGTTGCAGAATCAAGAGATTTACTCTCTGATATCTGTGTAGAAGCCATGATCTCTGTTGCGGAGCAAGTAAATGGAGAATGGAGAGCAGATTTAGATAAGGTTCAAATTCAGAAAAAGGAAGGTGAAAGCATAGATGAAACAACATTAATTAAAGGCATTATCTTGGATAAAGAAGTTGTTAATCCTGGTATGCCAAAGATCGTTGAAGACGCTAAAATTTTATTGCTTCAATCTGCAATAGAGATTACAAAAACAGAATTTGATAGTAAGTTGCAGATCACTAGTCCAGAGCAGATACAGGCATATCTTGATCAGGAGGAAAATATGATTCGAAATATGGTGGATAACGTTATCAATACTGGTGCAAATGTAGTAATTTGTCAGAAAGGTATTGACGACATGGCTCAGCATTTTCTGGCTAAAGCAGGAGTATTGGCTGTAAGAAGAGTCAAGAAATCTGACTTAGAAAAGCTTTCCAAAGCAACAGGTGGTATGATTTTCACAAATTTTAATGATTTACACAAAGATAAACTTGGTTATGCGGGATTAGTAGAAGAGAGAAAAATTATGAAAGATTCTTGGATTTTTGTAGAAAAATGTAAAGATCCTAAAGCAGTAGTGATTTTAATCCGTGGTGGAACAGAATTAATAGTAGATGAAGCAGAACGTGCGATACATGATGCCTTGAGCGTAGTTAAAGATGTTATCGAAGATGAGAATATTGTTGGCGGTGGAGGTGCTCCAGAAATAGAGACTGCTATTCAATTAAGAAAATTTGCATCCACTCTTGGAGGAAGAGAACAATTAGCTGTTGAGGTATTTGCTGATAGTTTAGATATTATTGCGACTACACTTGCTGAAAATGGAGGTCTTGATCAAATTGATATTTTGGTTAAATTAAGAGCTGCTCATCAAAGTGGAAATAAATTTGCGGGAATTAATCTGGAGAAGGGAAAAATCGAGAAAAATATGATGATTTTAAATGTTATCGAACCAACCGTTGTCAAAAAGCAAGCAATAAAATCTGCTTATGAAGCAGCAAGCCTTATCCTGCGTATTGACGATATAATAGCCGGCTCAAAATCTGCTATGCCCCCAATGCCTCCAGGTGGAATGGGAGGAATGGGAGGAATGGGTGGAATGGGTGGAATGGGTGGAATGGGAGGAATGCCTCCTGGAATGATGTAAATTTATTGATTTTTTATTTTTTTTATTTTTTTTTAACAAAATTTTAAAATCAATTCTATATTAAAATAAATTGATTTTATCTTTATTTGAAGTAATAATTACTTCACAAGGTAGCACATCTAAGTGAAATGGTTTTAAAAAATGGTGGAAATTAAATTAAAATCTGGACAAATATATGATTTTAATACGATAGAGAGTGTAAAAATAGAAGAAGATAAAACCATAGAAATAATTGCTAACTTTGAGCAAGATGGAGAATTTAAGACTTTTCTGTTAGCAACTGATAGTATAGATAAAAAATCATTAAGAAAACTTATTAAATATCAAAGTAAGGAACGATTGGACCAATTTTTTAAAGTATTATAATTGAAAGAAAAATCGAATCGTAAATAGAGATTCTTTTTTACAGAAAAATATAGAAAAAAAAAAATTAAGGTTAATTTAGATTTCCAATTCATCTAATTTTTCATTCGTTGGGACACCATTATCATCCCAATCCCTTATTTTATAAAATTCTTTCAAATTTTCTGATAAATTCAATTTAAATCCAGCTGTACCACCACTCTCTAATACTCTGGTGACAATTTCTGGTAGGGCATCATCTTTTTTTGTTATTCCTAATTTGCATGAAATCAATCTTTTTATATTTGAACCTCTTTCCCCTGCTTTCATGAATAATTTCTTTTTCCCAAGGGATTCAAAGCCAGTTGTTGCTTTTAATAATTGACACATAGTGGAAATATTTACATGAGTGAAATTACAAATTACACTGGAATCATATATATTGGTTAAATCTTGATATGCCATAACTGATGCTTCTCTACCATTAATATCAAATCGATCACCTTTTCTCATTTTAGGGTATGATGCGGCATCTCCATCGATATTATAGAAATCACCTTTATTGTGATTAGCTCCTGTGCAACATGTCAAATATGTAAGAGCTTGACCTGCATATGCTCTAGGGTCGTGCATTGGAATTTCTAAACCCTTAACATGAGCAGCTAAACCAGGATCTACTCCCAATTTTTTCGCCATAATACGGACACCATCTGCTAAAACATCTCCAATTCCTTCCCTTTTAATAATTTTATCTAATAACTTTAGTACAACTTTGTCATTACCCCATTTTATTTCCTCCAAGTTAATATCCGATAATTTTTTTTTAATTTCATCCAAAGCGATTTTATTTTCAACAAGATAAATTAAAAATGATATCGAAACACCACCAGATATTACATCTACTCCTTCAAGATTGCAAATGTGATTTGCCCTAATTATCGGATTAAAATCTAAGATTCCGCACATTGGACCAAAAGCTGCCATTGTTTCATATTCTGGTCCATGAACTTCGATTTCTTCACCGTTTACTTCTGTAATTGTTATTCTTCCACAACCTATTGTACATCCCGCACATGCATATTTCAAAACGGGGTATTGTTCTTTTAGTGCCCGTCCTGTTAAGTTTTCAGCAACAAATTCCGTATTTGTGAAATAATTTGCCGGAATATCCCCAAGAACCATTCCCATATCAGAATATATTAATGTGCCATAATGACTAAAGAAATTAACTGCAAAAGAATTATGTATATTTCTTAATGAGGCTTTGCCTTTAGATATTAATTCATCTTTACTATAATATTCTATGGTTTTTTTTCCTTTAACAATGAGCGCTTTTAATTTCTTTTTTCCCATTAAAGCTCCGAGACCACATCTTCCCGCTGCCCTTCCCTCATCATTTATTACCGCTGCATATTTTACCAAGTTTTCACCAGCTTTTCCGATACATGCAAGACGAATCTTATCATCATTAATTTCTTTTTTAATTAATTCTATTGTTTCCCTTGTATTTTTGCCCCATACATTTTTTGCGTCTTTAAATTCAATGATACCATCATTTATAAACAAATATAAAGGCTTATCAGCATTACCAGTTATAATAATTGCATCAAAACCACATCTTTTTAGCGCTATTGGGAAAAATCCCCCCGACGTTGCTTCGCCCCAAATTCCCGTTAAAGGAGATATCCCCGTTACTGAATATCTGCTGCTAGAAGGTGTAGCAGTTCCTGTTAGAGGTCCAGTTGCAAAAATCAGTGGGTTAATACCAGCAAACGGATCTGATTTTAATATTTCATAATCTTTATCCGTAAGGAGATCATAAGTCAGTTTTACTGATAAACCCACTCCACCAATATACTTTTCTGCAATTTGAGGATCAAGATCTTTAATATCAACCTTCTGATTGCTTAAGTCTATATATGCAATTTTTCCATTATATCCAAATAATTGTGTCATTTGTTATCATCTCCTCTCTATTTATAATATAAATCCATTAAATCTTCTATTTTGTTTTCATATGACATAAGAAAAATCTTTCTATATTGAGGAGGATCAATCTTACGTGAGGAAGATAAGGTGCAATAATCATTGAATGCAAATTCAACCATTTGATCAATATTGGCTAAATAATCTTCCTTGGAAATTTTTGGCTGTTCAAGTTCTCTTATAGAAATAGGGCACTTTGCCGACCTCATGAACTCTCTTAATTTTTCTAATAATTCTTTTAATATCTCATTACGCTTTCTTCCTTCTGTATTAACGCTAAATAACCTCGCTAAGTCCAAAAAGCGATTTGTTACCTTCGATTGATATGCAATTGAAGCACATAGAAATAGTCCAACACATACCCCATGGTGCACGTGAAACAAAGCCCCAAATGAATGACCCATTGAATGTTCAATTCCACCAGAAACATTTCCAAACCCCAATCCTGCGATATAAGCGGCTAACTGCATTTTCTCTCGTGCCTCCATATCATTTCCTCTTTTCACAGAACGTGGAAGATATTTTAATATTAATTCAATGGCCTTTAAATTACACATATCTGAAAAATCCGTACTCATTGTTAAGACATAACTCCCCATAGCGTGTGCTAAAGCATCCATTCCTGTCCCCATAGTTAAGTATGGAGGCATAGTTTTTACAAATTCAGGAACTAATACGGCGAAATCCGGACAAAGTTCATATAATACAACTTCAGTCTTTTTTGGCGGGTCTCGATCTGTATCGGATACAACCGCAATAAAAGTAGTTTCGGCTCCGGTTCCACTTGTGGTTGGTATAGCAACTAACCAATATACTTTTTTTCTAAGACCTAAATAACTTGGAGCCATTAAATTATTTAGATTAATCTCCGGTTTCTCATAATATAATAAAATCATTTTGCTGGTATCAATAGCAGAACCTCCTCCTACAGATATAATTACCTTTGGATCATATTCTTTACAGATTTCTACTCCTTCTGAAACAGTATATTTGGGAACATCTGATAAAACATTATCGAATAGCCTTGAATCAATGCCTTTTAAAGTTGCCAATCGCTCAGCTACCTTCTCTCCAAACTTTCTCAAATCTTTATCAACAACTATCAAAACCCTTTTTTCTCCATCCTTTAAAAATGCTCCTAAATGATTTATAAAATCAGTTAAACTGTTTGTTCCAGTAAAAGTAGTTTTGGGACTTGTTATGGGAGAATGGTATCCACGCATTGCATTGCTTGCTGCTTTGATAAATAAACCTTTTATTTCAGGATTTTCATACCAAGCAATATCTCGTCTCGACATAATTATGAATTTAAACTTTGAAGTTTATAAGTTTTTATTTATCTGATAATTGAATTGATTGGTAAAGAATTACTCTTTTCAATTATAAAAATTTAATTAATCTTGAAAAATTGAAATATCGAAAAAAGATGCTTAATCTAAAAGATATTGATTGGGATGAATTTATACAACCTCCTAAATCTTTTGGTCCAACAGTGCGCTGGTGGTGGACGGGATTAGATGTAGAACAAGAAGAATTGGTAAAAGAAGTCCAAGAATTGGATGAGGCGGGTTTTTTAGGAGCCGAAATTCAAGTTTTTATGATAGGTTCTCCAATGGGATTGGAAAAAAAAGATATGAAAAGAGTTGCTCGTTCTCATAGGTTTATGCAACCCTATTACTATGAAATGATTAAGGTTGTCTTGGAAGAAGCATCAAAACGAGATATGATAATAGACATCACTATTGGTTCTTCTTGGCCTGCTGGAGGTACTCACATTACTAAAGATGATTCTATGAAAGTTTTATTAATCGGGCAAAAAATTATAAAAGGCCCGATACGCTATGTAGGTGAATTACCACAATTTCAAAAACCACCAAATGTAGGGCTAGGTCAGAGGGAATTTTTCAAGGAAGATATGAGAGTAGAAGCTGTTGTAGCAGCTAAACCGATAGGAAAACCAGGTGAAATCAAATATAAAGAAATTGAGACCGCTTATCTTGATAAAGAATCAATTATAATATTAACTGATAAGGTAGAATATAATAATATTTTAGATTGGCAAGTACCTGAAGGCGATTGGCAGATATTTGCTTTCTACAAGGGTCCTTCAGGATCAATACCATTATTTGATTGCAGATCTTCTCCTGAAAAAGTTAGTTTGGTTATAGATCATCTCTCATCTAATTCTATTAGAAAGCATTTAGATGTACATCTAGGGGAAGGAAAGAAATATTTTGGGAATTATTATGGGAATACTTTAAGGGCATTTTTCACAGATAGTTTGGAATTAAGTTCTGATTGGTTATGGACAGATAATTTTTTAGAACAATTTAAAAAGCGACGAGGATATGATTTAACACCCTTTCTTCCGGTATGTTTTGTTCCAAATAGAGATAATAAATATCTCCAAGCATTTATTGGTGGCGAAACTCCTTGTTTTGATTTTAAAGATGATAGCGGAGATAAAATTAGATATGATTTTGAAAAAACAATTTCAGACTTATTTTGTGAAGAGTTTGTTCAAACAATGACAGATTGGGCCAATAAGTATAAATTAAAAAATCGAATTCAAGCTTATGGTATTAGAACAGATACTTTAAAATGTTTTGGAATTGCTCATATACCCGAAACCGAACAACTTTATGCTGGAGGAATTATTGATTTTTTGAAATTAGCTGGTTCTGCAGGTTTAATATATGAGAAACCCATTGTCACGGCTGAATCCATTGTATGGAATCAGAGAGATTACATGACAACCCCACTTAAGTGGAAAGTTGCTGCAGATAGATTATTTATTTCAGGAATTAATCAGATGATATATCATGGTTTCCCTTATCAGAATCCATTGTTTCCATACCCTGGTTATTGTGGATTTTCTACACCTTATTTACCAAATTTAATGAATTTTTCATCAAATTTTAGTCGAATGAATCCATTTTCTGAGTATTTTCCTCTAATGAATAAATATATAACTAGATGCCAATATGTATTACAACACGGGAAAACTGTATCTAATGTTGCAATCTTTTATCCAGTATTTAATTATTGTGATTCCATATTAAAAAAAGAAGAATTGGTCGGTGGGTATTTGGATGAAAATGATGCTCCTTTAGCAAAAGGTCAGACTAACGCCTATTTAAAAAATAAGAAAAATTTAGACAGCAATGACAAGTGGACTTTATCTCTAATAAATTTAGCAGATAACCTAACTGCAAATGGTTTTTATTATACACACGTCAATGAAGAAAGTATATTAAATAGTAAAGTTAAGGAAAATAAAATTTTAATAGGGGGAGCTAAATTTGAGGTATTAATACTACCGAGTGTTGATGCTATTTCACTTGATTTAGCAAGTAAACTAAATGATATTGCTGCATCAGGAATCCCAATTATATTCATCAATATTTTACCTAAAAAACAACCCGGATATTTAGATTTTGAAGTAAATGATAAAGAGATAGAAGGCATTATTAAGAATTTAATTGAAAAGAAGAAATCTTATTACGTTGAGAGTTCTATAAATATATCTCAATATATTATAGAATATTTAGAAATTAAACCTGGAATTTTATATGAGGGACAACAACCTTCAATTTATTACATTCATAAGGCTACAGAAAATTCTGACTGTTATTTCCTTCGTCATTCAACCAATCAACCGATAAATATCTCAATGATATTTTCTCATTTTGACAAAATTCCTTTTATATTAAATCCATGGACAGGAGAAATTAGTCAAGCAGTCCAGTATAAACAGGAAAATGGTCATATTAAAATGCATTTACATTTTGATGCTTATGATTCTTATATCATAGAATTTAGGAAAAGTAAAGAAGAGTTTCATGTTGTCGAGAGTCCAATCAAAACTAAAAGAATTAATAATAAAATTTTTGGATTAATTGAAACTACTGGTAAATTTTTAGTAAAATTAAGCAATGATTCTGAGAAAGTTATAAAAATCCAAAATGAAATACCTCCTCCTATTCCACTTAAAAAATGGGATTTTAAAACTCAGCTACGAGATCATTTGGGTAATTTCACACCTATTCAAATTTATTTTGAGGAATTAAAAGATTGGTGTAATATAATGGAATTAAAATATTGCTCAAGTAAAGGTGTTTATACATCAAAATTCTCATTAGATGAAAAATACATCCAAGAAGACTTAAAATTAATTTTAAATCTCGGTCGAGTTCACGACGTTGCAGTTGTAAAAATTAACAATATTGATACTCAACCATTATTGGTTTATCCATATGAAGTAGATATTAGCGATTATGTTAAAACTGGAGAAAATATTATTGAAATTATAATAACTCCAACATTGCGTAATCGATTGATTGGGTATGGTAAAAAAGGAGGGAAAAATTGGAAAAATCATAAAAGGAAAAAGGAATTTATGCCTTCGGGCTTAATTGGCCCAGTTATAATAAAACCAGTTAAAATGGTTGAAATTATATAGAATTTTAGGATAAAAAACACATGGGCTAAACCTTTAAGTTTTTTTAATTCTTTTTAAAATATATTTCCTTAAATTTTTGGCGATGTTTTTCTGGATTTATTCCACCACGCAGCACAAAATCTTCATATTCCTTATATAAAAGAACCATATCATCATACAATTTTCGATATTTTTTTCGAGGAGATATAACAGTTCCTCTCAATGAAGTAAAATCTTTTACAATATCTGACCACGATTTTTTAACTCCATTTTTATCGTAATAAGTTTTAGCACTCCTTAATGCTGCTCCTAATGCAGCGGAATCACTGATTTCAAATTGAACGACATCAACATCATTAACATCCGCAATAATTTGAAGTATTGCAATATCTTTTGAAGCTCCTCCAGTAGCATAAATAATGTCTGGCTTTTCTCCAATCCATTCAGAATGGTGTTTCATTGATAATATCTGTGATTCGATAATAGCCCGAACATTTGCATCCTTATTATTCTCATCAAAACCAAACCTATATACTTTGGGATTTAATATATGCGGGACAATTTCAGGAAGAAAATATGGTAACATTATATTTCCATTATTTCCTGGAGGTATTTTTTCTAATATTTTAGAAAATTCATCCCAACTCAAATTAAATTTATTTTTAATCTTTTCTCTGGCAATAGCGCCATTTTTAAAGCAGATTAAGCTCATATAATGACCTGTTGGAGAACCAAATACATGGCTTTCTCCATGAGGATCTATATGTAATTTTTCCATAAAACCAAAATACGTATCGCTTGTACCTAAACTAATTGCTGCCTTTCCCTTCTCGATTAATCCAACACCAATAAGACTATTTGGATTATCGCCAGACCAAGGTAAAAGAATGGTCTTAGAATTAAAGCCATATTTTTTGACAAAATAGGGAGAGATCGTTCCTATAATATGATAAGACTCAATTAAATCTGGAAGCTTATCTTTTAAATTAGGGGCTGTTGCTTTTAATGCTTTATCACTCCAATTTTTCGTTTTAATGTCCATTAAATTCATTCCTGCTCCATCTCCATGATCAATTGGAGCATTATCGCCTAATAAAACTGAAGCCATAAATGAACTTACAAGATGAATCACTTTTGTCCTTTTATAAGCTTCTGGATTTTCCTGATAAAATTTTCTTATCTGCGGTCCAGAGAAACGTTCAAATGTATCTGAGCCAGTAAATTTAATAATCTCTTTCTTTCCCCCAAGTGTTTCTCTAATCTCTTCACATTGTTTATTAGTGCTGGAATCCATCCAAATAGGTGCAGTCTCCCTAGAAAATACATTCTCGAGTTGTTCTTTTAGACTCTTGCTGGAATCAAGATTTTTAAGCGCTTTAAAAAATTTTTCATTTAAATATACGGTACCATGTTGTTGTCCGCTTCCTGAAATTGCTTTTATCAGACTCAAATCAATTGCTGCTTCTCTAAATTTAGAAAAAATCAAGTCCAAAGCTTCGACCCACATAAGTGGATATGAATGAACAACCTTTTCATCCTCAAATTTTATAATCCCATGGTCTGTATCATAATGAGGAAAATATTCACTAAAAGGGAGTGATCTTGAAATAACGGGTTTTTTACTTTTAAAATCAATAATGATTCCCGTGAGACTTTGAGTTGAACAATCCAATCCTAAGAAGTAATCTTTTGTTATCATCTTAGATTATAATATTTGTTTTACTCCATTAAAGTAGCTTAATATTATAATTCTTAAATGATATCATTTTAGATAAAATATAGGATATTATTTTTATTAAAAATATATTGAGAATGTATAAAAATGGTAGATATTAATCCAAAATATATTGATAAGGAAGAATTAGAAGGAATCTCATCTGATATTTCCTTAGAAGAAATAGAGAATTTTGATAAACATTCGCTAAATAATTTTGTTGAGCCTAAAACGATAATCGAAGCGAAAGAGCCCGGTTCACCCTGGGTTATTGTAAAAGATAATAAAACTGGTGAAAGAGAGGAAATATTTGATTGTACATCAATGAATTGGACTCTTGCCTTAGGATTTGCACATCCGGATGTTAATTATGCTGTATATGAACAGATGAAAAGATTAACTCACGTAAGATCAGGATGTTTAACTCCTGCTCGCGCTAAATTTTGTAATAAATTGGCTGAACTAGCTCCAGGAAAGCTGAAAGATGGAAGAGTTGTTGTAAATAACCAAGGTGGAGGTTTAGCTATTGAAGCTGCCATAAAATTAGCGATCATTGCAGGGAGGGGCGCAGATCATTTCTTAACATTTTTCCACGGATATCACGGCACCTCATTAGCAACATTTGGTGTATCACAACCATTTCATGCGGTCACACGATTTTCGGCCTTTGGAACTGACCATTTCACCAGAGTTCCTCACCCTTATTGTTATCGATGTTTATGGAAATATAAAAATGGACTCTATGGTAAAAGGGATCCTCAATGTAATTTAGAATGCTTTGATTTGGTCGAGAAATATTTAATGGGAATGGCCCCCAAAAAACTCGCAGGAGTTATACTAGAGCCATGGCAAGCAGCAGGAGGCCATATTGCCTTCCCTCCTAATTTTCTCAAAAAATTAAAAGATGTTTGCGAACGAGAAAAAATATTTAGAATTTATGATGAGTGTCAAACGGGTGTTTGGAGGACTGGAAAATATTTTACATTGACCGAAAAGTATGAAAAAGAACTAGGAATTGATGTATCTCCAGATATGATGGCATTTACTAAAGCAATTGGAGGCGGTTTCCCTCTAGGAGCGATGATTGCATCGCCAAAAATTAAGAAACGTTACACTCCAACGGAAGAACATACTACTTTTAGCTCCACACCCATAAGTTTAGCAGCGTCACTTGCTGCTATTAAAGTTCTCGAGAAAGAAAAGATAGGGGAGAATTGTGAAGCCAGAGGAAAGCAAATTACAAAAAGATTACTTGAACTTCAAGAAAAATATGAAGTTATAGGTGATATTCGCGGTCCTGGCTTATTCATTGGAATTGAATTAGTCAAGGATCAAAAATCCAGAGAACCTTTTACGGAGTTATTAGAAGAAATGGTTTTAGAAGGACCCAAACAACAAATCTTTTTAGGACCAAGTATGCCAATCTTTTCTGGTACTGGACAAATGTTAATGCGAAATGTTATAAAGATTAAACCTCCATTGAATATTACTGAAGAAGACGCCGATTTTGCATGTGAAAAATTCGAGAGTGTCTTAAAAACTTCCTTAAATAATGTAAAAAAAGAATAAATTAATGAATGATTGTTAAAAGAGGTTTAACTTAAGGGATGGTTCGAGATTTTTCAAATGCATTAAAAGTATCTTCAGTTGCCGAGGAGTATGAAATTACAAGGAAACATAAGTGCGAATGTGGAGGACAATTAAAATTCATTCACCAATCATTATTGAATAATGAAGATCGATACTATGATGAATTACAGTATGTTTGCGTTGAGTGCAATAAACAATATGAGTTTCTATTTGATATAAATAGTTTTTTTGGAAGCATCTTTTAATCTTTTAAATTTCTGAATCCTTCAATTTTATTTTCTTTTTTTTCCAATATTTAATGTGGTTATTATAAATTTCAATTAAGTATAAATATACAAAAGTAGTCACCTAATATTATTAAAACTTTATCTAAAGTCAATAACAGCAATTATATAATATTTCAAAATCTAAAAGGCATGATCATAAGTGAATATTAATGGATCTCCCAGATTATATTAAAAACCGATATTGGAAGGATTATTTACCGGCTGGAATCACCTTAGAGATTGATATACCTGAAGATTTATCCTTGGGTGATATATTTCAAAAAGGGTTAGAATATGGTGATAGAATTTCAATGGATTTCTATGGAAAGGAATATACCTTTATAGAGCTCGATAGCTTAACAAGAAGATTTGCTGGTGCACTGTTAAAATTAGGAGTTAAAAAAGGAGATATTGTAGCTTTATGGTTACCAAATTGCCCGCATTTCAGCATTAGCTATTTTTCCATATTATCAATTGGAGCAACCTTGACAGCTATCAGTCCATTATTTGTTGCGAGAGAAATGTCCTATCAAATAAAAGATTCTGGAGCTAAAATTTTGATTATACTTGACAGATTTTTCCAACAATATAATAAAGTTAAAGATGAGCTACCGCTAGAAAAAGTAATTCTCATCAATATTGAAGGTCAAACTCCAAAAGAACCAGAAACTAATAAAATTGTTCATTTTAATACTTTAATGGATCAAAATCCCGAACCCATTCAATCTTTTGAAATTAAGATTAATCCCAAGGAAGACATCGCTGTAATTCAATATACTGGAGGCACAACTGGATTACCTAAAGGTGCTTGTTTATCTCATTATAATATCATAGCAAATATTTTGCAAATCAAGCAAATCTCTGATTATATGAAAGAGAAATATCTTAAGGAAGATATTCAATCAATTTCTGTGCTCCCTTGGTATCATATCTACGGACAAACCTGTGAATTAGCAGTTAATCCTTTAATTGGAGCAAAAGGAATCATCTTACCAACATTTGATCTCGGTCAAATCTTTGAAATAATGAAGAAATATAAACCAAATACGATGCTCGGTGTGCCAACTATGTTTATAAATCTTTTAAATTCACCTCTAGGTGAAAATGTAGATTTCTCTTGCTTGAAATATGTTAATGTGGGTGCAGCACCATTACCAATTGAGATTGCCAAAGAATGGGAAAGAAGAACTGGATTCGCCATAGGTGAAGGATATGGACTTAGTGAAACGAGTCCAGATGTGACTACTTCTCCTCCTTGGGCAAAGAAAAAATTAGGTAGCTGCGGTCATGCAGTTGCCAGCACTTTGGTGGGGATTATTAATGAGAAGTTAGAATTTTTACCGATTGGAGATGACGGAGAATTAGTTGTATCAGGCCCTCAAGTTATGATTGGTTATCATAATAGACCTGAAGAAAATAAAAAAGTTTTTTTTGAAGCGGGCGGTTATAAATGGCTTAGAACTGGTGATTTTGCAAGACTCGATGAAGAGGGATACATTTTCCTAATTGATAGAGTAAAAGATTTAATAAAATACAAAGGACACTCTGTATATCCAAGAGAAATTGAGGAGATTTTATATGAACATCCAGCAATTCAAGAATGTGCTGTAATAGGCGTAAAAGACCCTATCAAAGGTGAAGATATAATGGCACATATCACTCTTAAAAATGAATACAAAGGTAAAATCACCGAACAAGAGATTATCGACTGGACTAAAGAAAATATGGCAGCCTATAAATATCCTAGAAAAGTGAAATTCGTTCGGTCTTTACCAAAAAGCGCTATTGGAAAAATTTTAAGACGAGTTCTTAGAGAAAAAGAAGTTAAAAAAAGGAAATAAAACATTTGGATTATTTATTTAAATTAAATTATTTAAATCCTTAAATCTAATAATCCCAATTCCTTTATTTTTTCACTATTTGGTATTCCTGTTTGAGGATCCCAATTGCGAACCTCATAATAATAATTTTTCAATTTATCAAAATCTGGCGCTTTACCCATTGAAGCTCCTTCCTTAACTGGTGTGCGTAAAATTTTAGGAATATAATCATTTCTTGAATTTAAACCCATTTTAATATTGAAAAGCCTTTTAATTGTAAAGATTCTTTCACCGATTAGTTGAATTTTTTCTAAATCAAGGTCAATTCCGAACAAGCTATTTAATAATTCTACGAAATAGGAAGGAGGTGGATTTATAAAATTACATATTATTAAACTAGAATAGAAAGCGCGATAATCTTGTAATCTTGCACATGCTTCAGCCATTTTTTTATTGTTTTGGTGCATATCAATTTTATTAACACCAACCGATGAAAAATCTATTTCATTTCCTTTTTTTCCAATTTTATAGATATCTCCTGTCATATGGCAGGGACCTCTTGGGCTAAATCCGTAGGTTAATGACATTCCATAACAATTCCGCATATCATGATATGGAACTTCCAAATTATTCACAGTCGCTATTTCATCTCTAGATATATTAAATCTTTCTCCTACAGCGTTAGAACCATCAGCAAGAACATCTCCAATTCCCTCTCTAAATGCTATTTTTTCAATTAGTTTTAATAGAGAATCCGAATTACCCCATTGTAAATCTAAATTATCAATATCTTCTTTTTTAATCTTTTTTTGATTATACAAGTAATAAAGTAATGCAATAGTCCCACTAGAACTTATTGTATCAATTCCATAATCATTACACATATAATTTGCTTTTATTATTGAAGGTAAATTATCATTTAAAATCATTGAGCCAAATCCTGCAATCGTTTCATATTCAGGTCCCTCATGTTCCGGCAGAGAGTGATCTTTATTATTGATAGCTACTATTCTTCCACATCCTACTACGCAATTCCAACACGATCTATTTTTTACTAAATATTCTTGTTTAAGTTTTTGTCCTGAAATCTTATCTATTTCACTCCATTCACCCTTAGAGAAATATTTTATTGGTAAATCTCCTAATGAATGAGCGGATCTTATTCCTATGCTTGTGCCATATTCTCTAAAAGCTTTAGTAAAATTAGAATTCGTTATATACTTACTGATTTTTTTAACAGTTTCTTTAAATTCAGAAGGTCTTGCTATTTTTGGTTTTAAATTGTTTCCCATAACAGCTATCCCTTTTAATTTTTTAGAACCAAAAACCGCCCCCAACCCTGTTCGTCCCGCTGCTCTACCTTCAGCGGCTACTATAGCATATTTAACTAAATTTTCTCCTGCCTGCCCAATAC
This sequence comes from Promethearchaeia archaeon, assembly GCA_029856045.1. Classification (GTDB taxonomy): domain Archaea; phylum Asgardarchaeota; class Lokiarchaeia; order Sigyniarchaeales; family SOKP01; genus 6H3-1. The sequence continues at coordinate 27,821 of JAHQWG010000039.1, read as the reverse complement.
ATAGAACTCTTGCTTTTGAGTTATCAAATACCTTTTTGAGTATTTTATTAGATTCAATTATTCCTTTACTCCAAATATGTGAAGCATCACAAATTTCGGCATTATCTTTAAATATTTTTATATAAACCGGATGTTCTGATTTTCCAGTGATGACTATCCCATCATAACCAGTCTTTTTTAATTCAGGTCCAAAAAACCCACCACAATTAGATTCACTCCATAAATTAGTATAAGGTGATTTTGAACAGATTACAAACCTTCCGGAAGAGGGAGCTGCTGTTCCACTTAACGGTCCAGTCATAATCATTATTTTATTTTGAGGAGATAAAGGATCTATTTCTTTATCAATTAACTCAAATAAATACCGACAAGCATATCCAGCACCACCTAAAAACTCTTGGGAAAAATTATGATTTAATTTTTCTTCAGATATTGATTTATCCGTTAAATTTATCTTCAAAAGTTTTCCAGTAAATCCAAAATATTCCATTTTATTATTACCATTTATTAAATTTTCTGAAGTGTTTTTTCCATTAAAAATTTAAAATAAAAAGTTATTTATTATAAAATTCAATAAATTAAATTTTTATTTCTTATTAATAAAAAGATTAAAATTTCCAGAGCTAAATTGTGTTAAATAACACTTTAGATTATAACTTTTTATAAATTGGATTTATTTTTTTTTAAGAATCAGAGAGATTAATATTAAGGTTTTGTAATTTCAAGTAATTTATTTTTTAATTTTTCAATTTGGTAGATATCTTCATTAGAAATAGAATGACCAATTCTTAAAATATCATTTACGATCTCTTCATCAATTTTTTCTTCAATTATAAAACCTTGTTCTATAAGATCTTTTCCCTCTTTATATAATAAAAGAATAATCTTAATATATGCCATTAATTTTTTAAAATCAGTAAAATTATCAATCTTATCAAATGCACTTTGGTTAAGAAAACCATTTTTAATTATTTTTGCAATAAATAGATCTAGTTGTTGATCTTCAGGTAAATTCTTTACTCCTAATAATTGAGTAATATATTTTAAATCATTTTCCTTAGATAAAATCTCATTTACTTGTTTTCGACATTCATACCATTCAATATCTATTTCTGACCAATTAATATCATTCTGATTCCACCAATTTTTGATATATTCCGGATAATTTGAATATGAATTTAACCAATTTATAGCAGGGTAGTGCTTTAAGTAAGCTAATTTAGCATCTAATGCCCAAAACGTTTGAACAACACGTTTAGTAGTTGCGGTGACTGGTTCACTAAAATCTCCACCTGGAGGGGATATAGTTCCAATTATTGTTAAAGAACCAGTTATTTCATTACCTAAATAGTTATCTCCTAAAACTTTTACAACACCTGCTCGTTCATAAAAGCTGGAAAGTTTTGATGGTAAATAAGCAGGATAACCCTCCTCTGCAGGCATTTCTTCTAATAAACCAGAAATTTCTCTTAAGGATTCTGCCCATCTTGAAGTACTATCGGCTAAAACTGCAACATCATATCCCATATCTCTATAATATTCTGCTATTGTAACTCCTGAAAAAAGACTGGCTTCTCGTGCTGAAACAGGCATATTTGAAGTATTTGCAATAAGAATGATATGTTCAAATAATTGTTGTCCGCTTTTTGGATCCATTAATTCAGTAAACTGTTTTAAAATATCAGCAATTTCATTCCCTGGCTCTCCACAACCAATATAAATAATTATATCAGCATTGCACCATTTGGCTATCGATTGTTGAATTATAGTTTTACCGGTTCCAAATCCACCTGGAATAGCAACAGAACCTCCTTTTGCCACAGGAAATAATAAATCAATTACACGCATCCCTGTAATCAGTGGTTCATAGGGATCTATTCTCTCTTTATAAGGTCTCTTCCTTGTAATAGGCCATTTTTGAAGCATATTATAAGTTTTTTCTTTACTATCTTTTTCCAATTTATATATCTCATCAATGATCGTATATTCACCCTCCTCAGCTATAAAAGACAATTTTCCAGAGATATTAGGGGGCACCATTATTCTATGTTCTATTAAATGAGTTTCTTGTACTGTACCAATTATATCTCCGCTAATTACATCGTCATTTAATTTTTTTATCGGTACAAAATGCCATTTTTTTGTTCTTGATAAGGATGGAAATTTAAGACCTCTCTTTAATCCTCCATCTTTGAATTTGTTAAAAGTTTTTTGTAATGGTCTTTGAATTCCATCAAAAACTTTTGTTAATAAACCAGGAGCTAACTCCATAGATAAAGGCTCATTAATGTCGATAACTTCTTCCTTTAATTTTAAATTTATGGTACTTTCGAAACATTGAGCAACTACATGGTCAGAAAATTTTTGAATGACTTCACCTAAAATATTATGCTCAGAAACTTTAATTAAATCATGAAGTCGTATTTTATCCTCTAATCCTTTTATTTCGATTAATGTTCCATTAATTGCGGAAATGTATCCATATTCAGATTTAGTCATTTTTTTTACATATCTTTATATTATAGATATTGTCATTCATAATAATCTATCTTTTTACCACAGATAGGGCATTTTTTTGCAAATTTCGTAATTATCATACCACATTTCTCACATTTATGAATAATTGGCTTGCGGTATTCAAAATCCAAATCAATTTGATTAATGTGTTTTAATTTAAATTGTCTCATCTCATCTTTTTTTTCATATTCTTCTCGTTTTCTTAGAAATTTTTCTCTTGCCTTCTTTTTTTTATCAGGAAACATTCTTGAATAAAGAGATTTACTTTTTCCACTTAATAAAGGTCCAGCAAATACTAAAAATACAAAAATAAGTATTAAGGCAATTATAAAGGGATTTACACCAAATTCATTTAAGAGATTATACAAGAAAAACACTATTAATAAATTAACAATTAAAAAAAATAGTCTTAGTATAATACCCTTTTTAGATTTTTTTTTTTCTATATCTTGATCAATCATATTCCTTAAATGGCTGGAGTTTAAATCTATAAATATTTTTTTGAGATATACTTTTTAGCCTTATTTATTTTTTCTAAAGTTTTCTTTGTTTCAATCTCTCTTTCTATATCTACAGTAATTACATCTCTTTCAATATCCATTTTAAAATTAATAATTGAATATTCACTGGTTAAATGGAAAGGAATAAATTCAGTTCCCGATCCCTGAAAGAATTTAAAAAAGAATTCGTAAAAATGAAGCCGCATAGCGTTTAAAAAAACAAGTAACCCTTCGAGTAAAATAACTACTAAATTTCCAAAGATTAATCCAACTAATTGGATGCTTATAATTAAAAATCCTTCTCCTTCAATTAAATCAACCATCGCTTTAATAGCAAGCATTAAAGAGATATGCGCCAATGCTAAGGCTAATAATCTTATATAAGAAGCAGCATTACTTATAACAGATATTAAAGTTTCAAATGTTTCAATTGAACCTTCACCAATTAATCCTCCATAGGATTCTTCTTTTAAAAAAGATACACGAAATACTTTTCCAAGAGGTTTTAAGAATATTAATAATAACCCCGGAACCAATGGCAATAAAATCGGATATGGGTATTCAAACCATATATTAATATTAAATCCAAATACAAAAATTAAAATTGTACCTCCAGTCAATAATGATATTTTAATGAAAGAATCTGAAAAGGCAAGATATTTGCGGTCTTGCTTCCAATAATTTAATGCTTGTATAAACCAGCCCAAATTAATATGAAAAACTCCAAGTAATACTGCAAATTTAAAGGTAATCATAATATTATCCAAGGGATTATAAAGGGTAATGTTAAGAATTGGAATTGTAATAGGCTCCAAATGTAAAAATATATATCCAAATATTTCTACATCATGCATTCCAAAAAATTCTCCATATAATGCCCCACCTAAAATAGAGCCCCAGCCGCAATAGAAAATAATCCAACATAAATTATAAAAATCACTCCCTTTTTTTTCTCTAAATTTTATGGCACCAATTAATCCCGCAATTATTAAACATATTCCATGCCCTATATCTCCAAACATTAAACCAAATAAAATGGGAAATGTCACCGCAATAAAGGGGGTTGGGTCAATTTCATAGTAAGAAGGAGTACCATACATTTTTGTTATGGTTTCGAAAGGCCTTACAAAAAATACATTTCTCATTATCGTTGGAGTTTGAGCTCTTAAATCAATATCTTTTGCTTCAATTTCAGATTGTTCTTTTTTAATTTCTTTTTTTCCTTTAGCTTTTTTTTCCTCTAATATGTTTTCAAATTTCTCAGTTTCTAAAACAGGATGTTTTTTAGATATATTTATTGAATCAACTAGTGTTTTTTCTTTGAAATTTTTTAGAATCTCATCTATTACTTCTTTTTTTCTATTTTTAAGAACAAAAAATTTTAACGTTAAACGATCCGTTGATATTTGATCAAATTGTCGTTCAGCCCAATTATATTTTTCTAAATTTTGAACTACTTCATCAATGGCTGCAAATTTTAGAAGGTTCTCATCTCTTATCCTCTCTAATTCCCTCTGGTATTTAGATAAATTATTTTTAATTAGATCAATTTCTCTATTGATTCTACTAAATTTAATTCCTTCAGAAGTTAAATATCTTCTTAAAATTGGTATTTCTTCTGCATAGATAATATTAATTCTTTCTATTAACTCATTTTCTCTTTCTTCTGGATATATAATATAAAAAACTATTCTATCATCAGATATTTGATATGTTTGATATAGATTTGGAAACTCAGAGAATTCAAAAAGAGCTTTTAAATTAGTTATATTTTTTGAGAAAGTAGTATAAACTTTAAATTTCAATTGTTTAAAATAAGTTGGACTCTCTCGCATCAAATTAAAATTATCTAAAAATTCATAGCTACTTTTTATGGTGCTTAAATTTTCCAATTCAATTGTTGCTTTAGCAATATATCTCTCCAATTCATTAAAACGATTGGTGTAAAAATTTATCTCTTCTTGAGTTAAGTTAATTAACTCGTGTAAATCCTTTACTTCAAATGGAATTCTTTCGTTTTCATCAAATTCCAGATTAAGAAAATCAAATCTATTAATTTTAAGATTTCTAAATAAAGTTTCAATATTTTGTCTGAATATAATGATTTTCTCCAATAGTGGGTTTTCTTCTGATTTTTCTCTTATTTTAGGTTTTTCTTTGGGTTTTATATAAATAATATTTTTTTTAGAAAGTTGATTTAAGATACTATCTTTATAATTGTTATTTATAGTAACTTTTACTAAACTCATCTCATTTTTATTCTTCATTTAACTCACATTCTAGATAGTTTTTTATTTTTGAATAATCAAATCTTTTGTTTTTTTTAATCTAACAAAATTTTCTCTTTCAACTTCTTCCAAAATGTCATTAATTTTCTTAATCTCTATTTGCAATTCAGGGATTATCTTTTTTTTTAAACCACTTATCCTACGATTTATTTTTTTAAAATTCAAAGCAACCTTTAACATTAAATCTTCTTTTTCTACCAAATGGATCATGGCTTCAAAAAGATCTTTTAAAATATTTATCAAGTCATCACAATTGTGACTTGTATTTTCAAATGAATATGCAGGGAGATGTCCTTCTTGTATTATTTCATATTTTATGTCAGGAATAATTATTCCAAAACTTTTTCTATATTTTATACTAATTAATGGATTGTGCTGAATTCTACTTATTTTGCTTATTAAATTAACTTGGATTTCTCCCATTTCTTTATAAGTTTGATATAATTTATATAGCGCATTTTTGTACAAACCTAAAAATTTATTTTTATATAATTTATATTCAGACCAAAACTGTTTAATTTGTACAATCAGTTGTTCTCGTTTATATTCTAAAAAATTTTCTCCTTTAATGGCAAAAATTAATTTTTTCTTTAAATTAATTAAATTTGTTTTAGTAGGTTTTATTTCTCTGAAACTAATAATTCACACCAATTCTGGATAATATTTATCTATAAATTTTTTATGAATTCTAAATAATTGATTTTTTTCTAAATTTGATAAGATCTCCCATGCAAGAGTTAATGTTTTTGAAAAATTGCGATTTTCCCCTAATCCTTGATTTAAGAATTTTTTCTCAAAATCATCTCCAAATTTTAGTGTGGCTTTTTGATTTAAACTCAACCCTTCTTCTCCTAAGATTGAAATAAGGTCTCTTACTTCAAGGGCACTGGAATAAGAAGCTAATAATTGAGAGCTAATATCGGCATGATCTTCACGTGTATTTTGTTTTCCAATAGCATCTTTCATAAGTCGTGATATTGAAGCTAGTACATCTAATGGAGGATACAGATTTTTTTTATGCAAATTTCGACTAAGAACTAATTGTCCTTCAGTAATGTATCCTGAAGTATCAGGAATTGGATGTGTAATGTCATCATTTGGCATTGTCAAAATTGGTATTTGTGTAATTGAACCCTTCTTACCCTTTATTTTTCCTGTTCTTTCATAAATAGAAGCAAAATCTGAATATAAATACCCTGGATAGCCTTTTCTACTCGGTATCTCTTCTTTAGCAGAACTTAATTCTCTTAAAGCTTCGGCATAATTCGTCATATCAATTAAAATGACAAGAACTTGCATGTCTTTTTCAAAAGCAAAATATTCTGCTGTCGTTAATGCAACTCTTGGAATAATTAGTCTTTCCATAATAGGATCTTCAGCAAAATTTATAAATGAGATAATGTTTTGGATATTTCCACTTTCTTGAAAACGATTTAAAAAATAAATTGCATCATCTTGAATAATACCAATCCCACAAAAAATTATTAAAAATGGTTCTCCTGTTAAAACTTTTGCTTGAGTTACGATTTGAGCTGCTAACTTATTATGTGGCAATCCTTGTCCACTAAAAATGGGAAGTTTTTGACCTCTAATTAATGTAAATAAACCGTCTATTACAGATATCCCAGTCTGTATAACTTCTGAAGGATACTCTCTAGCAAAAGGATTAATAGGGATTCCATCAATTTCACGTTCAATATCTGTTAAAATCCCAGATTCCAATTCCTTTTTTGTTTTAATATCAATCGGTTTTCCCAATGAATTAAATGTTCGTCCAATCATATCTTTAGATATTTTTAATCTGAAAGAATCGCCAGTAAAAATAATTTCAGCATTTTCTGAGGATAATCCAGTTGTTTCTTCAAAAGATTCAATAATAATTAAATTTTCATTCATTTTAACGACTTGACCAGTACGCTCTTTATTATCATCTGTTCGAATTTTAACTATTTCCCCATATTTAACATCGTGTTCGTTCTTTAAGAATAAAAGGGGCCCTACTATTTGTTTTATCTTTTTATATGATATACTCATTTTTTGCTTGAAACTCCACGTGTTAATTTCATATATTCTATTCTATTTAGTAATATCTCTTTCAATTTTTCAATTTGGTTAAAGTCTTTATTAGGTATAGATTGACCAATTCTTAAAATATCGTTTATTTCTTTAATGGCTCTGCAATCTTCAATTATAAAACCTTGATCTAAAAGTTCTTTACTCTCCTTGTATAATAAAATAATTATTTTAATAAATCCCAATAATTTTCTTACATCAGTATAATTATCTATATTATCAAATGCATTCTGGATTAAAAAACCATTTCGAATTGTTTTTGCAATAAATAGAACAAGCTGTTGATCTTCTGGTAAATTTTCTTCTCCTATTAATTGTGTAATATATTTTAAATCATTTTCCTTTGATAAAATTTCATTTATTTCTTTCCGACATTCATACCAATCAATATCCACTTCTGACCAATCAATATCTCTCTCGTACCACCAATTTGAAATATATTCGGGATAATTAGAATATGAATTTAACCAATTTATAGCCGGATAATGTTTTGAATATGCTAAACTAGCATCTAATGCCCAAAATGCTTGAACAAAATGTTTGGTAGTTGCTGTAACTGGTTCACTAAAATCTCCACCTGGAGGTGATACTGATCCAATTATTGTTAAAGAACCAGTAATTTCATTTTCTAGATTATCTTTTCCTAAAGCTTTAACAACACCTGCTCGTTCATAAAAACTGGAAAGCTTTGACGGTAAATAAGCAGGGTAACCCTCCTCTGCGGGCATTTCTTCCAATAAACCCGAAATTTCTCTTAAAGATTCTGCCCACCTAGAAGTACTATCGGCTAAAACTGCAACATCATATCCCATATCTCTATAATATTCTGCTATTGTAACTCCTGAAAAAATACTGGCTTCTCGTGCCGAAACTGGCATGTTTGAAGTATTTGCAAAAAGTATTATACGTTCTAGAAGAGGTCGTCCACTTTTTGGATCTATTAATTCAGTAAATTGCTTCAACACATCGGCAATTTCATTCCCTCTTTCTCCACAACCTACAAAAATAATTATATCAGCATTGCACCACTTAGCTATTGACTGTTGGATGACAGTTTTGCCCGTTCCAAACCCACCTGGAATAGCAACAGAACCTCCTTTTGCTACAGGAAACAATAAATCTATGACACGTATCCCCGTAATCAATGGTTCATTAGGATTTATTCTCTTCTTATAAGGTCTGCTTCTGGTAATAGACCATTTTTGAAGCATGCTATAACTTTTCTCTTTACCATTTTTTTTCAATTTATATATCTCATCAATGATAGTATAATTCCCCTCCTCAGCTATAAAAGACAATTTTCCAGAAACATTGGGAGGCACCATTATTCTATGTTCTATTAAGTGAGTTTCTTGTACTGTTCCAATTATGTCTCCGCTATTTACAACATCATTTATTTTTTTTAATGGCACAAAATGCCATTTTTTTGTTCTTGATAAGGATGAAAATTTTAGACCTTTTGGTAATCCTCCATCTTTGAATTTATTAAAAGCTTGTTGTAATGGTCTTTGAATTCCATCAAAAATGTTAGCTAATAAGCCCGGACCTAACTCCATAGATAAAGGTTCATGAATGTCAATAACTTCTTCTTTTAATTTTAAATTTATTGTACTTTCGAAACATTGAGCAACTACATATTTAGAATATATTTGAATAACTTCCCCTAAAATATTTTGTTCAGAAATTTTAATTAAATCATGAAGTCTTATTTGACTTTCGAATCCTTTTATTTCAATTAAAGAACCATTAATTGCAGATATATATCCATAATTAGATTCGGTCATATTCTTTTAAATACTCCGTTATTCGTAATTTCTGATTCCGTATAAAATCCTCAAATTTATGCTCTATTTCTTTAATCTCTGAATCAGAAACAATTTTAGAAAACTCCATTTCAATATATGTTGAATTTTTATCAATTAAATTACTAATTGAATAATCATAATTTAGTCTCCCTTCAATCAATAAAATCTTAAATCCTCCAATAATTTCAGTGTCATTTTTTTTAATTTCAACTGAATTATTGAATAAGTTTTGGATTTTATCTAAATTTTTACTAAAATAATTATAATCCTTAGAATTAAAAAAAAAAGTTATTTCTTGATATTTATCTAAATTATAAGTATTCTTTTTAATGAGTTCTAGTAAAAATTTTATATAATTATCATAATTTGTATTTATCTTATCTTTTATTAATTGATACAAGTCATTCGTTAATTCTTTAACTAGTCTATTTTTTAGATTCAAAAATCTCTCTTTTATTTTCAAGAGAGTCGTAGATAATGAATTATTTAAATATTGATTATACTCTTCGATATATTGATTTCTTATTTTAAGGGAATTTTCAACATTTTTTTCTCTATATTTGTTTTCAATATCTGCTTTTTGAAACAAGAATTTTTCATTAATTTTTTTGATCTCTTCTCGAGATTGTTCAATTAGATATAATCCTAATTTGCCAAATCTTTCTTTTAATTCTTTTAATTCAGAACTCTTAACTCTTCTTTTTATAATATAATATCACCTATAGAATCATAGATTTTATTTAGAAATACATCATTCTTTTCAAAATTTTCTTGAAATACATCAGGCAGTAAATATATGAGCGGTTTTCTATTATCCAATTTGAAATCTATCAAAAAATCGATAATTTCTGTTGATAAATTCATTGCAATAATAACCATTCCAATTTCTGATTTATTTTTCAAAAGATTAAATATTTCTAGAAAATTATCATTATTTTTAATAACAGTTCCTTCTATCCCCAAAAGACTAAACATTAATACAATATCTTCATTTCCAATAACATGAATTTTTTGATTATCAGACACTAAAATCAAACCTCAATTTTTCAATGATTAATTTTTCTAAATTTTTACGATTCTTTTGATAATTTATTTCAAGATTCTTAATAGCAACATCTAAATTCTGTCCTATTATTTTAATTTCATTGTCAACCTCTTCAGATAGAGTTTTTAAAGCTAAACTCACAAATTTTTGATTTTCTATTGAAGTTTTTTCTATAAGATTCTCTTGTTGATTTTTTAAATTCTGAATTTCAGCGAAATTTTCTCTTTTAGTATTTTCAATTAAATCCTCATGGACTTTTTCAATATCCTTTACCCACTTAAATATCTCCATCGTTCTAAAGCTTTTTCTTTTACTTTTTGAAATTATCTATTATATTATTTACGATTTTAAATTTCTAAATTTTTCGTGAGTGATTTTAACTACTTTTGGTATAATAATAAATCGTATTTCATTTTCTTTTTTTATTACCAATTCTAAGATTTTATATATTGTTAAAAAATCAATATCATCAATCTTTACTTGAAATTTTTTAAAATAATATTTTTGAAATAATTTTTCGAGTGATAATAAAATATGCTTTTCATTAAGACCGAATATCCTAAAAAAAGGACTTATTTCCTTATTTTTTTTAAAATAATTATAAATTACTGAAATAAAATCATTTACATCATCAAGATATAATAAATAATTAATATTATAAGCGTTTAAAAATAAATAATTATTTAAAAGAAATTGGGCTAATAATTTTTTATCAATTTTATTTTTAATTCCCCGATATATTATATTTAAGTTGTATATCTCGGATACATAATCCACAAATAAATTAATCATTACATTTTCTTTTTTATTGAAAGTATGTTTCTTTTTAATTAGATTTTTATAGTATAATTGATCTAAGAAAGCTTCTAAGACAAATATTTCATTATTTTTCTTAAAGTAAAGAATACCTTCTCTAACAGCTTTATTATATCTAGTTTGCTTCATAAATAACTGAATCTCATCTAAGGATGAAATTTTAATCAAATCTTCAATAAAATCTACATTTTCTAAATATTCTTCAATTAAATAATTAACATTTTTTTTTTTCTCTTCAATACTCATACCTAAAATTGAACCTAGAATAATTTGCTTAATATTCATTATTTCATATTTCAATAAATAATCTCTTAAAATACTCCTCATATTTGGGGGTGAATATTGCATAATTTTTCCAACTAACTTAAAATAAATATGGTAGAGAGCCTGCTCAATTTTTTCGATTGTATATTCTTTGATGCTTAAATTAGGATAATAAGGACTAATAAATTCAATAAATTCTTCAATATTACTGATTTCTTCTAATTTCTGCAAAGATTTATCATCAATAATTAGTTGTTTTAAAAGACTCATTTTAATATAAGAGTAAGCATAAGAAGGTACAATAACGCTCGTTAATTTATCGCCTCTCTAAAACCTTTTAAAAATTTATATAAAAAATGAATTTTTTCAGGCTGGTGGTGAAGGTATTTTTGTCCACAATAATATTGCAATGATTAGGCCGTATATTGCTATCGCTTCACAAAAAGCTACAATTAAAAAAGATTTAAAAAAAACTTCTTCTCGCTCAGCTAAAGCTGAAATTGCTGCGGTACCAACGGTTTTTAAAGCCATTGCACTCCCTAAAACAGAAGCTGCTAAGGAAATTGCTGCTGAGAAAGCTAAGCTCGAGGCAGTTGCTGCATTATAATAATCAAAGGAGCTCGCTTCAGCTTGGGCACTGACAAAAGTAATAAGACTATTAACGGTAAAAAAAACCACTGCCATTAAAAAAAATTGGAATAGCAAAAGTAACAAAAAAAATTTATGTTTTCCTTTCAAATTTAACATCTATTTTTAATATAATTCATATTATTTGGATAAGTAAATATAAATTGTCAAATTTAACTTTTTTTATTTCATAAAATAACTTATTAACTTGTTTCACTAAACTAACTATAATGTGTAAATTCTTTCGATAAAAAAGATAAAATATTTAATTTTTGGATTATTTGATATATTAAAAAGGGTTTATTGTTCTGTATTAAAATGCTTTATCAAGGCTTATTTAGAATTTTAGATTTGTCATTTCTTGAACAATTTAAAGCATTTTTCGACGGTATTGATACTTATTTACAAAGATCAATTTCTAATTTATTGTCTGAAAATATTTTAAAAGAAATTGAGATTTTACATCTCTCTGCTGACATTTTAAATGTTTTAAATAATGATTTAATTAAACTGGGGATTGATCCCCAATATCTCAGTGGAAAAATTCAAGAATTATATCTTGAAGCACACTACAAAGAAAATGTTAGAACTTCAATGGATGTATTTAAGTTTAAAATTATTCCTATTATAAATGAAATTTTTTTAGAACTTTTCATTTTTTATATTGGGGGTGTTATTGATAGTTCTATTATCCTAAATTTAAAAGAATTAAATTTGCTCCCTTTAGATTTAATTATTAAATTAAATAAGCTTAAGGAAGATTTACACAAATCTGATAAATTTGAGAATTTTCAAAAATATATAGGCTTAATGGATAATGTATGTGGAAAATTGTGTGGAAATAAGAAAGATATTGAACATTTGGAAGATATTGATAATTTAGAAATTAAACTCCAATTAAATTATTTAATATATCGTATTATTGATTTCTTCAAACTTCAAAGCAATTTTGATTTCTCTAATATTAGAACATTCATTAAAAATAATATGGATAAATGGTTAATTACAACACCAATAGTATCTTTAACTAATCCAGAGATTTACTATTGTGGAATCTTCTTAGCAAATGAATTGAATATTGACTTAGATAAACAAATAATTGAAAAATTTTTAGATAATATTTATAATTCTATTATTGAAGAAACTTATACTCCACTAATTGAAGAAACTGATCAAGTATATTATTTTTTAAAAGCATGTGAAATTGTATATGATCATATAGAGCCAAGTTATGTTCAGAAATTGATTAAAGAAGAAGAAGAGGAGTTTTACAGTATTGATAATTTAAAATTAATGGAAACCAGTAAGCTTGCTGTTATTTTAAAAATTTATTCTTTATTAGAATTGCCAGAAAAATTAGAGCTAAAAAATATCGAAAAAATCTTAGCAGTTATAAAAGAAAGAATAAATAATGAAGGAGTAAAACAATTTCCTGATGGATCTATATCTTCAGAGGCAACGTATTATACTCTTTTTATACATTATATGAGAAATTCATTAAAAATATTCGAAAATACAAATTTTATAGAAAATATAATACAAAAGATATATAGAAATTTAACATTTTTAAAATTTGAAGAAGATATCAATTTTGATTTAGTTTCCGAGATTTTCTATTCTTGCGAAAGCCTGAAATTACTGAATTGTATTGAGAATAAAGAAACACTTTCTCAGTTATCAAAATACCTCTTTCCAGATTATATTACTGACAAAATAGCTAAAATTGGTTCATTGCCTAAAAATAATATAAAATATCGTTATTTTAAAATTGATAAAATTGCAGGACATACAAAAGAAATATTATAATACCTTTTTTTAAAAGAAAAATAAATTTTTTAAGTTTTAATAAAGGCTTTCTATTTTTCATAACATGTTAAAATCTAATAATTACCCACTTTAATCCCACATATCTTTTAGTAATATTATAAATAAAGAATATATGAATATATTTTAAGTGGAAATTATTTTGAGGTCCTGATTTTTTGAGTTTAGAATAAAAAAATTTACTTATTCAAAAATTAGAAAAAAAAGTGTATTGAATTGGTTATCCAAATAAATAAAGGTCCAGACAATTGGACTATAGAGAAAAAAAGATTTAGTGTGCTTAATGTTGGTGTAGGTGGCCAAGGTATCATTAGAACCACACAAATTCTTGCTTGGGCAGCTTTAATGGATGGTTACCAAGTTCGAACGGCTGAAACACACGGAATGGCTCAACGTGGTGGTTCTGTTAGCGCTTATATTAGGTTTGGACCTGAAGTTGCCAGCCCGTTGATTCCAAAAGGCCAAGTTGATATTATTTTAGCATTCGAAATTAGCGAAGCACTTCGAGTCTTTAATTTTTCTGGACCAAATACATATTTCTTCGTAAATAATAAAATCATTATACCTCCAATGGTTAACCAGATGGGTTTTAAATATCCATCTAACGAAATTCTATGTCAACAATTAAAAAATTTACATTATAATACATATTTCTTTGATGCAGACAAATTGGCATTAAAAGCTGGGACATCTAAGGCATTAAATATTGTTATGTTAGGTATTATTTTGGGTTCGGATAAATTACCAATTAAGGAGGATTCACTTAAACATTCAATTTTACGTTTTATTCCCAAAAAGTCTCAAGAAGTAAACCGAATTGCATTTCAATTGGGTATTGAAAAAGGAAAATCTATTAGGAGGGACTTATTATGAGTATTCCTTATTTTGCTGAAGAAATTCCTGGTAAGCGTGTAATAATGCTTGGTAATGAAGCTATTGCTCGAGGGATACTTGAAGCTGGAGTTGTAATTGGGGCGGGTTATCCAGGTACTCCATCATCAGAAATCTTAGACACCCTTGCAAAGATGAAACCTTATTATCCACATTTAAACATTGAGTGGAGTATAAATGAAAAAGTTGGGTTTGAGGTTGCGTATGGTGGGTCTATTTCAAATGCAAGATCAGTAGCTGTAATGAAACATGTAGGATTAAATGTTGCGTCAGATGCATTTATGACTGCCTGTTACGCAGGTGCTCGTGGTGGAATGGTAGTGGTTTCTGCTGATGATCCAAACTGTTTTTCATCCCAAAATGAGCAAGATAATCGTTATTTCGGGCTCCATGCTTTAATCCCTGTATTTGAACCCTCTACTGTTCAAGAGGCTAAGGATTTAATCAAATATGCATTTGAATTCTCCGAGGAGCATCATACAATAGTACTATTCCGGACAACAACTCGCTTGAATCACGGTCGAGGTGATGTTATACTTGGAGAGATTCAAAATATTGATCGCCCTTATGGATTTGATTGGGATCGCGCACGTTGGGTTTGTTTACCTTCACATTCGCGTGTACTTCGCACCAAACTACTCGAGCGGTTTGAGAAGATCTCCAATCTTGCCGATGAATTTCCCTTCAATTCTCTTAAATTATCTTCAGAAAAAATCAATGGAATACGTTACGGTTTTATTGCTGCAGGTATTCCTTATGCCCAACTAATTGACACACTCATCGATTTTGGCTTGGAGAATAAAGTCTCCATCCTTAAACTCGGCATGGTCTATCCTCCACCTAAAAAACTCATTAGAAAATTACTTTCTTCAGTAGATAAAATATTAGTGGTTGAAGAACTAGAACCAATTCTAGAAAACATTCTGAAACAACTTACATATGAAAATAAACTGGTAAATGAAGTTGAAATACATGGTAAAGACTATTTCCCTCAACAAGGAGAATTCTCAGGAGAAATATATTTGGAGAAAGTGGCAAGTTTCATTGGGATAGAATATAAAAAAAACGTTATTCCTGATATTAAGATATCATTACCTCCACGACTTCCTGTGTTGTGCCCAGGTTGTAGTCATCGTTCTACTTTTTATGCGATTACATTACTAGAGAAAGAATTAAAATTAAAATTTATAAACTCTAGTGACATTGGGTGTTATACACTGGCAGTATATAAACCTCTTGAATGTGTGGATACTGAAATATGTATGGGTGGCTCCATTGGACTGGCAAATGGATTTGCTAAGATTCACTCAACCGAAAATCCAATACTAGCGATACTAGGTGATTCAACTTTCTTCCATTCTGGAATTCCAGCTTTAATAAATGCTGTTTATAACCAAAATAACTTATTAGTTGTAATATTAGATAATAGATCAACAAGTATGACGGGATTTCAAGATAACCCTGGGACTGGAATAAAAATTACAAAAGAACCTGGAACTCGTGTTGTAATAGAAGAACTTGTTCGTGGATGTGGAGTACCACCTGAAAATATATGGGTAGAAGATTCTTATAATTTAAATAAAATGGTTGAGAAATTGCGAGAAGCTTTAAAAGCTCAAGGTGTAAGAGTTTTCATCTCAAGACATCTTTGTTCCTTGTTAGAAGAAAAAGAGTTTCGATCAAAGCAGATTCAAATACCCGTTGTAAAAGTAGATCCCTCTAAATGCAAAGGATGTCTTATCTGCGTTAATCAATTTGGTTGTCCAGCACTTTCTTTCAATAAAGAAGAGAAAAAAGCAATTATCAATCAAGAAATCTGCAGGGGATGTAAAGTATGCATTAGTGTATGCCAATACGACGCTATATATGAGGAGATAAATTAAGAACATGACAAAACTTTTTTTCTATCCAAAAACAATTGCAGTGATTGGTGCAACAGCCGATCCTAAAAAATTCGGAAATGCTGTAACAATAAACATTCTTGAAAACAAAGACCTCCAAAGTGAATTATTTCTGATATCTCCTCGAAATCAAGAAATTCACGGGTTAAAAACTTATAATTCCGTTATAGATGTTCCAAAAGATATAGATCTTGCTATTATATTAGTACCTGCCAGTATTGTAGAATTAATCGTGGATCAATGCATCGAGAAGAAAGTTAAACGTATAATTATTGTGTCTGCAGGATTTGGAGAGATAGACGAAAAAGGTAAGAAAATTGAAGCAGAAATAGCTAAAAAGTGTAAAGAAGTTGGAATTAGAGTTATGGGGCCCAACTGTGTAGGAATACAAAATATAGATATTGGTCTTAATGCTTCCTTTATTCAATCAGCTCCTAAAGGCAATATTGGCATGGTAAGTCAATCTGGTTCATTTGGATGTGCATGTTTTTATGAGATGGAACAACATGATTTGGGATGTTCCAAGTTTGCAAATATTGGAAATAATATTGATGTATCTTTCGGTGAGATCCTCGAGTTCTTCAAGGAAGATGAAAATACTCAGATTATTTGTATATATTTAGAAACCATTACTGATGGTAAAGCCTTTTATGAAATAATGAAAAACATCATCCCATTAAAACCAATAATTGCTCTAAAAGGTGGTAGAACTACTTCAGGAATGAAGGCTGCTAGCAGTCATACAGGTTCTATGGCTACAGATTATAAAATGCTTAAAACTGCTATAGAACAAGCTGGAGCAGTTATGTGTGAAAATGTTTCTGATTATATTACAGCAATTAAAACATTCTCATTTTTGCCACTTCCAAAAGGAGAAAAAATCGGTGTATTAACTAATAGTGGAGGTAGTTCTGTTTTATTTAGCGACAAGGCTGAAGAATTTGGTTTAAAACTTGCTGAATTCTCTAAAGAACTTAAAGAAAAAATGGCACCTCAATTAATATCATTAGTAAAAATGGTCAATCCACTTGATATGATTGGAGTAGCAGAAGAAGAACAATATTACAATATCACAAAAGCAATGCTCGAAGACCCTGGAATAGATATAGCTGTTTCATGTCTTGTAATACCTCCCTTTCTAGAAATGAAATCTGATGAGCATTATCGTGGAATAATTCGGGCGTGGAATGATACTGGAAGAGGGAAACCGGTAATCCCGTTAATTATGTTTAGTGAAGGATTTCAAAATCTTAAAGATTTAGCAAAAAAAGAAAAAACAACCATATACTTCACACCACATGAGGCGGCTTATGCAATAAAAATATTAATTGACCGAATGAAAATATTACAATTAAATAAATAATTTCCTTTATTTTTGCTTCAATATTATGTTATTTATTCTTTTTTAATCTTTGTTCTTTTCTTAATCTCTTCTTTTTTAAATTCTCTTTAACAGTACAATAAATAGGACCTGTTAACGCAGACATATAACAAGAATTGCAACTAATACAATGTGCTGGAGATATGTCACCATTTTTCCAACGATTTGGAAGGTCTGGTTCGCGAATCAATGGTCTACACATTGAAATGAAATCAATTATTTTATCTTGAAGAAATTTTTCAACAGTTATAGGATTTTTAACTCCACCCACAAGGATAGCGGCACAATCTTTCATATATGGTCTAATTTCTTTAATACTTTGCAGAAAGTAGTTTTCTTCTTCTGGACCAATATTTTGTTTACTAGGGAGTGCATTTTTAGTCCCAATTAAAGATTCTCCCATCCCTCCTGACACTTCAATTGCATTATAACCCGTGTCTATAACAATTCTGGCAATTTTCTTTCCCTCTTCTAAGGTCATACCTTCAGGAACACCATCTTCTGTCTGTAGTTTAATTATAATAGGTAAGTTTTTTCCAACCTCTTCTCTCAATTGGTTATAAATATCAACTAAGATTTTAGTTCTCCTCTTAGTATCTCCCCCATATTCCCCAGTACGTTTATTTGAATAGGGAGAAATGAAATTACTGAGTAAATATCCGTGTGCAGCGTGTAGTTGCACCATATCATAACCAATTTCATAAGCCCTCCGACCTGCATTTACAAATTTTTTTATAATTTCTTTGATTTCATCGTCTGTTAATTCACGAGGTACTCGGTTGACTGACTTATCTGGAATTGGTGAAGGTCCAACGGCTTCAAATTTTGGATGTGAGGTTTGACGACCTGTATGCGCAAGTTGAGCCGCAAATTTTACATCAGAATAATCATGAACGGCATCAACTAACTTTTTTTGTCCTGAGATGAATGAATCATTGTATAAAGCTGGGCTGTTAGGCATAACCGAATAACCTAACTCTATATTGATAAATCCCGAAATTATCAATCCAATCCCTCCTTCAGCCAAATCTGTATAATTTTTAATATATTTATCGTTTATGGTGCCATCTTTATTGGCTAACCTTTCGGTTGTGGCTGATCGAATAATTCTATTTTTAATTTGAACATTTCCAATTTTTCCCGGACTAAAAAGCTCTTTTAATTCCATAATGATCTACTTTAATCTCAAAATATTTATAACTTATTGATTGATGTCGTCATTCCACCATCGATAACTATGTTTTCTCCCGTGATATAATCAGATGCTGGTGAAGCCAAAAATAAACAAGCATTTGCAACATCAGCTTTTGTTCCAAATCTATTCAATGGGATTTTAACATTTCTCAAATCTAAAAGTTTTTGAGCCAATTCAGGATCATTATCATATATTTTAGTAATATGAACCCCAGGAGAAATAGAATTAACTGTGATTCTCGGTGCTAATTCAAGAGCCCACAATCTAGTAAAACAAATCAATGCTGCTTTGCTTACACTATAGACCCCAATAGTTGGATTTGGTTCTATACCCGCACATGAAGCAATATTTATTATTTTACCTGTAACAGGTGCAAATTTTTGTAACCTCATTTTCCGAAAAAAATTTTTAACTAATAACCAAGGACCTTTAAGATTTACATCCATTACCCTATCATAATTCTCATTTGGGCAAGATAATGATTTATAAAGACCTCCATTTATTCCAGCATTATTTACTAAGACAAATACATTATTAAACTTCTTGAATACTTCCTTACTCATTTCTTTCACTTTATCTGCATCAGATATATCCATTTGGTAAAGAAGTATTTCACAATCATGTGATTTCAAAATAAGATCCCTTGTTTCTTCAAGTGATTCCAAATCGATATCGTTTAACACTAAGTTTGCCCCCTCTCTTGCAAATGTGATTGCGATTTCACGCCCAAATCCAGAACCCGCTCCAGTGATTAGACCCACTTTTCCTTCTAAAATTTTATCCATAAATAATCATACCTCTAATTATTTTTTTAATATTTTCTTATATATTCGAGGTTAATTAAAATTTAAGTTCCTTTCGCTAAAAATTGGACTATTTGATAATAATTGGTCTAAAAATCAAATAATAATAACTTCACGTATAATTTAAATATTAAATAAAAAAATGAAAAAAAGCGAGTAGAAAGTTGTTAGAAGCATTTTATGGTTGGAATGGTATGCAAAATTTTATAAATTGGTTTAGTAGCTTAAGTTCGATCCAGCAAATTATCATATCATGTGTAGGATTTGCACTTGCAGTGGCTATTATAGTGCTAGTATTTATTGGTCTTGCTTATCTGTTAAAATATATATTTATTGGTCTTGCTTATCTGTTAAAATATATATTTATGGGTCTTGCTTATCTGTTAAAATATATATTTATGGGTCTTTTCTATATACTGGAGAAACTTTTTAAAGGGCTCCATATAATCTTTAGGAAATTATATGAAATATTAACAGGTAAATCAAGCTCGGAGAAAAGTGTTGAACCTATATACAATGAAAAAATTGAAGAGAACCGCTACCTTAAGAAATCTATTATAATATTACCTAAAAAAACAGGTAAATCTTCAGAACATGAGCAAGGATTAGAATATAGCTATTGCCCAGAATGTGGAATTAGATTCACTGAGAAAATGAATGATCGCTTAAATTTAAATGGCAAAACTTATTGTGTAAATTGTGGTCAAAGTTTTATTATTGAACAACAAATCATTAATCCACCTATAGCAAAATCTTTTGCAAATTATAAATAAAATTTAAAATTTTTTATTTTAAATTTGAAGTGGATAAGTTCCAAATTTTTTAGTAGCTTCAATCATCCATTTAATGCGCTGATATGACATAGCAGGATGAGAATTAGAAGGAGAAAGAATGTACCCACCCCCGGGACCTAAGATTTTAATTGCGTGTTTTACTGCATCCTCAACTTCCTTTTTATTGGCATTTACTAGGATATGTGTAGTATCAATATTTCCTAGCAGGCACAATTTATCACCTAATTTCTTTTTTACTAACTTTAAATCTACATATGGTGGTTCGAGGCAATGTAGTGCATCAAATCCAGCTTTAACTACGAAATCGAGAAGAGATGTGATATCACCATCAGAATGAAATATTATTTTACCACCCCATTCATGAATCGCTTCGGTAACTTTCTTCATGCAAGGCAATATATATTTATCAATGTATTTGGGATTAATAAGGGGTCCATTTCTGAATGCAATATCAGCTCCTTCAAAAAATACCTTTGCACCACATTCAGCGTAAGTTTTAAACAACCCAAGGACGATTTCTGTAGTCATCTCGAATCGTTCTTCAATTAATTTAGGATTACCTTTTAGTGCTCTAACGAAAGGTCCCATCCCCATACCTTGCCAAACAGGGGGAAATACTGATGTGAAATCGTCCGTTACCATGATACAAATATCATTTTTAAATTTCTTGCTTCGACGCTGAATTGTTTTATAAAACTTTTTAGCTCGTCTAAAGATTTCTTTTAAATCAGGCTTTGGCCAATTTTCCCAATCTTCCTGGTTTTTTATTAAGCCTCCATAATAATCTGGAAATATATTTCCGTCGAGGTTAATTATTTTATATTTTCGCCCAAAAATGTCTGTCATTTCTTCCTTACTTTCAAATTTAAAAGGAATATATCCTACTCCACATGTATCATAGCCTATAGCAGCTGCTGTTTCCATCGCTCTTGAAAATACATTAATTTCGATTTCAGTAATAATTCCGTTGACTTGCTCAACCCAATCATCAGGATGTTGCTGTTCCATTTCGTCTATAATATCAAACGCTGTTCGTGGAGGTTTTCCTAAAACCTCGTTAACAATATTCCCATCAACGAAAATAGCGTGAATTGGTACTCTATCCGGAATCTTTAAGTTAAGAGCTTCCCAAACTCTTTCTTTACTATTCATAATTTAATATATCGAAATATTGAAATTTAATTTTTAGATTCTCTTAGAATAATTTAATTATTAATTTAAAACTTTAATTGATTGTAAATTTATTTATAATTAATATTTAAAACTTTAAATAACAAAGATTGTTTGATTGTTCAATAAATAATATAAATTTTTAAATTATCACATTAAGATGATTGAAAATTAAGGCTGCTGTATTTGAAGATATAAAAAAAATTGTTTATAGAGATGATTATCCTAAACCAGTTCCGGGACCTGATGAGGTAATTGTTAGAGTTCATTACTGTGGAATCTGTGGAAGTGATATTTCTAATTTTATCTATAAAATTTATCAAACACCTTTAATTATGGGGCATGAAATCTCTGGAGAAATTGCAGAACTTGGAGAAAATGTATCAAACTGGAAAAAAGGAGATAAAGTTGTTGCAGTGAACGTTGCACTTGAAATAGGGCAAGTAGCTGGAATGGGTATCTTTCAAGATGGAGGATTCGCCGAATATGTAAAAGTAAATCAAAATAATGTATTTCATCCCCCAGAATCACTTTCCAATAGAGATGCTGTTTTGATTGAAACTTTTGCAAATGCAATTAGAGGTATAACACTATCTAATATTGGAAATAATGAAAAAATCATAATTATTGGAGCTGGTTCTATTGGTTTATCCTTTTTAAATACTTTAATAAAAGAGAAGAATCCTGAATATATTATTGTAATTGAACCTCATGAATTTTTAAGGGAAAGAGCAAAAGAGATTGGAGCCACTGAGGTTTTTCCTCCTAAAGTAGTGAAGGTTAAAAAATTTATGAAATCCCACGGGAAATCTACTTTTATTTTCGATTGTGCTGGAAATGAAAATACGATAAAAATGGCTATGGATCTTATTAAAAAAGGTGGAACGATTCTACTCGAAGGGATTCATAAGGGAAGTATCGATTTTCCAATATTTACAATTAATTCTAAAGAAATTTGCTTTAAAGGATGTATGGGGCACGATAAAGAAGATATATTAGGAGCAATAAAATTATTTGAAGATAATAAAGTTAATCCCTCTCTTTTCATTACAGATGTAATACCTTTAGATAAGATTCAAACAGGTTTTGAAAGATTTCTTAAACCCGGAGAAAGAGATTTTATTAAAATCCTTGTTGAAATCTAATAAATTGATTTTTTTCTAATTAAAGTATCTATTTAATAAAAAAAAATATAAATAAATTTTTTATCGATTTGCTTTTTGTGCTTTTTTAATCACTGCTTTTTTCATTGTTTGGAGTATTTTAGTAGCATCTGGTGTTTTGAACTCCATTATTACATTTATAACTGCAGGTAATCCCGAATCTATCGCCCGCTGAAAGGCAGGTTTAATATCTTCTGGTTTTTCAACTGTTTCACCATAACATCCAAAACCCTTTGCAATTTGAGCATAGTCAGTTCCTATAAGATCTACATTATAAAATCGTTTATCCCAGCCATATTTCTGCCCACTTTTAATCATACCCCACGCATAATTATTTGCTATTATATTTATAATTGGTAATTTGTATCTTATCGCTGTATCGAGTTCTTGGACATTAAATAGGAATGAGCCGTCGCCTACTATATTTACGCATGGTTTATCTGGAAATGCAAATTTTGCGCCAATTACATACGGAATCCCAACTCCTAAATGACCCATTGAAATAGAAGCTATATTACTTCGTGGAGGTCTATGCTTTGTATTAACTTGCATCCAACAAAAAGTAGCAAGATCACCGCCATCTATTGCAAAAATCGTTTCTTTTGGAAAGAAATTGAAGATTTCGTTTAGTAATCTTTGTGTTTGAATAGGAACTTTTTCCGAAATTTTTGGCTTTAATTCTAATTGCTTTCGTTTTTCTTTATATTCTTGAACTTGAACATTCCATTCAGAAAATTGATTTTCTTTAAGATAATCTTTACTTTTCTCTAAAATTTGGATTAAAGCCGCCTTTGCATCGGCTACTATTCCAATATCCGTCTTACGGTTTAATCCTATAACTTGAGGATCAATGTCCACATGGATAGTTTTTTGATTGGGTCCCCATAAAGGTGCACCTCCGAAAAATAAAGTGAAATCCCACTTACAACCAACAGCCATCACGACATCCGCGGTTTTGGCAGTATTTTGCATATAAGTTGGTCCCACGCTCGTGCCAACAAATGTTTCGTCATCCTCTCCCAATGCTCCCAACCCATTAGGTGTTGTTCCAATCGGGATTTTGTATTTAATTGAAAATTTCCTCAACTCCTCCCAAGCTCCTGACCTCATTACGCCACCCCCAGCAACTAAAAACGGTTTCGTCGCATTTTTAAGGAGTTCTAAGGCTTTCTCAATTTGTTTTGGATCCCCAAAAGGCTTTGTTTGAGGTCTGTACAATTCTGGACTCCATATCTGTTCCATAATTTCTTTACTAACTCTGCCCGTTAGAGCAGATTCTCTTATCTCCAGAAAAACTGGGCGCTGTCTTCCAGATAAAGCTTCAATAAAGCAAGCCCGAACTGCACCGGGGATTTCATTAGGTAACTCTACTCTAATTTGAAACTTAGTAATTGGTCTCAACATTTCTATTTGTTGAACATCGCCTTGATAAACACCTTTACGGTCTTCTACCCTTAAAATTTGGGCACCTATAACGAGGAGAGGTATCGAATCCATGTATGCGGCGGCGACAGCAGGTATTAAATGTGTCACTCCGGGTCCTACGGTACCCATACATACACCAATTTTCCCGGTAACTCTTGCATAGCCATCAGCCATATGTCCTGCTGCTTGCTCATGTCTTGTCATTATGGTATCGATGCCTTTATCCTTACCCCATCGATTTACCGCATCATAAATCGCTAATAATTGACCTCCTACAATGCCAAATATATACTCCACGCCTTCATTAAGTAAGCATTGGACTAATAAATCCCCACCATTATAACTTTCTTCTTTTTTTTCTTTACTCACAATTTTTCACATTCATTTGATTAGTAATATTAAATATTAATAAGTTCTAGAATAAATCCTAATATTTTTTCGGTATTTAGGTAATAAAAATTAACTTTCCCGGCTTTTCCGCTTTGGATAACATCGATATCATACTTTTCTTTGAAAAATTTTAACATTTCGTCTGCGTTTTTGGTATATGTTCCTAGGTGATGTAATCCAAATCGTCCTGCTTCGATCGCGTCGGAATAAACATTAGGTCCTGTGGCTTCTACGACTTCCACAATTTCTAACTGTTTATCCCCCCAATGCTGCATAATTTTTTTCATTTTCACAGTTCCTTCCTGACCTTTATAATTTACATCGCTACTTTGTTCAACGATATTTAGTTTAGCTCTAAAGTTAAGAAGCTTTCCAAAGATCTCCGCAGCTTTTTCGATATCTTTTACAACAATACCCACTTGGTCAAATTTAGGAATTTTTATTTCAGACATATTTTTCAAACTTTAATTTTTATATCTTATATTGATAAAATTTTATTTTTGCAATAGACTCCTTTAAAGGAAATTCCCCTTTTAAAATTAGTGATTTTAATTCTTCCGCTAATTTTATTGCTCCGAATCTATCTGATTGGCGCAACACGACTGGAACTTCCTTACCTTCAAATTTAATTCTTTTTAAATCACCAATAAAAGCGTTTTCAGGACACATTTGAATACAAGCTCCACAATTATAACATCTTGTTTTATCAATGCCCTTTTCCACAGTAAAAGCATGGGTTGGGCAATCAGTTTCGACTGGACAAGTTTCGCAATTTATACATTTTTTAGGATCAAATGTTATTAGGAAATTATTATCCCAGACATCTCCATAAGTAATTTCACCCATTTTTTCTCTTCCAACTAAATTTAAAATTTGAAGAGGAACATCCTTATCTGATTTAACCATGGTGTTTAAAATCTTCTCATTCAAAATAGGAAATGCTACTGCAATAGAACATATTGGTTCTGGCCCATATGATGTCATAAACGCACCCATATATTCGGGTTTCATTCCCTCAAAATCTGCGATAGTCATTAAATTTGGTTTTAAAATATAATTTCTAGTTCCAGGTCCCATAACATAGCCAATACTTCCATTAACTAATAAAGGAGTACCCACTCCAATAGTTTCAAAATTAGGATCATTCTGAAGTGGATTTAACGCTCCACATCCAGAAAATGTTAATTGAGAATTATTTGGCTCAAATTTAAGAGCTGAAAAAATAGTTTCTACATAATCTTTAGTAGGATTCATCATTGCACTATAATTCTTTATTGCTTGACGAGTCCCCATTAGTCTTGCAAATTGCATCTCTTTTAAGCTCAAAGTTTTTTCTATTACGACTCCTTCTTCAGTTTCTGCTTTCATTTCAATTGGTTTATTTTCAACGAGATCTCTAAATAAGAAGCCACCTGTATAATTGGTTCTCGTTTTACTATGCGTTGTACTATATACAATTACATCAATTACGCCTAAAAACTCATTAGGACATGGACCAACATAACCAGGAATTCCATTTAAGGTTATTTCTTTAAATTTTCTATATTTTTTTGGCTCGGCTAATCGAAAAGAAAATATTCCAGCAATTCCACTCATTAATCCTTTTGTCGCAGTTGTAATAACATCAACATCTTCGAATTCAATTTTTTCACCCTCTGCAATTTTATCTAAGAATTCTTGCGCTGTTATTACGACAGCTGTGTTCTTATCGATTTTTTGTTTAATTTCTTTAATAGTTCTTGTTTTAGCCATTAAATAAAATATTGAAATATGAAATTTATATTTTTTAAAATTGAAAAATCGAATAAGGAATCTATTGCTAAAAATAATTTTTATTGAGAAGCTTAAGAATTAAGTATAATATTTTTATTATTAAAGTTTAATTATATTTTAATTGAAAAATTATAACTATAGAGTGATAATTTTATGCTAAAAGAAAAATTAATTAAAAAACAGCCGTTAGATGGAAAAGTTGTTATTGTAAGTGGGGGTTCTACTGGTATGGGCAAAGCCACAGCCAAAAATATCGTTCAATTAGGTGGAAGTGTTTGTATTATTGCACGAAATACAGAAAACTTAAAAAAGGCTGTTAAAGAAATAGAAAGTTTAAAAACTAACGATAAACAATTTATTGAGATGATTTCTTGTGACACGACAAAAATGGAACAATTGAAACCACTTTTAACAGAATTTATAGAAAAACATGGCATTCCTGATTATTTATTTAATTTTGTTGGATTTGCGATTCCAAATTATATCGAAAACCTTGTACTGGATGATTTCAAAATTCACATAAATGGGAATTATTATGGACAATTAATTCCAACTTTAATTATTTTACCATATTTTATGAAGGCTAAAAAAGGCTTTATTTCATTTACTTCTTCATTAGTCTGCTATTATCCGATGATGGGTTATGCTATGTACACACCAGCTAAATTTGCAATTTTAGGTTTAGCAGAAGTTCTTAGAAATGAGTTAAAACCTTATAATTTAAATTTTTCTGTATTATTCCCATCAGATACTAATACTCCTGCATTTGCAAAAGAGAATGAAACCAAACCAAAAGAATGTCTTATGATGTCAGCACGTAGTAAAATTTACAGTCCCGAGGAAATAGCAGACCCATTTATCGAAGGAATTTTAAAAAAGAAATTCATGATTCTTCCTGGCGTTTCAAAATTAGCTTGGAGAATGTTTAGACACTTTCCTAAATTGGTTCGTTGGATTATTGATAGGGACTTACAAAAAGTAAGAAAAAAAATAGGGAAGGAATAAAAATCTAAATAATTCAATTTTTATTTTTTAATTATTTATTTCATTAACCATATAATCACATAAAAAAAAAAAAAAAAAAAAGTAGTTATTATTTTTTGTGTGAAACTATAATTTCATTTCCGAATAATATCTTTTTTGCTGTTTCAAAAGCATAGTTATAGTCGAACACCT
>JAHQWG010000041.1 GCA_029856045.1 Promethearchaeia archaeon | reverse complement strand
GAATTGGACGCTACAACTTATTACTATGATAACATGATTAATCAAGCATGGGAAACAATTAAAAAGATGCCAAATGAAATAGAATTTGAAGATATTGAAGATGAATATGACTGGATAGTTTTAGATGACCTATTTGAAAAACGTTCAGAACGATATCTAAGTCACCGTTATTATGTTCATTATCCATATTGGTATCCGCGTTATTATTGGTATCATTATTATTGGCCTCGGCATCATTACTATACATATCATCCCGGAAGATCTATAAGTGCGAATATACTTCCTAAACAGCATATTAATATCCATACATTTTCAGATTCGATTGTCCGGGGTATGGAAAATGTTAGCAATACAATAGTTAAGAATTTCACCAATTTCGCTGAGAGTATAGTTAATACAGTTGCCCCTCCTCGACCAAGAAGTACTGGTGGTCGTGGTGGAGGTCGTGGTGGAGCTGGAGGTTGCGCTTGTGCTTGTGCTTGTGCAGGGTGTGCATGTGCGTGTGCTGGAGGAGGTAGATAAAAGATGAGTATAGTAAAACCCAAAGGAAAAACAAAAAAATTCTTCAAGAAATTAAAAAAGAAGATATTACCAAAATTCGTTTTTGATGATTCTATTCCTAGAGTATATTCAAATATAATTGAATTTAGAAAAACTGGATCTCATAAATTTCACTTAAGAATATTGAAAAATAGTAAAGGAATCCTAATAATTGATGCAAAATATGTACTTTATTTAAATCAATTTGCTATGATGTATTTCAAGGAGTTTATTGAAGGAAAATCTTTAACCGAAATTCAAGAATTTTTCATAAAATATTTTCGGACAACAGCCGAAGAAGTAGAAGAAGATTATAATACTCTTTTAGATAAAGTAGAATTTTTACTATCAGAGGAAGATGTTGATCCCTTTTCCCAAATTGGAATAGACGCAAAAAAGCCATTTAAAGTTTCAGAATTTCCTTTAAGAATTGATTTAGCAATTACTTACGACTGTAACAATAATTGTGGACATTGTTACGTTGCAAGAGAACGAGATTTTCCAGTACTTGATACAGAGTCTATGAAAAGAATAATGGATGCATTATGGGATGTTGGAGTCCCGCATATAGCCTTAACGGGAGGAGAACCAACAATGAGAGATGATTTTCTGGATTTGATCGCATATGGTCAAGAAAAAGGTTTTGTAATGGGGATTATAACTAATGGAAGGAAATTTGCTGATAAAAACTTAGTAAAACAAGCAATACAAAAAGGTTTAGATTATGCTCAGATAACTTTGGAATCTCATGATAAAGAAATCCATAATAAAATGGTTGGTGTAGATGGGTTTGATGAAACCGTTCAAGCAATCAAAAATTTTGAAGAAGAAGATATTTTCTTTATGACTAATACTACATTATGCAAGCATAACGTCGAGGGAATTAAAGATACAATAAATTTCCTTCATGAATTAAACGTAAAAACTTTTGCTTGTAATGGATTAATTTATTCTGGTAAGGGAAAGGAGTTTGAGCACGGCATTGCTGAAGAAGAGTTAGAGCCAATACTAAACAAGATAAATAATCGAGCTCGAAAATTGGACATGCGATTTATCTGGTATACTCCAACTCAATATTGTTCTATTAATCCAGTAGAAATTGGTTTGGGACCAAAAAGATGCTCTGCAGCAAATACAAGCATTGCAATTGAACCAAATGGAGATGTTTTACCTTGCCAATCTTACTATGAACCTGTTGGGAATATATTAAAAGATGACTGGGACACTATTTGGAATTCAAAACTGTTTAAAAGTATAAGAAACCATGAATATATTGAGCCTAAATGTAAAAAATGCGAATTATTACGAATTTGTGGCGGAGGATGCCCATTGTACATCGATCAAAAGAAATTAATTTGTAATATTCCAAATTTTTAATTTTTTAATTTATTTTTTTTTATCAATAACTAAACACTTATTTTATGATTGATTGGAATATAAGATTCAGCGAACAATTAAAGTGGACTTATGAATTCAGGAGTCATATTTATAAGATAATAAATCTGGAGACCAAGAAAAATCTTTTGGAAATTGGGTGTGGCACTGGAGCACTTCTAAAAGAAATTGGGAAAGAATTTAATCTAAATTTATATGGAATTGATATTGATGAACATCGTTTAAAAATTGCCAAAGACAATTTAAATCAAGAGAACATCAAGGCAAATCTTCAATATATGGATATTTTAAATAATGACTTCGAAGATGAGAAATTTGAAGTGATTATTACACATTATTTATTTTTATGGATTAAGGATCTTGAAAAATGTTTCAATGAAATTCATAGAATTTTAAAAAAAGAAGGTATTCTATTAATACTTGCAGAGCCCGATTATGGAGGGGTTATTGAATCTCCAGAAACAGGTTTAAAAGATGCATTAATCTCAAATTTGAAAGATAATGGAGCCGATCCTGAAGTGGGGAGAAAAATGAATCAATATTTTTCTCAAAAATTCGAGATAGTTGAGCGATATTGTATAAGTGTTCCTTGGACTTCGAGTAAGAATAAAGATAATTTATTAAAAGAACTAAAATTTTTTAAAAAAATTTTAACTAATCATAATTTTAAAAATAAAAAAATGAATGTAGCTATAGAGAATAACAAATATTTTCTTTTTATTCCCATCTTTAGCTATATTTTAAAAAAATAACTTTAAATTTGATGAAAAATTATCGTTATGTATAAGCTTTCATAATGATAAAAGCTTTGAGATTGATCAAATTTGGAGAAAAGAAATCTAATTATAACAAGTATAATAGTAGTTGCTGTGATTATTGCTGGAGTCAGTGGTGGAATATGGCTTATTACGCAAATTGGGACAACATCTGATACTTCCCCTCCTCTACAAGATCTCAAAATAAAATATTGGGATGGAACTGAGAAGTCAATAAATGCTTCAACTATAATAGATTTAATTGAATCTGGAGATTTAACTCAAATAAAATTTGAGGATACTGAAACAACTGGACAAGGATATAATATAACTGGTGTAAATGTCGTAGAATTATTTAATTATTTTGGGTTTCATGCTCCTTGGGGTGTAAAGGTTCATAATTTTTCCGATAATCTGGATACAGATGTTGGGTTTATGATTAATTCTGATGGAAATATGGTAAAAAATCCTCAAACAACAAACCCTCTAATTATTGGAATAATGGCTAATGATAATTGGTTAAAAAATTCTCCGCTAGGTGCTGCTTATGGAAATTTTTCATTATTTGGTGGAGATCTTAATGCCTCCACGGCGATTATGAATGTAACAAGCATAGAGATTATATCTGAGTGGGTAATTCCGGTTTATGTGAATGGAATTCTGAATTACACAATAGATACAAATAAAATGATGGAAGGAATCGGAGATTACAATACATATCATTGGTGGTATGATGATAATGGAACGGAATATTTTGACTGGAATTGTACAATAAAAGGAAGGACCTTAAAAAATTTCACAAAAGAAGCGAATATTTTGGAAAATTATAACATTACATGGGATTGTGTAGACGGATTTTCTTGGCCAAGCTCAGGATACAATAATACAGACATTGAATCAGGATTGGTGGAACCATCTATTGTTAATTGTACTTTGAATGCAACAACTGGAGATTGTATTCCTGGCACTGGATTTCCGATGCCAATGGATTCAATTCATGCCCCAGAGGGTAATCTAATGTGGATTGTGAATGCAGAGATTCAGCATCAAAAAGTGGGCTCTGGAAATCCTACATCTTTAAAGCTCGTTGATGGTGGTCCTTATAAGTTAATAGTTCCAGGGCAATTAAAGAAGGGATATAACAAATGGTTAACTAGTATATATATTGAAATATAGAAAATAAATAAAAAATAATTGTGATAAAGTAATGGCGCTCCATAAAAAAACTTTAATTCCATTTTTTTTTTTCTTCTTAATATTTCTCATAATTCAAGCTATATCTGCTCCTATAATTATAGGGTCTTCGTGGCCTGGTAAAGGAGATTGCCAATATTATCATCATACTACTCATGTGGATATATATTATGACCCAAATGCGGTTATTACTCTTGATGGTCAGGATAATGAAGATTTTTGGCATGTTTCTGGAAAAAATAATTCTATATTGATACCCGTTGCCGCTGATTTTTATTCTCCTAATTTTTTTATTAGATACGTTAATATATCTTTCGCTCATAGTGATACCCACTTATTTATTTTGGCTAGTTGGGAGGATTCAACTCCACTGAGCAATTGGGATCAATTTTCAATGTGTTGGAACATAAATATGTCAAATTATACTGCGGCATTTTACCAAGGTATGAAGACAGGTCCGTATGGTGGAGGAGATGTGGATACTTGGCAATGGGGATATCGGATAGGAAAAGAAAATGGTTCTTCATACAACGGTTATGATACATGTTTTGGAGATGATGGTTGGTATCCTCACAATTCTGAAATTAGCCAAATAGAGACAGGTATGATTTATGGAACCTGGTTTAATGATACAAATCGTTATCAAATAGAAATTTCTCGACCTTTAACAACCGGTGAGCAATATGATGTTCAATTCGAAGAAAAGACGATATATGAATTTACAATCGCTATATTGGATAATGAATATGGTACAGGAGAAGGTGAAGATCACGCAATATCGTGGATTTATGCTTTACATTTTTCTGAATTTCCAGCTCTTATTATTTCAGGTTATCAATTAGGTTTCACTTTATTTATTATGATTTTTTTAACTGGATTAATTATAATTTGGAAAAGGAAATTTATTGCAATAAAGAATAATAGATAATTATTTACAAAATGAATAATTCAAAACATAAAATTAGAGACTTTTTATCAAAAAGGAATCTTTCTATTTTTATATTATTTGGAATAGTTATAAGTGCATCAATTGGACTAACAATCTATAATTTGCAATTTATAGAACAACAAATAAATGGTAATACTGAAATTTCAATTAAAATATACGGAAATGTAAAACGAGAAGTCAATATCACATTAACTCAGTTAAAATCCAATTATCAACAAGTAATAAATCATAGATTTTATTTTATTAATGATTTTGGGAATACTTGGGTTGATAATTATTCTGGGGCGGTTATATGGGACATTTTTAATAAAGAAAATTGCTTAAATCCCAATTCCACAAGATTTCGATTTGAAGCGAGCGATTTATATGTTAGTAGAAATATCCTCTTTTCGGTAGTTGAACAAAATCCTGAATTGGTTTTGCTAGCTTATGAGAGGAACGGGATGCCCATGGGAGGGGAACCGGATAGAGGTCCGATAGAAGGAATAGTGAATAGAAGTTTATTTCCAGATTGGAATACCATATATACTGCAAAACATACAGTTGCAATTAGGGTATATTAAAATTAATGGTGATTTTGCTCTATGGAAAAAAATCTTGAAGACACAAAAGAAGAATTTAAAAGGACTGGAGTAGAAAATTTAGAAATTGAAAAAAGCAGATTTGGAATTTCAATTAGAACTTTACTTTATGCAACAATTTTTGGGACTCTTGGAGGAATCATTTCAAGTGTTATACCCTTTGATTTATTAATAAAAGTGTGGTACCCTCTTACGGGCGGAACACAATTAGCATCTGCACATCATATTATTTGGGTTGCGATTTTTTATGGTTTAACAAGAAATAAACCTGGGATTCTTATCTCTATGTTTACAAAAGGAATACTCGAATTTCTCATAACTGGTTCTTATGGAATTATTATTATAGGAATAAATTTATTAGAAGGTGCTTCATTACTTGTAGGTTTCTTTATTATGGAACACCTTAATGAAGGAGATTCAAAATTAGGTTGGGGGATTGCAGGTGGAATTGGAAATATAACTCAAGTTCCCGTTTTTTGGTATATTTCGGGAAAATTATTTACTCTTCATATATCTTTATTCATATTAGCAATGATTTTTGCATTTTTATCAGGTGTGTTTATAGCTGGTTTATTAGGGAAAGTTATTAAAAACTACTTAATAAAAGCAGGTGTACCTATTGCAGCTCAAGCCATTTTTACTGTAAAAACAAATGAGATTACAAATTTAGATAAAAGTTAACAATTTTGAAAGAGATATGTACAAACAAAACAATTTTGCCTTGGAATTTGATGGATTTACGTTTATATATGGAAATGATAATCATGTTAGACCTGCAGTAAAAAATATTTCTTTTAAACTAGAAAAAGGAAAAACTCTAATTCTTGCGGGGAGTAGTGGAAGTGGAAAATCCACGATATGCAATGCTCTAAATGGAATTATTCCTTTTAGACAAATTGGATATATGAAGGGAGATGTAAAAGTTTTCGGTTTAAGTGTTTGGGATCAAAGTTTAGCTGAATTATCAAAAAAAGTGGGATTAGTTAAACAAAACCCAGATGAACAATTAGTGACATTTACTGTAAGAGATGAAATCTCATTTGGATTAGAGAATTTAAATCTTCCGAAGGAGGAAATAATCGAAAGAGTAGATGATATAGTAGAGTTTATGAATATTGAGCATTTAATTGATCGAGATATTGATGATTTAAGTGGAGGAGAGAAGCAAATCGTTGTAATCTGTTCCTACTTGGTAATGAAACCTAAAATTTTAATTTTAGATGAACCATTTGCCTTTTTGGACCAAAAATCTTCCACTTTATTATTGAATCGATTAAAAAAGCTCTATCAAGATAAAGAATTGGATTTATCTATAATAATTGTTGAGCATAGATTATCTAAGGTATTAGATATTGCTGATTATTTGTTAGTATTAAATCATAATGGAGAAATTGCACTTAAAGGTTCAATTAATAATCTATTTCGAAACCACTTCAATGATTTAAAATCTTGTAATCTAAGAATCCCTTGGATTCCAGATCTTTTTATTTCTGCCTTGGAAACACCAAAACGTGAAATTCCGTTGTTTTTTGATACTGCTATTGAAATAATTAATAAAGAAACGAATAGGAATCTGGAATTATTGAAAAATAGACTCTATGAAAATTTTATGAACCATAAAGAATATTCTGACGGAATGGAAGGTGAGATTCTTTTAGAACTTAAGAATGCCTCATTTAAATACCCTAAACTTAATAGAATGGCTTTAAACAATATTTCATTAAAAATCTATAAAGGAGATTTTATTGGATTAGTTGGTCATAATGGTTGCGGGAAGACAACATTACTTTACCTATTAGCTGGATTATATAATCCATCTAAGGGGAAAGTATATTATAAAGGAAGAAATCTTTTGGAAATTGATTTTTATGAATATGCTGAAAAGATAGGATTCATATTTCAAAATCCCGAAAATATGCTATTTAAAAATACAATAAGAGATGAAATTCTATATGCCCCAAAAAATTTTAATCTCCTAAATCAATTTGATGAAGAGAATTTAAATCAATTAATGAGAATGGTTGGAAATGTTGAATATGATCGAAATCCATTTAACCTTAGTTGGGGTCAGAAAAGAAGGTTAAACTTATCTTCAATTTTTATTTATGATCCTGAAATTATTTTATTAGATGAGCCATTCATAGGTCAAGATCAAAAAACAATAGATGAATTAATTAATATACTTTATCAGGAGCAGCAAAAAGGCAAAACAATTATTATATCTTCACATGATTATCATTTACTTCTAAATCATGTGGATAAAATAATTGAGTTAGATAACGGTAATTTAATAGAATATGAAGAAAATTATTCATACTTCCAAAAATACCAAAGTTTAGGGCCAATTTCTTTATTAAATATTATAAATAAAAAGTTAGGTAAAATCTAAAAAGATATGACTAAATACAAAAAACAAAAAATTAAAAGGAAACAATTCAATTTAGATAAGACAAGGGATTTCTTTTCCTATGTTCCAAATAATTCTTTCTTGCATAAATTAAATCCCATAAGCAAATTGTTTTTCTTGATATTATTTACGATTTTTGTATTCTCAATCGAGAGTCTGACTTTTCTTTCAATCGTTTTTTTATTAACCTTTTTTTTAGCGCTGTCAAGCAAAATGTCAATTAAATCTCTTTTTTATAAATTTAAATGGATTCTAATATTAAGTCTCTTTTCTATAATCTTAAATATCTTCTTTAACGCAATCCCCAATGAAGAATCTCAAATCTTATTCTATTTATTTAATCTTACTTTTTTACCGATTAGAAGATTGGCCGTTTACTATGCATTAAGAAACGCATTATGGATCCTTATCTTATTCTTATCTGCAATAATTTTTACCCATACAACTTCCATGAAGGATTTTGTCTATGCATTGATGAAAACCGGGGTCTCCTATAAATATAGTTTTGCTTTTATGGTTGGACTTAAATATATCCCCCTAATCCAACAAGAAGCAAGAACAATTGGACTTGCTCAAAGAGCTAGAGGATTTGGGAGGGAAAAGGCTAATACAGTTAAAAAAGCTTATAATTTTATAAAAGAAAGGCTCATCACAATTCTGGTCTCAATATTAAGAAAAGGAGATATCACATCCATATCAATGGAAAATAGATGTTTTGGTTTATACAAAACTCGAACAAATCTAATAGAAATTCCTTTTAAAAAGAAGGATATTATTTTTATTCTCACAATTGGGGCACTTTTTATGTATTATTTATTAAGTCTCATTCATTTTATCCCATTTATTCAATTTCCTTCCCTTTATTCAATATTTTTTACATATTTTTTTTAATTGTATCTTTTGTAATTTGAGAAATTTAAAATTTTTAAGATGATGAGAATAAAATTTATAATCTATAGTAATTATAATCATTATAGTGATTATAGGTTAAATTAAAAATGGCAACTACAATTCAAATTTCTGAAGAAACTAAGAAAAAATTATTTATCGTTATGAATCAACTCGAAAAGATGTGGGGGCGGAGGGTTACATACGATGAGATTATTAATTATTTGTTAGAAGAACGAAAAACTGAAGTAAATAAAGTGGATTTTCTTAAAAATATTAAAAAATATCAAGGTATACTTAAGCCTGGCGAAGGTAAAGTATTGCTTAAAGAATTGAGGAAAGAAGATAATGAACGAGAAAAAAGACTCACAAATCACTTCAATCGCAGTTGATACTGGAGTTTTAATTGAAGTTCTTGAGGATTCAACATTAGGTAAAGCATTTTTTCACGAAATTCTAGAAAACCCTCAATTTAAGACATTTTATATAAGTCCTCTAGTTGATATGGAACTGAAATATATTTTTTGCCGTAAAAGTGGGTATCAGAATGCAAAAGAATTTGTATCAGAATTCTTAAAAGATTTTATAATTTATTCCGAAAGCGAATTGAGAGATGAGGCATTTCATTTGAAGTGCAAATTTCCAATTTCTATTGCCGATTGTTATTCTCTGGCAATTGGAAAAATACGTATCATACCAGTTTATATGAAAAAAGAAGAAGAAATCGGTCAAGTATTAGATGAGTTATCATCCGTTGTTAAAATAAAATTCATTGATAATTTAGTTTAAAGTTTCTTTTTTCTTTTCTCTTTTTTTCTCAAAAGCATATGTTCTCGCGCTTCCTTCATATAATCTTTTGTCATATTCGTTTGTGTTTTTTGAAAATCTTGTATTTTTTTAGAATACCCTTGAGTTGTTTTTAACATTTGTTTTTGATATTTATTTATAGCTTGCTCGACAGTTAAAAATTTTAGTGTTAAAGGCTCCTTTTTCACGATTTTTCTTAAATCATCTGAGAATGAATTAAAAACACTAACTTTCCCACCACAACTCCCATCTTTAAAAGAAGATTTAAATTTTTTATTAAATACTTTAGCAATTTTTCGAATTGCGTATTTAATTTCAGCATCAGCAGCAGGTGCTTTTGCGTTTATAGCTGCAACAAATAATACATTTTTAGTTAATTCAAACAAAATTTTACGGCTTGATAATTGAATATGTTGTATTGCATCTGTGAAAGCTTCGTTTGCAAAACTTAATAATGCCGATAAAAAACTTGTAATCAAATCGGTTGAGATTCCTTCCTTAGTAAAATCACTATAAATTTCTTCAAAAAGACATATTCCAGATAGATTTTCTAGAATCCATAACCCTTCTATTAAATATTCAACTCTGCTACTATTATTTCCTCCCATGATTTATCAAACTCACTCAAACTTTAGTTAAATAAATCTCAATTATATAGTATCAAAATTCCTTTACTTATATTTCTTTAATTACACATTTAAAATCTAGTTGAAGTAATCTTTCGCGTATTTTATTAAAACCAAATTTGAATTCAAAATTATTAGCTGATTATTATATTTTTTTAGATTTAGTTTTTATATCAGTAATTTTAAAGATAAATAAGGAAAGTACTTCATTACCAATCAATTTAAAAATAAAATTGTGCGAAACTAATATGAAAGAAAAATCTTATATATATTTATTATTACTTCTTTTTTTTACTTCAATAATATGTTTTAATCCTTCTGTGTCTTGTACCGAACTTGAGTTAAGTCAAGATGGAGAAATAAATGCTGGACAACAGGTTATTAATTATTTCCGTGGACTTTTTGAGGAGGATTGGAGCAATGGATATGCATATGTGCCAGAGAATGATGGATTAGGCTTTGCGGCAAGTTGGGATCGTTATGGAAGTAGCTATGAACCATTTCCAAAGCAGGATTTTGTTAATAAAACCATGAGTATTACACCCATTTTATCTCCAGATAATTCTGAAACCAAAATAATTGAATTAATTGATAGTGCCCAGCAATCTCTCTACATAGAATTTATGTATATTTATAACACTTTAACTGATCTAGTTGATGCCATTATTGCAGCAAATGCTCGTGGCGTAAATTGTTGTGTGATTTTTAAAGAGACCACAGATTCAAAAGTAAAAGGAACAGCAGATGCATTGGAGAATGCAGGAATAACAGTTAAAACAATAGACGGCACTTCACCACAATATTTTGATTTACATAATAAAGGGGTCATTGTCGATGGAAAAAAGGTTTTAATATCTTCAATTAATGGCTCACCAACCAGTCTAAGGGATAATAGAGAAACTG
Organism: Promethearchaeia archaeon; assembly: GCA_029856045.1. Taxonomy (GTDB): domain Archaea; phylum Asgardarchaeota; class Lokiarchaeia; order Sigyniarchaeales; family SOKP01; genus 6H3-1. The sequence continues at coordinate 10,692 of JAHQWG010000041.1, read as the reverse complement.
CAATATTGATTGAGAGTGAAGAGGTTGCTGGGTATTATATTAGTCTTTTCAATCATGATTGGAACGTTGCAGATGATTATAATGGTCCTGGACCCAGCAGTGCATCATCAGATTCTAAGACAAATTCAATTCAATTATCCACTTATACAAATCACTTTCAAGCTACAACTTACACAGGAAAAATGACTACCTCTTGTATTGCAGCTCCTGATAATTGTTATGATGTAGTCGCTTCATTAATCAATGATGCAGAAAATTCAATTGATCTAAGTGTGTATACATTATCCCATCCTTACTTATTAGGAATTATGCTCGATAGAATTGCTGCTGGGGTAAAAGTGCGACTTTTACTCGAAAATGATACAGTTAATATTTATGAAAAGGCATATAACAGATGGTCTCTATTTAATTTAACGGTTCTTGGAATACCCGATAAGAACGATCCAAGTAAAAATAATACTGCACTAGGCTTATGGGCTTCAGAAGATTTTACTTTTCAACATTGCAAATATTGTATTATTGATAATGACACCTTAATTATAAGCAGTGGCAATTGGGCTCGAAGTTCTTGTCCAAAACCTCAAGATGATGGTGATGTTGATGGAAACCGGGATTGGTGGTTTGCAATATACGGAGATGGTTCAGGTGGACCTACAGAACCAATAATTACAATAATAGATGGGTTCGATATTTCAATATTAATCATAATAAGTTCTTTAAGCATAATTGCAGTCTATTTTAATTATTATCAGAAACGTAAAAAATTCTGATTTTTTTATTTATTTTCAAGAATTAATTGATTAACTTCCTCATAAGTCGTGTTTGGCATTGGACCAAAATTTTTTACTTTTAAAGCCCCTACCGCATTAGCAAATTTTGCTACTTTTTCTAGATCCCAACCAGCTAAATAACCCACAATAAATGCACCTCCAAATGAATCTCCAGCACCAGTTGGATCGATTTCTTCGACTTTAAATCCTGGAACATATATTACTTCTTCTTTGGTAAAAATTGTACAACCCTTACTCCCTTGTTTTAAAACAACTATTTCAGGACCTAATGTTAATAATTTTTTGCAGGCTTTTATTTCTCCCTTTATACCTGTCAACATTTCCGCTTCTTCACCACTAGGAAGAAGGATTTTACAAGAATCTAAAACAGGTTGACAAATTTTTAAAATAATTTTAATATCCAGCATTTCTGGGCGTAAATTTGGATCAAATGATATTACAACTTTGGGATTTTTTTTCTGTGCAATTTTTATTGCCTGATAACAGGCGTCTCTAGATTTTTTACTAATGGATAATGCACTACCCATTATGTGCAAATTTTTAATTCCTTTAAAATAATCTTCTTTAATATCATTAGGAGTCGTTTCTCCAGCAGCTCCAGCAGCGAAGATGAATTTTCTCGAACCATCTGAATTATATTGATTAAATGCTATTCCAGTTGTTTTTCCCTTTTCAATTCTAACTTGTGAAATATCTACATTATCTAGTTTTAATTTTTCAACAATACAAGTGCCAAATTCATCATCTCCAACAACTCCAATAAAACCAGTAGTAAAACCAAAAGGCTTACTCATCCTTGAAGCAGAATCGATAAAGATAGTGGGTGCTCCACTTGGAAAGGGACCTCTATAATTTGCACCAACTTTACCATGAGGCACATCTATACTTATCCTCATTATTTCAACTAATAACTCGCCTAAACTAATTATATGCGGACTCATATAATTGTAATTAATGATAAAATGTACTTAAATTATAGTGCCAATGAGAAATTTTTTGTGTCTTTGATTAGATCATAATTAAAAAGGAAAATAACTATTGATTATATTAGATGTATTGAATCCCGACAAAGGGTCTATCTAGATAAATTAAATATAAAAGCTATACTTAATCATAAAAAAAAATGAACTTGAAATAGCATAGGCAATTTTAAACTTTAGAAAACTCAAGAAGTTAACCCCCCGTGAATTCTTACTAAAATCTCTCTGAGAAAATTGAAAATCTTATTAGTAAGATAAATTCAAAAATAATTATATACATCTTTTATTAAAAAAAATTTGTAAAAAAATGAGGCTTTTAAGATAAGCAGAGACGCAACATACAAATTATGTATATTTGGAAATGGTGGAGTTGGGAAAACTACTTTAATCCGAAAATACCTTACTGGTATGTTTGAAGTAGATACTAAAATGACTATAGGACTTGATATTGCTTTAAAAAGTCTAATTATAGAAGGTAAGAAAATTTTACTTCAGATATGGGACTTCGCTGGCGAGGAACGATTCAGATTTATGTTGCCTGGTTATGCAGCAGGGGCTTCTGCTGGTATATTTATGTATGATATTACAAAAATGAATAGTATAAATAATATAGATGAATGGTTAGATGTATTTTACCAAGGCTCTATTGATAATGTAAAAAAACCGCCTATACTTTTGATTGGAGGAAAGTTAGATCTTGAGAAAAAACGAGTAGTCTACTTAGAAAAAGCAAGAAAGGTATCAATTTCTCGTAAATTATATGGACCAATTGAATGTTCTTCTAAAACAGGTGAAATGGTAGAAAACATATTCACTTTTATAGCTCATTTAATTATGAGGAATGTTGGTTTAATTTAAATCAAAGTTTAAATAAAAATAAATGTAAAAGAGATCTTTTAATAAATATTAGTAAAAAGATGGAGGAGGTTAGTACTCTTAAAAATTTCTATTTAAACAACTAATATTAAAAATTTTTAATTAAAAAATTATTAAGGCTTATTAAAATTATTATGGAATATAAATGCACAAATTGTAATGAACAAATAAAATCAGAAAAAATTAAGCATAAATGTTCCAAATGTGGAGATTTATTACTTCTTAAGCCTCAAATAATAGATGCAATAAATATAGACGAATTAAGAATTGGAAAAGGAGATTTTTGGAAATATCATAAGTTCTTTCCAGCAATTGAAAAGAAATTCCAAATCTCTCTAAGTGAGGGAGGAACAAATTGCATTAAATCCAAAAATCTTGGAAAATCTTTAGGATTAAGTAATTTATTTTTTAAAGATGAAACTCAAAATCCAACAAATTCTTTTAAGGATAGAGTAGGGGCACTTTTAGTTTCTCACGCGAACAGTCAAAATTATAAAAAAATAATATGTGCATCTGCGGGAAATCAAGGTGCATCCATAGCAGCTTATTCCTCATATGCAGGAATAAAGTGTTTAAATATCATCCCTAAAAGAATAGATGAAGGAAAGAGAGCTCAAATGTATGCATATGATTCAGTTGTTGAAATAAAGGGAGATACAGTTGATGAATCATTAATTCATGCTGAAAAAAGAGCTAATGAAGAAGATTTTTATCAAGCTACAGCCGAACTTAATCCTTTAACAATTGAAGCTCAAAAAACTATTGGGTATGAAATTGTAGGGGAAATTGGTGTTCCTGATTGGTTAATTGTCCCTATGGGAAGCGGAGGATGTTTGATAAGTATTTGGAAAGGATTGAATGAATTAAAAGAATTAGGAGTAATCAATGAATTACCTAAAATGGTTGGCGCTCAAGTTGAAGGATGGTCACCAATAGTTGATAAATATAATTTGAAGAAACAAGTTAAATCAAGTCTTAAAGTTACACATACTCTAGGTATTTTAGTAAAAAATCCCATATATAAAGATTTAGCAGTAAAAATAATAAAAGAATCAAATGGAAAAGCGATTGCAATAAATGAGAATTTAATTTTACCTACAGAAAGAAAGTTAGCAAGTTCTGAAGGAATATTTGCTGAGCCATCTTCTGCTTTGACTGTTGCCTCCGTTAAACAATTAAATGACCAAAATATAATAGATAAAAATGAGAAAATTTGTTGTCTTATCACTGGAAGTGGTTTGAAGGCTCCATATGTATTGCAAGCATTGACTCATAAATCAAAAACTGTAGGTATTGGTGCTCTTCTAAGTACAAAACTTAAAATTTTACAATTAATTGAACTTGAATCAATGTATGGAACTCAAATACAAAAAAATTTAGGAGATATCTCACTTCCTGCAGTTTATCAGCATCTATCTGAACTTGAAATAAGAGATCTTATTGCTAGAGATAAAAAACAAGAAAAGAGAATATATTATAAAATCACTGTAAAAGGAAAAAAAGTTTTGAAGGCAATGCAGACTCTAGTTGACTTATTCTAATCTCAAAAACGTATCAATAAAGGAAAAAAAATAATTGTTTCATATAATATCCACTTATTTATTATCCTGTACGTTTAATAATATGAAAACCATGTTCTGTTTTTACAGGCTGAGAGATTTCTCCTATTTTTAATTTGATACAAGCATTCCAAAATGTGGGCACCATAGTCCCCTTAGCAAATTCTCCTAAATTGCCTCCCTTATTTTTACTAGGACATATAGAATATTTTCTAGCGAGAACTTCAAATTTTTCTCCTAACTGTATATCCTCATAAATTTCTTGCGCTTTTTTTAATTTGGGGACTAAAATATGACTTGCTTTTATTTTTCCACCACGGATTGAAGCCCCACCTTGTTTTTCGGATCCTTTTGATGGTTGTCCTTGTTTTTTACTTTTTTTCTGAAATCCTTTTCCATACTTATTTTTTCCCATTGTAATTAACTCAGAAATAGTTAGTAAATAATTAATATAATATATAGTTCAGATTTCATTAATTTATAAATATAATCATTATCTTCAAGAAGTTATAAATAAGAAAAATTAGCAGGGTTTATTTTCTAAACTTAGTGAATGTGATAACCCCACTGTATTTTTCTAAAGAAGAAATAGTTGGAACAGCGATTAATATTCCAATAAAAGATTGAAGAAAATTAAATGGAATTTCTGTAAATGCCCCTGCATACTGTAAAACAAATGTAGCATATAATAAATAGCCAATTACTATAATAATGCCACCTAATAACATAGAAATGATTTTAAGTCCAATATCTTGACTATATTTATATCCAATAACAACGATAGAAATGAATCCAATTACACCTATTATGAGCCATAATATCATATTAAATTCTGCAGTAATTTCCCAAATAGGAGTTCCTCCAATATATCCACCAACATAAGCTAAACCTTGATAATATATAAATCCAATAAGAATTACTGCTAAATTAATTAAAGAAGCAATTAAAATCGTTAAAAGATACCAATTTTTCTGAGATAATGCTAATTTTTTCATCTTAAAATAAAAAAAACCTACAATAAAACCTTCAATTCCCTTAATAACTAATGTTCCAAGAGCATAATGAGGGAATCCCAATAAAAGATCCGCCAACATGGAGCCGCAACCTCCTGAAATTGCACCAACATATGGACCAAACAATATTGCACTAATATAAACCATCGCTTCACCAACATTAAAAAATCCATTACTTGATGGTAAATAAACCGAAAACATCATTGTCACAATACAAACCAAAACAGTCATCATTGCCGTCGTGGCTATCTTAATTGAAGAACGCATTTCCTCAACATTGGTGTTATTTTTTAATTTACTCATCTTTATCTTACTTTTCTTAGATAACCTAATTTTAAATATATAGGCTCTAACTTATATATAAGTTTCAACTTACATATAAATTTTACTTTCAATTAAAAAAAAGATTCTGAATTCATTTAAGGATTTTTAAATTAATCTTTATCTATAAATAAATTCAGTTATTTTTTAACATAAACCAATAAATCTAAAATAGCCAGATTTTATATTAATTAATGGATAAAATCGATTGTAAAAATAGAATTATTTAAATTGTGAAAAATTATGGAAAAAAAGAAGTCAAGTAAAAAAGACGATAAAGGTTTGCCAATATTTGCAAAAACGTTAATACAAGTAGGAACTACGGGTATTGATTATTATACGTTCGGTCATATATTAATGGGATTAATTGGATTCCCATTATTATTAAATTTATTTTTACCCCCAGATGCATTCTCATTTTTACAATTTTGTGCTCTAATTTGGGAATTATTTGAAAATGTTATTCTATTTAAAGCTGGATTAAAATTCGAAGGTCGACGTGATTCAGGTATTAATACAATTTTTGATATTGCATTTGTGAACATTGGTGGTCTTATTTCCTTTTTCTTCTATCATTTATTTTGTGAGACTCAGGGATTTCATTACAATCTATATATGACGATTATTTTAATTATTTCCGCAATCGTAATTGTTTTATTCATTAGTTTTAGAAAAAAAGTTATTAATTATACTTTAATTAAAAGATTTGAAAAATTATCCGGTTTTAATGAGGAATTAAAGGAAAACTTTTACCTAGCACAGATTTATAGCGAGTTGCTTGAAGAAAAATTAGAAAATGTGAAAAAGAAAGTTAAATCTAAAAAAATTGATATCGATTTACTTTAAATTGGTTTTAATAAATTTAAAAAATAAAAATTAAATAAAAAATAATTAAATTTAGAAATTACTATAAGTTATAAATTTTTGCTCGCTTCCTACTGCATAAATCTCGAATTTCTTCCCTTTTTTACTCTCGCAAAATATTTGTATCAACGGAAATACATGGATTGGACTTTTAATCTTATAGTCTTTGTCCTTTTCAAATTTCTGATAATCATTTGCAGCTCTTTTGACTACTTTTGATATATTTTTATTATAGTAACCCAAGTTTGGTTCAATAGTTTTATCCGATAAATCCTTTACATTAGTAAATTTAATTCCTTCAACAGATTCAATTAATTCTCCTAATTCTTCCCCTATTTGTTTTTCGTATTTAGTTGGAGCACTTGAATAGAGTTTTGGAACATTAGCCATTTTAGATATGAAAGGTACAGGTAATTCTTTCCATTTATATGTAGTTCCGTATCCATCACATGTTTTACATTTGTTTCTAATCACTCCAGTTTTATAACAAAAATTGCAATTATACTTGAACGGTTTTTTTTCTTTTTTTGCTTCAGCGCCAGTTAATACCACCATATCGGTTGTTTTAGTGCCATTGGTACATTCTTTACATTTTGTCTCGGTATACCCTTTTCCTTTACAATCACTGCAGGGCACTGGTTCAATTGTTTCATACATTGGCACAATATCAGGACCTTTCCATTTACTTTTTTCAATCTTAGCCCCACTTAATGAATAAAAAGTATTTTTGCTTAGTTCTTTTATATCCCCACGTTCTTCTTTCTGATCTTTAGATGTTTCTTCTTTCTGTTCGATTAAAAAGTAGACGGAGGCTTCTTTCATGGTTTCTTTTACCGTTTCACCAGCAGAAATAGTATCAAGTGAAAATACTGCACCTTTGGTTCCAAATTGCTTTTCTAATTCTTTTTTCTTTTGTCTATATGCTTTTTGTTTCCATTTATTGAAAATATCATCTATATTTGGACTTTTAATTCTAACATCAGGCATTTAATCTCGCTTAAAATTATATTTTAAAAATGTAATATAATAAATTAGAAATTAATAATTAAATACTTTATTTATATATTAAATATCTCAATAAAAAAAGTAATAAATAATTAAGAATTAAATAAGTTTGAAAACATATTAATTATATACTCAAAAGGTATGACGAGATAATGTCCGATCTAGATAAGCAGAGTGTCGAATATTTTTTAGAGTGGATAAAAAGTGGAGGTTTATCTCAATGGATTGAACATTTTCTTAATAGTGGTGAAGAACCTAAATTAAGACAAATTCTCGATATTTTTAATCGAATTAAGACCGTCTTCGGATTTTAACTAATCAAATTTTAGTTCTTATTTTCCTAAATTCACTCCTTTTCAAGAAAAGGTTATTATTGATAAATATTTTATTAATTCATAGTTATAGATTTAGACATTATTTTGGGACAGCAAATTGGTTTCAATTAATAAAGATTTTTTTATAGTTCTTGATAAAAATCCATTATATACAAAAAATGAAATATTTACAGTCTATTTATTCTATTTAAAAAAGAAAACTGGCAGGCAATTAATTTATTCTAGCCAGCCATTTTTTAAGGGGGAATTGATATTTGGATTGGATTTTAAAAATAAAATCCGCCCAGTAAAATTTGAAAAACATCTCAAAGGAGGAACCAAACCTGTTGATCCGAGATTGTTTAAAGAATTTTTAAAATCTAATAAAAATAAATTTCTGGCAATCTCAGACCAAACAGATATAAAGAATTTAAAATCTTTAATGGAAATGCTAAAATCCTTCCAATTTAATAGAATTGAACGTTTAACGCTCTGTAATTCATGCCTAAACAATAATAAATTTACCTTATTGGATAAATCAGAAATTATCAATTCTTTTAAGAATCAATTAATATGTCCTAATTGCGCTCTTTCATTTATTAGTAATGAATTGAAAATGCGGGATATTAATATAAATCCAAAATTAAAAGATTTTTTAAAACATTTAATTTTAAAATTTAAGGATGTCAAAAAAATATTAACTACTTTCACCCCAAATTTCAATCCAATAAAAAATTCTGATTTAACCTTATATGATTTATTAGAAAAAAGAAAAGAGGAAGAAAGAGAATATAAATTAAATATTAATGAAATTGATCTTCCAGATGAGTTTAAAGAATTATTAAAAAAAGAAGGATATGGAGAACTGCTGCCAATTCAAATTAAATCTATAGAATCAGGATTACTTGATGTAAATAAAAATATTGATTTAATGATTGTATCACAGACTTCTTCTGGTAAAACTTTAATTGCCGAATTAGCTGGTATAAAGAGGATATTGATGAATAAAGAAAATAAGATGTTATATTTAGTCCCAATTGTGGCTTTAGCTAATTTACGTTATGAGGAATTTAAAGAAAGATATAACAAATTAGGGATCAACGTTGCCATAAGAGTTGGAAAGACATTAATTGGAGAAGATTATTTATATGATTCTGGAGATATAAAAAATTCCCAAATTATTGTGGGGACTTATGAAGCGCTTGATTTTTTCCTTAGAAGCGGAAACTTTCAAGAATTAGGTGAATTTAAAACAATTATTGTTGATGAAATTCAAAATTTAGGAGACTCCGAAAGAGGATTCACTATTGATGGGTTTATCTCCAGATTAAAATCATTGTACCCTCCCAGAAAATGTCAATATTTATATTTAAGTGCAACTATCGGAAAACCAGAAGATATTGCAACTGAATTAAATGCCAAGTTAATAAAATATAGTGAACGGCCTGTTCCCATGCAGAGACATCTATTATTATGTTTAAATGAGCATGAAAAAAATAGAAATATGTCTAAACTTATTAAGCATGAATTTTCTAAAGTTTCAAATTACGGATTTAAGGGTCAAACAATAGTATTTACTAATTCAAGGAAAAATTGTCATACTTTAAGCGAATATTTAAGAAGCCAAGGAATTAAAATCGAAGCATATCACGCAGGATTAACATATAAGGAAAAAAAAGAAATTGAAGATTTATTCATTAAACAGAAAATATCTGCTGTAGTTACTACTGCAGCACTTGCAGCTGGTGTAGATTTTCCTGCAAGTCAAGTTATATTTGATTCTCTTTCGATGGGTATCAAGTGGTTGAAAGTGTCAGAATTTGAGCAAATGTATGGTAGAGCCGGACGGTTCAAAAAGCATGATCTCGGTAAAATTTATCTTTTAGTTATACCAAATCGAATTTTTAATTTAAAAAGTAAAGATACAGAGGAAAAAGTTGCACTTCATTTATTAAATGGTAAACTTGAACCAATTGAAGTTGAACCGGATCAAGATCGAATGCTGACTGAATTGTTATCATTTATTTCCATGAAAAAACACACACAATATGAAGATATCTATGATTTTCAAGAGAATTTAATTAATAGTGATTATTTGTTAGACGATTTTTTGAAAGTTCTCATACAAAAGAAGTTGATAAAGAAAGAAGATTCTCTATATAACTCTACTAAATTAGGGACTGCTATCTCTACGTCTTTTTTAACAATCAATGAAGCATTATTAATTAAAGAGCAAATATTTATTGAGAAAATTCCATTAGAAATTGTCGCTTTAAATTTGGAACCCTTGAAAAATGTGTATGTTAGCAATAAGATCGTTTCTGAAGTATCAAAAAGCATTAATGCAAAATATGTATCTAATCAATTATTCTCCGGAACAATACTTTCAATTATGGAAAGTAGAAATTATAATAAGAGAAAAAGTTTTCCAAAATTTTTAATAGATCTTTTAACAAATTGGATTAAAATTTTATTTAATTGTGAATGTAAGGATAGCCCGTATTGTAATTGCGGGCTGAATAATCTCCAAAACCTGGTTTTCTCATTAAGAATCGATAAGAAATATTCAATTGATGATATTTACTATTACCTATTAAAAGAGTTTGAGATAATTATATATCGCGGTGATTTGATTGATTTTTTTGAAAGTCTAATACATTCTTTTCAAACGATTAAAAATATCTGTGAATCGCTAAAATTGAATGAGGATATAAAAGAGAAATTATTATTTATTCCAAAAATGATTGAAAAAATTAAAGATCCAAAAATTTCAAACAATTAAATTATATATAGATGATATACTAATTATTTATTAATACTTAGAAGGTTTCCAACAGCGACATGCTTTATAGTATTTTCCTTTATCAAACAAACTCCGGATTATTGATGTTTGATAAGAGTTTTCAAAGGATAAGTCATGGAAAAATGGAGTTATTCTCGTCGTTTTTCTCGGCGATTAAAAGCTTTAT
>JAHQWG010000040.1 GCA_029856045.1 Promethearchaeia archaeon | reverse complement strand
TCTTTAATATATAAAAGATAAGTGAAATTAAATACTATGATTTTCTTAATATAGATAATAAAAAGTACTAATTTTTGATGGGAAAAAAAATGGGATTAAAAAGAGTTATCTGTTCGGGCTGTTTGGGGATGTTATGCCTCATTCCGATGGCTTTAATTAGTTTTATATTTTTAGACCTTGGATCGGCTATTACTGGCGGATTACTTACGAATATGGGTGATGCATTAGTGTCTCTTGGTTCTCTTCCTATTTTAGGTCCTATAGGGCCTTTAATACCAATATTAGGGGGTGCTCTCTTTGGAATCATTTTGCTAATGCTCTTTCCGTTAGATTGGGTTCTTCTTTATAGACCTGACCAGCCTCTGATGATGCTGGCAATAATTCTACCTTGGATATTATGCTGCACACTCACAGCAGCCATTTTCGCACATAGCCCAAAAGGAGGTCTTACAACCTCTGTAGCTATAGGTTTAGGCTATATGATACCTACTGTTGTAATTTACCTTTTATTACCTGTAATTCTTAACATGGTTATCTCAGGGATTTTGGGTGGAGCATTACCTATTGATTTAAGTTTTATTACTACATTAATTGATGATGTATTTGAAGGTTTAACGGATAGACCGTTTGTATTAGCCGTTATAACAGCAATTTTAGAAGGCTGTTTAATTGGGGGGGTGTTTGGGGCATTTATTGGCTCACTGAAATATAAACCGGGAGAAGAAGGAGGAAAAGTTAAGAGTTATGCAGAACCGGAACTTGGCACCACTGAAAAAGGTGAAGTGAAGAAGAAAGCAGCATTGGAATCCACTGAAGCCACAAGCTTTTGTATGCAATGTGGAGCTAAATTAGAGGCTGCAGATACATTTTGTACCAATTGTGGGGCTAAAGTTTAATGAATAAGCCAAAAAATCTCTAAATATTTATAGAATTATTAAAAATATGTTTTTTTTCTTTCTTATTTATTTTTTCATACAAAAATTTCATTTTTTTTAATCGGGTTCGAATGTTAAAACATCTTTTTAATTTTTAAATTTATATAGAATTAAATAATATCTATTCATAAAATAAATCAAGTAGATAATATATTTAATGTGATGATTAAATGTCTAGGAGAATAAAAGGTATTATTGTAAGTAGGTTAATTGTCCTTGTGTCTATTTTTTTAGTTCCAATTTTAATTTTCATAATCTTTTCCCTTGCACCATTCCAATTAGCATGGGCTGATGAACAAACTCAATTTATTTTGTTGAAAATACTGATCCCATTAGTTTTTAGCATTTCTTGGGTATATTTTTTGTTAATTTTTGCAATTCGAACTGCCACTTCAATAGATATGATGGATAAAACCATTGGAGTAGTTCCTTTAAGATTAAAATTTTTCTATGGACTTAATGCAATATTTGTTCTACTAATTTTAGTTTATCCATTAATTACCCCCATTCTTTCAGTTTTATCATTTGCATCCTTTGCATGGCGTTTGACTACCTTCCGACGAGAAGAATGGGATACACAATCTAAAACTTCGTTATTAACAAAAATAGCAATTATTTTAGCAATCATTCTCCCTGTTGTTTGTGGGATTATTATCCTCCCTGAGATTATCATATTATCAATATATTTATGGAGCACTATTTGGGTTCCATTATTGGATTATATTTATATAATTTCAAGAGCATTATGTACTGCACTTGCCTTTGGGTCTTTAATTATTTTATTTAAGAAGTCGGGTATAAGTGAATACGAGCAATTCTATATGAGACCAGATGATGCTAGCTTTTTCATGGGTGTAAAAGTTTTTGACGCCTTTTGTTTTCTATTCTTTATATTTTTAGAATTTTTCCAAATTCCGATTATTGATTTCTTTTATTATGCAGGATTTATTATTGTGTGTTTTGTTGCCTTAGCTAATTTAATTAAAGGAAAGATGGAAGATAGATCATTTAAATCATACATTTTAGGATACCTAATCGCAATAGTATTTATGGGTTCAAGCCTAATTACTTATGATATTGGTCCCCTTTTTGACTTGGGAAACACAATAAAAACTTTAAGCCTAATATTGTCCGCAGTTATCTTTATTTTAATATTTTTTATAACCTTTTTGAAAATAGAAGATGTAGAAAGTTGAAATTTAATCCAAATTTAAAATCTCAATTTGTAGTCTACATCAAAAATTACATCTAAATCCATCTCATATGAAGAAATTTAAAATGTTGTTGGAAAATTCAATAAAGAATTTGAATTTAAAGCCATTTTTATCAAAAAAATAAACGCTATTTTAGATTTGAATAAAAAAAATTGAAAATTTTGCGTGTATCAATGCAAATTTTGGTTTTTCTACTATATTAGAAACTCAATTTATAAAAATAAAATTTTACATATGTATTATTAATTCTAAATAAATTTTAATAAAAAATTATAAAAAGATAGGGATAATCATGGCAAAAATTGGATTTAAAACCGTATTGATTATCGCCTTTCTTATCAGTTCTTCTATTTCATTACCACTGATGGTTTCTGGGCAAGAATATGGAGTGCCATCTGGACCCCGAATTTCGCAAGGTGATCTCATGAGTGATCCATCTGGTCTCTGGAGTGGAATGGGATCAGCAATGGGAATGTTTGGACAATTCGGACCCGCTGGAGAAGTGCTTGGGCAAGTATTAATGATGCTTTTTATGCAAGGATTAGACATATCTTCAAGAGAATTGCTTCCAGGGGTTTTTGTATTAAACGCATCCATGGAAGACTCACGTTCTTGGCCTGATCCTAAAAATCATTCTAGAAAATACTGGATTCCATGGGAATATGTAGAAGCATCTAATCTTACCGGTCCAGAATATGGTTGGGGCAATCCCTATTGTGTTATTAGCAAAGAGGGAAATGTAACCTACACATTTACATCAGGTGCCGCAATCACATTCGCAA
>JAHQWG010000038.1 GCA_029856045.1 Promethearchaeia archaeon | reverse complement strand
CTTTAATAGTGAATAACGTTATATATAATGCTACTGAAGTCGGAATTATGATTTTTCCAGAATGTTATATTGAGATTATGAATAATATTATCTATAATACTACATGGGGAATTTATTCATGGCATTCAAATGGATCTATTTATATTCATAATAATAATCTTACATCCGATTTAAACATAGGAATTTATCTGATTAACGCACAAGATAATTTAATTTCATCAAATAATATTTCTGATTGTTCAATTTCCGGAATTTATCTAATAAATTCTACTCTTAATAACTTCACATTTAATGATATTAGCTTTTGTTGGAATGGAACTGTCTTAATAAACAGTTCTTTCAATGATTTATCGTTTGAAACAATCTTCAATAATACAAATGTAGGATTAGTTATTTGGGGTTCATGGAATAACACTATTTGGCAGTCTATAATAACAAATAATACAGTTGGGCTTCATATATTAAATTGGTCGGGTGGAAAAGATGCAAATAATAATTGGATTTATTGGAATACATTTGCTAATCAAACAAGTACAAATGGAATAGATGAGGGAAGCAAAAATCTATATTATAGATGGTGGGCAGAAATGATTCCAGCGAATTATTCAGGTAATTATTGGGATGATTATGGAGGTGTCGATATTAATGGTGATGGAAGAGGAGATACGCTACTTCCTTATAATATTGGGCCAAATGGGTTAGATCTTTATCCAATAGTTAATTCAGATTTTACTTTATATTTTGATAATGATGGAGATGGCCTTAATAATTATCAAGAAATCACAGGTATATTAAATCCATTTAATAATGAACCAACTTATCCTGACAATTCAGATAGTGATGGTGATGGCCTGAATGATTGGGAAGAAGTTACTGGCAATAACAATACAGCATATAGTTATCAACCCACTAATCCAAATGCTCTTGATACTGATGCGGATGGTTTAAATGATACTGCAGAATGTAATGGAACTGGAAATCTCTATAATAATCTTCCAACCAACCCAAATGACTCTGATACTGATGGTGATGGTCTAAACGATACTGCGGAATGTACTGGAACCGGAAATCTCTATAATAATCTTCCAACTAACCCAAATGACTCTGATACTGATAATGATGGTCTAAACGATACTGCGGAATGTACTGGAACCGGAAATCTCTATAATAATCTTCCAACTAACCCAAATGACTCTGATACTGATAATGATGGTCTAAACGATACTGCGGAATGTACTGGAACCGGAAATCTCTATAATAATCTTCCAACTAACCCAAATGACTCTGATACTGATAATGATGGTCTAAACGATACTGCGGAATGTACTGGAACCGGAAATCTCTATAATAATCTTCCAACTAACCCAAATGACTCTGATACTGATAATGATGGTCTTACTGATGGAGAAGAAATTACTGGAAGTAAAAATGAAGCATTTAACAATGAGCCAACTAATCCTAATGCACCTGACACAGATGGCGATGATTTTGATGATGCCGAAGAAATAGATGCTGGCACAGATCCAAATGATCCAAACAGTTATCCACGTGTAGAAATCGATCCTAGTATAATTATAATAATAATAATTATTATAATTGTAGGAGTCGGTAGTGCAGCTGTCTTAATATTTATCTTCATTAAACGAAAACGTAGCAGTGGCGGATAGAAAAAGAATAAGAAATCAGAAAATCATTATTAAAAATTTAAATAATTTTTATTTTTTTATTCTCTTTTTAAGATAAGTTATTTATTTTTTACCAGTAGAACCAAATCCTCCAAAATTTCTCTCTGATTTTGGTAATTCATCGACTTCTACGAATTCATAATCGTATTTTTTAGCTAAAATAAGTTGACAAATTCTTTCTCCTTTTTTCAAAACAACATCTGAGTTTGATAAATTTACTACAATTGCCATCCATTCATTTCTATAACCGGAATCTATAGTTCCAGGTGAGTTTACTATACTTAAACCATCCCATAAAGCAAGACCGCTTCTTGGAACAACTTTAAAATAAAATCCTTCGAGTATTGCAGTTGCAAATCCTAAAGAACATCCAATTCTTTCAAGAGGGCGTAAGATATAGGTGTCGGATTTTACTACTTCCAATAGTTTTTCACCTTTATCATCAATAATAACTTTTTTAAAACCGGTTATCCGAGCATCTGCACCAGCATCATCAGGCTTAGAAGGAATAGGAATTTGAATCTCTTTATCAATTTTTTTAAAAGGAATTTTCATAAATTCTAATCTCTAAATTTATAATTAAATCAAAATTAGTACAATAGGTACGATAATAACAATAAAAATAAAAAGAAATTTTATCAATCAATAAATAATTTTAATTTTATTTTGTGACTTCCAAATTTTTTTAAGAATAAATATAAATAATTTTGTAATAACATATTCGAAAAGAAAAAAGATAAGATTAAAGTCAAGTTCGAAATAATATAATTTAAATTTAATTTAACAACAATAAATAGAGAATTATCTATGATTGTTATTGATAGATACGATCCCAGAAAAGATAAAGAAGAAATTTTAGAAATTTTTGAAGATTTTATCGAAAATAAATCTTACTACTTCTCATATAAAGAACGATTTGAAATAGAATTAAATAAAAGAGTTCTCGATCTTAAGCTTCGAAATTCAATTATTCTCGCAAGAGAAAATGGGAAGATTGTTGGTGTCGGATTTGTTTCTGCATATATCGATATATTAGGCAATGAAAATTGCGTGCTCCATCAAGTTATGACGAAAAAAGAAGATTCTTACAAACGTAGCATAGAGGAGCGGATAATAAGAGAATTAATGAAATACGTAAAAAACACTCTAAAAATAAACAAAATATATATTTATTGCCGTGATTCTGATAGTGCTTTGAGATCATTATTATTAAAATTAGGTATCAAGAAATCTAAAGAAGTTTTATATGAAACGGAGTTATAATTTTTAATCTTCCTAGTAAAAATTTTGCAAATTCTATTTATTTTTTTAATTAACAAAAGTAGCAATAAATTGGGTGTATTAAAATTTCTAAAAACAGTAATAAAGATGATTTAGAAAAAGGATTATTATTACTTAGACAAGGGAAATATGAAGAATCAATAGAGCTATTTAAAAATTTATTGAAGAAAAATGCAAAAAACCATTTAATCAACTGTTTATTTAAATATGGACTCTATTTGGATGATGATTTTACTCCAGATTATGAAAAAGCCGCTCATTGTTATGAGGAAATCATCGAATTAGATAAAAATAACGTGAAAGCTTGGTATAATTTGGGTATTATTCATTTCAAACAGAAAAAATATGAAAAGGCAATCGAGTACTATAACAATGCCCTAAAAATAAATCCCAAAGATAAATATGTCTTATATAATATGGGATTTCTCTATGAGGAAATAAAGGATTATGGATTATCTCTCTCCTATTATAATCAATCATTAAAAATTGATTCTTCATTTAGTTATGCAATCCAAGGGAAAAGAGAATCAGAAAGAATGTTAAAGGAGTTAAGTAATTCTAATGCTGATTTGGAATCATTTGATTTTCATTCTTTTTCTAAGGAAATTATTGATAAATTAAAAAGATTGATTAAGATTTCTTCAAAAATAAAAATAGAGCATATTGGAACAATATTAAAGTCAAATAAAGAAGAATTGTTGAATTTAATTATATTATGGGCTGAAAAATTCGATTTTAAGATAGATGGGGATTATTTAATTGTAAATGAGTCAAATTTGGATAATTTCTTAACTTATCTTGCAAATTACGAAATTTAAATTAAAAAAAAAATTTATAAAAAATTTTATAATTTATGCGTTTGGATTTTCTAATATAACAGCTACTCCTTGGCCCCCACCGCAACATGCATTAGCACAACCATACTTAGCGTTCTTGTCCTTTAAGATTCGTGCTAAGGTACCTGGTAATCTAACCATTGTTGAGCCCAAAGGATGACCAATAGCTGTTGCCCCACCCATAACATTAACCTTTTCTTCCGGAATGTTAAAGTGTTTCATACAATTTAAGGTAACAACAGTAAATGCTTCGTTTATTTCCCAATAATCCATATCATCAGCAGTTAGACCAGCATATTTTAAAGCCATTTCCGTTGCAGGGACAGGTCCTCTGCCCATAACTGATGGATCAACAGCACCCCAACCAATAGCAGCAATTTTTGCCATTGGTTTAAGACCTCTTTTTTCTGCTTCTTTAGCATCCATCACAAGACCTGCAGTCGCTCCAGCGTTTAACGGTGATGAGTTTCCTGCTGTAATTACTCCTTCTTTAGTGCCTTCTCTATCAAAATATCCTTGTTTGCCACCATTTTTTTCTAAAAAGAATGGTTTTGATAATCTCCTTAATTTTGCAACACCTTCTAAGTTGGAGGCTCTCGCTGCCATATCTCTATCAACCATCATTGGTTCTTCAACATTTCCTTCAGCATGCCCCTCAATTGGAATAATTTCACCTTTAAACCATCCTTCTTTCTGGTTTTTAACCGTTAAATTATGAGATCTTACTCCAAGTTTATCCAAATCTTCTTTAGTAAAGGCAGGTATTTCTTGTTCGTATAGTTTTTGAGCGGTTTGGATCATATTTATTGTAGTCATAAGGTCGTATTGAGGTCTATACCATTTACTTTTTTTACTTACCATAGCCAAGTTTGGTCTGACCCAATCATTTTGCATCGAAACCCGGGTCATATGTTCAACTCCAGTAGCCAAACAAATTTTGCTATACCCTGTCATAATCTCCATTATACCAACATGTAGTCCCGAACCAGCAGATCCGCATTGCCTATCCACAAATAATGCAGGTACTTCCACTGGAAATTCAGCTATAAAACAGGGAAGTCGACCCCCATAAGTCCAATTTTCATATACCCCCATTGCAGTTCCAACTGTTACTTCATCTATATCCTTTTTTTCGATTCCTTTATCGGCTAATTTTTGATCAAAGAATTCTCTCATTAACATACCAAGTAATTCATCACTTCTAATTTCTCCAAATACATCTCTTTCAGGTTGTTTTGGCCTAGAACGGGAAAAAGCCGTACGAGCATAATCTATAAGCCAAACTTCATTCATTTCTTTACCCATTTTTAAAATTTCCTCGTTTTTTTAAATTATTTTGACAATAAGTTTTTGATGTTAATTAAGGAAATAAAAAAATAATATTAAACTTTTTGATAATTTGGTATTGAATATTAAAATATAAGATTAAAGTTTTTGATAAATTTATTTGAAAATATTAAGAACCTATTAGAATTATTTTTATTTTTAAAATATTTAGATTAATTATGTCCAATTTTAACATAGGTAAAAATGAGGAATCATTGGTTTCAGTTATTGCTGGTAGTAATTCAGATAAGCTAGTTTTTGATAAAGCATTAAAAGTGTTAGAAGAAAATAACATAAAGCATGAATTTAAAATTCTTTCTGCACATAGAAATCCCGAGGAATTGGATAAATACATTAACTCAACAAAATCCTTAATTTTTATAGCAGTTGCAGGGTTATCTGCAGCCTTACCTGGAGTAATCGCTTCTAAAACAGACAAACCAGTAATTGGGGTTCCTGTAAGTCATAATTTAGGGGGATTAGATGCACTATTATCTATTGTTCAAATGCCACCAGGAGTACCTGTTGCTTGTGTAGGAATTGATCGTGGTGATAATGCAGTATATTTAGCCATTCGAATTTTAAAGTTATTGAAAAAAATCTAAATTGGAAAATAATATGGAAAGTGAAAAAGATGGGAGATATTAATCTTATTGAAAAATGTAAGCGTGAAGCTGCAAAACTTGCAGTTAAAGAAAATATTAGAAATAATATGAAAATTGGTATAGGTAGTGGTTCTACTATTGTTTTTGCTGTAAGAGAATTAGCTAAAATTGTAAAAGGAAATAATTGGGATGTCATTTGTATTCCTTCATCATATCAAGCAGAGCAGTTAATAATTGAAAATGGATTAACTTTAGGGACATTAAATCAAAATCCCGAGCTTGATATAGATCTCGACGGGGCTGATGAAATTGATGAAAAACTTAATTTAATAAAAGGAGGTGGCGGTTGCCTGGTTCAAGAAAAAATTCTCGCTTCTTATTCTAAAAAATTAATTATTATAGCAGATTTTAGAAAAAAATCGAAATATCTTGGAGAAAAATGGAAAAAAGGAGTTCCAATTGAAATTTTTCCGGGGGCTTGCATTCCAATAATGAAAGAAATTGAGAAATTTAACGGAGTCCCTAATTTAAGAATGGCTGTGGCTAAAATGGGTCCGGTCGTGACAGATAATAGTAATTTCATTATTGATGCTGATTTTAGCATTATAAAAGATCCTAAAGATTTAAATAAAAAATTATTAAGTATTTCGGGTATTGTAGATACTGGCCTTTTTATTAATATGACATCAATTGCTTATATTGGTCAAGAAGATGGCTCTGTTCAAAAATTAGAGAAAAGTTAATAATTAAAAAATAAAATTAAGTCGTAAAAATAAATTTGTTTTATTTAATTACGTTTTTGCCTCATTCTCATTTTCTGAATGTAAACGTTCTGATTTATCTGAATACATAGGTTCTCCACAATGCGGACAAAAAGCCACTTTTCTTTCAATCTCGTTTTTACATTTTGGGCATATCTCTTTAAATGCAACTATTAAGTGAATCTTCTTAGCAATATTTTCAAATGTTTTTCTTATTAAATCCTGAACTTCAGAAATTTTATCTTTATGCTCCTCTTCTGGAAATGAATGAATATAAATCGATATTAATTCATTTAAAAAATTTTCCATGAATTTTATTTGATCTAAGAAATGTTGATTTACCTTTCCCTTCAAAATTTCTTTTCCAGCTTCTGTTAATTGATAAAGTTTTTTCAAAGGTCCAATTGGACTTTTAACAGTTCTTGTTTTTAGAAAACCTTGAGTTTTTAATTTGGACAAAATTGGATAAATAGTCCCTGATTTGGCCTCCCATGTCCCTGCAAAGTGTTCATTCAAATAATGAATAAGGTCATAACCTGAAATCTCTTCATGGTTGAAAATATTCTCTAGTATCGAGAATTCTAGGGGAGTCAATTTATCTTTTTTAATATCAGCAAATAGTTTCTTCTTAAATTCAGAAGTTTCTGCGTCTACTTGGTCTTTGATATCTAAGAATTTCCCAAACCACATCTACATCTCACAACGTACTTCTTTTTTTTTCTAATTTAATCTTCATTTTTTGAAGTTCTTTTTCAATAGCCATTTCTTTTTTCGATATTCTTTCATCAGATTTAGTTATTGATTGTCTATAATATAGCAAGTAAATAATTAGGTGTACAATCAAAGCAAATCCCCAAGAAGACGCTGGGAAAAAAACCCATAAATACGAACTGAGAGTTAAAATATTGATAAGAAATAAGAATAACATTGTTGAGAGAAAAGCAGTTAAATTAAATATAAAACCTCTTTTCGCCATAGGATATACTCCCTGTGCATATAAAATGTATCCAACAGTGTGGACACTTAATCCTATTAACCATCCAAAAAATGGATAAAATACCCATAACTCATTAGGAAGTGTTAAGAGATTTATAAATAAAAGTAGTGCATTCACCAATATGAAAGCAGTTAAATGGATTCTAACCGATATTCTATAATTTATCTTTTCTTCAGCGATTTTTCTTAAACTCTCTTCAGAAAACTTAGAACTAACATCCATATTTCTTCACAATTTATATTTTTGTATTAAATTAATTGTTGAAAATACATAGTATAACTTACTTTATAAAAAGAATTCCATATATTTAAATTTTATTGTTAGATCTACATAGATTTATTTTGGAAAAAAATCTGATAAAGGCGAAGATAATGTAATTAAAAATGGCGGACCTGATGGGAATTGGCCCAAACCTATGTCGTTACGACATAGAAAAAACTGTTTTTTTATCATTTGTATTGCTAAAGGAGAAAAATTACTTTCTTCGTTCAATTTCGTCAGCTGAAAAAAAATATATTAGATTGTGCCTCTAGATAATTGAGGAGCTATAAAATATATGAGCAAAGAGAGAAAAATATTAAAAATTTTCAATCACCTAACCTGCATATTGATTATCTGAAATTAATAAATGGCATTAAAGGCGATCGTGAACTCGCATACATGAAAATATATAAAGCGATAGAGATTCCCAAAACAAAAAAAGAGAAATTATGAATGCAAAATTTTCTCGGGTTTTTATAAAAGAATAAAATAAAAATTTATATTGCTCCTGTTAAATTCCGACAGAAATATGATATATCTTAATCTCTCTCAGCTGTTGAGAAAATTAATACTATTTCTAAAATCTCTAAAAGTCTATTATCTTAAAACCCAATGAGTGATATTAAATGATTTTCATTAAGCTATAAAATTAGATCTTTACCCATCATACTCGTAAATATTATGATCTGTTCTTGCGAGAGTTATCATATCTATATCATTACAACCCTTTTCATTCAATCTAAAGCAGATCTTTTCCTTAGTTTTTCCGTCGGTAATAATATCATCTATTAATAATATTCTTATCTGTTCTAAATCATTATTATCGCAATTTATAGAGTATTCCTTTTCATAATCAGATGTTCGATTTATCCTACTTAAATTCATTGGAATATTGAAAATATTGCTAAATTCCTTACTAATTATTTCAACTGAGTTAAAAGAATACTCTAATTTAGCAGGTACAGGAATTATTTCATCATAATTTAATGATCCAATTATAGATTTTAAATAATTAGCATAAAAATTTGAAATTATTCTCAATTGTTGCTCTCTAGATGTTCTTATAAAAATCTTTGGCTCTCTATGCAATGGTCCGGATTTAGAATAGAACACTATGTTCGATAATGCGGGATATTTTAGATTAGGAGCGTTTTTTGAATCATTATCAAAATTCCTTTGAGGATAATATGCTCCCAAAGAAATAACATCATCAATTTTAAGTTTTAATGTTAAATCATAAAACCAGAAAGGTCTTCTAAATTCATCTGGACGGTTAGGTGTTATATTTAGAGTGAATCTCCCTTTAATAAGTGGAATTGAATTAATAATAATTTCTTTATATGTAAATATTCCAAAATTAAATTTAATTTGCTTAATCGTTAAAAACCTCCATCCTCTTAAAATTCTCCTTTTCTAGAACATCAACAATATTTTTGATATTACTTAGATCATTTTTTATTTCAATTCCGCCCCCATCCTTAACAATCTTTAAAACATGTGCATTTTCATGATCCCAATTTTTTGGCTCTAAATAAAATACTAAACGCTTAGCTTCTTTTGCAAACTTATACTGCCATTTCGTTCCCGATTTATAACTGCCTTCAATAAAGATGCTACCTAATGATAATTGTGCAGAAAGTCGGTTTCTCATTTGTAGCGTGAATTTAGTGACGCGATTCCATAAAAAGCTTTGTGATATTAGTGCGCCATTTTTAATAACCAATTGTTCATATTGCCTATTATCAGAAGGATAAACATTCTCAACACCGGATGCTAAGATACCTATATACCTCCCATTTTGCTTATGAGCTCCTAAAAAAGCCTCAATATCTATACCTTTAGCAAATCCATTTATAAGAGTGAATTTATACTTAGCTAAAAATCCCGCAATTTGGTGGGTTTTAATCATTGCATCTTTTGTTGGTGTTCGAGATCCGCAAATAGAATAAGATTTTAAATCAATATCAGCAATTTGTCCCTTGATAAAGATTAAATCGCGCTTTTCTGGCTGCAATATTTGAAACAATTTAGGAACATTTTTATCAAAAGGGGTTAAAATTTTAATATTTCTCTGTATGCAATATTTTACCATTTTTTCCAATTCAGAGTATTCCTTATCATTTGGATTGAAATCATATAGATTTGAAATTTTATTGAAATGATCTAAACTTTGCTTCTTTTTATATAGCAGGATCTTTGTTAACTTATCTTTATTCAAGGATTTAAAGCGAGAGATCTCCATTGTCGGGCTCTGAAATAACTTAATAAGACCTGATTTAGAGAACTTCATAAAACGTAATAGAAAAATATAATCAATTATATTTCGGTGTGAATTTACTTCTTCTAGCATTGCTCATTCTATATTTAACTTTATTATTTTTAAAAATTATGTCTCTCCTAAATTTATAATCTATAATTTTTTAGGATGTACAGATCATATTTTATTCTTATTTAAATAAAAAATTTAGTTGATTTCATTCAACTCTTTTTTTATAGATATTTTATATTTAATAGTTAATAATTAATTTATTGTTTTAGCTAAAAAGTAATATCACAGTGATATTACAAAAAGATGGACCTGACGGGAATTGAACCCGTGACCTCTTGCATGCCAAGCAAGCGATCTTCCACTAATCCACAGGCCCAGAAATAGACTTTAAATAATTAATTCTCTTTTTAGATTTAACTATAATTGTTATTTATTTCAAATAAATTTTTTCAAAACTCACAATGCATAAATATAAAATCGAAACAAATTAATCAATTTTCTTAATATAAAGATAATTACATTCGATATTTACATTTAGCTCTATTTTAACAGAAAACTATTAATTCTAAGATTCGATTCTGTTTTTAAAAATCGATTTTATCTCCAAATTTTTTAATTGGCCACTACCAATATAGGTCTGTTTTAATTACACCTTTTTCATTTAATTCTTTAAATAGGTCTTCTTTTTAATTACTAATAATCATTTTTTTTTCTAATATTTCTTTGACACAAATAGGTGACTCATATTCCTATTACTAAAATTAGGGGTTCGCAATTAATTCCCGTAATTTTAATTATGATACTTTTATTTATTTCCGTTGCTTGTGCGAATATGCTCATACCAAGTTATGGTGTAATAAAAGAATATTTTAACATTGATGATTCACTTGTTGCAATTCCAGATGCTTTTTTTGTGCTGGTTAGTGCTCTTTTTGCCCTACTTTGGGGTTATTACACTGATAGAATAAATAGGTCAAAAATTTTATTAGCTGGGGCTTTTGCTTGGACGATTGGAATGTTTCTTACTGGAACAAGTGAATATTTTGGGGTATTAATTTTTTCCAGAATTTTAAGTGGTTTTGGTTTGGGGTGTGTTTTACCAGTAGGATACTCTATTATATCAGATATTATTCCACCAGATGAACGTTCTGGTTGGTTTGGAACAATTGCTATTCTTTCTAGTGTATCTAACGGTGTTGGTCAGGGTTTGTCTTCATTTTTAGGACCTTTAAACATATTAGGATTTGGGTGGAAATTTCCCTTCATCCTTCTCTCATTAATTAGCATTATAGTTACTTTCATATTATTTTTTGTAGACTTTCCACAACGAGGTGCCAGCGAGGCAGAATTATTAGATTTATCCCAATATGAATTAGAATATGTTTATAAGATCTCTAAAAGTGAATTAACACAAATTATACAAAAAAATACAAATAAATATCTAATAATACAAGGATTTTTCGCAATTATCCCTGGAACGATAATTGTATATTTTTTAATTTCTATGTTATCCCAGTCTTTTTTTAATGTATTGCCAGCCGCTATACGTATTCAAACAGCAACAATTTTTGGAGGTTTAGTTGGGATTGGATATATTTTAGGAAATATGCTCCTTTCAAGGTTAAGCGATACATTATTTAGAAGGAATCGTAAAAACCGTGTTAGATTGGCGGTTTTTTGTATGATTACAACAGTTCCATTATGTCTAATTGCATTTTTAATGTTAAGGCCTTTAAATTCTGAATTTGTAACTTCTTTAAATATTCCCGAACCAATTCCAGTTGAACAAACAAGCCAGTATATTTTTATTGCTGTTGGAGCAATATTTGTTAACTATCCTTCCTATATAATTTTCTTCATTTTTGCATTGATTGGATCAACTTTAAGTGCGGGACCCATTGCAAATAGAAATGCTGTAATGTTTGATGTTAATTTACCCGAGCATAAAGGTACAACTGCATCCCTATTTCGTCTTTCAGAACAAACTGGAAAAGGTATCACTCTCCTTATTTCCTTTACTTTAATACAATTATTAGGAAGTGTCTATAATATGATGATTATCGCAATATTATTTTGGATTCCTGGAGGAATTTGTTGGGCGTTATCTCTTAAATCTCTAGTTAAGGATATGGATGAAAAATCAAAAATATTATCAGAAAGAAAACAAACATCATTAATTGACTATATATTTGAATTAGAAATTCAAATTGATCGAGCATTGCAGAAAGTATATGATTTAAGATTCTACTTTGAATCAAATGTAAAAAAATTTATATCTTTATTAAATGAGGCAATAGATATTTTTTCCTTTTGTGAGATAAGGGGTGAAAGGAGAAGTATTACCAATATTGAAAATAAGGCTCATATTCTCAAATTAAAAGCAATTCTCCTTAAACAAGACTATAAAAAGGTTCAAAAAGAATTATCTAAAGAAAATATCTCACAAGAGCGAAGAAAAGAGATAGAGATAGATAAAACCCAATTAATGTTATCAATTGATGAGTGGGAAATTAGTAGCCTAGGTAAACTTAAAACTCTATATGATGATGGTTATTTGTGGATATGTGAAGCACGTTTAAAAAGAAAATACGACTTATTCGCTGTGTTATTAGATGTTAAAAGAGCAATAGCAATATACAATCGTGTGGAATTACTTTTAAAAGAGCGTATTGAGGGTTATAATATTCAAGAGATAGAGCTTTCTGAAGAAGATAAAAAGTATCTTGAAACTATTGAGTCATTGCATGATAAAAGTATGAAAGCTAAAAGTGCCACTCAAAAATTAGAAGATAATATGACTCAAATTTTAAGTGAATTGGATACCTTAGGTATCAGTCAAAAAGAATTTAAGAAAATTTCTGCGATAACTGGTGAATATGAGGCGGATATTGAACAAATTATCTTAGATACAATGCAGGCTCATAAAGGTAAACAAAAAATTGTTAAAAAACTTCTAAACAAAATTGGTTTAATATTTGACGAATATGATAAATTAAGGGAAGAAGATTTTAAAATTTTTTAAAATTGAATTTAAACCTTTAAATTTTGGAAAATTTTTTGTTCTAAATCCAAAATATCATCAATACTCTTAATCTCCTCAGAAGCTACTTTAGTTAGAAATTGTTTTAAATTTTTCTCTTTCTCTTTATCTTCAGGGAAAATAAAAGAGTTTCTATAGTGTTCCCAGTCCAATATTGAAGTTAGAATTAAAAAAAGTAACTGAATATGACTATAGTTGATTATATCTTTAAATTTTTCTTTTGTTATTTTTCCAAGCACCAAATCATCATAGAAATTACTGAGATCATCATAGTAGTTGATTAAGCGAGAGAGATTATTGAGCTGCTCTTTAAGAGCGGCCCTAGTAACTGGGTTTTCTTTATCTTTATATAGAAGATCATAATATTCGAATATGAATTCTTTTAAATTTTGTAATTTTTGCTGAAATCGTCTGGTTTTCATAATCCTCTCAAACATTGGATTTTCTTTGTCCTTATGAAATTCTAATTCAAACTTTACATGCGATAAAATTTCTAGATATATATCTTTTAAATTTGTACCAATTCTGGACATTAATT
Organism: Promethearchaeia archaeon; assembly: GCA_029856045.1. Lineage (GTDB taxonomy): Archaea > Asgardarchaeota > Lokiarchaeia > Sigyniarchaeales > SOKP01 > 6H3-1. The sequence goes on along the minus strand of JAHQWG010000038.1, from coordinate 10,039 downwards.
CATCCCAAGGAGTTATTTAATTAGTTCAAGCTGTATTAATTATAATAAAAATTTGAATCTATAAATTTGTAATTATTTAATAATCATATTATTTTTTATCTTTAATTAGTTTTTTATACGACAATCCCAAATTATGAATTCTTAATATATTTATTGGTGTAAGGAAAGAATATCCAAAACTAGTTTTAGTTGGATGATTTCTTAAATATATAAATCTATTGAAAAAAGAGAATAATGAATTACTTTTATTACTTAATTTTACAAAACGTTTAATAATTTTATTAAGTTCGCAAGAATCATTAAATAAATAAAAATTTGATGCCTTTAATGACCATTTTATTGCTTCTAATTCATATTTTAAAGTATTTTTATAAATTAAACCAAATCCAATTGAGAAAATTGAAATAACTAAATTTAAAATAATACTTTTAATCATTCCAAATGAATCAATGGAAATTTCATCATCAATATATCGTAAATCTTCTCCTAAAAGAATAATTGAGGAATTAATCATATTTTTTAATACAATATTTCTCGGAGCGAATAAAAAAGCAAAAATTCTATTTACTCGAAAAACTTTGGCAAATTTTTGTGCTAACCAGTGAGATTTTCTTGTTACAAAATGAGATACATACATTCCCGTAGATTTTTCAATAATTTTGAGTATAGAGCCCAAAAAATCATTTGGCTTAATATTTAACTTGTGTTTGATCTCTAATTCGAAGAAATATTTTTCTAATGAATTGATTTTGGCATCTGAAATATCGTCAGATAAGATTATTAGTAAATCGCAGTCTGAAATCTTAGAAACATCATTAGCATTGACAATACTTCCAAATAAAATAATTGATTTTATATTATCTAAACCAATTTTCTTATTAAGAAATCTTATTAAGTCATTTATATATCCCAAAATTCTTTGATTTGAAAGACTTGGTATTTTTTTTATATCTTCTGGTGAAAATATCTCTCTGCGGATACCTTTTCTTGTTGTTGATTTGACCAATATCTTCCCTTTTAGATTTTTTAATAGGCTGAAAAAAATTAAATGATAAAAAAAATTAAATCTTGTTTGCGACGCGATAACCTCGGTGTGTTGCTTCTAAGATCGTCGCAGGTTCTTTGCAATCTCCGATTAGGAATAATTTTTTGTATTTTCCAGATTTTTTAAGTTGATTAAATAATTCATCATTTGGTTTTACACCTGTTGCAAGTATAAATGTATCAACACCATCAATTTCTAAATCTTCCTGATCTGGTAGCGAATAAATTATTCTATTCTTCTCTATTTTAGTAATGTTAGCATTTGTGATTATATTTACTCCTAATTTATCACATTTACTTAGTAAAGTCCATTTTGTGGTTTTACCTATGTCACTTCCGGCTCGAGGTAACATTTCTAATATAGTAACTTTTTTATTTCCTTTATAAAGCATATTTAAAGCAACTTCAGGTTCTAAACAGTTATAAAAAGTTAAAAATTCAAGTGCATCTTTTGTCAAAGCACCAAATTTTGCTACATAAATCGCCACTTCAATACCTGTTCCACCTCCTCCGATGATTACAACATTTTTACCTAATGGCGCATTTCTTTCTAAAATGTCAGAAGCAAAAAATACGTTATCGTTATCGCTTCCTGGAATATTTGGAATGATTGGTTTTGCACCTGTTGCAAAAAGAATAACATCAGGATTAATTTGTTCGATTGTCTGCTCTGTAACATTATTATTTAAATGCAGATTTATTCCAAGTTTCTCAATCTGATATTCATAATAATCAATCATTTTTTCAAATGATTTTCTTCCAGGGGGCATATAAACTGAATGAATTAACCCACCAATTTTATTTTCTTTTTCAAATAATTCTACAATATGACCTCTGGTTCTTGCAATTCTTGCTGCTTCTAAACCCGCAGGTCCAGCTCCTATGATCATAATTCTTTTTGCTTCATCGATCTTTTTAAGTTTATATTTTCGTTCATTTCCTGCCTGAGCATTTCTTAAGCATTGAATTGGCTTTGCGGCGAAGACATTATCGAAGCAGCCTTGATTACATGCAACGCAATGTCGAATATCTCGTAGTTCACCTTTTAATGCCTTATTTGGTAGATATGGATCTGCTATTAATGCTCTTCCAAAACAAATGCAATCTGCTTTGTCAGCCATCAAAATTTCTTCGGCTAATATTGGATCATTAATCCTATTAGAGGCAAAAATTGGGATTGATACTGTATTTTTAATATTTTCTGCAAGATAAGAATACGCACCAGGAGGAACTTCGGCAGTTATTTGTGGGGTCCTAGATTCGTGCCATCCTCCTGTAATATTAATATAATCTAAACCTGCCTTTTCATAAGCTTTAGCAATAGGCGGTTTATCTTTATAGGTTAGACTACCTGGCATAAAATCATCACCAGATTCTCGAAAACCAAATGTAAGATTTCCTATTTTATCACGAACTGTTTCAATTAACTCTAACGGAAAATTTAAGCGACTCTCAAGTTCTCCACCATATTTATCAGTCCTTTTATTAACCAACGGAGATAAAAATTGTCCTACTAAATACCCTGCTGAAGCACAAACCTCTATACTATCAAAACCACTGTCTTTTGCTCTAACTGCTGCTGCAGCAAAAGCTTCTTGAGCCTCTTTAATATCCTCATAGGTCATCTCTCTTGGTGTGGTTTTAGAAAATTTTGAATAAGTAGGTGAAGATGAAATGGGTGTATCATGAATAACAAATGGCATTGAATATCTCCCAGAATGATATAATTGAGCTCCAATTTTAACGTTATTATCAGCTTCATGGATTTTACTAGCAAGCTCAGTCAAACCGGGAACATATTTATCATCATCTATTCCAACCATACTCGGTAACCCCATTCCTAACCTATGAACGTGGCAACCACCTATTATTAAAAGACCAGTACCTCCTATTGCTCTTTCAACATAAAAATCAATCATACGATCAGTTATAAAACTTTCTTTAGCGTACCCCAAATGCATTGCAGGCATTACAATTCTGTTTTTTAATTCTATTTGTCCGATTTTTAACGGATTAAACAGCTTAAAAAATTTCACTTATAATACATCTCTTTTTAATTTGAATTTTGTTTGTTTAATTTATTTAGAAGTATTAAAGGAAAATTAAAAATGTATTTAATTGTGTTTTTTCAAACAATCATTAAATTAATCTAAAACTGGACTGGTCTTTTGTTCAATCGAATTTATCTTTCTTGAAGTTCTCCAAGCTTGTAACAATATAATTAAATAAACAGGAACTGCACCCATAAAGCACCATACGCATATCATTGTTTCCATTAATCCAGGTGCTCCAGAACTTCGATAGAAGGGATTTATATCTAAAGGGAATAATGGTTGAATATCGGTATAAATTGGGGCATCGAGTAGAATGTGGATATAAACACCAGCTAAAGCAGCTACTAAGATTCTTTTAAATGATATTTCTTGTTCTAATTTAAAAAATGACAATAAAGGAGAAATTGGTTTTCTAATTTTACTCATCACTGCTGCTAAGAGAAAAGCAATAATAGTCCCTCCCAAAAAGGAATGACAAAAACCATGTAAAGGATAATCTAAATCAAATAAGATAACAATAATTGGTTCTACATCAACAATTACGCTTGCTATCAAAAATGTGGGAAAATCAATGAGATTAAGCAAAATCAATCCGATTAAAAGCCCAGGTCCTAAATGAAAAGGTGTTAATGGCATACAATAATAAATATCCTTTTTTCTTTTTTTAATTCTTCGATTAAAAATTAGAAAGTTGTTAATGAATCTATTATTTTTATAAATAACGTTCTTTTAATTTAGTGCCACAAGATTTGCAGATTCTAGCTCTCCAATGTTGTAATGCTCGACAAGTTGGACAAGTGTTTAAATCAATAGTTTTAGATATCCATTGCTCTTTACCAAATTTTTTTTGATAATTCACATCCCATTTAACTTTTTTAATAAATTCTTTAAAGGGAAAGCGTTCTATTAAATCACAAGGAAATTCTTCACATTCTGCACAACTCTGGATATCTTTATTTTGTACACACTCTTTAATTTTACACGCTTTACAAAAAAAAAAAACTAAATCAGAATTACAACCTTCACAGATTATTTTTTCTGGTTTTATCCCAATACTCTTTGCTAATTTTTGTTTTAACTTATCATCATTGTTTTTATAAGCAATTAGATATGGGCAAACACCGCAATAGACGCCACAAGGCGCTAACAATTTCGAATAATCCATTTATAGATCACATAAATATTAATTTTACTTCCCTTTAAACTACATTAACGAAAATATGATTCGTCGCCGGTTTTTTTTTTCCCAAAATCACTTACAACTCTAGACTTTAATGAAGAAATCATTTTCTCTAGATCTACAACCTGTTTATCTAACTCCTCATAGCTCACATCTGAAAGAGAAAAATATTCTTTAATAGTGGTAACCAGAGCTCTTGAAGCTTTTGGATCGGCATTTAACATAGGAACTGGTACGGTCTCGGCTAACAAACAAACTCCTGGTGCATATCCTTTAACACCAGCATATGTAGGTAATATTCCATTAGCTCCTGCAATGATACCTCCCTCCATTACTTTTGTGTTTTCTATTTTTAAAAAACTCTCGACAATATTTGGATCTGTTCCAGATATGTAAATATTTACGATTTCCGGTATTACTTCAGGAACTAACGCTCCAGTACTAATATACATTTGCATGCTATTATTAGTAATGTTTTTCATCAATTCACATAAATTTTTGCTAAATTCATAGATGCCATCAGCAGTTTGAGGCTGAAAATCTGCCGTTAAAAAGAAAAAATCATGGTCTTCACCAGATTTATAATAAATATTTGCAGTTGGTAATTTCATATTGCCCTTTTCAATAATCGATTTTGGAGGAAAATCGTTATATTCGATTTTTATATAGGATTTCGCTTTTATTGACTCTATTATTGTTGTAATTGCAATTTTTCCTACTAAAGCAATTCCTGGCCATCCAATTAACATTACCGGATTTTTAATATCACTTCTTGTAATCTCAAACATATATTCTGTATTGAAAATCATATAAATCTCTGATTTCAAACCAAATTGGTTCTTATATTTAAAAATATAAAATTGGAAATTTAAATAACTATATATTTAAAAACATTTATGCTTTTTGTAAAAAAGAAAATTGAGCGTATTCCAAAGTTTTTAAACTTATATCGCAATTTTTTTCTTATCACATGCTGGTTTAAGGAATCTTCTCGCCACATCTAGGGCAAAATCTTAAATTGAGACTTCTCTCCATTGAAAATCCACAATAGGGACAAAATATTTGTGATTCTGGCTCTATTGTTTCTGGTTGTGTTTGGGGTTTAAGGATAGGCTGTTTTGGAAGTTCATAAGGAGTAGAACTAGACATCGGAATTTGTGGTGGGGGGCTTCTTTGGTAATATTGCATTCTTAAATCTCTGTTATACCACTGCTTTTTACAATAAACTAACAGAGTAATTAGTAAGCATGATAAAAGTGGAGATAAAAGCATATTTGTAATATTGTAGATTAAAGTATAAATTATAACCATCAAATAATTTCTTGTTGCTGGGTGAAAAGCAGCATTATATTGTGCGGTAGGTATTATTAAATCAAGAATTGAAGTATAAATCCATGAAATAATACCTATTAATATTGAATTTAAAATAATTATACCGAAAATTCTCAAGAAATTCTTTTTTGAATAATTACGACTCGATTTAAAACAGTTTAATTTTTCTTCAGACTCTATCGAATGCATTACTGGAGAGAATATATAATAAATATATATTATCAAGGCAGGTAAAAATAAAAGAAACAATCCTATTGATATAAATATAGCAAATAAGATAGGAATTAATAATGTCTCGATTTTCATAGATCTTTTAAATTCTTCTCCAGAATTTGCGTCTTGTTTCAGATATATTTTATATAAAAAACCTCCAACAATACTGAAGGCTAAAAATTGAGAAAAATTCGAAAAAAATAATTCTGCACCTAAAATTAGAAAACTGAATCCTAAAATGGGTATCATAAAATTCATTATTTCTTGCAATTCTTCATAGCTTGCTGTTTCATAATCTATATTTTCAAGCATTTGATCTAATTGTAAATTTAATTCCAATAATTGCCAAGTTGGATCTGTCATAATTAAGCTTGAAATAATCAAAAAGAGAACTGAAACCATGATAAAAATTGGCAATACCTTTAAATAAGTCTCTTTGAAAAGAGAAAAACCATCAGTTATTGAATCAGAATAGGATTTACTTAAATATTCTGGAGGTATATCAATTTTTTTCTGCATAATCTCAATAAACTTTTTAGTTATTTATATTTTGAGAATATCAATTTCTATTGAATAACCTCTTGAATGACTATTACCCAATGACTTAAAATTGAATTAAAAGAAAAAAGAAATTTTATTTTTTGGTTTTTCTTTCCCGAATATCCTCAGAAAAGAATGATTTTCCATAATGTGTAAATAATATTGATGAGGGAGCGTGTTGTGTCATTCTATCCTTAGCAATAAGAGTAGTTACGGGGGCTTCAGAATATTTTGTAAAAGTAATATCATGACCAACGCATAAACCACAGATAATATTCATTTCTGTCCCAGCATCATTTAAAAGTAATGCTTGAGCAACAGGATTGCAAGTTACCGCCCCTATCATATACCCGGTCTTTGATTTCATTTCAAATTCTTTAGGAACACCAACTTCTGTTTTTAAAAGACCTCCTGTTTTGCAACAAATACTTGTCACATCAAAATTATACCGTTCAAGAATTTCTACTACTTTCTTCGCTTCATTCATTAATCCGACACAAAAAGCGATGCCTAATTTTTTATATCCTTGAAGTATGGCAAATTCAATAGTGTCTTTCAATCTTGGCCACTTGATATAACCCGTTGCTTCAACTATTGACGCATTTTTTGTGATTTCTTTGGTTTCATCATCTTCTTCATATATTTTTTTTGCTTTTTCTAAAATGTCTGGGGCGATTCTCATAGGACAATTTTCAATGCCTGGTCGATTAAATGTACATGGAGCTATTGCCTTTTTACTCAAATGACAAGTATATTTTCCCAAAATCTTTTCCCTCCTTATAGTGAAGTATTTGAAATAAAAATAATGATTGAATTTAATTTTTAACTTAAAAAGAAAAAGATAATAAGATCTACTTAAGCATTTCTCAACTGTTAATAAGTGTTAAGCTAATTTTAAAAAAAAAGAAAATATAATTTTTAAAAAATATTTTGGAAAAGATTGATTAACCTCCACCGATTAATGGGAAAATTGCTATAATGTCCCCATCATTGAGATTACAATCATTTTCTTGACGTATTCTATTAACCAAGGTTATCAACCTTTTTTCTTTCCTAGGTATTTTATATTTTTCGATTACAGAATTTACACTACTACCTTTTGGTAAATTTATCACTGATTTAACCGCTCCATATTGTCTTAAATCGGCAAATAATTTAACCGTAACGGTAATTAAATCATTCGTCGTGGTCTTCCACCTTCTTAAAGTACCATTTATATAGTAATGCCATATTTCTTGGGAAAATCGCAACTCTATCTCCGGCTTTAACCTTTTTTCGAAATCCAGAATATGCCCTATTTACAAATATATGACTTGTTTTGCTTTCTTCTATCCCGATTTTTTTAAGAATATCACTTACTGATTTTATCCCTACATCATTGATATTAAAGACACTTGGAGCACCTTTCGAGTAATTGTGCTGCTGCGCTATTTTTCTTAAATCTCCATACAATTTTAATTGTATAGGCATTTTTGTAAGCTCTTAAAATTTGAAGACACTGTCCAGTTCTTCATCTGTAACATTAAAAACTTCATTATCTGGCGGAAGCTTTTCTTCTTTCATGAATTCGGGAAGTCTATCATCCAAGGATGTGAATCCAGCTGCTTTATTAAACTTTATTTCAGTTTCAAGGATTTGCATTCCAATTGTAGGGATATCATCTAATGTTAGATTTGCCCCTAACACACCATTAACTGAATCGACAACACCTTGTAATCCTTCAACAATATCAAGGATGGCAAAAGCTATGAATAGACAGTAACCTGTCGAATCTACAACAGCTGTGGCTACTTGTAAGTTGCGAGAGAGTTCTGCCTTTTTAGGTTCTAAACGATCAGCTGTTCCTCCTACACCCATAATTTCCGTAGCTATTGCATAACCTGCTGTATGATCTGCACCCATAGGGGAAGTAGCGTAGGTGACTCCTATTCCTTTTATTGCTCTTGGATCATAAGCAGGCATAGACTGACCTTTTACTGTGGGGATTCTCGTTACTCCAAAAGCTTTACCAGTAAATTCCGTTCCATTAACCAATATTCTCCCAGTTGGGGTTTTTTTACGTATTTCTTCCAGAAGTTTTATAGCTCCCTTCCCATCTCCAAATTCAATTAAACCTCCTTCCATAGCTACTGCAATTGTGTCACCTGTTTCAATTGTATCCATCCCTAGGTCATTAATTGCGCGATTGAGTTCGCCTATGGTATCTAAATCATAAATTTCACAATTTGGACCTAATGCCCAGACAGATTCGTATTCTAGAACTCCGACAGGATCTTTTCCACCTGGTTTTGTCCAAACTTCAGAACACTGAATAACGCACCCTGGATGACAAGCATGAGGACGTGCCCCTCCTCTTTTCTTTATTTCTTCAGCCTTTTCTTCACCAGATACTTTTGATGATCTGTCATCTTGTCCTCGGGAAAAATTCCTTTGGGGTAAACCGCCACTCTCATTGATGATGTTGATTAATACAGCTGTACCATAAGTATTGAGAGCTCCTCCCGGTTTAGTTACATCATGATCACCAAGTGCCTTTACAAGTTTAGCTATACCCGTTTTAAAGAGTTCTGCATTCTTGATTTCTACTCCTGGAGCGCCAGTATCATCAACAATTATAAATTTTAATCCTCGAGACGCCATAACTGCTCCAAGTCCCCCTCTTCCAGCATATCTGCTAGGCAATCCTTCGGGGTCATTAAAACTGAGTCCTGAATTTCCTCCACGTAATTCTGCCGCGATACCAACACCACAGATACTGATTTTTTCTCCGTACTCTTTACGAAGATCCTTATACACCTCGTAAAGACCCTTTCCTACCCACTTATTTGCATTTTTGAATTCAGCCCCATCATTTGTAATCTTCAGAAGATAATAATCATCTCCTTCCTTTTGTCCCTCTATAATAATTGCTCCAATGCGTAACCTACCCAGCTTCTGTCCAAAATCTGTTCCCGCATTTGCTTCCTTTATTCCTCCCGTTAAAGGGGACTTTCCACCAACTGAAATACGACCAGAGCTTGGGGCATTAGTTCCAGTTACAATTCCTGGAGCTAAAACAACCTTATTATTAGGTCCCAATGGATGACAAGTTGGTGGAACTTCATCCGCAACAATTGTCGAAGTTAAACCACGTCCGCCTAAAGCTTGATATTTCTCAGGTAAGTCTTCATAGTTTGCTTCGAGCTTGTTCATATTCACTCTTATAATTTTTTTTGGCATAATTTACACCTTTTATCTTTTTTTAAAATTTTTTTTTAATTTTTTTTTTTAAATTTTTTTACTGAAAAGATCCTAAAGGTATTTATACTTTATTTGTTGTTAAAAGCGTCATGTTTGAACGGACATAACGAAGAATTACTTACCGTTTCTTCGGAAACATTTTATTTTTTAGCATTTTTTGAATTAAATTCATTATATTGAATTAAAATGTATCCTGTATCCACTGGAAAAAGGTGAGGTATCCTCCAATCCATATAGATGCAGTTAAGTGAATATATAAGAAGCTGAATATAAAACCAAACACTATACCAAAAATTATGTCCAATGGATAATGCATACCAAGCGTTATTCGATTTATACCCATAAAACACGCTATAATGATTACCAGAAGTAAAATTATCCACGAATTAAAATAAAAGGCAAATAAATATATGAAAAAAAGAAAGAAGGTTACATG
>JAHQWG010000037.1 GCA_029856045.1 Promethearchaeia archaeon | reverse complement strand
AACTTTTAGCATGCATTAATAAAGAGGATATTAAATATCTACATACAGGTAAAATATCTCCTTATATCTTTCCGGAAAAAAGAAAAATTGTTCACGAAAAGAATCTATACCATCTTATCGTTCGGATTTTTGCGTTTTTTATTGATAAGAATGGAGAGGTTAAATATTTAATCCAAAAAAGAAGTAAAAATAAAAAGGTTTATCCAAATTTTTATACGGATTCAGCTTCTGGACATATTAATTACAAGAAAAAATTAAGTTTTAAAGATATTATTCAAGAGTCTGAGAGGGAACTATTTGAAGAGATGGGAGTATATCCGCAAAAAATTAAGTTCTATTCCATGCAACCAGAACCTGAAGAGTCTTTTGAGATAAGTTATATCTTTATTGCCTTAATTGACTCTAATATTCATTTAAATCCTAATGAAGTTGATATTGAATCTAGTCGATTTTACTCTAAAGATGAGCTGAGTCAATTATTAAAAACAAAAAATTTTATCTCGATAACTAAAAAATTGTGGAACATTTTTATAAATATGGATATAATTAACCTTTTTAAAGAACAACCTGAATTAGATAAAAAAAATCGATGTGCATTATTTATTGGGAGATTCCAACCATTTCATTATGGACATTTACATATTATTAAAACAATAATAGAAGAAAATAAACAACTGAAAATCGGAATAGGGAGTTCTCAAGAATATAATACAAAAATGAATCCCTTTAATTTTAAAGAACGAAAAAGTTTTATTACTGAATCCTTAAAAAAAACCGGCATAGATTTTAAAAAAATTACTTTCTATGAAATTCCGGACATGTATGATGCAAAAAAATGGGTTGATAATATCTTCAAGATTGTCGGCGATTTTGACATCATATATACACCCAATGAGTGGATAAGAAATCTTTTTTTAGGAAAAAAGTGCGAGATTGTAAAACCAAAATACTATCATAAAGATGAATTTAATGGAGCTTATATTAGAGAACTAATTTCAAAAAATGATAATAAATGGACTGAATTAGTTCCTAAGCCTGTGATTAAATTAATTGAAAAAATTGATGGAATTGAAAGAATTAAAAAATTGAATAGGAATTAAATTCTATGGAACCGTTAGCTATTGATGGATCACTTCTTGAGGGGGGTGGATCGATATTACGGTTATCATCAGGCTTTTCTGTGTTAAAACAAATCCCAATAATAGTTAAAAATATTAGGGCAAACAGACCAAAACCGGGATTACGATTACAACACTTACGCGGATTGCAAATATTGGAAAAACTTACTGGTGGATATTTATCTAAATCTACAGTAGGGACCACAGAAATTGAATTTTCTCCTGGGGATGAGTTTAAGGAAAATTTAATTATAAATGTTGAAACAGCGGGAAATGTTGCTTTATTGCTCCAACCGGTTCAAATTGCATGTATCAGGTTAGGTTCTGGAAAAAAAATTGATATTGAAATAAAAGGTGGCGGAACCTTTGGAAAATGGGCACCAGGAACTTCTTTTTTAACAAATGTTCTTTTTAAGATTTATGAACAAGTGGGTTATAAAATCAATTTAAAAATACTTCGTCATGGATTTTATCCTAAAGGTGGTGCACACTTGTATTTCACAATAAATGGTCCTGCACAACCAATAAAACCGATAGAGATCGTTGATTTAGGAAAAGTTAGCCAAATAAAAGGTCAAATTATATGCGCAGAATCTTTAAAGAAACCACAAGTTGCAGAACGTATTAAAAAAACTATAGAGACTGAATTAAAACAAAAATTAAATCTAGAATCTTTTATTTTTACAAAATATGTAAAAACATATAGTACTGGAGTAGGTGTTTGTTTGTGGGCTGAGTCAGATGCAAATGCAATTATTAGTTCAGGAACAATCTTGGGAGAAAGAGGTGTTTCGTCCGAAAAGGTAGGAAAACGTGCTGCAAATGAAATTATTTCCTATATTAAAAATAAAATACCCGTGGATAATTATCTAGCTGATCAGTTGATTCCAATTATGACAATTGCTAATGGAGAATCTCAAATAAGAGTTTCTGAAATAACAAGTCATCTAAAGACAAATTTAGAATTACTCCAAAAATTTAATTTGAAAGAATATAAAATTTTAAAAGAGAATAATGGAATTCTTGTAAATCTGAAAGAAAAAACAATTTGAAGTGAAGAAAATTATTTCTTCTTTTAATAAATCTTGATTCAATTATTTATATTTAATGTTTTTTTTTTTAAATGGATTTTTTATTTTGTCGGTATTTTTACATTGAAATTATTTGCAATTGATTAAAAAAATATAATAGAATTAAAGATTATTGTTGTGGGAATCGTGAAATTTATATATTAGAAAGGTATAGGTTTATTTAGAAAAAAATTTTTCAAAAAATAGTATTATAATAAAAAAAAATTGGAGGAATATATTATGGCAAAAAAGAAAGAAGCTGTAAAGAAAAAAAGTGCAGCTTATATCGCAAAAGCACCTATTAGACGCTTAATGAAAGCAGAAGGTGCTAGTCTAGTAGCAGCAGAAGCTCTTGATAAATTAATTGGATATTTAGAAAATGCGGCAGCTGATATTACTAAAGAGTCTATTAAATTAACCAAAGCTGCAAAAAGGAAGCGTATTACTGCTTTAGATATTCGAAATGCTACTAGGTAAAATAAAACCTAATTTCTATTTAATTTTCTATACTTTTTTTTATTTTTTTTCTTAAAGCATCAGAAATTCTTCACTTTAATTATTTATTCACAATAAAAATTTAAAGTTGAAATTTTCTGGGTAAATAATAATGAAATAAAAATAAAAATAAAAAATACGATATCTATAATATAACAAAAATTATAAAATAAAGGAAGAACATTCTTGTCGATTCGTTGCCCAAGGTGCGGGAATAGCCCCCCTTCTGGAAGTTATGTCTGCTCTTTCTGTGGTAAAAGATTGCGCGTAGAACGCATTGAAAAATTTCTTTTTTTTAAGAGATATGAAGCAGAATGGAGCAATCCAGAGAGTTTTCTGACTAAATTCTATCTCTTAATCATCAATCCTGCGAAAGCATTCTGGGATATTAATCATAAGCGAGATTCCGCCCCCGGGATTTTTATCATTCTTTTTAATTCATTGATTTATGGCCTTTTTGGGTTAGCATTATTTTCACATTTTCAAATTATTGATATAAATGGAACTCCTGTTAATCCTTATGATGTAACTATATTATTTGGTTATTTTTTATCTGTTTATATAGCATTTCTTGCCTTTGGCTTTGTTTATTACTTTTTGCTTCTTATAGTTTTATCCTACTTTTTTATAAAAGGAGCAAATTACTCTATAGGTTTCACTGAAAGATTGGAGGATCGGTTTGGGAAAAGAAAAGACAAAGATAAGAAAGAAAAGGGAAAATTGGCAGAAGAAGCATCTGTATTTAGCATATATAAATCAGGAACTCTCCTTCAAAAACAAGAAGCTAATAAATATAATATGTTATTCTGTGCTTTTACGCCTCTTATAATTACAGGATTTATAAAAGTCTTAATTATCCTAATTGCAATACCTAACCAACAAATATCCCTCCCCTTTGACTTTTCTTCTTACAGCACTGTATTTAGCACATTTTTTCAATCTCCAACTTGGATGGTGTTAGATATTCTCGATGCCATTGTGTTAATTGTTTGGATCCCAATGAATATGACAATTGCAATCAGAGAACTCGCCAATTCATCTACTTACCGAGTATATTTGTCCTCTGTTTCTATAGGTATAATAACCGCTATAATATTTTTCTTATTAAAACCAACGATTCTTGGAACTTTATAATAAATTTAAAAATAGATTTGTATGAAAAACCAGAAATCAATCCTTGAAATTGAATCAGAACTATTCGCCTTAGTTAAAACTATCTTAAATATTCATAATAAATATTCAAAAGGAGAAATTCAAGAAAATTTCTACTTAAAATCAATAAAGTCCACAATCCAAGAATTAATTCAATTTAATTTCTCATTACAAGATAAGGGGATAAATTTAAATATATTTTTAGAAAAAATGGGATTCTCTGAAGATTATCATCAAGCTATTGACATAATTAACAATGTTTCTAACTTGAAATTTAATCCAAGCCAAGTAGATACAAATTATAAAAAAGCGGATGAAAATCTAAGACCTAAACTTCAACAAGCAGTTTTAGAGTTACCAGGAATCTCAACAGAAATTACTAGTAGTTTTATTACCTTGATGGACGCATTGAAATTAAGAGATGTTGCAACTGGTAAATTACTAAAAAAATTATTTCTTGATTTATTAATCTCTTTAGAAAAATTTCCTGGGCTTGATTCAATTAAAGAAAAAATTGATTCATTTTATACAAAAATTAAAAAATTACCTGATGATATTATGCAAACACCTCAAGAACAAGATAATTTGGCAGAAAAAATTTATTCAATTTTTAAAGAGTTTAAAAACAAATTAAATCTCTGATTTCGGTATTGTTTAATCAATTATATAATGCTTTAAATTAAATATTTAGAAAAGGATAAAATTAATTAAATTGATAATATTTAGTAAAAATAATTATTCGAATAAATATTAAAAAATTAGTTATGCTTAAATATGGTAAAACCAGCATATCGAAGTCATTCTTTAGCACGCATTAAGAGAACAACACCCGGAAATAAGAATGTTATTCATTATTCGCGGAGAAAACCAAAAAAAGCTCATTGTATGCTCTGCAAACGCCCTCTGCAAGGTATCCCACGAGTTAGACCTTCGCAAATGAAAAAAATTCCTAAGACTGCCCGTAAGGCAACAAGACCCTATAGTGGAAAATTTTGTGTTTCTTGCCTTCAAAAATTGATTCAAGAATCAGTTTGGGCTGAGGAATCTTAATTATTTTATTGGAACAATAATTTATTAAGTGATTTTTTGATAATTACTATCTCTGGACTTCATGGAACAGGGAAATCAACAATAGGTAAAAAAATCGCTGAAATTTTTAATTTACGTTATTATTCTACAGGTGATGCTTTCAGGGAACTTGCAAAAGAACAAAATATGTCTCTTAAAGAATTTACTGAATTTGCTGAAAAAAATCCAAAAATAGATATTATGCTGGATAAAAAGATAAATAATATCGCAATTATGGGGAATATCATTATTGATAGCCAATTAAGTGCTTACATTCTTAAGGATAATGCAAATTTTAAAATAATACTTCGTTGTCCTCTTGAGACCCGTGTAAAAAGAATGAGTAACCGAGATGAAACTAATTATAAAGAGAAAATTGATGAGACATTACGCAGAGAATTGAGTGAAGCAAGAAGATTTAAAAAATTATATAATATCGATTTACAAGATGAAAAAGTAATAAGAGAATTATATAATATCATAATTGATACAGAAAAATTATCAATTGAAGAAACTGTGGAAAAAATTGTTGCTAAAATTAAAAAATCTTAAATTTTAAAAATAATACTTTTTTCTCTCAAAAATAAAAAAATTATTATTTCAAAAATTATTGATAATATTAAATTAAAAAAGTTGTGAATCATAAAAATGAGCACAATATACGAAATAGGAAGAGTCTGCGTAAAGACAACTGGAAGAGAAGCTGGAAAAAAATGCATAATCGTCGAAATTATTGATAAAAATTTCGTTCTTGTTGATGGACTTGTAGTTAAAAGAAGAAGAGTTAATTTTAAACACTTAGAGCCATTAAAAGAAATAGTCAAAATTTCTAAAGGAGCTAAACATGAAGATATAGAAAAGGCAATTAAAAGTGCAAAAATAGAAGAAAAAATGAAAGAAATAATAAAAATCACATTATGACTTCCATTTCAACACACTCATTTTTTAATTAATGCTTAATTTTCATTTTCTAATTATCCAAAATTTAATAATTATTAAAAAGAATATTAAAATTATACAATAAGCAGATGTAGCCTAGACTGGTAAGACGCTGGCTTGGAGCGATTAAATAGTTAGAAATTATTTTACCTGTAAAGCCAGTGCGCGTAAGCGCTCGGGGGTTCAAGTCCCTCCATCTGCGCCATATTTCTATATTAATTAAATATTAAATAATAAAAAATAACTTTATATATCAGGAAAGTCTTGTGCTTCTGCTCCCATTCCCTTAAACATTCCTTCCATACCACCAGTAGTTTGTGATTGTATTCCTAATAATCGATTGATTATTGTATTAAAAAAAAAGGAGTTCAAGAAATACCACGCAGTAAAACCAATCCATCCTTCGAATTGACCAATATGACGTGCTTCCCCCCAAACTAATGCAGTCCATGCAGGCGGGAGTTCATTGATATTTGTTGCAGCCCAAATATATTCACCAATTAAAGGGACATCGTTTGCATTCATGGGTGTACAAGCAATGGGGTTTCTACCAAAAATAAGATTCATAACTCCAAACATTATCATCATCGGTAAAAAAGTGATACACATAGGTTTCATTCGCTGTAAACTCATCCCTTGTTCGATGTTTTTTATGAATTGTTCCTTTCTTTTCCACTTAACTACTTTCTTTCTATATTGTTTTGGGTTTGTATCTGCGAGTGCAATTATTTTTTTCTTTTCCTCTTTATGTTTTTTAATAAGCTTCTGTTTTCTCTCTAATTCTTCAGTATCAACTAATTTCTTTGTTAAAAATGAAGAAAAAAGTGCAATGGTTAGTGATAATAACATAACAAAAATTGTTGATCCTAAAGGATAAATTAAAAAATCAAGAAAGTTATTTGATTCCTGAAATATCAATATTAACAAATTTCTAACCTCCTATATATTTTTTAATCTAATCCTAAAAATCCTCGAAGAGCTGGGTATTGTTCAGCAGCCGCTTCCTTTGAAATTGTTTCGGCATACTGATGAATAATTCCTATGGCGATTAATAACCCTGTTCCTGAAGAAAGTGCTCCTAACGCATCCGAGGTGAAACTAAGGAATCCTACTATTATTCCGCATAATATTGTCAATGTGGGTATATATCTGGCCAAGATTCGCTCAATAATCTTCTCAGATCTTCTAAATCCTGGAATTTCCATTCCACTATCTATAATTTGTCCTGCAATATCTCGTGGAGCCAATCCAGAAACTTCAACCCAAACCCTTCCGAATATTACACAGAATACGATAAATATCCCCAAATAAATAAGAGCTCGCAAAGGATCTCCAAGAACTGATTCAAACCCTTGCGGAGGCGTCATTAAATAAAGAATACCCCCAATTGGATTTAAATAACTTCCACCTGGACCAGTTGCTGTTGGGTCGTCTGCATAAGAAGCAATTACATTTAACAAAAAATCAGGAATTACTCCACGGAGAGCTGAATTTGGTCCTGCAATTATTTGACCTAAAAACAGTATATTTGCATATAGAGCTGATACTAAAATAACTGGAATATTTGATACATAAAGCAATTTGATAGGGTACTTTCCCTGGAACCCTCGATATCCACTGTAAGCCAGAGGAATCTCAATATTAACACTTTCAAAATACACAACCATAATAAATATACCTATTGTTGTTATGATACTTAATAGTCCAGGCAAATTGGAAGGACGAAGCCACAAATCCCCAATTGGAACAGAATCAGCAGGATTAATAATCGCTTTGAAAAACGCAATAACTATACCACGGGGCATATTATCATAATTTTCTCCAGTCATTTCTACGAAACTAAAACAATTCCAAAATACTTGTCCTGCAATTCCAGCTGCAATAAAAAGAGATACGCCTGAGCCAATACCCCAACCTTTCTGTAACATTTCATCTAGTAAAATTATAATCATTCCCGAAAAAAACAGTTGGAGAAATATGAAAATAACAGCTGCAGGACCAATTTCTTCAAGAGATCCAAAAGCACCTCCAAATAAATATGCTACAGTGTTAAATACCGTAAGAAACATGGCTAAAATTTTTTGGGCTCCAGTAAACATACTCCGATCATAAGGATCTGCCATATTTATCTTTATAATACCTGAACCCATTAATAACTGCATAATCAGACCTGCGGTTACAATCGGACCTATCCCCAGCTCCGTTAATGTCCCCCTCTGAGAGGCCAAAATAACTCGCAACCAATAGAAATAGTCTTCAGTTTGTTGAATACTAACCCCATATAATGGGATATTACTCATAACTAAATAAATAATTAAAGCTAATGCGGTCCATATTATTTTTTCTTTAAAAGATACTTCTCTATCTGGAGTTCTTATTTCCGGCATTGCTCTGATAAATGGGGAGAAGAACCTTAAGAATCTACTTGTACTTTGAGACATTTTATAATTATTTATAACTTAAAGTAATATCTAATACAATAAAATTAAATTAAAAAAGTTATATAAACATAAAAATTATTTGGAAAATCAATAATCTCTAAAAAAATATTGTATTTTTAAAAATTGAAAATTCTATATATCAATAAAATTTTTTAGGAAGGATTTATTGCTAGTTAATAACTAAAAATTAGTTAAAAAATATACAAAAAAAAAGGAAAAAGCTGAAAAAATTAATTGATTATACCAATCCGATGCTTTAGCTGTGGAAAATTAATTGGGGATTTATACGAACCATATATTGAAATGACAGTAAAAAAAGGGATTCCCTCGGAAGATGCTTTTAAAAAATTAAATATTACCAGATTTTGCTGTAAGCGTATGATCGTTAGTCATATAAATTTAATCGATGAAATATTAAATTTTCCGCGCTTACAATAAAAAAATTATTGTTTTCCAAAAAATTTAGTCCAACGGGTTTTCCTTGGATTCTTTTTATATTTAAGCATTGCTTTACGGCATTTATTCGAGCAAAAGTTGAGAATAATTCCGTCATTTTTTATATACATTATTCCTCGTCCAACTGGAATATTATAACCACAGAATGAGCAATTTCGAACTTTTACCATATTTATTATCTCCAATTTTTTTAAGTATTAATGAATAAGTATTACTTTTTTTCTTTTTCTATAGGTTCTTTCTTCTCTGTTTTGTCCAAAAATTTAGAACTTCCGTATTTTATAATCTTTAGATTAATTAAACTTGTATCAAAAGATATTTCATTCCCACGCATAGTTTTTCGTCTTCGTTCTCCTTTTCTCTTTGGTTTATAACCTATTCCTTTTGAAATGAGAATTTTTTTCTTTAAAGGCCCATCTATATCTTTTCTCAGTGGAAAACCACTGCTATCGGATCCACCTGTGATTTCTAACTCATATCCTACAAGACCAATTTGGTCTCCCTTAATCGTATCACCGATTTTTAAACCTTTCAGATCTACTTTAGATTGATCTACTTGAATTAATTTTGTTTTTCCTTTGCCGGGACCAGAGTTACCACCAGAGATATTTAATTTATAAGAGGGCTTTTCAGACATATTATTTCTTATGATAGATTGGTTATAAAAAAATTAAACAACCAAAACTTAAAAGATTTTCTAAAGATAAAAGAAATAAAAAAATTTAAAGACCAAATTCTTTAATTTATTATGAAGAAATTAAGTGTTTCAATCCTTGGAACTGGCTTTGTTGGCTTGTGTAGTGCAGTTTGCTTTGCTTATAGGGGAATAAAGGTTATTGCTTCAACTCATAATGAAAAGAAGGCTACTTTAATTAATCAAGGTGTTGCTCCTTTTTATGAAGTGGGGATAGAAGAGATATTGAAAGAGGTAGTAAATCGAAATGATGGAAATTTTAAGTGTTTAGTAGGAAGAAAACAAGCTATTCTAGATACTGATATTTCAATGATTATCGTTGGAACTCCGATGGGAGAAGATAAAAGAATAGATTTAACTCTTATGGAAAAAGCTGCTAAAGAAATTGGCGAAGTGTTGAGAATAAAAGACGATTATCATCTAATAGTTGTTAGGTCGACAGTTATTCCAGGAACTACAAGAAATCTTGTTGGAAGCACAATTCAAAAAATTAGTGGAAAGGAACCTGGGAAGGATTTTGGGTTATGTATGCAACCTGAATTCTTAGCTGAGGGACGTTCTATTGAGGATACTTTCTACCCGGACAGGATTGTAATTGGAGAATTTGATAAAAAAAGTGGTGATACTTTACAAGAATTATATGAGTCTTTTTATGGAGAACACTTGAAAAAAGCACCTATATTAAGAATGAATTTGGAGAGTGCGGAGTTAGTTAAATATGGGAATAATTGCTTATTAGCAACAAAAATCAGTTATGCTAATGAATTTGCTAATTTAGCAGAACTTGTTCCTGGAGTTGATATAGTTAAAGTTATGAAGGGTGTCGGTCTTGACTACAGGATTTGTGAAAGATTTCTTGGGGCGGGAGTTGGATTCGGAGGTTCTTGTTTTCCAAAAGATATTAATGCAATTAAAGCATTTGCACAAACTAAAGGATATAATCCACGAATATTAAATGCAATAATTGATATTAACGATGACCAAGCAATTCACATTGTAGATCTTGCAGAAAACACCTTAAATGATCTTTCAAATAAGAAAATTGCATTATTAGGGCTTGCCTTTAAGCCTGGTACCGATGATATGCGACAGGCTCCAAGTATAAGAATTATTAATGAATTAAATAGAAGAAATACTTCTAATATTATTGGATATGATCCAAAAGCAAAACAATCAGCAAGAGAAGTATTGGGAAATAAAATTCAATATGCCAATAATATTGAGGAATTATTAAAAGATGCTGATTGTGCAATAATTATAACAGACTGGGATGAATTTAAAACACTGAAACCTAGCAAGTTCATAAGATTAATGAAAAATCCATTTGTTATTGACGGAAGAAGAATTTTTTCTTTTGAAGAATTTGATAAAAAATTAACTTTTAGAGCTATTGGAAGAGTAGCACTTAAATAAAAAAGATGATGAGGTAACTCATGCAAGTTTTTGAAGTTATTGAACTTAAAGAACCACCATATATGGAAACAAAAGAAATATTTACAGATATATCTAAAAAAGAAACCGTTAAAGATCTAATTGATAATAAGAAAGTATTAATTTTAATTGATCATAATGAAAAAAGAATTTGGACTTACTATGGACCAAAAACTTCCTTAAAACTGCAAATGTTTGGGGGAATCTTAGCAAGAAAATTTAGAGCCCAACTTAGATTATTTTATAGAATTTCTAATATGAATGAATATTCTTTTGATGATAAAATAATTCAAAAAATATTTGAACAACAAGTTGGACCTGGTAGGGCTCGAGTTATTACACGAGATGATTATGATAGTTTTACTATACCAGGAGAAAAAGCTACAAAATTAACAGATATGTGTGTACATTCTGGTATAAATAAAAAAGATGCATTAGAATTGCTTAAATCTATCCCTCAACCAGAAGATTTCCATCCTAAAATTATTCTTATAGGAGGGGATTTCTATTCCTATGAATCTGAACTCAATTCATATATAACTAAAATTGATGAAATAAAAACAATAAAAAAATTGGGACAAATTCCTAATGGCTTCTATTTTGATAATACATACGAGTATTCTATAAGATTAATAATAAAAGATGGTAAAGTTCAGGCGATAGAATATTATATTCCAGAAGATTTAAAAGTTAAGGGCGAACAATTAAAGATCCCAATTTTTATGGAAGAAAAATTCAATCGACCTGGAGAAATGAATTCTATTTTTAATTCAATGAAAATTCCTGAAAATTTAATAGATGAGCCAATAAAAGAACAACTAAATGTTAATAAAGTTGATAAAGATAAAATTGATTTAGAATAAGTTTAAAAAAAATATCCCTTTCAAATTTACCTCAAACTAATACCCTCATAATACTTAAATTTTAATAAATTGACAATCTCTTTTTACATAGTGGATAATATTTTAAAATAATTAAAAAAAAAATTGATTTATATGCCCTCTAAAGATGAATTTTTAATAGGTGAAGCGCTTCTTGGTGAGAAAGAAAACCTAGCTCACATTGACTTAATGATTGGATCTAAAAACGGACCTGTTGGACAAGCTTTTGCAAATGCAATGACCCAACCTAGTGCCGGTCACGGCGCTTTATTAGCCGTAATTCGACCTAATTTAACACCAAAACCCCAAACCTTAATAATTCCAAAAGTTACTATTGGAAATCTAGAGGATGCAAGTAAAATTTTTGGACCAGCCCAGGCAGCAATCGCCAAAGCCGTAGCAGATTCTTTAGAAGAAGGGGTGATCCCAATCAATAAAGCCGACGATTGGGTGATTGTAGTTAGCTGTTTTATTCACCCAGGTGCTTTAGATTATAGACGAATTTACCAATATAATTATGGTGCAACAAAATTAGCAATCAAAAGAGCAATTGAAAAATATCCTACAATTAAGAAAATATTTTATGATAAAGATAGAGCAAAACACCCAGTCTCTGGAATCAAGATGCCACGTTTATGGAGGCCACCTTATATTCAGGTAGCATTGGATCATCCCTCAATAGACCATCAAATGAAAGTTGTTTCGCAATTACCAAGAAGTGATAGAATAATTATTGAAGCTGGAACTCCCTTGATAAAAAAATATGGAATGGATGCAGTTGTAAAACTAAGAGAAGAATTGCCAGATGTATTTTTAGTCGCTGATTTAAAAACTTTAGATGTTGGAAAACTTGAAGTAGATTTTGCTTTTGATGCCACCGCAGATGCTGTGGTTGCTTCAGGTCTTGCATCTCCGGTCATGCTTGATAAATTTATATTTGAAGCCCATAGAGTAGGTATCTATGCGTATATAGATATGATGGAAGTTGATGACCCTATAGTAAAATTATCCCAACTAAAGGAAATTCCTGATGTAGTAATATTACATAGAGGAATAGATACCGAAAGTGTAGAAACTAACGATCTTCAACATCAGAAATGGGCATGGGTTCCAAAAATTAAAGAGTTTTATAAAGATAAAAAACTTGTTTCTGGGAGAGATAGAGTGCTTGTAGCTGTTGCAGGAGGGATAGAACCCGAGACTGCTCAATATGCAATTAAAATGGGAGCAGATATATTAATTATTGGAAGATATATTGCCTCAAGTAAGGATGTTGAACGATCTATGAGAAACCTCATAAATGTTTTGCCAGGATATAGTGAAATAGACCTTAAAAGAATCCACACGGACGACGATGAGGCTAATAAGTAAAATAAATGATTAATAGTTCCTTTTTTTTTGTAATCTCAAAGGATTAAAACTTTTTCCCGAGTATGTACTTCAATTTCAACATAATTGCCTTAAGAATAAACATCCTTATGATATATTTAAAAGAGTCGCCTTCAAGAAACCAACAAAAAATAAAAGGGTAGAAATTTTTCTTTTCCCAAAAATCATCGATCTTGTTAACCTCTTGAAAAAGATCCTGTAAGAGTTCTTTACCAACGGGATAATCTTCGTGAGACGGATAAATTTCAATGTTTGGATTTGTTTCGAAGGGTTCCATTAATTTAGAGATAATTTTAAGGAATTCAGGAAAATGTCGTTTAGACGGTAAATACATAGTCCCATAATGGGCAGTATCGCCTGTAAATAGTTCTCCTCTGTTTGTAAGAATTGAAATCGAACCACTAGAATGACCCGGAGTATGAATAATTTCAACGGAAAGATCTCCTAAATCAAATTTATCTCCATCATTCAAGGGATTAACGATTTCTGCTGGAGGGAGATTATATTTTATTTCCTTGTAATTTTTAGCTATCTCTTTTGGAGAACTTTTAAGTAAAAAAAGATTTCTAGATCGTCTAGCTTTTGATAATTCTTTTGTGTGAATAAAAATTTCACCAAATTCTGCATTTCCACCAACATGATCCCAGTGGGAGTGAGTATTGAAAACCAGGAGCTTTCTATTTCCTATTAATTCATTAACTATGGATTTTAGTGGGAATAATCCACATCCCGTATCGATCAATAAGGCAGAGTGAGAACCAAGAAGCAGAAAAATATTAGTATAATTTGTTTTAAAACGAGGATCAACTTCATCAAGTTTTTCTCGAATAACGTATAGATAATCCTTATGCTTTATTATTTCAAACCATTCCTTAATATCAACCATGAATACTTACATAGAAAAAAGTTATAAAAATTTTGTGATTGCAATTGAGAATAAACCACTATTTAAAAAAAATTTCAGTTAAATGATAAAAATTTGATAATAATATCAATGATTCATCCACTTTTTTATATCTCCAAATACTTTACCAATAACCTCAGGAGTCATTACTGGTGAAAAATAAGAATTTCTTGGGATTTCCAATTTTTCGATTATTCGTCCCTTTGAACGTATCTCATTAAAATGCATAGGACTTGATATATTGAATAACATATCTTCCCATTTTAGCCATAATAATGCAGGAATTTCTGATGATGGAGAAGGATCTCCCAAAAGGTTTGCAAAATAAACATATACTCTCCCCAAAAGAGTAGAATTTTCTGAATCCTCCTCCAGGTTTTCTGAAAATTTGGTATAATAAATTGCAAATGGCTTAATGGCTTGATTATATTCAATCACTTTTTTATTTGATCTTAAATCTATTAGATGCGTCACTTTTGATGAAAAAATATGAACATCTATGCCTATCTCTTCATAAACTTCCCTTTTTCCAGCCTCTATGGGGTTCTCTCCCTCTTCCAATTTACCACCTACACATGAATATGAAATTAATTCGTTATTATCTTGGTGTTTCCAATAACTCGGTTTAGATATAGTAAAAAGACTGAAACCCTTATCAAAAATTAAAAATGCTGTACCCTCAGAATCAACATGTAAATCCATATTATGTTCATGATGATTTTTTATATCTCTTAATAAAAATAAAATAGATTTGCAGTATAAAACTTTTAAGACTTTATAATTTTATTCTATCAGCAAACTAAAACAAAAAAAATAGTATAAGAATAAAAAGTGATAATTAGTGGTATTTGAAACAAATATTACCAAAATGTTAGGGATTAAACATCCCATTGTTGCTGCGCCTATGGGTCCATTTTATACAACAAAATTAGCGGTTGCAGTTTCTGAAGCAGGTGGGCTTGGTGTTATTAGCCATACTAATATGTACGGTAAAGATAGTTTTAAACAAATGAAAGAGGACATGACATATATTGTAGAACATACCGATAAACCTTTCGGACTTAATATTAGAACTGGAAGAATGCAACTTGATGCTCAACATCTTTGCAGAAATGTTCCAAAATTTATTATGAACAACCCAAAAATAAAAGAACAGCTTATCTATTTGATTACAAGTGCTGGTACTTCAAAACTGATATATACTAAAGCTTTCCAAAGATTAAGAGAAAGCGGCTCAAATATAAAACATTTCCATGTGGCACCAGCCTTATGGCTTGCTGATAAATGTGTTGCTACAGGGGTTGATGGCATGGTTATCACAGGAGGTGAAGGTGGTGGTCATCAATCCTATGAGAAAATAAGCTCATTAGTTCTTTTGCAGCAAGTTAAACAAAAATATCCTGATATGCCAATAATTGCATGTGGAGGTTTTGCAACTGGTGAAGGTCTTGCCGCCGCTTTATCTATGGGTGCTGGTGGAATTGCGATGGGCTCTAGATTTATAGCCTCAGAAGAAAGTGAATTTCACCCAGATTACAAGGCTATTGTTCCCCCAGCAAGAGCTGTAGATACTGTTTTAACAACTGGTTTCTTAGGTCCAATTAGACTCTGGAAAAATAAATATGCCGCACACCATAGTCTCGTGGCGGATAAAGAAGAAAAAATGGCCCAAGAACAAAATTTAACATTGCAACAGGTTCTAGAAGATGGAAAATATTATGAAATGATATATGATGGAAAAGTGGATGATGGAGCCGTGCTTTTAGGTCAAAGTATAGGAATTATAAAAAGCGTTAAAACCGTATCGGAAATAATCAATACTATAGTTTCAGACGCTGAAAAATGCCTAAAACGTGCTAATACCTTAATCAATTAAGTGTTAAAAAACAAATTAAAATAAAACAATGTTCTCTTATTGTTTTTTTATTCTTTTTTGATATATTTCTAATCTTAAACAAAAAGTAAATTAAAAGATTATTAATAACAAATAAAAAAAAATCGAATCTACAGACACTTATTCGTAAAAAAATTACTTATTTTGATTAAAAAACAAAAATAATAAAAATTTAGATTAGATTGGCCGCGAGTTCGCTTGAAATATTGGGCCAATAAATTGACTATAGAGTATTGCATAACCTTCCTCTTCGCTAATAACCGCTACTATGTCCTCATCCTTCTTTGATGCAGGAGCAAGCAGTACTTCTTCTGCATCCCTAGTAACTGCGTAAAAGTCTCCCTTGGATTTTAACTGGCGAAATTGAATATTCCCCAAGGTTTTCATTTTAGTTATAATATCACCATATTGAGCAAGATTCCAGTGTGAAGTCAATAGAAATCGAGCTGCTTTCTTTTGAAATGCAACCTGTGAGATTAATTGCAATATTTCTGGAATAACAATTGGAGTAACGATAATAATGGAGCTCTTGGTTCTATGAATTGTATCTTTAATCGCAGCTATTAACGCTTCCACGCCAATAGTATGCCAAGTGTTGACTTTCTTAATTTCTGGGATTGCACCTGAAGCTTGATCGATGTCATTCAATTTCTCTTCATTTTTTTCGGCTGTTTCATTGCAATCATCTATTGAGTTCATAAATGTTAGAGTAAAATCAGCAATTGCATCCTTGACGTTTTGAATCGTGTCCTTAACCGTGTTTGAAAGGCTACTTTGTAGAGTAGTCGCATTCTCTTTATATTTATTTTTATGATCTTCAAGCATATCATACAAATTTTTATCTAATTCGCTGCAATCATTATTAAAGAAGTTAATCTCTCCATCAACTTTAGATGTTGTAGATTGCTTTGATCTGTCGAAATCATCTCGAATTTTGCTAAGACGCTCATCAAACATTTCTCTTTGTTTTATTCTATAATTATCACGATGGGTATCAATATCCTTTATTTGAATATTAACTTCATTTGTTACATCAGAAACTCCAGCATTAAATTTAATATCCATATCTTTAACAAAATCCGTATTTAACCTCTTCACATCAGCATCGGAATCATTATAATGTTTTATTGTAACATCATTGTGCCGTGTGATCGCCTTATTATAATCATCATGATGTTGATTTAGGGAAGTTTCTAAGGAATCTTTTAATTTTAAAGAAGTATCTGAACAATGTTTTACACCTTCATCTATTGTGGACTCCACTTCACCTACAAGGTCATTTGCAAGAGGTCCCATATCTGTATCAATTGTACTTTGCGCTCTTGAATTTAAATCCGTTGTTTGCTTGTTAAATTCCTCATTTTCTAGAGAAATAGTTGTTGTTACATCATTTTTTAAATCTCTCGTAGTTTTAGAAGTATCTTCAATATATAACTCAGTTGATTGTGAAAATTCTTGCTTTAATTTATCCGAAATTGTTTCTACCTTTACTTGAATCTCTTTATAAATCGCTTTATATTTTTTATGTTTCCCAGCGAAAAGCGCTTTAAAAGCAGCACCTCTCTTTTTTAATTCAGACGATAGATCAGTGAGTTTTTCACTAGTGGTTACCAAATTGTCCATTAATGTCAGAGTAGTATCTCTAAATTGTGTAACTTGGTTCTCTAGCGTCTTATGACGATTTTCTACATGATCCTTAACCCTTTCTTGAAGTTGTGTTGATGTTTTATTTAATGTGGATATATGTTCCTTAAACAAAGTATCAATTCTCTCTTTCAAATCAACAATGACCTTATTCATTTGATCCATATATTTTTCTAAAATTTTCTCCATCTTTGGTTTAAGATCTGCAGCCTCATCTTTATGATGATCAACATGAGAATCTAAATCCTTTTTCAATTCGGTCTCTAAGTTTGAGACTCTATTTAAAAAATCATCAAGTAAGGCTTTTATGATTGAATTAATATCATTTTTTGCGGTTGTTGTACCATTCTCAGAAGTATCAACGAAAGTACTAGAGATATTTTTAACAGTTTCATTTAGTGTGTTGAGTATGTTGTGAAAATTAAACTCCAGAGTTTTCGTTGCTTTATTATGGGTTTCCGAGATTTTATCTAATTCAGAATTTTCCTCATAATCCAATTCATCAATATCACTCTTTAACTCAGAATAATCTTTATCAACTGTTCCATGCAACTCATTTTCAACAGACTTTAATGTATCTGTAAGCCTCTTGTTTGCTGCTTCAATTTTTTCCTTCTTATAAGTCTCCTTTTTATCAGAATCGACAAAAAAATCATTAACTTGAGTCTCAACAGCGTTTGTAACTTCATTTATTGTATTATCCTGAATACCTTCTAAAGTTTCAAAGCGATTACTTTGATCAGCAAGAACATCATCCTTAGTCTTTGATATCTCATCTCGTAAAACTTTAGATTGCCTTATAATTAATTCAAAAAATGGTTCAAGTGGAATATAACGATCCACAATACCGGGAATCTTCTTTAAGAATCCTTTACTTACTAAATCGGAGGTAATTTCTGTGATTTTCTGAAGATCCGCTTCTAAACTTTCAAACGCGATATCTTTATCTTTATTTATATACATATAAACTTGACTTATAGTAGCGCGTGGAAGCCTTAGAAAAGTTAAATAAACACCAATCATATCTTCGGTAAAACCATATTCCGTAAATACTTCCTTTGTAAATTCTTTTAGCGACATTAAAATCTCACTTATTATAGGATTACTTTATTTGTGTTTATTGTTAAATAATATTTAATTTTACATAATTAATAATATTTAATTTATAATTATTTCTTTCTACTTTCGCAATATTATCTTTTTTCAATTAAAAATTCTTGATTTTTCTCAAAAAATTTAATGAATAATAGTTTTGTTTAATATAAATCTTTTCTATTGTTTTCTAATACAAATATAATAAATTACCCGTTTTCATGGGTTAAACAAAAAAAATATATGTGTAGCTGGGTTCATAATTCTATAATAAAATTCAAATTTTAAATAAATAAAAAAAAATCTAAATATAAATATGTGATAAATGATGGGCTATAAAATTCGGTCCGGCTTCATGTTATTTTTCCTATTTGCACTGCTTTTTGCAATCATATATGTGATTGGTTGGTGGTTTAATTGGGGCTTATGGTTCATGCTTATATTAACCATCGGAATAATCGGCTTTCAATACCTTATTTCACCATATATCATCGGCTGGATTTACCGGATTGACTGGATTCCGTTTGACCAATATAAAAGTCAATATCCCCATCTTGCCGAGGTTGTTGAAGCTCATATGAGAAAGTTTCACATCCGAACACCACGAATGGGCTTAATTAATGATGGAAACCCTAATGCCTTTACTTTTGGTCATCATAAGAATAATTCCCGTGTGGTAATTACCTCTGGAATTCTAAAGCATCTTAATAAAAAAGAACAAGCATCGGTCGTTGCTCATGAAATGGGTCATGTAGTACATAGCGACTTCATAGTTATGACATTAGCAAGTGCAATACCAGTTCTGCTTTATGTAGTAGCGAGATGGTGTTTTTTTGCTGGACGTTCTACTACACGTGGAAGGAGTGAGAAGGGTGGATATTTTGGTTTAGCGCTTTTAGTTATTGGTGTGCTTTCTTACTTTGCATATTATTTTGGATACTTGATAACATTGCTTATCTCCAGATTCAGAGAATACTACGCTGACGAAAATAGTGCCGAAATGATGGAAAATCCTAACTATTTATCTACTGCATTAGTCAAGATAGCCTACGGACTTCTTGAAGCTCAAGATAAGACATCTGAAATGTATAAATCGAAAGTTCATACATTACGATCGCTAGGTATTTATAATAAAAAAGATGCAAAAAAATTAGCATTAGCAAGCGTAGGCTCCTCTGGTGGATTCTCCCAGGAGAACATTGAGGCGGCAGCGGCTTGGGATTTACATAATCCTTGGGCTAAATATTATCAAGTGTTTAGCACACACCCCCTTCCTGCAAAAAGAATTTTAGCACTAAATAAACGATGTGCTGAATTCAATGTTATTCCTGAAATTGATCTCTCAAAAACTAAGGAAAGAGCGGAAGAACAAGCTGGAAAATCTTTATGGGATCAATTCTTAGCTGACTTATTCTGGTTATGGCTTCCTTCCTTAGTATTTATCTCTTGTGTTGGATTCACAATTTTATGGATTATTAACTTAATCTTCAATTATTCTACATTTTTACTCGGAATAAATATACTTTTCTTTTGGGCAATCGGTTTCTATCTTATGGGATTAGCCGTTATCGTTAGAACTCTTTATAAATACAGAGGAAGTTTCCAGCCTTATACAATTGCAGAATTAGTTACTAACGTGAAAGTAAGTCCGATACGTCCAGTTGCTACAGTTCTTCAGGGAAAGATAATCGGAAGAGGGATTCCAGGATTGTGGTATTCAGAAGACCTTGTGGTTCAAGACGAGACAGGCTTAATTACTGTGGATTACAGATTTGGACTGAGGATTGTCGATTTCTTCTGGGCAATCATGCGAGTTGATGAATTAATCGGTCAAAACGTTCAAGTTTATGGCTGGTATAGACGCGCTCCTACGCCATACGTGCAAGTGAATTACATCCTAACTGAAAGTGGAAGGAAATTTAAAAATTACTCAAAACACGTAACATATCTCAGCTCTATTATCTATTTCGGAATCGGATTACTCCTTTTCTGGTTGGCATTTAATATATTTTAATAAAAATTAATTTTTTTTATTCCTTTTTTATTTTAAATAAAATTCTCTCAATCTTTTTAAAATATAGCCTTGTGTATTTCTCCCAGTTGGTCCTTTAGATTTAAAATTAAATCATATTCACATAGGTGACCGCCATCCCGAAGGATACAATTCTTTGAATCTATGTGATATCCATTAATGGGGTTAAATTCTTTAAGAAATCCAATTGTATAAGGAATACAGATAATTTCCAAAAATTTTTCCCTTTTTGAAGGATTATAAGAGCCTCCAATTGGACAAAACTGATAAGGATGTTTTATTCTTATATTAAACTTTTTCTTACTTACTTTTTCTATTTTCACTTCTGCTCCTAATACTTCATATAAATATGTTAAAGCCTGCTCTAAAGACTCTATTTCTCGCTCTTTATAAATTTTTGCCAATTTACTTCCCAATCGTGTTGATATACTCCTAGGTAGGTTCTCTCCACCAAGATTTATCATTTCACTAATATATGCATGAAAAAACTTTAATGCATCTTGTTGGTTCAAATTAATTAAATCTCCCAATTTTTTGTTTGGTTCAAATCAAATATTTAAAAATTATCTTATACCAAATAAGACTTTTTATCTGTTTACAAAAGCAGTTATTATTATTTAAAGGTGTATTTTGTAGTTACCATTTTGATTTACTGCAACAAACAAGTAAACGCTTACATAAATGTAAAAATATCGCTTCACAATTTCTTAAAATAAAGCAAATCAGAATTAATCAAAATTGAAATTTTTTTTCTTCTATATTTTTTTAAACTTTTCATTTGCTAAGCGTTCTCTTTTCTGCTGGTGCAGCGTTTCGAGATTTATTTCAAGTTGTTTTAATATTTCTCGATCCACTGGGTAAAAATAAATAAAAACAAGTGCCAATATTGAAAATATTTGAGGAACGAGAAAGAAAAGGCATTTAATCCCTATTATGGCAGATTCCGGTTGGGCATCTCTCGAACCGCCTGTAACATAAAAAGTTGCGGTCAAAATGAAAGTGGCTATTATTGGACCAAGGCTGGCAGCAGGTTTTGTAAAGAGTGCATTAATCCCATAAAACATACCCTCCCGCCGGGAACCGTATCTAACTTCATCCTCATCAATAGGTACCGTTTGTAGTATTGTGAAGAATATTCCAGTTCCTCCAAAGAAGGTTGTCCAAATTAATCCGAGCCAAATGAATCCTTCCAGCGCAGGATTAAGGATAAAAATGAAAGTCACAAATCCACCGATGATTCTCAATATTCCAAAACTTATCATGAGCTTTTTTATCCCATATTTATCCTTTATTTTCATGCAAAAAATGTTAGACCCGTAGCCGATAACTATAATTATTATAAAATACCAAACAATGTTTTGCCCCCCGAGTATCAGTATATAAACAAATAAATAACCCAACCCAATAGAACCATTAATTCCTCTCATAAAATTCCATCCAATATACATCATGAATGACCTTGATTTTACTGTCTGTTTGAGGGCTCCCAAAAGCGGTGGACTTTTATCTCTTTGAAATTCGGGTCTCTCTTTAGAAAATTTAATAACAAGAGCATAACATATAAAACTAATAACTGCAACAACGATATTAACCAATTGAAACACCGGTAGATTGTCCATAATATATGGAATTACCAAAACAAAAAAACCTAGGAATAGTCCAATGATGGCACCAATAAAGTTAACCTTCGTACGCTCCACGAGGTTCATGGTCATATCAGGAAGCAACGCCATCCAAGTCATAACTACAATGTTTAATAACGTGTCAAATGTACAAATGCTAATTATAAAGTGAATAAAAATTATAATTTGATCAGTATAGCTCCATGGAAACCACATGAAAGCAAAAGCAATTACCAAAATAGGACTGAAGTACTTAATAAAGATAATTCTTCTACTTCCCCATTTCTCTACGTTTGCATTGTCACTCCAATGGCCAATCAAGGGGTCATTTAATGAATTAATAAATGCATAAATGACTAATCCTATAACGAAAAGGGTTCCATTAAGCTTTAAATAATCGTAAAAGAAATTTATATAGGATAATTCGAAAATCCCAATCAATAAAGTTAATGGTGGTATCCCCATTAAATACCCAAAAACTTTTCTTGATGATAAGCCTTCAGATGATCTTATTTTTTGTTTTTCAGCCATCTTCAATTCTTCTTTTTTATTTAAATACAATTAATAATGATTTTTGCCTTAAGATTATTTAATTGTATTTATTAATTTGGCCTACTTTCTTCTTAATTTTAAACATAGTTTCATTTTTTTCCTCCGTTTTACCAATAAATATTTAATTAATTTAAAATAAAGGATTAAATAAATGAAAAAAAGTAAAATTTCTTACTTTATAAATCCAAAAGATGCTCCTAAGTTGAAACAAATGCCTCAACTTGAAACTATTATTCTAACTGGTCTTCACGGTGAAAAGATGATGATGGTACTCAATACCACAAAGGTAGGTAGCACCGTACCTGTTCATTCACATCCACACGAGCAAATAGGCATGGTATATTCTGGTAAAGCGAAACTACGTATTGGCGACGAGGAACGAGTTGTTCAAAAGGGTGATTTCTATTGTATACCACCAAACACTCCACATAGCGATACCTGCATTGGTAATGAACCCTTTATAATGCTTGATATTTTCTACCCCGTTCGCGAGGACTTCATTGAAAGAGTTAAAAAAACATAAATTTCAGAGAACTATAAAACGCAAAAAACCCTTTGGAGTTTTATGTCAAAATACAATTGAAGAAGCAAAACAATATTGTAAAGTTGCGAAATTAAAAGGATTATTTTGCCAATATCAAAAAAGTGAAAAAGGTTACCAAGTTATTCTTGAACAAAAGGGGAGTTTAAACGATTTGTTTGATCTTGAATCACTTAAAAAAGATTATGTTGATTTTGACGATATCGTTAAAGATATTGATTTAAAAAAAGATAAAAAATTAAATGAATATATAGATTCGTGGGATACAGAGTTAGGTGCAAAACTATGGGAGACAGGATAAATTCTAGGTTATCCCATCGAGAATACATTATCTCTCTATTATAAAGATTCAAAAAAAGTAAAGGAAAATAATAAAAAAGCTTCATTTATAGATTGAAAATATTAAATTCCTACCTCTTGTAGCTTCTTTTAAGTAAATTGTTTATTTCTTCAAGAGTAGCGACTTTAGGATGAAGTGTGTAGTTCCGAAGTTTAATTGTATCATCACCGATTGCTTTTAATATATTTTTAGACACCTTTTTATCCTTAAAATCCATCCACATACCGATTTTTTTAAGAAATATATCCATTTCATTACATGCTTCTTCCGCTGCAACTTCATCAGATTCATCTTCCAATTTAGGATTAAATAGTCTTCCTACCGTTGCATATTTAGATATTGCATGCTTCCAAGTCCATCGGTTTATTTCAGGATACATAATTGCAAGAGATTCTCCATGCATTATATTTGTTGTATGCCCTCCAATAGCCATACCTATTCCATGAGGTAATGTTGTTCCTGCATTTGCAATACAAAGACCTCCAAGGGTACTACCTAGAGAAAGCGCTTCTCTTGCTTTCCTATTTGACCCATCATCAACAGCAATTGGAAGATGCTTGATTACTAGTTTTATTGATTCCAACGCAATAAGATCGATATAATATGATGCATTTATGTTTAAATAACTTTCAAATGAATGGCAAAAAGTATCAAAGCCAGCAGAAGCTGTAATATGTGGTGGAACCGTTAATGTG